>NZ_CAJLKP010000008.1 GCF_905207245.1 uncultured Bacteroides sp. | reverse complement strand
CTGCCGCCTATCATCACGGTGGACGATCCTTTCACTATCACATCCGGTGGCCCCACGCAAACGCACATGTCGCCTACGACGGCTGCCGGTTGTTTCCCTATCAATACATTTGGCACACACGGACCGGTTATCGGTCCACCCACATGAGGTATCGGCGAGGGAAACGCCGGAGTCTGCATAGGGCAGGTGTGCATATCAGTTATTCTTGCTGCCGGTGGCATAATTCTTATATTTAAAAATCGTTTATCATTGACCATTTAGTTTATCATCACCATCGCTCCTTTGACCGTAGTCTGTCCCGAAGCCGATAGTTCTGCAGTAGCGTTACCTTTAACAGATGCACCTACCTTTGCCTGTACTTTCACATTCATCCCTTCCAAGCTGATATCCGATTTGGCGGTGCCGCTTATTTTGGAAGTAGCATCCATCGTGATACCCCCCTTCGCTTTCAGCTTTATATCTTTTGATGACGAAAGGGAAATGCCACTGCTGTCCATCACAATCTCATTCTTGTGCTGATCGGCCAGTTTGATGTACTTTCCGTCGTCATTGATTTCCACTGTATTCTTTCCGGGGGTGGAAATCGTTATGATTTTCTTTTCCTCATTGAACTCTATCCGCAACTTTTCGCGAGTAACAATAGCTTTCGTATTGTTCTTCCCTTCGTACTCGTAAGGAGGTCTGTGCTTCTCACCATACAGCGAGCCGAGGATCACAGGGTGTCCGGGGTCCTGATTCATGAAACCTACCACTACTTCGTCGCCCGGTTCAGGCAGGAAGAATGTGCCCATACCACCAGTGGCATACATCGTGGAAAAGCGTGCCCAAAGCAACTTATTCCGTCCATCCATCCATGGCAATTCCACCTGTATACGACATTCTTTCAAAGGGTCACCCTCCAGTTTCTTCACCACTGCTGTATGAAGCCCCTGCAAACCGGGCAAGAAACCGGAAGCAGGAGGAGATAGTACATCTGTTTCATCGGTAATATTCAGGGGGGATACGCCTGCGCCAGCTTCAGTTATCCATTCGTTGTTCTCAATGCTGTGTGTTACTGAGCCTACAAACAGATTGCCGTTAAACCGCTTACCCAAGCCTTTCAGTTCGATGATACAGCCAGGTTTCACCTTTGCGGAGCCGTAGAAGCTGCACGAGCCCTGATAGCGTGCCAGTCCTGCTTTCAGCGCCATACCGTCCACCCATTGTTTCAATGCCTTTTCATCTGTCGGCGCATCGGTCTGGAGCAGCAGGCTGTCACCTGTAGCTATATTTTTCGGCTGCAGGTCACCCTGTTTGTTAAGCGAGGGTGTGGAGGCGGATACCCTGACCGCTTTCTGCGTATTGGGGCACCATGACACCGCCTCATACTGCGCGAACTGATCGTCAGCAGTGAGTTCAAGGTCGAAGGCGGTGATATCCGTGCCGTAGGTTATTGTCAGCACAGGTGCCCCACTTACTTCCGGCTTTTTCACTTTTATATTACTGCCTTCGGTGAAGACAAACAGTCCGCAGGCATCAGCACGTGAAAGGACGAAATCCCAGTCCGAACAATAGTACTGTACGAGTGTGGGGTGCTGGTAAGCCGTTCCGTCCACCTCCACTCTACCATAAGCAGAGAGCACTTCCTTGATGATGTCGCTGTCCTTTTTCTTCTCGAAAATGCAGTTCTTGCGTCCCTGAGTAGCGGAATAAGCATGGTCACGACATTCTACCACCATATAGGAACGGAAGTCCTTGCTTGTCATAATGCGCAGCCCTATGATTACACCGTCAAACAATGTTTCTTCCTTTTCTGTACTACCTGCATCCAGACGGATACTGTTGCCAGGTTTGAACAAGCTGGCGTCGCTCTCGTCGAAAGTTTGCTTGTTCATATCCCCGGCATTGAATTTCAACGTAGCCTTACCAATGCGGTTCAGTTCCAACCGCACGGTGGCGGACACTAATGAATAAGTATCTTTTAGCTTCGTCCCATTACAATAGACGGAGCAAGACAATACACGATCTTTGTTTACAGAAGGTGATTCTGCCATATTTTCATTCTTTTTTTAACATCGGCAACAGAATTTCCGTACCTGCCGGTATACTCCTGTAGCCATTCAAATTATTAAATCTTGCAACTTGCCCCACCAGGAGCGGGTCACCGTAAACTTCATAGCAAAGAGCAGCCAATGTCTGTCCCTCTTTCATTGTGACCAGCCGCGACACGTCAGGCGAGCGTTTAGAAAAATGCTTCTTCTCTTCTTTCTGGCTGCAATAGCCTGTCAATGTCACCTTCAGTTCGGCACGGAGCGGGATGCCGTCCGAGTCGAACTGAGTGTATTCCGTTTCCAACGTCTTGAGCTGACCGAAGAAAGTAATGTCACCGTATTGAACCTTGACAAACGAGGGGCGATGACCTTCGGTGTTATAATCGTACAGCCGTTCTTCAAGTTCGTCCACCGCATCGTGTACGGGCTTTTTCTCGTCATCGTCTTCCATGGCGTTGGTCATGTCGAACAGACAGTCGAAACTAAAAGATTCAGGCTGATAGCGCACATAAACATTCGACCCATTCAGACTGCCCAACTGTTTATCCTCCGCATAACGGATCCCTTTGGCGAGCTTTACCTTAGCCGGATTGACAGGCAATTCCAGCGCAGATTTACATTCATTGTTGAAATCACCGTCCGTATAGGCTGTAATGACCATCTTTCCCATGTTACTTCTCTTAAATTGTAACTTCCTCCCGTTGTTACCGCTCGTTCCTTTTCAGTCGCCGACCGGCAGACTGCTCCATTCTTTCCTCTTCGGACAGCCTATCCAGCACGCGGTTCTCTATCTTTCGAATGATTTCTTCCGGAAGTTCCGCTTCCGTGACGACGCGTTTTTCTACCACAGTACGTATACGCATTTCCTTAATGATAACAGTCATAGTACCTAATTCTAAATTTTTATACGATCCATCCGGTTACAACTCATAATGATTGATTCTGTAGCCAGCCCGCTTTTTTCTGCATTCAGAGCATCCAGACTCCACTGTGTGGGATATGTATGCGAACATTTCCATCCCATCAGTGGTTTTCCATCTTTGCTTAACAACTTTACAATCATGTCGTAAGGAATCATCTTCTTACCCTTGTCTGCCTGCAAGCATTTATCAACCCATTGGGTAAAAGTATCATCGCTTGACAGCGGAACAGGGCGCTTAAGGGTTATGTTCCCATATTTGGTTCCACCGGGCATTTTAATCCACATTCCTGCATCACTAGGTTTTTCTTCCGTATTCAACTGCATATTCAGACCGGACACTTCTGTGAATGAGGTCTGGAAGCGATCAAACTTACTCTGAAATTCCACCAAAAAGTAGAAACTCACAGGAAGCGTCCATTCTGATGCAGCCTTGTCTGTCATACTACTTGACGTTTACTCCTTCGTGTGCCAGAATCAAGGTTTCTATTGCTGCCGTATTGCCGTCCGCTTTGAAACCTTCCACTGTGATTTTCTTGGGCCACGCATTGGTCAATTCCCAAGTTTTCACAGGGTTACCAGATTCGTCCAGTAAGCTAATCGTAACCGTTGCACGCTTAATCGTATTCAACTTGATACCGTTAATCCAGTCCCACATTGCCTTGTCATCTTTGAAGACGCCTTTCTTCAAGGTTACGTCACTGGTCTTCCTCATGCCCGGCATTTTCTGTTTAGTAAAAATCGGACTGTCTCCTGCACGATACTCTATCATATCATATTCTGTTTCAAGGCCTGATACTTCACTACACGAAATATCCCCTACATCGGTAACTGATACTTTGAAATAAAAACTCGGTAACGGCCATGCCTGTGTACTCGCACTCTGTGCTGCTCCATCTTCTGCCATAATATTCTATTTTTTAATTGTTAATTATTTAAGTCCTGATAAATCTCAACTTTTTTGCATCTGCTGCTGGAAGGTGATTTCAATGAACTCAGCCGGACGTGATATAGCTACCAGCACTGTAATGCGCATGATACCCTCCAATATATCTTCCGGCGTCATAGTATCCCCCAGCCCGACGTGTACGCTGTATGCATCTTCAGGGACGGCACCGGGCAGTCCACCGCGTTTCCACACGCTACGCAGGAAGTTCTCTATCATGCACTTCATGTTAATCCACGTGTTGGCATCATTGGGTTCGAACACGTAGGCACGGGCGGCATTCTTCACAGAATGCTCCAGGAAACTCATTGTGCGGCGCACGTTGATGTAACGCCAGTCTTGTGAATTTCCGTTCAATGTGCGGGCCCCCCATATCTTGACGCCTTCACCTACAAAAGAGCGGATGGCATTGATGGCCTTGCCGCTCATCGGCATATTCAGTTCTTCCTGCGCCTTGTCGTCAATAACTATCGAAGGTTTGTTCACATAGTTAACGGAAACATTGGCCGGAGCTTTCCAAACACCGCGTGTGTTGTCTATCATCGTATAAATACCTGCCATGGCAGCCGAAGGTGGAAGCAGGTTCAGATAGTCTTTCACTTTCTTTGTCAACAACTTATATTCCGGCCAGTTTTGTAACAGAGCATTATGCAAGTCGTTCTTTGTCCGGTTGACATCGTCATCACTCAGTTTTGTTTCACCGTCTTTCTTTGTGTTGATCTTACCAAAGCATATATTTACATACTTTTCCATCGGAGTATCTTCTCCAGACTTCAAATTTGCCTTGTCTACAAATGAAGTCAAGTCGGGAACCGACGTATAATTCCATATCAACATCTCACCGTTAATGTCATTGTCAGATAACACAGATGTTTCCAGCCAAGGATAGTAAGCCGCTGCATACGAAAGATGGTTACCACCGATGGTATCACGAAACGTATCGACTGCCTTATCACCGAGCGATGGGATATCCACTATTGCAAAACGATTTTGTTCTTCACAATGTGCCAATATATCCGTGTAAATATTCATACAATCCTTCGTATTCACAGCTTCAGGAACTACCAGCATGGTAATATCCTGCACTTTCTTCAATCCGGGAAGCACCGTATTCTTTATGACATTCTTGTCCAATACGCCAGTGTTGTAATCACCTACCGACACAATGTAACAAGTACCACCGCCATTGGCGAAGAACATAACTAGGTTATAGTACAAAGTGTATAAATCACCTTGCCGCACAGCCTTTAGACTGACATTTTTACCTTTATTACAGACCAACAAAGTCTTTTCATCTTCGTTAACGACTCCGCTTTCAACCGACAGCATAAACTTCAGTATTGGTGCACCACCGAAATACATGTTGTATTCCGTCATTGATGAAATCTTTACCGGCTTGTTCAGCAACGATTCCGTTCCGTTCTCGGCTTTTTCAGTCAGCCCGATAAATGCCGGGATAGCAGTTTCTGCCTCTACCACGGAATTAGGAAAAGCGTTCTTCTCTTTGATGTAAACGCCCGGGGTTTTGTATTCTCCCATAATTTTAGATCTTTTAGTTTAACAATAGGTTATCAGTTTTTCTGCATCTGCTGTTGGAAGGTGATTTCGATGAATTCCGCCGGATGCGTGACAGCTACTAGTACAGTGATGCGCATGATACCTTCCAAAATATCATCTGCCGTCATTGTATCACCCAGCCCCACATGTACACTGAAGGCATCCTCGGGTGTCGCACCTGCCAGTCCGCCGCGCTTCCATACGCTGCGCAAGAAACTCTCTATCATACACTTCATGTTAATCCATGTGCCCGCATCGTTCGGTTCAAACACGTAGGCACGGGAAGCATTCTTCACGGATTCTTCGAGAAAGAGCAGGGTGCGACGTACATTGATGTAGCGCCAATCCAACGAGTTTCCGTCCAGTGTGCGTGCTCCCCATACTTTGATACCCTCACCCCGGAAAGGCCGTATCACGTTGATGGCTTTTCCGTTCATCGGTGCATTCAGGCCTGCCTGCTGTTCATCGTCGATATCTTCTGTCGTACTATCCACGTAGTTCAGTGTCACGTTTGCCGGAGCTTTCCATACACCGCGGCTGTTGTCCACCATAGTGTAGATACCCGCCATTGCGGCAGAAGGAGGAAGCAGGTTTAGATATTTTTTCACAGCTTTCATAGCTTGCTGATAAAGGATGGAACCGCTTACCAATGCTTGATGGAAATCATTCTTATCAACTGCATCAGGCGATAAAAGAGTAATGGTTTTCTTGTGGGGAGTTGCCGCTAAATCTTCCTTTACTGTCACAGTGAACTTTTCACCCAAATCCTTCTTCAAATCCTCTTCTTTCACCTCTTCATATTTATATTTCTTTCCTCCGATTGTCACTGTTTCATTTTCTTTGCTTTTATCCTCTTCAAATAGGATAGTCGTTTTCAGAAAGAAATCCACTATTTTCTGCAACTGGCTGTCAATCTGCGAGAATTTTACTATATTGGCGTATACATCCGCATTCATAGTCCATGAGAACATTCCACCATCCAAATCCCTGTCACCCAAAACTGAAGTATTCAACCACGGATAGTAAGCCGCCCCATAAGACAAGTAATTACTGCCGATATTTCCTTGGAAAGTTTCTACACGGGTATCCAACGGACTATTGTCGGGATACTTAGGCGGCATATCCAAAATAGTAAAGCGGTTACCCATTTCTCCACAATGTTTCAGCATTAATTGTTGAATGTTACTGCAGGTCTCAGTTTCTACTGCCTCCGGTACTACAATCATGGTCACTTCCTGTATTTTCTTCAAAGCATTCAAAGCTATTTCCACTTTCTTATCATCCAGCTTATTTTTACTGTCACCATAATCTCCCATGGATACTACATAACAAGTGCTGCCGCCATTAGCAAAGAACAGCATCATATTGTAGTACAAAGTATATTTGTTTTCTCCATCTACATAGAAAGCATATCCGACAGGTGTGTCTTCTCCATTTCCCCCTGCTTCTGTTTCCGTACCAACATTGGCTGTATCGAATGTCACTTTCCCGGCTTCTCCCTCAGGACATACACAATATTTAAATATTTTGGATACAGGTTCTACTAAAGTTTTCTTCAATGTCTTCTTAGGTTCAGCCCTTTTCTGGCCTTCCGACAGATAGAAAAACTTTTTTATATCCACATTGAACTTCAGTTCCGGCGCTCCGCCAAAATACTGTAAATACTCCGTCATCGACGATATTTTCCAAGGAATACCAGTCAGATCATCATTCCCACTCTGAGCCTTTTCCGTTATGCCGATAAAAGCCGGAATAGCGGTCGGCGCTTCTACCACCGAGTTCGGAAAGGCGTTCTTCTCTATGATATAAACGCCGGGTGTTTTCATGTTTCCCATACAATTTTATTTTAGTAAGATTAAACCAGTATAGCCAATATCTTTTAGATATAACAGATTTCCCGGATGCAGCCCCGTTGTTTCGTTTGGAATTTCCCTGGCTGCGGACAGGAAATGAATCGGCTTACAATCCGTTTTTTCAGCGATTTATCAGCAAGAATCTTGGGAAGTAACCCAGACAGTTCTTTAAGTGGCAAACTAAAAAAGTCCTTCGGTTGTATATCTCTGGAAAACGCATTAGAAAGCTGTTTGGAGAGTTCTTCCGTCAGCACCTCAGACAGTTGAAGATCACAATCCTGATATTTTCGGCACACAATGGGGGACGTAGAAAAAAACCGCCACACCATTCCTCCGAAAGAGGGATTTGTGTGTTTTTCAGGAAGTGTAAAGAAAACCTTCCCTTTGAGATCTTCCAGCAAAAACGTCTTTGACTCGTCTATGTTCCCAGGACGGGGTACAAACAAGTATTCCCACCAGTAAGCTGCCTTACGAAAGCCAAGCAAGTATTCCAGTGGTATTCCAGCTTTTGCTTCTTCCAGCATCTTGTCTGTCAGCTTGATAGTAATGTGGCAAAAATAGGATATCTTCTTTTGTTCTTTCGTAGGCACAAGGGCAGAAATTACATCTATTTCCTGACTATCTTCCGACAAATCCAACCAGTAAAACGCTTGCGGACGATAATCGTCCAATTGCGTTACAAGAGCAAAATTGTTATCTTGTATCTGCAAAGCCAGCTCCAATTCATCACCACTTAGAAATCCGGCACAACCGTCTTCTATCAGAAACTGGCAACCTTTTTGGGTATGTCGAATCAACACTCCCCGATTACGCATCAGCCTTTCTGTTTCTGCCATAGGCCGAAACAGAAAGCAACCCGGCATGTCGCTATAGTAACCATGTACTACCCTTATATCAATGAATGTAACAAATCGCTCCATGTCCTTTCTTTATTTCAGAATTTTATATCCGGCTGTTTCATTGTTGTCCCGCTATCTTTCACTTCCTTCGCATCTATAACCAGTCTGCGCAACTTGCACATTACCGATGGATAATATTGCCCACCCAGTGTGGTCCAGATGTTATTAATATCCTGCGCCGACAACGTTACAATTTCTACCGTATATTTCTGCCCGTCCAGTTCGAAAGAGGGATGCGACTGGATAAAAAGTAATGCTTCATGCAGAACGGACAATGATTCGGCATACCGTTTCTCGTCATATATGGCAGCAAGCATCAAGTCCAAGTTCAGTAACAGCGGCGGATAAGTCCGCACATAATCCGAACCGCCACGACTGAAACCTGCTGAAATGCCTCCTGCCGTTTCGCGTTCGATGTTAACAAGTGACACAATCAGTTTGCAAGGCTTTTCATCAGTACTACTGCTGATAACTCCTACTTCTGCCACACCTTCGGGTTGCAGGAACTTCCGGCGAAGGTACTCATCCAAATAGGAGATATAGGATGTCATAATTTTCTTTATCATAAGCCGTTCCGTTTTTTATTGCTACAGGCGAAAATACGGAAATAGATTGAGAGAACAACAATTTAAAAGATTCTTGTTCGGTCATATTGTCCTCAATTTCGGTCATATTGTCACGAGAACTGGAAATCAACGCATTACAAAGTGCGTCTATAATCGTTTGGAGTCATCTTATACTTATTTTTGAACACCCTATTAAAGGTAGAAACACTAATTCCGCACTGTTCCGCTACAATAGCAATATTATATTCGGGATGCTCTTTTAGCAATTCGACGGCATACTCCAGACGTTTACTGTTGATGTACTCCGTTGAATCGGAATCCACATTCTGCTTCAGAATCCTTATCATCCGGTTTTTGCCCACACCTATACATTTCATCAACCCCTCGCGCGAGAAATCTGGATGGATAAATAACTTTTCGGTCGTGACGACACGGTCGAGTTTGCGGAACAAGGCTACATTCTCTTCTGCTTCTTTATCAATAATGCAGGAGCCCCTTATGCCATCTTGATCATCCGTAACTGGAACGCTTACCAGATACGCTTTGAGTAAACGGGCATTCTCTGCTTTCTGGGCTGCCAGTTCCTCTTCTGTCTTGTACAGAGTGTCACGGTATACAAGCAATTCCCGTATAGTAGCTGACATACCGATATTCTTTTCGTGGACAGTACGAGCATACTGCATATTCCTCACGAACAACACCAGCAAGATAACAAAGACTCCCCAGAAAGAGAGTAGTATCACATTGCGCATCCTCACTTGTTCTGTCTGTTCATGCAATTCAGCTTCCCGTTCATGCGTTTCATATACCGTGGCGAGTTCGATAGCGGAACTTTTCTGTTCCCGCGCCTTCAGGCTGTCCGTCAGAATAGCGAGTGCCTCATAATATTGTGATGCCAATTTGTAGTCTCCTTTGCCCTCATAGGCTTTGGCAAGCGAACGTTTCACCGCCATCATGTGATAATTAATGGTATCCTTGTTTGCGTATAGGAACGCTTCACGCGGTGTATACATTTCAATCACCTTATCATACTGTTTTCTGTCCATCAAATAGGGGACAATCAGATAATCATCTTTAGTGTATGCTTCCCCAATGGCCTTCCATGCCTCGTATGCCTCATCCGCTTCCTTTATTCGCCCCAACCGGGAGAGAACAACTGCCCGTTGCGCGTACATGGTTTTCTTCTCCTTTTCCGCCAAATTTTCAATACCGGGTTCTTCATTGGTAGCCTCGGTTACCACCTCTTCCAGTTCTTCCAGCGTTTGCAGCGCCTCCTCATAACGTTTGTCCCGTTGCTGTATAATAAGCAGCGAATTATAATTATACCGTAGATTGTCATACTTGTATTTATAGTCCGTCTGCTTCATCAGGGAAATAGCCTCCTTTATCATCTCGCAGCCCCGTAGCTTATCTTCCTGGTAATAAATCATCTTTCCCATATTGAAAAGGGCGATGGATTTCATCTCCATGTTACCACACTGCTCAGCTTTCTGCAATAGCATCCGTACATAACTGGCTTTCTTCGCTTCATCGTGCAAGCAGTCATAGCAGGAAATCATGCGGTGCACCTGCTCCATATATTCCTTATCGTTGTTGCGTACAGAATCGCTTGCCAACACCCGCTTATAGTATTTCAGCGCTTGCAAGTATTTACCTGTATTAAAATACAAATCGCCTTCTGTCACATCCATACGGAATTGTGAGTAGGTATTTCGCTTTCGAAGTTCTTTCATAATCTGCATAGCCTTGTCAAAATCCGAAAAGGTGTATTCATAAACATATTTGTCGGTTATCAGACTGTCCGGCAAAGAGTTATTTACTGTATGTGCATATGTTACGCTAAGGTCAGCTGTTACAATTAGCCACATAAATACGAGTATACGGTATAGGTTATTCATCTCTTTTTTACTCCCCAAATTCCTTTTTTATAAATAAATAAGCATTCACAAAACTAATAAAATTTTATTAATCCAGTAAGAATTCTTCAAAAACCTTTTCATTTTTTTTATCTTACCGAAAGAACAGTGGCCGACACGGTCGGAGTCTTTCAAGTCTTCGCCATAAATATTAGTCAAACATTTGACTAATTCAATTAAAAAGCTCTACCTTTGCACTCGAAAAAGAAATTAAAGAACACAACAATGGAGAATTACAACTCATCACGTGCGCTGATATTCCAAATGCTAAAGACCCGCATGGCATTCCGCCAAGCCCTGCAACGTGTTTTGAAGCGCAATAGTATAGATATAACCTTCGAAATGCTGCAAATATTGAGTTGCCTGTGGCAGGAACAAGGAGTCAGTCAGCAGATATTAGCCGAAAAAACCGCCAAAGATAAAGCCTGTATGACCAATCTGATGGCAAATCTCGAAAAAAAAGGCTGGATAATGCGTCAAGAAGCTCTTACCGACCGGCGTAACCGGCTTGTATATCTCACTCCCGCAGGAGAAGAAATATCCGACCGGATTCGCCCGTTAATCCAAGACTTCTATACCCAGACAGGCAAACAAATGGGAATAGAAAACCTCAACGCATGTTCCAATCAATTACAGACGCTTTATGAGATACTCAGTCAGTTTTAATATCCACCGCTTATTGCTTGCCAATATTCTTTTTGTAGTTCCACTGTGGACAGTTGCCCAACAACCCACCCGCTTGTTATCGGTAGACGAACTTTTCCGCTTGGGCACGGAAAACAGCCTACAGCTTGAAAAGACCAGAATGCAGGAAATCATTTCAGGTGAACGGGAAAAGTCGGCGCGCACAAACCTGTTGCCGGACATCCAAGTCGGTGCCAGTGCGGGAATCATTGGTCAACCGATTATTTTTCAGCGGGGAATGTCTCATCCGGTACACCCCGAAACACCCGACTGGTCACAGAATTACAATATCAGCCTGACACAACCGCTCTATCAAGGAGGCAAGTTACAAGGCAAAATACGGGCAGCCAAACTCCAAAAGCAAATAGCCGCTTTGAGCAGTGCTGATAATGAAGCAGAAATCAAGTTGGTGTTGTTGCAAAAGTACATGACGCTTTTCAGTTATTACAAGCAGCAGGAAGTTCTGTCGCGCAATATCGAAGAATCCGAACATCGCCTGAAGGATATCCGCCGGATGAAGCGTGAAGGTATCGTCACCCGTAATGATGAAATCCGTAGCGAACTGCAACTGACCAATGACCGCCTGGCCTATCAGGAAGCGGAAAACAGTATAGCCATCGCCTCACAACAGCTTGATATTTTATTAGGACTGGACGAATCGTTGCTGATTACCCCGGATACCACACTCTTGTATACCGCCGTCAACCTGCTTGACTATGATACCTATGTACAACTGGCATACAACAACTACCCCGGCATGCAGATAGCCCGACAGCAAAACCTTCTTGTAGAGAATGATATAAAACTCGCCAAAGCAGATTATCTCCCCAGTCTTTCATTGCACGCAGGTAATACTCTGGCACGTCCGCTCAGCAGCACAATGGCCGACTTGTACAACAATAACTGGAATATCGGCCTCAGCCTCACTTACAATTTGTCTTCTCTCTATCAGAACAAGCATAAGATGCACGAAGCCCGGCAGAGCGTGCAACTGCAGAAGTATGCCGAAGAGCTATTGATGCAGGACATCCGAATCTGTATCCGAACAGCCTACACCCGCCACAAAGAAGCCATGGAGCGGGTGGAAGCCCTCAAACTCTCCGTCCGGCAAGCAGAAGAGAACTACCGGATTGTACAAAACCGTTACTTAAACCAACTTTCTATCCTGACCGACCTGCTCGATGCAAGCAGCGTACGTCTTGATGCCGAACTGCAACTCACCGTAGCCCGCACCCAAACCATCTACACCTATTATGAGCTGCAACGCGCCTGCGGTACCCTTTAATTTTTAATTTATAATTATACCCCATGACCGATTTACAGAAGAAACATAAGCAACTCAGAAGACTAAAGATAAGGAACATCAGCCTTAACACCGTTTGCGTCCTATTGGCATTGGCCGGCATTTCGTGGACCGTCAATTATTTTTGGAAATACTTCAACTACGAAATCACCAACGATGCAATGGTAGACCAATATATCGCCCCGCTAAATATCCGCGTGTCGGGATATATCAAGGAAGTGCGTTTCACTGAGCACCAACCGGTACATGCAGGAGACACTCTCCTCATCCTCGACGACCGGGAATTCCGCATCAAAGTTAAGGATGCACAAGCCGCCCTGATGGATGCACAAGGAGCTAAAGAAGTTTTAAGTTCCGGCATCCGGACTTCGCAGACCAATGTAGCCATTCAAGAAGCCAACATTGCAGAAACCAAGGCAAAACTCTGGCAACAGGAACAAGATTACCGCCGCTACGCCAATCTGCTTGCCGAAGAATCCGTCAGTCGGCAGCAATACGAACAGGTGAAAGCGAACTACGAGGCTACCAAGGCACGCCACCAGGCACTGTTGCAGCAAAAGGAAGCCGCCAAATCGCAATACTCCGAAACGAACAAAAGGTCTACGGGTGCCGAAGCAAACATCCTCCGCAAAGAAGCAGACCTGGAAATGGCACAGCTCAACCTTTCGTATACCATAATCACCGCACCTTACGATGGCTACATGGGCCGCCGCACACTCGAACCGGGACAATTCGTGCAAGCAGGACAAACCATTTCCTATCTTGTGCGGGGCAATGACAAATGGATCACCGCCAACTATAAAGAAACACAAATTGCCCACATCTACATCGGGCAGAAAGTACGCATCAAGGTAGATGCCCTCCAAGGACATATCTTTCATGGCACCGTGACGGCAATATCCGAAGCTACCGGTTCAAAATACGCTTTAGTTCCCACCGACAATTCCGCAGGCAACTTTGTCAAAGTGCAACAGCGAATCCCTGTACGTATTGAACTGAACGACACCACTCCCGAAGAAATGGCACACCTCCGCGCAGGCATGATGGTAGAAACAGAAGCATTAAAAAAATAAAGAAATACGCTGATGGTAAAACTGAATCTCCCCCTGCGGCCTTGGGTACCGCAATGGTTGGGCGTCGTCACTATGTTTGTAGTGATGCTACCCATCATTATGCTCAATGGAACATATACAGGCAGTATGCTGGAGGTCAGCAACACCCTCGGGATACTCAGCGAAGACATCACAATGGGATATTATGCCGCTGCGGCAGGTATGGCGGTAGCCTATCCCATTATTCCTAAAATACGTGCTATTGCCACTCCAAAGACTCTGCTGCTGACCGATTTATTACTACAAATTATTCTCAGCTTCGTCTGTGCCCAGGTCGGCAATATGGATATTACGATTATTTGCAGTTTCTTTATTGGCTTTCTGAAAGCTTTCATCATGCTGGAATTCATCATTCAGATTCGCCCGTTCTTCAGCCCAAAGAATGTACGTAGCGAATTCTACGCCTACTTCTATCCCATCGTTTTTTCCGGCGGACAGATTTCAATGGCGCTGACGGCACAACTAGCCTACTATTATGAATGGCAATATATGTACTATTTTACCATTCTGCTGATGCTCATTGCCATTATCTTCATCTTATTATTCTTCCGGTATGCCAAGCGCCCTATGCGCATTCCATATAAGGATATAGACGGACGAAGTATGTTCATCATAGCAGCAGCATTACTATTCAGCATTTATGTATTTACTTATGGGAAGACGCTGGACTGGTTTGATTCCACAAAAATTAAAGTGTATGTTCTCGCCATTCCATTGCTGATTTATCTCTTTGTACAGCGACAGCACACACAAGAAAAGCCCTATGTCAGCCTAAAACCTCTACACCATCATAAATCTATCATCGGATATACTTTCATGGTATTGGTAATGTTTTTCAGTGCCAGCAGTTCACTGATCACCAACTATCTGAACAGTATTATCAAAGTAGATAGCGTACACGCCAACTCACTGAGCCTGTTGCTCATACCCGGTTTTATAATGGGAGCCATCATTTGTTTTTGGTGGTTCCGTTGGCAACGATGGCGGTTCCGCTTCCTCATTTCAGGAGGAATGTTCTGCTACGTCATTTATTTGGCGATACTCTATTTTGGCGTCACCCCCTACTCTACTTATGAGATGCTTTACCTCCCGGTATTCCTACGCGGGCTGGCAATGATGAGCCTCTTCATCGCTTTTGGTGTATATGTAGTAGAGGATTTAGACCCTAAACTGATGCTATCGAATGCTTTCTTCCTGATTTCTTTCCGCTCGGTACTGGCTCCCCCCATATCCGCCTCATTCTTCAGCAATGCACTTTATCATTTGCAGATGAAGGGAATAAATACCCTCTCGGAGAACATGGTACTGACTAACCCAGTGACTTCAGCACGCTACACTCAGGCGCTAAACAACGCATTGGCACAGGGACATGGATATAACGAAGCCAGCCAGATAGCCACCAATAGCCTCTACACCATCCTGCAACAACAAAGCTTATTGTTGGGAATAAAAACCATTATCGGGTATTTGTTAATCACAGCTCTGGTCATCGCAATAGTTTCCGCTTTCATCCCATTCCATAAGACACTGAAGGTGGCTGTGGTGAAGACGGGAGATGATATGGTATGATAGTTCATTCACTATCACTAAGTAGTAAAGCCACTACCTATAGGTAGTTTTTCAACCTAGTGGTTACTTCACCTGTTCAATTACCTCTCCTCTACTTTTACAGAAACAAAAAAGAAAATAAATCGATAGCAGGATTTGGCAGAATTGAAAAACACTATTAATCAAAAGATTAGCGCTATAAATAGAAAAACGATTTAAAATGGAGCCGAAACACTTGACTTCGCCTTTCTGATGTAGTATCTTTGTAGAAGTTTAAGAGCAGAAATCTAATATAAACCTAAAACTTTAGCAAATGGAAAAACTTATCTTCTCTTTTCTCGGAGTTTGCCGGAATCTGTTTCCTGAAACGTTCTATTCCAAAGAGTGCCGCAATATCCTTACAACAAATCATTATAAAGCGAATAAATCTGATAATATTTTCAACAAAACCAGATACCAACCATATAATCACCGTTAGCTTACTCCCAAACTATTTAAGCTGAATATAGCCAATTCAGGGGACTTCTATCCCAAATAACAACGAGTATATAAAGATAAAAAAGGCAGTATTTCCTCACAAGGATTACTGCCTTTTGTGTTGATATATATTCAATTTGGATTTTATTACCTGTTTTTGCGCTGTTAATAAACGCGGAGAACATTCTTAAAAAACATAGCCATTATTCTTTAAAAACACTGATTAGAGTTATTAATGGGGGAGTTATTATTGACTTAAATTATTACTTATCTATTAATACCTAAAATTCACTATTTTTCTCCTATCCATAGACAAAATCGAGTACATTGATTATCTCGTCATAATTCTCCCAGCTAAAGATACCTAGGTTAATATTTGCAGAACTTTCATACAGGAGGTAAAAGAATTCTGCCGGGTATTGGGAGACATGAAAATATATTACCACAACAACGACATAAAATATCTGAACCATTTTCTATTCGACCTCATCATAGGAGAAATGACTGTTGCCTACGGGCAGTTCAGAAATGCCGCACGCACATGCCTGATTTATGATGAATTTAGCATATTCCGGCAAAAAACAGACTTGATTACTCAAAGAGTATTAAAAAAGGCTGCCCTTTTTCAAGAGCAGCCTTTCATTTATATTCTAACAGACTTGTAGATTATTCAGCCAATTTATTGTCTGAACCCAGCACATTAAGAATTTTGTGCATGTACAGTTTTTCCATGTTGTCACGAGCCGGACCAAGATACTTACGAGGGTCGAATTCTCCCGGTTTTTCAGCAAATACCTTGCGAACTGCAGCAGTCATAGCCAAACGAGAGTCTGAGTCGATGTTGATCTTGCAAACTGCTGATTTAGCTGCTTTACGCAGTTCATCTTCAGGAATACCGATAGCAGCTTCCAGCTTGCCACCATATTTGTTGATAGTTTCAACTTCTTCCTGAGGAACTGAAGAAGATCCGTGCAGTACGATGGGGAATCCCGGAAGTTTCTCCATTACAGCATCCA
This sequence comes from uncultured Bacteroides sp., assembly GCF_905207245.1. Lineage (GTDB taxonomy): Bacteria > Bacteroidota > Bacteroidia > Bacteroidales > Bacteroidaceae > Bacteroides. The sequence continues at coordinate 104,868 of NZ_CAJLKP010000008.1, read as the reverse complement.
ATACTTCGAATGCCAAAGGAGGAGGAACTAAGCGACCTGTAGCCGGATCAACGTGGCACTGTTCGGGTTTGAACTTGTAAGCACCATGAGAAGTACCGATTGAGATAGCCAAAGAGTCACAACCTGTGCGAGTAGCAAAGTCGATTACTTCTTCAGGGTCAGTATAAGTATGGTGTTCAGCAGAAACTTCATCTTCTACACCAGCCAAAACGCCAAGCTCGCCTTCTACAGTTACATCAAACTGATGAGCATATTCAACTACCTTCTTTGTCAAAGCAACGTTTTCTTCGTAAGGCAGATGAGAACCATCGATCATAACTGAAGAGAAACCTGAGTCGATACAGCTTTTGCAAGTCTCGAAAGTATCTCCATGGTCAAGGTGAAGAACGATTTCCGGATGTGCGCAACCTAATTCTTTAGCATATTCCACAGCACCCTGAGCCATGTAACGCAATAATGTAGCGTTAGCATACTGGCGGGCACCCTTAGATACCTGAAGGATTACCGGAGACTTTGTCTCAACTGCAGCTTTGATGATAGCCTGCATCTGTTCCATGTTGTTGAAGTTGAATGCAGGGATTGCATATCCACCCTTGATAGCCTTCGCAAACATTTCTCTTGTATTTACGAGACCCAAATCTTTGTAATTAACCATTTTGTTTAAAGTTTATTGTTAGTGAATGAAAATTCTACGCAAAAGTAGTCATTATCTTCCAAAAGAAAGAACAGGTCGGGAATAAATTATCGCTTCCTACCCGTCAAAACAATTCTCTTTTAAAGCTATTGGATGATTTTAACAGAATATTGTAATCTCTATATTACAAACTCTTTTCATCTGTCGTTCTCATCCGCCTCTTTTGCGTTTCTCCTACTATAACAAAAAAACCGGAAAGCAAGTTTAACTTTCCGGTCCTCATTACACATTATTATATATACTACTTTTTCAAATAGATAATAGTAGGCAAATGATCGCTATAGCCGTTCAGCCATACACGACCACCATGGGTACGCAACGGAGAACCTTTATACTTGCCGTCCTGCTGAAAAAGATACTCGCGGATGAACACCTCATTATGATCGTACTTCAAGCCTTTTTTAGCTTTCAGCAGAGGTTTGGAGATTACAATCTGATCAAACAGGTTCCACTTGCCACGATAGAGCAGAGTTCCCACCCCTTTGTCTTCAAGAGTTTCCCACCAGGGATTATAGAACTCACCCTTCTTCACCTGTTTCGCATACTTGCGTGCGCCCAATGTCGCCATGCTTTCGTCCATAGGATCATCGTTCATGTCACCCATAACTACCAGTTTCAGCTTCTTATCTTCACGCATCAAGGAGTCTGTCAGAGCCTTTACCTGTTTGGCAGCATGCACACGCACCGGAGACTTGGCACCACGGGAAGGCCAGTGATTCACAATAAAGCAGATACGCTCACCTGCCATCTGTCCGTCCACAATAAGGAAACCACGCGTCAAATGCACCGTGTCGCCTTCAAAGGGAGTGGAAAGCACCAATTTGGAATTAGTAACAGTGAACTGTTCCGGATCATACAGCAAAGCACAATCGATACCCCGCTTGTCCGGACCTTCATAATGAACGAATTTATAATTGGAAATAGCCGGCTGACTTACCAAGTCCGTCAATACCCGGTTATTTTCAGCTTCTGCCACCCCAATCACGGCAGGCCCCTCGGGCACCCTGTCGCGTGATACCTCACTCAATACTTTGGCAAGGTTCTTTAACTTGGCCTCATACTTCTCAGCCGTCCATGCATAACTGCCGGAAGGCAAAAACTCAAGGTCATTCTTACCTGTATCATGAATCGTATCGAACAGGTTTTCAAGATTGTAAAACGCAACACTATACAGTTTCCGTTCGTTTTGCTGGGCACCTACCGTTGTAACGCAGAGCCATAGGGAAATTAAGAGAAGTAGCTTCTTCATGCTGGATATAAATTTAAATACCATGCAAAAATCTGAAATAAAAAGCGATAAACCTATTTTTTAAGGAGACTTTTTTCCAATCCAAAGAAAAGTATGCCCTTTAAACCAAAGTAGACTGCACCTTATGCAAAAATAAATCTGAATTTATTTTGTATTATCTGCGACTTGCACTATCTTTGCGCTCTGAAAAATAAGACCATTACACTATTTATTACCAAAATAGTAACCGAATATAATAATTAAAAAACAAATATTGAAATGAAAAAAGGTATTCATCCTGAAAATTACCGCCCGGTAGTGTTCAAAGATATGTCTAATGGTGACATGTTTTTGTCTCGTTCAACTGTAAATACGAAAGAAACCATCGAGTTTGAAGGTGAAACTTATCCGTTGGTAAAGATGGAAATCTCTAACACTTCTCACCCGTTCTACACTGGTAAGTCTACATTAGTAGATACAGCAGGTCGCGTTGATAAGTTCATGAGCCGCTACGGTGACCGTAAAAAGAAATAATTCTGCTTCATGAAAGCAAAAAAGGGGGATTTTGAAAAAAGTCTCCCTTTTTTGTATACATACATACACAAATACTAATGAATTTGCATATATTTGTGGTTCATAAAAGAAGAATTCCAAAATAACAGGACAATACTTGCTATGAGAAACTATCCGCATTTGATAGTAATACTCTGTACTTTTGTGTTCTCACTGCAAATAAAAGCACAGAAAGAAATGAAATTCAAATCGGATTCCATCCCTACTGTTTTTTCTGAATTAAAAAATTATTATGACCAACCGGATTTATATCTTTCACGCTGGAATAAGATAAAGAAAGACATCGATACCCAAAAGGGAGATAAAACAATAGACTTGTACTATTTATACAAGGACAGAAATTATTTTCACTACCAGCACGGTGAAGTAGACAGCATGAAGAAATACACTCCTATTATAAAAAATTTATCCCTCAGCCTTCATAATGAAGTCGAATTCTATAGGAATTGGAGTCTCTTATGCGAAGCTTCCATATATGCCAATGCTTCCGAAGAGGATATGAAAGAAATGAATAAGATGTACAATGATGCATTGGAAAGGAAAAGTGAAATAGGACTGGCATTCAGCCTGAATGAAATAGGTAATTTTTATGGGGCAAATAAAAATTATGCCAAAGCTTTACCATATATTACGCAAGCCATGCAACTATTTGAGAAACACGAGCTTTGGGATGAATATACTCCATTATGCTCCAATTACATAGTCATCCTAAAGAGTATGGATAAATTTCAAGAAGCTCAGAATGCATTTTATCATTTAGATTCGTTAGCTAACGCATCACTCATCGGCTCTACTGTCAATATGAGTATAGCCCGCGTCTTGATGATAAAGGATATGGCATCAGTGGTATTCACCGAATTAAAGGATACCGCTATCCTGCAAAAATACTTGACTGAGATGGAAGATTTATATCGAGAATCGCCATATGTAAACCGCATTTATTTATATGGTACCAAAAAAGAATATGCTGCATTAAAAAACAACTTCGATACACTACTCGCCTATCTGGACTCAAGTGCAGAATATTATCGGCAATCACATAACATGACAAACCTTAAAAGGGTATACAGTAAAAAAGCCTCTGCCTTGCACCAGGCTCACAGACATAACGAAGCATATCTTATGCTACGTAAATACGTATCCCTGAGCGACTCATTATATAAAAATGATACCCAGAAACAACTCAATGAGTTATCCACCCGCTATAATATGAATAAGCTGGAACTTGAAGCCAGAGATATAAGTTTAAAAGCACGCAATATGCAGTTCCTTTATGCTTGCGCACTGATTGTTGTATTAACCGGCGCTTTAGCCATCGGCATCCAGTTCTATCGTCATAAACTGAAGAACAACCGTTTACTGAGAAAACAAGCCCAGGAATTGCAGCAGGCTAATGAGAAAGCACAACAAGCTCAACTCATGAAGACAGCTTTCATCCAAAATATGAACCATGAAGTACGGACACCGTTGAATGCCATTGTAGGCTTCTCCGAATGTCTGGCAGAAATACCTTTGAGCAGACAGGAAACCAAAGAAATCAGTGCGACCATAAAAAAGAATAGTGATAAGTTACTGAAAATTATCAGTGACATGATTTCTATTGCCAATATTGACAGTGGGGACCAAACATTAACTTATCAGGATATTCCGGTAAACGAGTTTGCAAATAAACTGCTTCAGGAAATGCAAAAATACACTCAGCCGGACGTGAGATTTTACTATACTCCATGCCAGACAGACTATGTACTTTCGTCTAACGAAGACATCGTACATCAAATACTTATCAACCTGCTACATAATGCACTAAAGTTCACTTCAAGCGGTGAAGTAGAGCTAAGTTATGAGGTAGACAACAAAAATAACAAGTTGTACTTCCATGTGCGAGACACTGGAATTGGTGTAAAAAGCGAACTAAAAGAAAAAATATTCTCACGATTTTATAAAGTGGATTCTTTTGTGCCTGGTGCCGGATTAGGATTATCCTTATGTCGTATTCTAGCAGAGCGTATAGAAGCACAAGTATATTTAGATGATACCTACCATGGCGGATGTTTATTCACCTTCGAACATCCATTAAAGTAAATGGAATAGGAAATTCCCTATCACTTTGTAGGGAAAAGAACAGGAAAGAGAGAAAACTCTTTCCTATTTTTGTATCAGTAATTTTGATTACAAGTCAATAGTACGAACCGTAAAAAAAATCAACATGAAACGTCTTATCACTTTCGTCATTCTTGCTGTTGTCCTCTCTACGGCAGGATTTGCTGCCAAACAAAAAGATTTGAGCGGCCCGATTGCCATAAAAGGCGAATTAAAACAAACGTATGAAAACTACCCTGCCGGTACTCCCGTAGTTATCCGGAGAGTGGTAAAAATGAAAACAACCGATAAAGTCGGTTCCGACATCTTTTATGCAGCCGAAATCAACGGTATACAGATAGCAATTCCAGCCGAAAACATGAAAGCCGTTACTTTTCTGCCCCCTAAAACCAATCAGGAGTTTTGGCAACAAACATATTTGAAACAACATCTGTACGAATACTTCAATCAGTATGGATACCACACCAAGCTACGCCGGGAAGTAGATGAAGAATGCCGGGATTACCTATACAAACTGGAAGACATCGCTTATGACGACGACTTCATCACTTCATACGTACAAAATATCTTTGCGAAACTAACTGCCACAGGCATTGATCCCAATCGCAATGAACGTTTGAACGTACGTGTCATCCAATCTCCCGAACCGGATGCTTATATGTTGCCCAACGGAACCATGCTCATCAGCACTGGTTTGCTCTGTACTCTCGATTCGGAAAATGAACTCGCCGCAGTCATTGCCAGTGAAATGGCTCACTTTGTGCTGGATCATCAGATTAATAATATTTATCGTGCCGAACGCCGTGCCAAACGGGCAGCATTCTGGGGAACAGTACTCGCCGTTACAGCCGAAGCAGCTCTGGATGTAGCGTATTGGGACGATGATGACACCGCTTTAGGTGTAAGTGCCGTCGCCAGCATCGGAAGTATCGCCGCCCTATTGAATGTCAATGTGATCAACCGTTTGGGAATGAAATATAAGAATAACCAGGAATATTCAGCCGACAGGGTTGCCCGCGAATTGCTGGCATTCAGAGGTATGAATCCTGATGGTTTATCTTCCGCGCTTGCCAAAATTATCGGATTCTATAATATGCAGAACCGTGGCGATAACCTGCTCCGGTATGGCAGTATTGACAACTTAAGAAAACGAATAGAAAAGTCCGGCAAAGCAGAGAGTCAGAGCAGCCGACCTTACATCAGGACCATGTCGGATATTGTGACTTTCAATGCCGCCATGAACATGGCAGACCAACGTTATGATGACGCAATACGATTAGTTCAAAAGAACATCAACAACAACCTCGCTTCAGATCATGATTATATCATCCTGGTAAAATCTCAAATGGCACTTTACAATACTGAAGAAGTGAATGAAGAATGTGCCACCCTGCTTTGGAAAGCCAGAGAACTGGCAGGAGATAATCCCAATCTCGACATATACAAGCAGGAAATCCTATTGCTTATGCGCATGAATAAACAAGCAAAAGCAGCCAGTACACTGAAAGAATATTTAGGCCTGCTTTCCCGTTATCAAAAACAGGGAGTACAAGCAGAAGACGAAGAATGGGCAAGCAAAGAGATTAATTGGGCAAATCAATTATTAGATAAAATCAGTAGACTATAGAAGTATAGCAAGGACGCCTGAATCTAATCAATTCAGGCGCCCTTGTTCTTTTAATACAATTCTATGATTTACTTGCGGAATGGCGGACGAACCACCACTGCTTTCAACTTACGTCCACGCATGTCAATACAAATTTCCGTACCTATTTTGCTGTACTCCGGCTTTACATATCCCATACCTATACCAATCTTACGGGTTGGTGACATGGTGCCCGAAGTAACCACACCGATAGCTTCACTATCTGCACTGAATAATTCGTACCCATGACGCGGAATACCACGATCCACCATTTCGAAACCAACCAGCTTACGGACGGTTCCTTCTGTCTTCTGCTTCTCTAATGCCAGGCGATTGGTAAAGTTCTTACCTTCCACAAATTTGGTAATCCAACCTAATCCGGCTTCAATGGGCGATGTCGTATCATCCAGATCATTGCCATACAGACAGAAGCCCATTTCCAAACGAAGGGTATCGCGGGCACCCAGACCGATTGGCTTTATACCAAACTCTTCGCCTGCCTCGAACACAGCATTCCAAATCTTGTTGGCAGCTTCAGGGTAAAAATAAAGTTCAAAGCCGCCTGCACCGGTATAGCCTGTGTTAGAAATAATCACGTCTTTCTCACCGGCAAACTCACCATGCGTAAAGGTGTAATAAGGAAGGGATGACAAATCAATACTCGTCAGTTTCTGCAATGCAAGAATGGCTTTCGGGCCCTGCACAGCAAGTTGGGCCATGCGGTCGGAAGCATTCTCCAACTCGGCACCTTCAGTATTGTGCGAAACACACCAGTTCCAGTCTTTCTCTATGTTTGAGGCATTTACTACCAGCAGATATTTCTCCGGCTCATAATGATAGACCAACAAATCATCTACAATGCCACCATCTTCATTTGGGAAACAGGTATATTGCACCTTACCCGGGGTCAGGGCAGCCACATTGTTAGAAGTCACTTTCTGAAGAAAAGCCAACGCATTCGGACCTTTCACCCAGAACTCTCCCATATGGGAAACATCAAATACACCGACAGCATTACAAACAGTCAGATGTTCATCAATGATGCCGGAATATTCTATCGGCATATTGTATCCCGCAAACTCGTGCATCTTAGCACCCAGCGAGATATGTTTTTCAGTAAACGGAGTGGTTTTCATGTTTTAAGGTATTGAATTATTATTTAGCAGCAACAAGTTCGGCAATCTTCACGATAACGTTCATCGCTTTCTCCATGTTCTGGATAGGAACGAATTCATATCGTCCGTGGAAGTTCAGACCACCTGCAAAGATATTGGGACAAGGCAAACCCTTGAAAGAAAGCTGCGCACCGTCCGTACCGCCACGGATTGGCTTCACATTCGGCTTCACGCCTACAGCTTCCATTGCATCAAAGGCAGTATCGATGATATGCATCACGGGTTCAATCTTCTCACGCATATTATAGTATTGGTCACGAAGTTCAAGTTTGGCAATACCTTCACCATATTCAGCATTGATTTTCTGAACAAGCTGTTCAATCTCTTTCTTGCGAGTTTCAAAACGGGTACGGTTATGGTCACGAATGATATAGGCAACCGTAGTCTGCTCCACATCACCGTTAAAACTGATGAGATGATAGAAACCTTCATAACCTTCGGTATGCTCCGGCGTTTCATGTCCGGGCAACATAGCACAGAAACGGTTGGCTACGCGAATAGAGTTAATCATCTTATTCTTGGCATATCCCGGATGCACGTTGCGGCCTTTGAAAGTTATTTTGGCAGACGCTGCATTGAAGTTCTCAAACTCCAATTCACCGGCTTCGCCGCCATCCATTGTATAAGCCCAGGCGCAACCGAACTTTTCTACATCAAATTTATGTGCTCCCAACCCGATTTCTTCATCCGGATTAAAACCAATACGGATTTTGCCATGCTTGATTTCAGGATGTTCCTTCAGATAAACGATTGCAGAAACAATCTCTGCGATACCGGCTTTATCATCTGCTCCCAGCAATGTTTTACCATTGGTGACAATAAGATCTTCACCTTTATGAGCCAACAGTTCAGGAAATTGCTCGGGAGAAAGCACTACCTTCTCTTCTTCACAAAGCACGATGTCCGAACCGTCATAGTTTTGAACGATGCGGGGTGATACATCCTTGCCACTCATATCGGGACTGGTATCCATGTGTGCGATAAAGCCAATAGTAGGTACCGGTTTATCAATATTGGCCGGAAGGGTGGCAAACAAATAGCCGTGTTCATCCAACGTTATGTCTTCCAGACCTAAAGATTCTAATTCTTCTTTCAGATACCTGGCAAATACCATTTGCCCAGGAGTACTTGGAGTCACCTCAGTCTCTTCACTGGACTGGGTGTCGAAGCTTACATACTTCAAAAAACGTTCTACTAAAGCCATATTAATAATGTTTTAATGTGAGAATGTGCCAATATGTTCACATCAGCACATCATGTTCTGCCGTAAAGGTAGAAAAAGGGGCGTGAATAGCCAAGCAATTCACACCCCTTTTTACAAAATGTTAGTATTTAGAGTTACTTAGAAGCAACTGCTACCATCAAAACAATGTGTACAAATCTTACATTTCGGCAATCCGATGGCTTCAACCAAAGTTTCCAGTGTATTAAATTTCAGAGTAGTAAGACCAAAACGTTCGGCAATGATGCTGACCATCTTCTCATATTCCGGTGAACCGGTGGTAGCATACTTGTCCAGATTCTTATCCGCATCTCCTTCCAATTCTTTAATAATACGACGGGTAATCAGCTCCAACGGACTCTTGGAAGCCGTAAAACCAACAAACGGACATGCATAAATCAACGGAGGACAAGCAATACGGATATGTACTTCTTTTGCACCATATTCATATAGCACTTTCACATTATCACGAAGCTGCGTACCACGCACAATCGAGTCATCACAGAACAACACCCGCTTGCCTTCCAGCATAGCACGGTTTGGTATAAGTTTCATTTTTGCCACCAACGAGCGCATTTCCTGCTTGCTGGGAGTAAAGCTACGCGGCCATGTCGGCGTATATTTGGAAATGGCACGATGATAAGGCACCCCTTTTCCTTCGGCATACCCCAATGCCATACCAACACCTGAATCGGGAATACCACAAGCGCAATCCACCTTGGAATCATCCCGTTGTCCCATCTTCAAACCACTGGTAAAACGTACATCTTCCACGTTGCGACCTTCATAGCAAGAAGTAGGGAAACCGTAATAAACCCACAGGAACGAGCAAATCTGCATTTTCTCCTCCGGCTTTCTCAACTGTTCCACTCCGTCGGCAGTCAGGCGAACAATTTCACCCGGACCAAGATAACGGTCTATTTCATAATCCAGATTCGGAAAACTGCTCGACTCGCTGGTTACAGCATATGCACCATCTTTCCGTCCGATAACAATCGGAGTACGTCCCCATTTATCACGGGCGGCAATGATGCTACCATCTTCCAACAGCAACAGCATAGAGCAAGAGCCTTTGACACGGCGGAAAACATTTTCGATACCTTCTACAAAGTTTCTGCCTTGTATAATAAGTAATGAAATAAGTTCAGTTTGATTAGTATTGCCTGAGCTGAGTTCAGCGAAGTGCATGTTTTGAGAGAGTAGTTCCGCTTCTATTTCTTCCAGATTTACTATTTTGGCTACCGTAGCGATGGCGAAGCGTCCGAGGTGGGAGTTGATAATGATAGGTTGAGGGTCTGTGTCACTGATGATTCCTATACCGGCATTTCCTTTGAATTTGTCCAGTTCATCTTCAAACTTGGTTCGAAAATACGTACTTTCCAGGTTGTGTATGGATCGGGCAAACATGCCCTCTTCTTCATCATACGTGGCAAGTCCGCCTCGCTTGGTTCCTAAATGTGAATTATAATCTGTACCGTAAAATAAGTCCGTCACACAGCTCGCTTTGGAGACTGTCCCGAAAAATCCTCCCATAAATTCCTTATATTTATTATTGATTTTAGTATTGACGGGCACAAAGGTACAAAGAAGTTTCTTCTCCACATTACTTTCCGACGAGACAATTTCTAAAAAAACTTATTTTTATGCACATTTCCGAACACCGGATTAGACACTTTGTTTAGTTCGCAGATAAAATAATTTATATGATTCAAGATGGAAAATCTCAGAAAATAGAGGAAACAGACGGGTTGCCATTTCCGCGGCGTATATGGGCTGTAGTTGCTGTTGGCTTTGCCCTCTGCATGTCAGTACTCGATATTAATATCAGTACTGTAATACTCCCTACCCTTTCACACGACTTCGGCACTTCTCCTTCTGTAATCACGTGGATTGTCAATGGTTATCAATTAGCAATCGTCGTGTCTTTACTTTCATTTTCCGCTTTGGGTGAGCTATTCGGATATCGTAAAATTTTCCTCTCCGGCATCGCTTGTTTTTGCATAACATCTCTCATGTGTGCTCTTTCCGACTCTTTCTGGACACTGACAGTTGCCCGCGTTTTCCAGGGATTCAGTGCGTCAGCCATAACGAGTGTGAATACTGCTCAGTTACGCCTTATCTATCCTAAAAAACAAATTGGGCGGGGCATGGGTATTAATGCGATGGTAGTTGCTATTTCGGCTGCAGCAGGACCATCCGTTGCCAGCGGTATTTTATCGATAGCTTCCTGGCATTGGTTGTTTGCTATCAATCTGCCGTTAGGTATCATTGCGTTGGTATTAGGTATCAAATATCTGCCCCGACGGGAAGAACTCTCCAAACGGAAATTCGATATCATAAGTGCCATTGCCAATGCTATTACTTTCGGATTACTGATTTATACACTGGATGGTTTTGCCCATCACGAACGCTATGATTATCTGATTATTCAATTAGTGATATTAATTGTTGTCGGTACATATTATGTACGCCGTCAATTAGGTCAGGCATCCCCACTACTTCCATTGGATTTACTGAGAATCCCCATATTCAGACTTTCGATATTAACCTCCATCTGTTCGTTCACAGCACAGATGCTGGCGATGATTTCATTACCCTTCTTTTTGCAAAACACATTGGGACATAGTGAAGTAATGACTGGATTGTTACTGACTCCCTGGCCTCTTGCTACGTTATTTGCAGCACCGGCTGCCGGTTATCTGGTGGAGCGTATCCATCCGGGAATACTGGGGAGCATCGGTATGGGAATATTTTGCATCGGACTTTATTCGCTCTCTACGTTGGATGCAGAATCATCCATCCTCAGTATTTGTCTGCGATTGGCAGTCTGCGGCATTGGCTTCGGACTTTTCCAGACACCCAATAACAGCACTATTATCGCCTCTGCACCTACGAAGCGTTCGGGTGGAGCCAGTGGGATGTTAGGTATGGCACGGTTAATGGGACAGACTTTGGGGACGACTCTTGTGGCTCTTCTATTTAGCTGGGTGGTGGGAAGTAAGAGTACGGAGGTGTGTTTGATTACAGGAAGTGTGTTTGCGCTAATAGCGGCAGTAGTAAGCAGTTTGAGGCTGTCGCAACCGTCGGTGCTAAAAGAATAAAAGAATATCAGAAACAGAGATGTAATCTTGTATGTTTCCATAAAATCTCCTATTTTTGTAACCACGGTTAATTTAACCGCCGTGAAATTGACTATCGTTATCAAAGAAAACTCATTATGAAATTCTACAATCGTGAGAAAGAGCTGGACGAACTGCAAAAAGTACGCGAATTAGCTTTTTCAGAACATTCAAAGTTAACTGTTCTGACAGGACGTCGACGTATAGGCAAAACAAGCCTGATATTTAAGAGTTGCGAAAACACTCCTACACTTTATTGGTTCGTTAAACGGAGCAATGAGGCAGATTTGTGTTCTACATTTGCAGAAACTACTTCTCAGGTCTTAAATATATCCATCCCTGGAAAAATATACAATTTCACAGAACTCTTTGAGTTTGTCATGGAGCAAGGGCTCCGTAACAAATTCAATTTAGTCATCGATGAGTTTCAGGAATTCTATAACATTAACCCTTCCGTCTACAGCGGCATGCAAGATATTTGGGATCGATTCCGTACTAAGACGAATATCAACCTCGTCGTCAGCGGTTCTGTATACACATTAATGGAGCAGATATTCAAAAATGCCAAAGAACCATTATATGGAAGGAGTGACAGAGTATTGAAATTGTATCCCTTTACCACTGATGTTATTAAGCAAATACTACGTGATTACAAGCCCGACTACACACCTGACGACCTACTGGCACTTTATACATTTACCGGAGGAGTTCCCAAATACATTGAATTATTAATGGATGCCGGGGCAACAGACATGGAAAGTATGGTTGACTTCATGGTACAACCGGATTCTCCTTTCATCGATGAAGGAAATACTTTATTGATACAAGAATTTGGTAAGAAATATGGCAACTACTTCTCAATTATAGGAGCCATTGCCGAAGGGAAAAATACGATTTCCGAAATGGAAGAAAAGTTGGAAATCAGTTTAGGAGGATATCTGAAGCGCCTGGAAGAAGATTATAGCATAGTCGCTAAAAAGCGCCCCATTCTCTCTAAAGAAGGGACACAAACCGTAAGGTATGAAATATCCGACCCATTTTTACGTTTCTGGTTCCGGTATTTCGATAAATATCAGTCATTGCTGGAGATACGGAACTTCAGTGGATTAAGTAGCATTATTAAAAGAGACTATCCTACTTATTCAGGTTTCATGTTAGAGGAATATTTCCGCCAGAAAATGATAGAAAGTGGGGAATTCCTGAATATCGGTTCTTGGTGGGAAGCTAAAGGCAATGCTAACGAGATAGACATAGTGGGAATTTATTTATTTGAGAAGAAAGCACTTATTGCAGAAGTTAAGCGGTTACGGAAGAATTTCAAACCTGAATTGTTCCAAAGTAAGATAGAAGCGATTCATAAAAAAGTGCTTTTCAAATATGAGATTGAGGAAAAATGCTTAACGTTGGAGGATATGTAATAAAAAAAGGTCGAAATCTTTATCTGTTTCGACCTTTTTTATTACACCATTCAAGATTACTTCTTCCAAATATAATATGGAACAAATAGCCATTTCATTATCTCAATGGCGCATCTTATCAACGAACAATGCTCCATATAGTCAAAAATATAATCTTAAAATATTCCGTTACTGACCGGTGCTCAATATATTTCATATTGTAGCGTATCTTATCCGGAAGTATCAGTTCTACATATGCTTTATCTGCATCCTCAGCCTGCCCTAATATTGTATTTTCATCTACATATTCTATAGATGCATAATCGGTAATTCCAGGACGTACGGACAGAACCTGTTTCTGTTCTTCCGTATATAAATCTACATACTTTCGAACTTCCGGACGAGGACCTACCAAACTCATATCCCCTTTCAAGACATTAAATAACTGAGGTAATTCATCCAACTTATATTTGCGGATAAAGTAGCCAATACGGGTAATTCGAGAATCATGTCCACCTACCGTTATCAAACCTTGCTTATCTGCCCCAATACGCATCGAACGGAATTTATATACATAGAAATCCTTGCCATTAAGCCCGACACGTAATTGCTTGTAAAAACCACCGCCTTTACTTTCAAGACGAATAGCAATATACAAAAATAAGAAAACAGGAGACAGGAACAGAATTCCTAAGAAGGAGAAAAGGATATCAAAAAGGCGAATCATCATTTATCACCGCACACTTTATCATATGCAGCCTTTACGGTCTTAATAATGAAAGATAGTTGTTCCTCATCCAGTTGCGGATAAATAGGCAAGGAAATCTCTCCCTCAAAATTCTCATAGGCTTGGGGATAGTTTTTTATATCATATCCTAATGAGTTAAAGAAAGAAAGCATCGGCATCGGGATAAAATGGACATTCACAGCAACTTCACTTTTGGCTATCTCATCAATCATACGATCACGCTGTTCTTCTGTAAATCCTTTGATACGCAACGCATAAATGTGGTATGAGCTCTCTTTCTCCCCATCTACAGAAGGTGGCAGAACAGCCCAATCACAGTCCGCAAATCCTTTCGAATAAGTGTTGAACACCCTTTTACGCTCTTTCAGCAGTTCCGGATATTCCCGTATCTGGGCCAGACCGATAGCTGCATTTACATCAGCCATATTTATTTTCATTCCCAGGCCAACTATGTCATAACGCCACCCACCGGCTTTTGATTTGGAAAAAGCATCTTTAGTCTGGCAATTCAGGCTCATCATACGGAGTTCTTTATAAAGTTCCGCATTATCAAATGGTTCGGGTAGATTCAGGCAGATGGCTCCTCCTTCCGCAGTCGTCACATTCTTTACAGCATGAAGAGAAAAGATGGCAATATCTGTTTCACATCCTGTACGTTGATTCTTACTATAATAAGCGCCCAAAGAGTGGGCAGCATCATTCATTACAAGAATACGTCCCAATTTCTCCTGCGTTGGCGAAGTTGCATGAAATAGATTCCGTATTTCGGGCTCATTAACGAGTTTCATTATACGGTCGTAGTCACAAGGAAAGCCTGCAATATCTACCGGAATAATTGCTTTAGTCTTGGGCGTAATTGCTTTTCGAATAGCATCCACAGAGATATTGAAATCCTCTCCGGAATCTACCATAACAGGCTTTGCACCTGCATGAAGGACTGCTAATGCCGTAGCACTATATGTATATGCCGGAACGATTACTTCATCTTCAGCAGTTACTCCCAACCAACGAAGCATCATAATAGCTCCCGAAGTCCATGAGTTTACACAAAGCACTTCTTTTGCATTAGAGAATACTTTTATTTCTTCTTCCAATGCTTTTACTTTAGGACCGGAAGTTATCCAGCCGGAACGTAACGAATCAACGACTTCGTTGATGACCGCCTCGTCAATATAAGGGGGCGAAAATGGAATTTTCATAAACTACTATATCGAATTATTTTAAATGAATCAAATATGTAAGTCCGCAGGAGAAATATTTCCCTTTCTGCATCATTGCTTGTACTAAAAAATGATGAAAGAGAAGATAATTCATTCCTATCAAAATATCATGTGAATCATATTCAACTATTAATTTTAAATCAGATAACATGGAAGGGGAATAAGTTATCCCTCCGGCAATGCCATTCAGATGGTAATCATTACGGCGATTATAAAGATAAGATATATGCAGTCCTAATTCTTCTTTATTTACTGGAATATGTTTTGTCATTGCAACATAAAAGCGAGAAAAATATCCATTACCACCATCACCCGAAGGCATTATCTCTCCACCCCTACTTTCTGTAAACGGATCAGATGTGCCTAAAACTACTGCTGGCATATATTTAAAGAATTGTTCTTCTTTCAAAACCCTTAATCGAAGAGAGAAATACCGATCCTGATTAGTGAACTTTCCCATTTGAGATTGTACTCCCCATTGAGGAGTTACCCTAAAAAGGGTACAAGTATATGCTATTTCTAAACAAGGGAAAATGGTTACATTCAAATAGTAATTATATGTATTATAATTAAACCGAAGAGGAGTTAAATTCTCATTCAAAAATCCCCCACCAATCATAACGGTTTTATCTTGCTGCATTTCCGCCGAAGGAGAATGCAACAACCCTGTAACTCCGTAAGAATATTGAGGAAATAGATATACCGAATAACTACAAAAAAACAGAAGTAAACAGAGATTTCTAAATTTCATCTAATCCGATACAAGAATTTCTTCAAGAATGGAGGAGTAAGAGTCATTATAAACATCAAAAATGAAAAGAGATAAGCAGACCAGTCATAGTGAAGAGCCTTATTAATCATAAACCGATCTGTCAGCATTTTCTTCGCCCGCTTAAAACCATTTCTTCTGTTCTTATAGAAATCGTCAGTGACACGAAAGAGTAATACTGTTTCATCCAAATTTGCAAAAATGCATCCGTTCATAAATCCATCAAACCATAGCATGGTGTCTTGGTTCTTGCGGTATTCATTCCGATAGCCTTTAGCTTTATCAAAAAAGGATTTTCTAAACATTACAGCGGGATGTGCTAAGGGATCACGATATCTAAAGAATTTAAAACATTCTTGATGAGTCAAGGGATATGTGACAACTTTACCATTTCTTTCAGACTGTTCGTTTATCTCTTCAATACAACCTCCTACAATATCTACTTCAGGATGCAACAGTAGATAATTCATCTGATTCGCGAATCTACTAGGTAATGAAATATCATCTGCATCCATGCGAGCTATGTACTCTATATTCTCTTCTTTGCACAGTGCTAGTAAATCATTTAGCACAACAGCGAGCCCTCTATTCTCAGGAAAATAAACAATATTCACCCTCTTTTGCTGTTCGTACTGTTCTAAACACTTATATAGCTTTTCACCAATAGAACCATCTACCCCTATATATAGTGTTATATTCTTATAAGATTGATTTAGAATACTATCTACGGACAGCTGCAAGAATTCAGCCTTATCATTCTTATAGACAGATAAAAGTACAGCTATATTATAATCTTGAAACATTCTTAAGCATTAATATCTACTACATACAATCCACGATGCCCTTCAAAAGCAGCATCAAAACAAATCTTTGTTCCATCTCTACTCCAACGTGGGTGTAAATCGCATCGTGTATCATTGTCATAACGAAATGGTGCAAACACCCGTGCAACCACTTCTATCTGATTGTCTCGCATAATACGTATAGATGCAATTCTCGTTCTATCAGGATAACTGTCCGTCACCACCAACTTACCATCTGGGGAATAGCTTGGATGCCCATCTACACACAATTCTTTCCATAGATGTTTATATTCCCTTGTTTTATCTTTCATCAGATAATAGCCCGGTCCACTTCCATGTTTATTCTCAAAAGCAAGAATCTCTTCATCATTCTTCCAATAACAATGACTCACCATATCATCATCACTAAGATTATACATTTCAGTACCATCCATATTGCAAGTCACTAATCTAGAATATTTTCGATGATTGTTAAACCAACGATGTAATACCATAAACCGTTTACCATTAGGGCTAATCATTAAATGATTCACTTTATGTTCTGCCCCTTCCATTTCTTTACGAAATTCAAAGGAAACAAAATCTTCGTATTTCAATAAAGGAATTATTGTCCCAGATTTCAAATCAATTTTCCAAATGCAAGTATCATCAGGCAACTTTTTATCCTTAGTCATTTCATCTAAATTAGCATATCCGTAACCTTTACGCAATCTATGCAGACGAGTAAAATCAAGCGATAATGCAGTAGTACCATCTATAGATACAGAATAAACTGGACAGTCAATCACCCGCTCTTCTCCAGATTCCACACTAAGTATTATCGAACAAAAATGCCCTTCTCTAAAATCATTGTATATTACTTGTTTATCAAAGTGGGGACCTAACCATTGTAACATGCATCCTTGCTGCACATTCCAAGAATGACTATTTCCTATTTTTTTAACGAAATTATTACTTCGTATATCAATTAGTAACAAATCCACTGGAACTAAAGGAGCAACTTCGCTCCATGTATTCTTAGCTTTCATACAAAGCATATATTTTCCTAAAGCATCCCAAGGGGATTTATCATAATAACCAAAAAAGTACTCAGATCCATCATTAGGGGATATTCTTACAATATTTCCCAATGACTTTGTCTTAGGAGATATCAAATACATCAACAACTGGTATCCTCTCTTCACTACTTTTTTAATAGTAGGGAAATTATTCAGTTGATTATTTATCAATTGCTCGATTAACATTACTCACATTACATTTTTTAAGCGATTAATAATAATGTAAAAGAGAGATGGCGAAAATAGATAAACTATAGTGGCTATTTTTACATAGGAAGGAAAATGTAATAATAAATTAACCATATTACATTTATAATTAACATCACTTTTTAATCTATTGTACATTTCTAACTCCCCTCCATGTGCAAACTGATTAAGAATAGCTAACTTCGCTCTCGGGATACCATATCTTTCCAATTGAACATAAAAAGCATTATGACTCCGACAATAATAATTACAAGCTCTTTTCATCGAGTCTATCACTTGTACACGAGAATATGATATTCTTTTTGAAGAAGATTGCTGATACTGTCTATAATAATACAATGGTTTATTACAATATACCGCATTATTACAATGACACAAATACTTCCAAGTAAACTCCTCATCTTCACCATATTTTAAATCCAACGAGAATTTTATATGAAACTTATCTAAATAAGTTCGTTTATATAGAAAAGCTGCAAAAGTAAAATCAGAATTATTATACAGAAATCTTTTATAAACTTCATCAATCCCGAGAATTTTCTCAGAAGTTTTATGAATTAAACTAAAATCCATGATATTATTTGTATAGCGACAAAACGAAGTATCTGAATTAAAAGATTCAATAGTATTTACTAAGTAATTTAATGTATCTTCATGAATTAAGTCATCTCCATCTAAAAAAAACACATATTCACCTTGGGAACATTCTAATCCAGCATTTCGTGCAGAAGAAACCCCTTGATTATATTGGTCAATATATGTTATTCTTATTCCCTCATTTATCCTCATCCACTCACTTACAATAGCATCTGTCCCATCAGTAGAGCCATCATTAACCAAAACTATTTCAAAATCAGAAAAAGACTGATTTTTGACAGAGTAGAGACACTCTATAATATATTTTTTACAATTAAAGAATGGAATAACAACACTTACTTTCATAATCTATAATAATGAATTTAGAGATAAAAAATCCCAATACAATTTTATTATTGAATTAAAGGAATGATGAGCAAGATAATATTCTCTAGCATATTTATTAAAAGAAGTCCTATTAGGATTAGAAATTAAACTGTTAATTGCGTCAATAAACTGAGATGCAGTATTGCACTCAATGGCATAATCAGAACTAACAATATAACCTTCAAAAGCCTCTTTGGTTCCAATAATAGACTTACCATACATAAAAGCTTCAGCTGTTTTCGTTTTCATCCCACCACCACTAAAAATAGGAGCTATAACAAAATCTGCATTATAGTAAAGTTCTGACAAATCTGGTATATATCCATAAACCTGATAGTTCTGATCCAAATTAGAAGAGAAAATACGATCCATATTCTTACCTACAATTATCAACTGTTCATCTACAAATGGATGTACATAAGCCAAATACCATTTCATACCCTCAACATTTGCAAAAAAGGAAGAACCTACAAATAAAGCAATTGGTTTTGAAGAATATATATATTTGGATATTTGTAAAGTCTTTACATCAAATACATCTTTAAAAAAAATAGGAATAATTAAATCAGCATCACGTTTATAATAACGTTGAAACAAAAGACGATCTCTATTATTTAATAGAATGTTATAATCAGAATATTTTGATGACAACTTTTCATTGTATGTCAAAAGAATATAAGTTGCAAACTTTGACAAGCCAGATACTTTAAGTTGTTCCGCAGCATATTGTCTTTCTACATTATGATAAAAACTAATAATACGAATATTAGGATATTTTCTTTTTACTACTTTAGCTAGCTTACCAAGTAAAGATGAAGACAAAAAAACGACATCAATGTTATTAGTCTCAATTGAGATCAGAATCCTTCGCCGACATTTTCGACTTAATCCTCCTGTATACAATAATATTTTATCCCAAAAATCTGTATTATCTAATCCCTCCTCAAAAAAAGAGCTTTTATATAGAGATTTCAAAACTTCTATATTATTCAAGTTAACAACATCAGCACCAGAGCTCGCTTTATCTGACAAATATCCGATATACAATAAATTACTCATATTTTTGTTTAAGATATAGATACGAAGGATATATAATTATTTTTACAGGTGAGTTATCTAAATAACTAGATGAATATCCATCATCTGCCAAAGTTCTAAAATATGTCTTTCTAGCATTAAGCATGAAAAAACAAAATGAAAAAATAAAGAAGAAAGAACATACAAATTTTCGTATTCTTGATTTAAGAATTATAATTTCAACAAAAGCAATTGTCAAAGGAAAAGCTAGCAAATTCAAAAAACGATCAAAATTATGCGGAGAAGATATATTGAGAAACAATACTATTAGCATGGGAAAGATAAAATTCATAAAACCTTTAGGTTTAAAGGTACCGAAATATATATAACAAGCTACTATTACTAATAACAACATTTGAAGAAAGAAAATTGAAGAAATCGTAAAACCATGGAGAGAATTGCCATACATATCTGTTTTATGTAAAAGAATAAGAACAAGATAACTATAAGTTCCTAAATATTGAAGCAAGATATTCAGCATATTCATCACATTTAGTTTTCCTATTAGCAAAGCTAGAATTGAAAGTTTCAACAAGCTCCTTTCTTGTAAAGCAAATGGTAAAAAGAAAACAAATAAAAACACTGTTGAAAGATGAAAGAATAAAGATAATATAATAATGAAAATAGATAATTTAAAACGTTGACACAAAAATAACGAAAATCCATAAAAGAACAAACTAATAGAAACTGCTTGTTTCAAGGTTTCTGTTATCTGAGTAAATAGTAAAAATGTTGTAACACCTAAAAATATTATCAAAAATAAATTACCATTCGAAAGTTTAACACTTCTAAATACCAAATAATTATCAATAGATAGAAAATACAAATAATAACTAAGTAAAGTCCATACTAAAGATAAATATTGTACATTCCCCAGAATGCTAACCACAACTCGAGAAACAATATCAAAAGCTATATATGTAATATTAAGGTTGAAAAAAAAATTAGAATCGAACACATTCTTACTCACATACTCATCATAAGCTTCATAATAACGAACTACATCTGTTTCTAAAATTAAGCTAGTTGACTTCTGAGTAAAAGCTAATAAAGCAAAAAAGAGAGAGATTAGGAAGTATAAATACCGCCTCTCTTTCCTTGAAAAATCTTGCATAATTAAAACTAACAGAGAGAATAAGAAAGAAAAGAAAGGAGATATAACAAATATAACACACAGAACTAATATATAAATATAAGATTTAGACAAACGCATAATTAACTAAAAAGTGGATGAAAATTTAGTTTATAAGACAGTTTATTATGCCTTTTACCTATTATTTTAGCTGGACAGCCAGCAACAATAGAATTAGGAGGAACATCTTTTGTTACTACTGAACACGCCGCAACCACAGCTCCTTTACCTATTTTCACATTAGGAAGAATAGTGGCTCTTGATGCTATCCATACATAATCTTCAATAATAACATCTCCACCAATTGTAGCATGCATATCATCATTTATGTCATGTTCAAGTGTCCATATATTTACTTCTCTTGCTATGTCTACATTATCTCCAATAATCAATTGCCCACCACGCCCATCTAATAATACCTTAGAATTAATAACAGAATTCTCTCCTATTGAAATATTTCTTGGATGTAAAATAGTAACTTCTCTTAAAACACTTGCATGTTTGCCTATAGAACTAACCAAAGAACTAATAATAAAAAATCGAAATCTCCTAAATGGCAACCACATAAGTATTGGCAGGAGAACTCGCATAAAATAAAACTTCAGCAATATCATAATACTAATGCTTCAATCTAATATATTTTTTTACCATAGAAATAAGAAATGGAAAACGCAATATGCTATATAATAAATTATATTGCATAGATAAAGAATATAGCGGTTTAAAGGACGGAACAAATAATTTATATCGAATAAGATTCAAGTTGTACTCTTTCTGCAATTTTCTCTTTAATCTAACATTACTATCTAAAGAAGGATATTTTTTTTTCACTTTATCCAATAAATACAACCTTAATTCAGATGAAGATAAATCGAAACGAAATCTATTTATTAAATTTGAATTCCTACAAGCACTACCTTCTGCAACTCTATAAATTGCGGTAATAGAATTCAAATAATAAATATTACTTTGGAGCAAAATTCCAATCCATAGCTGAGTATCCCCCATAAAAAAATATGAAGACTTATATAATAAATCATCAGAAGTTATAATAATTTTATAAAGTTCATTTCTGAATAAAACAGTATTAGTCTGGACCCTATATTTGTTCCCATCAATAATAGATAAAATAATATCAAGTTTGTCTTTGGGAGAATACTGAAAATTATCAACGAAAGCATTATCCCTATTAATATAGTACTGAAAATTAGTATGCACCATTCCATATTCAGGATGCGTTTCCAGAAAATCAACCTGTTTTTGCAGTTTTAATGGATCAACCCAATAATCATCTCCTTCACAAAATGCCACATACTTGCCATGTGTATGTTCATCCATTATACGCGCTAAAGAACCATCACGCTTAGAATATTGATTCTCTGTTTCAAAAATAGGCTTTATTATATTAGGATATTTTTCAGCATATTTCCGGATGATAGTTACAGTTCCATCCGTAGATGCATCATCGTGCACAATTACCTCAAAACGAAAGTTCGTTTTCTGCATAACAAAGCCTTCCAAACATTGTTGGATATAAGACTCATGATTATAGGCCGTACATCGAACCGTAACCATTAAAGCCTCAGTATCTTTTTCTTCCATCTATTTCGCTTATATTTTACAGCAACCAGTAGTAGTATCCACACATATCATATGACTACTTGTATAATTGCTTATTTTTCATGTTCTACTAATTTTGTCTCTGTCCTTTCATTACAACTTCTAAATAAATCCTTTCTTTTGCAAATCCACAAATGCATCTATTAATTTGTCATAGTCCTCTATCACCAAATCTCCAATATGCCCCACACGAAAGATAATGTCTTTCATACTACCACCATTAGGACAGACCCACATTCCGTACTCATCTTTCATTTTCAGAAAAATGTCGTATGCCCCAATAGTTATAGGGTGTAGTGGGGTTACTGCATTAGAAAGAGAGTCAGATACAATTTCAAATGGCAATTCTTTTATTCTTTCACGAAAATAATTTGCCAATGTTGCAGTTCGCATGATTTCAGCCTCCACCCCGCCATTAGAATCAATCTCTTTTAGTCGCGCATTTATCTGTCGGAGAATATTGACAGCCGGAGTCCATGGAGTTTGTCCGCGCTCTTGATTTTTTAATGCAATCTTCAAATCAAAATACTGGCATATACATTTAGTACTGTTCACACGCTCAATAGCTCGAGGAGACAAA
Source organism: uncultured Bacteroides sp. (assembly GCF_905207245.1). Taxonomy (GTDB): domain Bacteria; phylum Bacteroidota; class Bacteroidia; order Bacteroidales; family Bacteroidaceae; genus Bacteroides. The sequence continues at coordinate 81,538 of NZ_CAJLKP010000008.1, read as the reverse complement.
CACATCACTGAAACACCCGGAGGGCACGCCAAAGCTTTTTGTGAGCCTGTTATCATGACATCGACTTCCTGCTCAGCCATATTGAATGAATCTGCAAGAAAAGTAGAGACACAATCCACTATTAGGAATACACCATTACGCTTACAAAACTGGCTAATAAGATCAATATCATAATGCGCTCCTGTTGATGTTTCAAGTTTGTTAACAAGAAAAGCAGTATATCCTTGCCTCTCAAATGGTGCAAGATGTTCACTTTTTAATGCTTTTCCTAGATCAAGTTTGATTTCTACAAAAGGAATTTCATGGAGTTTTAGTAGCTCTACAAAACGAGTGCCAAAACTACCACCATTAACAACTATAGCCTTGTCACTTGAAGTCAAAGTATTCATGACAGCAGTTTCCATGCCACCTGAACCAGAGCAAGTAAGAAACACAGCGCGTGAATCATCAGTTGCCTTGGCAAACTTCTTTATTAAAATTTCATTCTCTTTCATCAGTTCTGAAAACTCTGCCGTACGAAAATAAGGTACTTGTTCTGCACCTATTGTCCGTACAGACGCACTTGACTGCACAGGACCGACTGTAAAATTGATCATTTTCTATTTAGATTTATAAAAAACACCCATTTTTTATTATGAGGTCATATTATATAGAAATTCTTTCGTTCACTGAATTGTTGCATGACCCTTGCCATCCAAATACTCTCTTTTCTTCCGAGTCTTGCTGAAGAAAAACGCTTATTAAGAATGCAAGATACAAACTCTTGAATTTCATAACGCAAACCAAAACCATCCCACTTATAGAAGAATTTTTTGTTCTCATTTTGATCTTCATAACGTAACTCAAAGTAATCTGTCTTCCACCATGGAGCAGGTACGTAAGCATATCCTTTTGTTCCAGATATTATAAGACTACCTTCAGTTTTCACGCCAAGACCAACTTTGAATGAGCAAGTTGCCTTAGGATAGCGAAATATCCCCTTTGTATATACATCTACACCATTCTCTATACGAGAGTAGATATGCAGATCCTCATAATCAACACCCATTAACTTAAAGATTGGAAGCAATGGATAACTACCCTCTTCAAAAAGAGCTCCACCTGCTTGTGAAGCATCAAATTCACGCCCTCTCCTGTCTAGCAGTTGGGAAAGTGAAGCCTCAATATCTACAACTTCACCTATTAATCCAGATTTTATAATTACCATCAGGTGGTTAAATGCCGGACAATGAGCAGTTTTGTTCGCTTCTATCAGAATTATTCTATTCTGTTCAGCTAACTCATAAAGTTCTCTGGCTTGTTCACCATTTAACACCATCGGTGTTTCACAAAGTACATGTTTATGAGCTTTTAACGAATTCTTTATATAATCATAATGAAATAAATGTGGTGTCGCTATATAGACTGCATCGACAAGAGCATAGAGTTCATCAACCGACGTACATTTTTTTATTCCATTAAATTCTGTACAATATTGTTCCACCACACTTTCATGAATATCATACGCAGCAATCGTTTTCACTCCACTCACCACAGAAATTTCTGATGGAAAGCGTTTGGCAACACGTCCACATCCAATAATACCCACTCTTACAACTTCTTGGCTCCCTTCCCGCAACATCGTGGATGAAATGCCTTCCGTCCGTGGCAAATACACTACTTTACAATATTCATTGAGGTAGTCAAACTTACCCTCCCAGTCTGAACCAATAGCAAAGATGTCCACTCCATAATTTTGTATGTCATCAATTTTTTGTCCGACATAATTCTCTATAATAATTTCATCTACCAATCCCGTATTCTTCACAGCTTCTACCCGTTCTAATACATTGTTACGCACATTGAGTTTACCTCTGTCACGGTCAAAGCTGTCATTAGTAACACCTACTATCAAAAAATCCCCTAGTTCTTTTGCACGACGCAAAAGATTTATATGGCCTTCGTGCAAGAGATCGTATGTTCCATACGTTATTACTTTTGTCATAACTTAACCGTATTATGGAAAGCATTATTACGCTAAAAACTCAACATAATCATAATGGGGTATTCTATGTTCTATAGGAGGTAAATCCATATAATTACCATAAAAAGCACTGAGAAGATTATCAGGGCTATTTGGACCTAAAAAATCAATACCATCAAATCGTATAGTTTTTAAGGGAAGTACATCATCAAGTTCCATTTTTCGTTCAGTCAACGTCATACCAAAAATTTCTTTACTCGAATCTGTGATAATAATCTCTTCCAAATATTTATTTAACTCTTTTCTTTTTAGCTCAAATATTTCATTTGATAAACATCCAACTTTATTGCGTTTTTCCAAATATGCTATATGCTCTTTTATAAGAAAAGACTCTAGTTCACACTCTTTCATCTTTATCGCTTTATAAAGATCTATACTTAGCCCTTTATGAGAATAAACATTGTCTTGCGGAAACCGTTCACAACTTGCTACTGTTTTAATATCCTTGACATGTGACCAACTATGAAAATACAATGGCTCTGTATCTCTATTTTCTAGAAACATATCCTTAGGAAGTTCTTTTTTTAACACCTCCATAGCAAAATCATAAGTATCATCAAAAAGAAATATATCAAAATCATCATCCCAAGGGATGAATCCATGATGTCTTACAGCACCCAATAGGGTTCCAAAAGTGATCATATAAGGAATATCATGCTTTTCTAGAATTCTGGCAATAACAGTTCCCATCTCCAATAATCGTTTTTGCACTCTTTTTATATCCATAATTGCTATAGTTTGTATTCCATTATCATTTTTTTCTCATTAGCATGAATGGTATTAGACAGGGTAAAACCTATGTTAGTATAGACTCTAAAAGCTTTTTCATTACATTTATCCACAGTCAGAAATACCGTACCATTGCCGTACATAATCTTCGCTTTATCTATGAAAAACTTTATTAAGCATGTTCCAATTCCTTTCCCTTGCAATTGCTCTGCTACAATGATAACCTGTATGTAAGCACATTTATTAGTAACATCATTCATATAGCCACTTATCAAGCCCGCAATTTCTTCATTGTCTTTACAGACAAATGTTATACCCAAACGATTTAACCTCTCCGCATATGATTTTATATCTACATGTTTTGAGAATGGGTCAGGCAGCAAAGATTCATTGCACGAAATAAAATCACTAATTATAGAAACGGTCTCCTCAGCTATGGTTAACTCTTCAATTGTAATCATAAAATCCTACATTAATACATCAATCATATCAGGGCTAAAGACCGGAATATTGAGTTTCGTTTTGATATTTAATCTCTCAGAATTCGAATCATCAATAAAAATAGGTTTGTCTGTTTTAATATAGTCCGACTTATCATCTTCCTTTGAAATATGGATAATTTCGTCAAAAAGATGATTAAGTCTGAAATCTTTCAATTCATCTTCCAAAGCAGTCCCTTCGTGTTTGCTCAACAAGAATATCTGCTTTTTCTCGTTTATACATTTATACAAAAATTTGACAAGCTCTATATTTATCTCACTCCTATTCATAATAAGACAGTCATCATAATCACAATAAACAGAATTAAAGCTAAGATTTGTTTTATATTTGCACTCCAAAGCTCTATCAAGTTCTACATTGTAATCATTCTTAAAAACTTTAACTTTATAGCCAAAAGCATCAAACAAAGAAAGAAGTGCAAAGTTTACACCAACAGCACGAGAGAGTAACGAAGAACCTCCTAGTCGAGATGCAATTTCAAGTAAACACAAATCTCCGTATTTATTATATTTAACCTGATAAAACCATGCTCCTTGAAATCTAATTTTTGAATTAATTGTAGAAGCAAGTTTTTTAAATATTTTTTGATTTTCAGCAAAATAAGTGTTAACACTTATACCATTGCTTATTCTATTTCGCTTACGGGCTCCACTATACAACAAATTTCCGTCTTTGTCTGTAAAACAATCAACTGTAAACTCCTCGCCAGGAAGATATTCCACGACAAGCATATCTTTTTTACCTTTAAGATATACATCAACCTCTTCTTGAGTATGGAGTTTTTTAGTACCTTTTGCACTATATCCAACAATGGGTTTTGCAAAGACAGGAAAATCTTCTGCAGGAATATTATTAGGCCTACTATAGACTTTAGGAACATTCACTACCTCTTGCAAATTTTCATACGTGAGTTTCTTTGAGAGGCATATTTCTGTGGTCTTAGATGGAGATGCTATAACCTTACACCCAAGCTCTTCTTCATGTAATTTTGTTGCTGTGATAACCGTATCCATCGCTGGATATATAGCATCAATATTACGCTCCTTTACAATCTTCTTTAACGCCGGAATAAACGCTTCATCTGTGACAAAAGGAATATCAGAAATATAGTCTTCAAACACAAACTTTCCATGATCATCAACCGAACTTGCTCCGATAAGATTGAAATAGGTAGAATACTTAACAGAACTATATATATCTAAAGCAATCTCTGAACCACAAGGGAATACAAGAACATTATATCTCTTCATCAGTTTTTTGCTATTATTTCAAGAATTCGTCGTACGTCATCAACTGAGAGTGCATGATGCATTGGCAAGCATATAACACTATCAGCAACTTTATGTGCCACCGGCAAATTTTCAGGTCGTGCAGATTCCAATCCCCTATAGGTAGAGAATTCGCTTATCAAAGGATAAAAATACCGTCTACCCAACACATCTTGCTCTTTCATCTTGAAATAAAGTTCATCACGAGTCATTCCATATTTTCTGGCATCTACAAATATTGGAAAATAAGAGTAGTTGTGAGATACACCAGGCATATCTTCCATAAAGTTAATGCCGGAAACTTTCCTCAAAGCTTCACGGTAACGGATAGCCACCTGACGACGAGCCTCTATCGCAACATCAACTTGCTTTAAATTAAGCAACCCATAAGCGGCACGGATTTCATCCATCTTACCATTAATGCCCGGTGCCACAATCTCCGTTTCTCCCGCAAAACCAAAATTCTTCAGATAATCAATACGTTTTTTCATCTTTTCATCGTGACAAATCAGTGCACCACCTTCTACAGTATTATATACCTTAGTAGCATGGAAACTGAGCGTTGACATATCACCTGCATTCAGTACGGATTTTCCGTTCATCTTCACACCGAAAGCATGAGCAGCATCGTAAATCACCTTCAAGCCATATTTATCAGCAATAGACTGAATACGCTCCATATTACAAGGCTTACCATATACATGAACCGGCATAATTGCTGTAGTTTTAGGGGTAATAGCAGCCTCTATCTTTTCAGGATCAATATTACAAGTATCCAAATCAATGTCTACAAATACCGGCTTAATGCCATTCCACCACAAAGAATGAGTAGTAGCAACAAAACTATAGGGGGTGGTTATCACTTCACCCGTAATGCGCAATGTCTGTAAAGCTACTATCAAGGGCAACGTGCCGTTCGTAAAAAGACTAATGTAAGGCACCTCCAAATATTCGCATAAAGCTTTCTCCAATTCCTGATGATAATGCCCGTTATTAGTCAGCCACTTGCGATTCCAAATATCCTGAAGATAAGGCATAAAATCGTCTAATGAAGGAAGTAAAGGAGACGTAACCGTAATTACTTTATTTTCCACAATAAAAATTATTTTTAATTTTACTTTTGTTTTAAGAGAGTAAGTACCAGTTGCTTTACCTCAAGATATTCAGACAAATGAAGTCGTCCATAAATAAGAAGTGCTAACGACAATCCAATAATAATCTGAATAGGAAGAAGAAGATAGTAAGACATCGGTATAAAAGACAAACTCCACATAACTCCTGCTACTATAATAGAAATAATAAACGTAGGAAAAATATCCTTTATCTGTTCTATAGCTGGATATAAAATTAGACCAGCAGAATAGTAACTATTCAAGAAATAAGCAAAAAAAGAAGTAAATACATTACCTACTAGCATCCATTCAATGCCAAAGAATATACCAACTACTATGGGAACAATGGCTATGATTTTCTTTATAACTTCTAATTTAAAAAATAAATCAGAGCGGCCTTTTACCTGAAGAATATTCAAGTTGATGGCATGAAGCGGATAAAGCATCCCAGAAAAACAGATTATTTGTAAAAAGTAAACTGCTTGCAACCATTTCTCACCTATAAGAATAACAAGCAAAGGCTTTGCTATTGCTACCAATCCCAACATACAAGCAAAGGTTATCAGCATAGTGATCTTTATCACTCTACGGTAAGCGTCCCTCAGACGCTCTGGTTCATTTTGGATGGAACTCAGAACCGGATAGCTAACACGCTGTACTACTGAAGTTAAATTGCTAGAGAAGATAGAATTAAATTGTTCAGCACGAGTATACTGTCCCAATTGAGCAGAAGTATAAAAACGACCTATAACAATATAATAGATATTTCTAAAAAATGTATCCAGTAATCCGGAAAGTAAAAGTTTAGAGCCAAAACCAAACAGTTCTTTAAAACTCTGTAAGGAGAACTCAAACATAGGTTTCCATTTGGTATAAACCCACAAAAATAGAGTGTTAAGAAACTGACGTGACAACTGTTGTCCCACAAGACTCCATATTCCCATACCCGCAATAGCCATTACAATACCTATTCCCCCACTACTGACAGAAGATATCAAAGACACTTTTGTCTGTGTTTTAAAATCAATATTACGCACCAATTGTGTACGTGGTATGATAGCCAAAGCATTGATGATAAGTATCCAACCTATCACTCGAGTTATCTCGATCAACTCCGGTTCTTTAAAAAAAGCACTGATGACAGGAGCAGAAAAAAACAAAAAAATATAAAGTATAATACTGACCAACAGATTAAAATAAAAAACAGTATTATAATCTACTCTTTCCACTTTAATCTTGCGTATCAGTGCATTGGAAAAGCCACTGTCAATAATAGAATTAGAAATAGCTATAAATATAGCTATTATAGCCATAACACCATACTCTTCGGGGGTAAGAAGTCGAGCCAGCACAAGACCGACTAAAAAAGTAATACCTGAACTGGCAATATTATCTATAAAACTCCAGCCTACACCACGAACGGTTTTCTGTTTTAAAGAATCTTCCAAAAGACAAGTATTATTTCCCTATACAACTATATTCTATCCCCGCTTCTATCAGTTCTTTCTTCTCATATATATTTCTTCCGTCAACTACCACAGCCTTTTTCATCGTCTTCTTCACTACCCCCCAACTCGGCATCCTAAACTCCTTCCACTCCGTCACCAACAACAACGCATCCGCATCCAGCACCGCATCATACATATCCGTAGCATAAACAACCTTATCTCCTATCCTACGCCTACATTCATCCATCGCAATCGGATCATAAACCTTCATGTTTGCGCCAGCCTCCATCAACTTATCAATCAATACCAATGCCGGAGCCTCCCTCATATCATCCGTTTCAGGCTTGAAAGCCAAACCCCATAAAGCGATCTGTTTACCTCTTAAATCCCCATTATAATGCTTCAATAACTTCTCAAAAAGAATACTCTTTTGCCTCTCATTCACCTCTTCCACAGCTTTTAACACACGCATCGGATAGCCATTCTTTTCCGCAGTCTTTATCAACGCCTTTACATCTTTCGGAAAACAAGAACCACCATATCCACAACCGGGATACAAAAATTTACTGCCAATACGACTATCCGCACCAATACCTTTGCGAACCATATTTACATCAGCACCAACCAACTCACAGAGGTTAGCAATATCATTCATAAAGCTAATCCGTGTGGCCAACATAGAATTTGCCGCATATTTTATCATCTCGGCACTCGGAATATCAGTAAATATCAACCGATAGTTATTCATCATGAAAGGCTTATAAAGACGTTCCATTATAGTCTTAGCTTTTTCCGATTCCACACCTACCACCACACGGTCAGGCTTCATGAAATCATCTACCGCATCACCTTCTTTCAAAAATTCAGGATTGGAAGCCACATCAAACTCTATCTTTACATTACGTTTATCAAGTTCTTCTTGAATGGCCGACTTTACCTTTTGTGCAGTACCCACCGGAACTGTACTCTTAGTCACAACCAGCACATACTTATTCATATTACGCCCAATGGTACGCGCAACCTCCAACACATATTTCAAATCAGCACTGCCATCCTCATCAGGAGGGGTACCGACCGCACTAAATACAACTTCCACTTCATCCAGACATTCCTTCAAGTCTGTCGTAAATTTCAGACGACCAGCAGTATAATTGCGATGCACCATATCCTCCAAGCCCGGCTCATAAATAGGAATAATGCCTTTCTTCAGACTTTCTATCTTACTTTCCTGCACATCCACACAAGTCACATCAATGCCCATCTCAGAGAAACAGGTACCTGTCACCAAGCCGACATAGCCAGTACCAACTATTGCTATTTTCATATTATCTTAGTTTACTTTTGATTACAATTGATAAAAAGAACGATACCAATCTATCGTTTCCTGAACTCCCTCTTTAATCGGCTTGTCAGGTTTAAACCCTAATTCATTCTGCAAAGCCGAAGTATCCGCATTCGTTTGATAAACGTCGCCCGGTTGCATAGGAAGGTATATTTTCTCTGCAGGATGTCCGATAGCTTCTTCGATGGCCTGAATAAAGTCCATAAGTTTCACCGGATGAGAATTACCTATATTATATATTTTATATGGAGTAGTAGAAGAACTGGGATCAGGGATTTGAGCACTCCAGTCCGGATTAGGAGAAGGAGTGTGGTCTATCACACGAAGGACTCCTTCAACAATATCATCAATATAAGTAAAATCGCGCAACATATCACCATTATTGAAAACCTTTATCGGCCTCCCGTGCAACATGGCATCGGCAAAAAGGAAAGGTGACATATCCGGACGTCCCCAAGGACCGTAAACCGTAAAGAAGCGCAAACCGGTAGAAGGAATACCATATAAATGGCTATAAGTATGAGCCATTAATTCATTTGACTTCTTTGTTGCCGCATAAAGGCTTACAGGATGCGCTATACTGTCTTTTTCCGAAAAAGGAACTTTTCCGTTCAGACCATAAACACTACTGGAACTAGCGTAAATCAAATGCTTAATTCCATAATGGCGGCATCCTTCCAGTATATTCAAAAAGCCATCTATATTACTTTCCACATAAGCATAGGGATTTTCTATAGAATAGCGTACTCCTGCCTGAGCTGCAAGATTCACAACCTTGTCAAAATGTTCATTGGCAAAAAGCATCTGCATTGCCTGTTTGTCCTCCAAATTCATGCGGACAAACCGGAATTTCTCATATGTATTGCTTTGAACAAACTTATACCAGTCAACAGCGCTTTTATCAATGCCTAAAGTCCCCAAACGCCCATACTTCAGATTGATATCATAGTAGTTATTGATATTATCAAGCCCTACCACCTCATCTCCACGAGAAAGCAGGTGCCTACAAACATAGGAGCCAATGAAACCAGCAGCCCCCGTAACAAGAAATTTCATATAAAATAAGGATAAGTATTAAAGAACAAACACAACAAAGAGATCAGCTATAGATTTATCAGCCTACAACTCTGTGTTTGCATGCAGATATGAATCATTTTCCACATTCTGCAATTCATCGGAAATATTTTGTTGTTCAGCCGTTAACAAACCACCCCAGCCACTCATAATCTTATGTGCTTCTTGCGCCAACTCCTCATCAAGCGTTTCCCCATAGCAAGCCACTAATAGCTGACATTTCAATAAAGAATCCGAAAGTTTTCCAAGAACTTTCCCGCTACGGTCCAATAGCTCCTGAACCTTTTCTTCTTTATCTCCATGATTATAAATCGTAGCACTATAAGCTTTCAGAAGAGTGATACAAAGAGTCGCTTCTTCTTCATCATTCACGGATTTCTCACCGTGCAAAGCTTCCGCCTGACTGTATACTTCTGAATTTAATTGATATAAACGATCGGCATAAATGGGTTCACCATCCATACCAAGATAAAGAAGCTCATGCGTGAGTTGACGCAAAGCATCGATTTGAGACTTCATATAATTATGAATTATAAATTAGAAACTATGAATTATTCTTCTGTTATAGGAACAATAAGAGAGGGATGAATAAAAGTTGTAGCAACCGCCATAACTCCCTGAATAGATACGACTACACGACGATCACCTTTCACTCTGATAAATACACCTTCAACGCCTTCAAAAACGCCACCGGTGATGCGAACGCGATCACCCTTCTGCATAGAGTATTCTGTCGGCGGCAAATAAATGACTTGCTGATCATAAGAACCGGCAATGGCTATAAAATGACGCATCTGGACTTCGGGAATAACGATAGGCTGCCTGGTTTCACGATCCATGATGTAACGAAGAGGAAGAAGAATGGCATTCTCTTCCTTTATTTCATCAATCCTTTTTCGCGTGGCGCGGATGAATATCAAATTATGTATCGCCGGAACAAGCTTACGAATCCTTTGCTCCCTTCGCATCACATACTCATAACGCATCGGAATGAAGTTTTCGATATTATTCCGGTCCAGGAACTCTTTCAAAGCAAGCTCCCGGCTATAGGTGATGCGCAAAGCGTACCAATATATTTCTTCGTTATTTGATTTGTTCACGTTAAAGGGGGTTCAGAAAAGGATATTTCTTGGGGACACCGGGGGAAAGACACCCCTTCCGGTTAAAACGTTAATTCGTGATAGCGAATTTAATACGTTCAATGGCCAAAATTTGCTCTCCCTATCGCAGGAAGTACAAACAGACACTCTTGAAGACTGAAAAAGCTGATTTAATAGGAGAAACACAGTTTTCGACTTCTTATAAGCTGTAAACGAATGACTTAAGCATCAAAATGCACATGAATCATCCATTTAACGTGCGCAAAGATAAGAGGGATTTTCGAAAGAACAAAATGTTTTATAAAGAATTCCTAAATACATCACTCATAAAGCACCCATTTACACCATAGAGCATAGTGTTTAGAGAATATCATGATACATTCAGATGATAATTTCCATAGAAGAATACGCTTTTATCCATTGTTTATGAATAAAGTAAGCTTATTGTATATATGACCACAGATGTGGTTCACGTACTTCACATTTATGAAGCAAGTGATTCACATATATAACTCTTCTTAACCACATCCGTGGTTGTACTATGAATATAGGAACTTTCATAAGAAACAGGGCATAGGAACATCAGGAAGCAACTGTTTTAGTTTGAAAAGCATGGAACATCAGCTACCAAAAGCCGACTTTCGACAAAGCAAAGAGTGTAGGCAAAACTTACCTACACTAAATAAATTTGCTTCCACCACCGTTCTATTGCCGATGAACAAGGAGATACAGAGGTTAGTGTAAGCGTGTAGGTAAAAATGAATACAAACTCTTAGTAGAAAAAATGCCCCGCAAGAACCCTGCGGAGCATATCTAATACCTAATAAAAAACTTCTTTCTACCCTAATTTTAGGGGTTTTCTCAATCTGAGACTATATTTTATCTCCATTTCTTCACAGTCTTCTTGTCTGCCGGTGTAGCTTCAATCAAACTGAGAGCAAAACCACCACTACGAGCCAGTTTCACTGACATCTTAGTCTTATTGGTTACAATACCTTTCTTTATCTGATAAGAAGTAGGATTCTCTTTGTAATCGGCATCATTGCCATCAGCATAAAGAGTGGCTACATATTGTTTGCCCGGTTCCAGAAAGTCCAAAGTAAAGTTGGAAGTACGTGCATTCTCATCAGTAATACCACCTACAAACCAGTTGTTCGTGCCTTTAGCCTTACGAGCTGCCGTAATATAATCACCTGGTTCTGCTTCCAGATATTTACTATCATCCCAATCCACAGCTACATCTTTGATGAACTGGAAAGCATCCATATGTTTCTCATAATTCTCAACCAAATCGGCAGCCATCTGCAACGGACTGTATAATGTTACATAAAGAGCCAACTGCTTACAGAGAGTAGTCTGTACCTGTCCATGAGGCAGGTCACCCATAAATTCCAATTTCGTATCAAAGATACCCGGAGTATAATCCATCGGACCGCCAATCAGACGATTAAACGGAAGTAAAGTAGTGTGGAACGGTTTACTGCCACCGAAAGCCTCATATTCCGTACCACGAGCAGACTCATTACCAATCAGGTTAGGATAAGTACGGCAAAGTCCGGTAGGACGTACAGCTTCGTGAGCATTTACACAAATCTTATAATCAGCAGCTTTAGTCACAGCATAGAGATAGTGGTTGTTCATCCACTGGCCATAGTGATGTTCACCGCGAGGAATCATATTGCCTACATAACCACTCTTTACTGCATTGTAACCGTTGTCTACCATAAACTGGTAAGCTTTATCCATGTGGCGTTCGTAGTTGCGCACGGAAGCGGAAGTTTCATGGTGCATCATCAGTTTCACACCTTTGCTCTTGGCATAGTCATTCAGCATCTTCACATCAAAGTCAGGATACGGGGTCACAAAGTCGAATACATAATCTTTGGAATGACCGAACCAGTCTTCCCAACCTTCGTTCCAGCCTTCCACCAACACTTGGTCAAGACCATTCTCGGCAGCAAAGTCAATATAGCGTTTCACATTTTCATTGGTAGCACCATGCTTGCCATTGGGTTTGGTTTTTGTGTAATCCGTTTCACCCAGTTTCACGGAAGGAAGATCATCCGTATAAGCCCAAGTGCTCTTACCGGCAATCATTTCCCACCATACACCTACATATTTCACCGGTTTAATCCAGGAAACATCTTCGTAAGCACAAGGTTCGTTCAGGTTCAGTGTTAACTTGGAAGCCAGAATGTCGCGAGCATCATCACTTACCATAACCGTACGCCACGGCGATTTACAGGGAGCTTGTAAGTAGCCTTTGTATCCTTGTGCATCGGGAGTCAGCCAGGATTCGAAGACAAAATTCTTATCATCCAGATTAAGATGCATACATGAGTAATCTATTAAAGCTGCTTCATGCAGATTGATATAAAGACCATCGGCGGTCTTCATTTGCAGGGAAGTCTGTACGCCCGTCGGCGAGAAGGTGGTTTGTGAAGAGTTAGGAGTTATAGCTCCATCCATCAGACCACGGATTTCAGAAAGTTTAGATTCTGTATAGTCATATTCCTGCGTATCATAATCGCCCGGTATCCAGAAAGCCGTATGATCGCCAGTCATAGCAAACTGGGTATGTTCTTCCTTGACAACGAGATAGTTCATATTCTTAGACAACGGAAATTCGTAGCGGAACCCCAAACCATCGTCAAAAAGGCGGAAGCGGATAATCATATTACGGTCTTGCGCCTTTTGATTCAGCGTCACAGCCATTTCGTTATAATGATTGCGGATTTGTTTTACTTCGCCCCATACCGGTTCCCAGGTTTCATCGAAAGTGGAAGTCTTGGTGTCTGCCAGTGCAAATCCATTCATCAGTCCCGGATCATCTTTCAGTTCCAAACCGAGTTTAGAGGGGTTGATAACAGTCTTGCCTTTGTAGGAAAGTTCATAGATCGGTTCACCTTGTGCGTTCACTGAAAAGTTCAGTTGCAGTTGTCCGTTTGGAGAGGTAATACCCTCAGCCATCGCCCAATTGCTCACTAATAGAAGGAGCAGGAAAGAGAACAATTTGATTGCTTTCATGTTTTTCATGATTTGAATATGTTAAAATTTTAATCGTGATGCAAATATAAGGAGGAAAAGGTATGCAACAGAAGGAATTAAATTAAAATATAGATGCTTTAATGGCAAACGTTTGCATAAAACATTAACCAACTGAATTTTAAAGAAAAGGCTACCTTCTGAAAATATAGATGGAATTAAAGTCGTATCTTTGCCGCCATTTCATAAATAGTCCGATAAATCAGCTTAAAACAATGACTAAAATATTATTATGTATCTTTTTAGGAGGGGGTACAGGGAGTGTACTCCGATTTTGCATACAGGAGATGTTGCATGAACGGATTATCCCCTACTCTTTCCCGTGGGCTACGTTCACCGTCAATATTCTGGGAAGTTTTCTGATCGGGTTGTTCTATGCCTGGTCTGCCCGTTTCAATCTTGCCACTGAATACCGTGTACTGCTAACTACCGGTTTATGCGGCGGCTTCACTACTTTTTCCACTTTCTCAAATGATGGAGTAACCCTCTTAAAACAAGGGTTATATGGATTGTTTTTCACCTATTTTATATTAAGTATCGTATTGGGGGTACTGGCAGCAATAGCAGGAGGAGCAATGGGAAAGTGACGAGCTACAAATAATAGACATCTTTTCTGAACAAAATCCGCCCTTTTCTTGTTCCTTATTTAAAATAATTACAAATAAGAACATAATTATGAAAATAGAAAAGATTATCGGACGCGAAATCCTCGATTCAAGAGGAAACCCCACAGTAGAAGTAGATGTAATTCTGGAATCAGGCTTTATGGGCCGTGCTTCTGTCCCCTCCGGTGCTTCTACAGGTGAACACGAAGCTTTGGAACTCCGTGATGGCGACAAGCAACGTTATGGAGGTAAAGGCGTGTTGAAAGCTGTAGAAAACATCAACAACGTCATCGCTCCGCAATTGATCGGAATGTCTGCCCTCGACCAGATGGGAATCGACCATGCCATGCTGGCACTGGACGGAACAAAAACAAAATCTAATTTAGGTGCCAATGCTATTCTCGGCGTATCCCTCGCCGTAGCAAAAGCAGCAGCAGCCTACCTTGATATACCTCTGTACCGCTACATCGGTGGTACCAATACTTACGTGATGCCCGTACCGATGATGAACATTATCAATGGCGGTTCGCACAGTGACGCTCCTATCGCTTTCCAGGAATTCATGATACGCCCCGTAGGTGCGACTTCTTTCCGCGAAGGTCTGCGCATGGGTGCCGAAGTATTCCACGCTTTGAAGAAAGTATTGAAAGACCGGGGTCTGAGCACTGCCGTTGGTGACGAAGGCGGTTTCGCTCCTAACCTGGAAGGTACGGAAGATGCTTTGAACAGCATCATCGCCGCCATCAAAGTTGCCGGATACGAACCGGGCAAAGACGTCATGATTGCCATGGACTGTGCTTCTTCCGAATTCTATAAAGACGGTATCTATGATTATACCAAGTTCGAAGGTGAAAAAGGCAAAAAGCGCACAGCCGACGAACAGATTGACTATCTGGAACAACTCATCAACCAATTCCCCATCGACTCCATCGAAGATGGAATGAGTGAGAATGACTGGGAAGGTTGGAAGAAACTGACCGACCGCATCGGTAACCGTTGCCAGTTGGTAGGTGATGACCTTTTCGTTACCAATGTCGATTTCCTGGCTATGGGTATTGAAAAAGGTTGTGCAAACTCCATCCTGATCAAAGTAAATCAGATTGGCTCCCTGACCGAAACGTTGAATGCCATTGAAATGGCTCACCGCCACGGATATACTACTGTAACCTCCCATCGTTCCGGCGAAACGGAAGATGCAACCATTGCCGACATTGCTGTTGCCACCAACAGCGGACAAATCAAGACCGGTTCACTAAGCCGCTCCGACCGCATGGCAAAATACAACCAGTTGCTCCGTATTGAAGAAGAACTGGGAGCCAATGCAGTTTACGGTTACAGACGTATCAAATGAACCACCAAAAAATTGTTAGTAAAATAATTATTGTATCAACAGCAAGAGGGGCGAACCATCACGGTCCGCCCCTCTTCTTCTTTAACCTTAGAATCACCAATCAATCTATCACCTTAAAGAAAACTTCCTCTCCGGATTGGCTGTCGGACGCTACCCAAAGACCGAAATCTCCAGGTTCTACAACTTTTGCCATATCAATGTTCCAAAATGCAAGTTCACTAATGGGGAGTTCGAATGAAACACTTTTCTTTTCACCCGGTTTCAATGTTACACGGGTAAAACGTTTCAGTTCTTTTACCGGACGAGTCACGGAACCGACCTTATCTTGTACATACAATTGAGCTACTTCCGTTCCTCCGTATTTACCTGTATTCTCCAAATCAAATGACACTGTCAACACATCATTCTTCTTCAATGCAGCAGAAGAGAGTTTGACATTGCTATACTCGAATGTGGTGTACGACAAACCATAACCAAACGGGAATAAAGGATCAAAACCAGCATCCATATAGAAAGAAGTGCATCCCAATGATGTTTGTCCTGCCTCAACAGCAATGTCATTCAGCAACACTTCATTCCGTGTAGCCGGTCGACCGGTATTGTTATGAGCATAATATACAGGAATTTGTCCCACCATTTTAGGGAATGTAACCGGCGTTTTTCCACTCGGAACGGCTTTGCCCCAAAGCAAATCGGCCAGTGCAGGACCACCCATCGTACCCGGATGGAACGAGTAGAGAACAGCAGCAGATTCTTCCACTTCTTTGCTGATAGTCAACGGACGACCTGCCATCACGACAGTCACGACAGGTTTGCCAGTCTTAGCCAAAGCGGCAATCAAGGCTTTTTGGTCTCCTTGTAAATCAAGGTCGGCAAGGCAGTGAGCTTCACCAGAAAGAATGGATTCTTCACCCACAAAAGCCAGAATAACGTCTGCGCGTGAAGCGGCTGCGGCTGCCTTTGCCACACCTGCCGGGTTCTTCTCGCGGCTATATGCCAATCCCGGTTCATAAATCACCTGCACTTTGTCTCCCACCATGTCCTTAATAGCATTCAGCGGAGTTTGTGTATGAGCCTTTTCGCCATCAAATACCCATGTGCCCATCTGCTCATAAGGTGCATTAGCCATAGGACCTACTACTGCAACAGTTTTCACTGATGATTGTAGCGGTAATACTTCCTTGTCATTCTTCAACAGGATAGCAGATTCGATAGCTGCCTGCTTAGCTGCCTCCAAGTGGGAAGGAGCATACATGACGGATGGCTGTTTCTCATCCACATAAGGATTGTCAAACAATCCCAAACGATACTTAATGCGCAGGATATTGCGTACAGCCTCATTGATAGTGCTTTCTTTCACTTTTCCTTCTTTCACCAATGCAGGCAGTTCTTTCACAAAAGTATAACTCACCATCTCCATATCAACTCCGGCATTAACGGATTTCATAGCTGCTTCTTTAGAATCAGCCGCAAAACCGTGGCTTATCATTTCGCTGGCAGAAGCCCAGTCCGTCACTACCAAACCATCGAAACCCCACTCACCACGAAGCACATCTTTCAGGATAAATGTATTTCCTGTAGAGGGCACTCCGTCATTATCATTGAATGAAGTCATGAACGTAGCTGCACCTGCTTTGGCAGCAGCTTCGAACGGTGGCAAATAGACATTGCGCAGGAGACGCTCAGGAATAAATGTGGAATTGTAGTCACGTCCGCCTTCGGCTGCACCGTATCCCACAAAATGCTTGGGACATGCAGCTATCGACGTGGGATTATTCAGAGAGTCACCCTGAAATCCTTCTACCATAGCAGCACCCATCACAGCGGTCAGATAAGTATCCTCGCCACATCCTTCGGCGATACGTCCCCAACGGGGGTCACGGGCAATGTCAATCATCGGTGCAAATGTCCAACGGATACCCACAGAAGAAGCTTCGATAGCCGCTACCCGTGCACCGTCCTTTGCAACCTGCGGATTGAACGAAGCCGCCTGCCCCAACGGAATAGGGAAAATGGTTTTAAACCCGTGAATGACATCGCGTGCCATCAGCAAAGGAATACCCAACCGGGATTCCTCTATCGCAACGCGTTGCAACGCATTAATGCGTACCGGATCTATCTCATTTAAAATAGAGCCGACTTCACCTTTCTTTATTAAACTGCTCATATCTTCGATGTTGCCATAAGAGGAAATCTGATTCATCTGACCGATTTTCTCTTCAAGAGTCATTTTGGATAAGAGAGATTCTACTTTTTTCTCGGTTGCCGCATCACCTTTATTGGTTGCCACTTGAGTACAAGAGACAAAAGGTAACAGAAGCAAGCAAGCTGAAAAAATCCTTAGTATTTTCATGGATAAGCCTAATTATATGTATTATTACCTAATTCATTATAAATTTGTTATTCATATCACTAATTGCTTAGTTCATTTTTTCTGGAATATGCGTATATAATCCACTTTCATTGTTATAGGCAAGGCGCTCTCATCTACACCTTTATATCCGCCCCAATCACCACCCCATGCAAGGTTGAGAATAGGATAGAAAGCATAAGTGAACGGCCATACGTTTTTGCCGGTACCCTCATTCCTGAATGTCATCAATTCTGTTCCATCTACAAAGAACTTCAGATAGTCGGGAGTCCACTCACAAGCATAGATATGAAACTCAGACTCTGCCGTAGCAATATTGCGAGATGCAGTCTTCTGAGTATTTATGGTATGATTGTAAGCTGCGCAATGAATGGAAGACGACACGATATTCGCATCAACACCCACTTCTTCCATGATATCAATCTCACCACAACCCGGCCAGGGATTAGTCGAGAAATTGTTGTTCACCGGCATCATCCAGAAAGCAGGCCAAGTACCCTTGCCTTTGGGAAGCATGATACGAGCCTCAAAATAGCCATAAAGCCATCCTGTATTTACGTTAGCATAAACACGACCCGAGTAAATCTTACCGTCGGAACCTTTAAAACAATTTATGTTCAATTTACCGTCTATTAGTTCCGTCACACGCTTACCGTCCGCCGAACCATTCACGTAACTCTGAAGTTCATTGTTTACCCAACCGGGCTTTTGTACTTCGTGGGTCCAGTTACTGCCAAGGGATGTACCTTCGTTAAACTCATCATGCCAAACTAGGCGATATCCTTCGGGGGTGTCTATCTCACGGTCTTCAGCCGACTCTTGAGTGACAACTACTGTTATCTTCTCCACACCCGAAACAATATCCAAAGTTCCATTCCGAGAAATTTTGTCTTCATTAGGCTTTGTCGAGATACTCACCGTTTGGCTATCTTTCTTTTCAGCCTTTATCCAGTTATCGTTAGATTTCACGCTCCAATCAGCCACAGCCGAAACAGACAATGTGATATTCTCGCCACTAGAATTAGAGTATATCTCACGTTGTGAAACAGACATTGGGGCATTTTGGGTCACGGGTATCATGATACGTTTTGTTCCCGACTTTACAACAACAGAACCATTACGGTTAGTTGTTTTCTTATTTGCTTTTACAGAAACAGTAACCTGTCCCTTAGTCAAAGAAGAATCAGACACCTTAGCTGTCACCCAAGAACTACAATCATCACTGGCAAAAGCAGTCCATTCGCCACTGCTGCAAGTAACATTCAGTATATACTTTCCTTCAATCGCAACAGCTTCCACTTTTTCGGGTGAACATGTCAACATAACATTATCAGGTTGCGGATCATTATCGCTGTTTCCACAAGCTATTAATGCTAAAAACAGTAGAGACAAAAAATAATTATACTTCATTGATTATTCTTTTTCATTATTCAATCATATATCATATAATAAGACCTGCCATATACGAATATTTGAATTATTTTATCACGTGGAAAGGCTTTAGCCTTCCCACGCCATCTATATATTGATAAATCTTAATGTTTTTGAAATATGATGTCCTTTACTATCACTTTCGTATCATCAGGATTACCTCCAAAGTCAAGGACCAATGATATGGCATGCATAGCCTCTGGCGCTTTCTTTTCCGAAACCCAGAATTTATAATCCGTATCAGCCTCAAGCTTTATTTGTTCGGCAAAGAAGTAATTATTATCATGCTTAACTGGTTCTCCATTTTCATCTACCTCATCCGTCTGTACTAATTTCACAGTTACGCCTCCTATTGCTTTGTTGGCAACCAATGTAACACAGAAATCATAAGTGGTTTCCGTATCAGCCGTCAAGTCTGTATTGAATAGAACTTGATTTTGCCACTGCAGTGCAGTTGCCAACGGGAATATAAATGTATAAGCTCGTCCATCAACCGTCATTTCAGGATTAGGTCTTCCACTCCAATCCTCATTGGCATAATAAAATGAGTTAGTAAACGTAGCGCTATTCCAGATATTGTCCTCACTATCGATTGCTACCCAAGTCGGTTCCGGTGTATCATCTGGCACTTCAGTTCCATCATCATTAGCATGATCTTTCAGTACAAAACTTTCAATACTGACTTCCGTATTCGCCGCATTTCCGCCAAAATCGAATACAACCTTAACATTACTAAAATCAGTTACCGGTATCTTTTCAGGGTCTGCACTATAAATTTCAAGATCCGATCCCCACAATGCTTTTGGTTCTCCCGCATCAAGAGCGAAATTCTTATCCATAAGAATAATATTATCGTTATCAGCTTGACAGATTTTCACCTTCACGTTTTTATGTGCCGTAGAAGAGGTGACAATAACAGAAAAATCATAATGCTTGTCTGCGGAAATAGACAGACCGGTATTAATTGCCATCTGAGCCTGCCACTGGTCAGTTGTAGCCTCAGGAAGAGTAATAGTATAAGCTCCCTTGGATAAAACACATCGAGGAGCATCTATCATATTCCATCCCGGAGCATACCAAAATGCAGGATTATGTGCCGGATTATCATTATTACCGGGATTATTCGGGAGTTCCAGTCCCTTGAAAAGATTGTAATTACTATCTTCAACAAAACCACCGAAACCAGTCATCTTTGTCTTCTCTACAACAAAAGTTTTCACAACAGTACCATCACTGATTCCATTAGCATTCTTCACTTTACATTCTACAGTATATGAACCTTTCTTACGATAATACTTTGAAAGACTAAATGCCGACGAATAAGATGCACCATCAATAATCCAAACCGGAGTAACTCCAGGAGCGGAAGTAAATTCAAAATTCGCATAATTGGTTGACTGGTCTACAGTCACTTTAAAATTGTCAGCATAATCTGAAGCTTGGGGGAGATTTCCATTTGCTCCCGTAAAATCTTCGGGCGAACATGCAGTCATTGCCAAACCTGCAATCAACACCCATGCCATATGTTTAAAAATATTTTTCATATCGTTTATTATTTAATAAAGTTATGGACACTATTTATAATCGTTCTGAACCAAGGCCGGATCAGAGTCCAACTCACCTTGTGCAATGGGAATATATTTCTTCTTCGGAGTCCAGGAATTAGTACGATAGCCATATTCATCGGGAACAAGTGCTGTAGTAGCCTTATTCTTGGATGAAGCTCCGTTGATGCCTTCAGCGCGTACCAAGTCAAAATAACGTTTGCCTTCGCCCACAAACTCAAGACGACGCTCGGTCAGCACATCGTCCACAGTAACTGAGGAAAGTTCCGCCAGTCCGGCACGGGTGCGAACTGCATTCAACCACGTCTTGGCTTCACCGGTTGCACTGCCGCCAGTGCGAAGGGATAATTCAGCGGCATTAAGCAATGTTTCTGCATAACGATAATAACGGTAATTGTTATTATAGTTCAAATTCTGGTCGAATGGAGCACTCTTAAAGTTCCGGTCATACGGACGATACTTTTGCAGCCAAATATGGGTATCCTGATAACGATCGGTATACTTCGTACCACGCACATCCCAGCAAGTAGCGTCGCGACGTTTGTCTGTACTACTAAACATCTCATAGGTCTCAAGGCGCATAGGCAAAAATCCCCAACCTTCACCGGTCCATTCCGGGTCAGCAGTAAATGTATTGGGTGAAATCAGTGTAGGAAGCACAGTACCACCAATAGCCAACGGACTTCCCCATCCACGCTCAGAGTTAGTCTGTTCGTAATTGATTTCCCAAATAGACTCGTTATTCCACTCACCGGTTGTTTCCCAAATAGCAGCATAATTGGGATTCAGCACAAAATTAGGGTCTGCAATAATTTCCTTCATATACCCAAGAGCTCTTGCAAAGCGGCTCTCATCATTCTGGTACATCACCATTTCAGCATACATCATATAAGCCATTGCCTGCGTGACGCGCCCCAATTGTCCTTCATCATCAACAAGCACTCCCCCCTTCATGGTCTTATAATATTTCATAGGCAGTCCTTTTGAGTCTATCACAGCTTCCAACTCTACAATCAGTTCATTGTAAACATCATCAGCCTTGTATTGTGGAGCTGAATAAGGAGGTTTCGAGAGATTCTCCAAATAAAAAGGAACATTACCAAAATAATGCCACAACATATTATAATAGAACACACGCAAACAACGCGCTTGCATCTCATAGCTCTTACGATTTTCTGTCGTAACATCAGTAGCCCAATCCAGATATTTCAGCAAGTCATTGCAACGCTTAACACCCGAATAGTCCACAGTCCAAAGGGAACTGAGCGTATTGTTCTCATTACCTTCATAATTGAAAAGCATGTGCCAATTCTGCATATCAGTCTTAGTGGCACCTCCTACCCAGAAATTGTCACCCATGATTTCAGCATCGATATTCAGGGCATTATACTGCCCCAATCCCCAGTCGGCCCAATGAATAGGATCATAAGCCGCAATCAGAGCTTCCTGAATATGTTCATCCGTAGTATAATAATCTTCCAAAGGTTCACCAGTGGGATTTTCCACCTCAAGGAAACTGTCACTACAACCGGTAGTCAGCATCGTGGCGACAGAAAGTAAGCCTATTGCTAATATCTTTATTGTTTTCATATATTTCTTGATTTTTTTAGATTAGAAAGAAACGTTTACACCTACTGTAAAGGTACGAGCCTGCGGATAAACACCACGATCGATACCAAGAGATTTAATGCCGTCGGGACCGGAAGAAATTTCAGGATCAAACCCCCAATACTTTGTCCAAGTCACAAGATTCTCAGCCTGTACATAAACACGCAAACGTTCGATGGTAAGTTTACGAGTAAGAGCTACAGGCAATGTATAACCCAAAGTTATATTCTTAAGACGAAGGTAGGAGCCATCGCATACATATAAGTCAGATACCATCCAGTTCGTAGCATCACCCACTGCCAGACGGGGGTACTTATTGGAAGTTCCCTCACCGGTCCAGCGGCCCAGCATCCACGATGGGTAGTTACCAGAAGCAACATCTGTACGATAAGTCGCATCAAAAACATCGGCACCAGCTACACCTTGGAAGAAAATATTGAAATCAAAGCCCTTCCAGTCTGCATTAAAGTTCAAGCCATAGGTCCAGTCGGGAGTACCATTACCAATATTGGTACGATCATCGGCAGAAATACTTCCGTCACCGTTCACATCTACAAAGCGTGTATCACCGGGAACTGCATTCGGCATTATCATAGCTCCATCCTTGTTGACATAAGCACGAATCTCGTCCACATTCTGGAACACACCATCAGTCTTATAACCGAAGAAGTACGGGAAAGGTTGTCCGTTTGAACCTCGTGTACCGCCACCGGATAACCCCTGAATGCCGTCAAAATCCATATAACCGGTATCATTACCTAAGTTCTTCAATGTATTTTTAAGATAAGTAGCATTACCCTTGACAGCAAATTTAGCATCTGAAATATTCCATTTGTAGCCAATTTCAAACTCAAAACCACTATTTTCCATATCACCCACATTGCCCAAAGGCTTGCTTTCACCTACATAACTCGGAATAGGCATTTCCATAATCATACCATTAGTTTTCTTTATATAATAATCAGCACTGAACGTCAATGCGTTATTAAAGAATCCCAAATCAATACCAAAGTCGGTCTGCTCACTTTCTTCCCATTTCAAATCAGGATTAGCCAAGCGCTGAGCTTTAGAGCCGATATACTTGACGGCATCCCTACCAAGAAGCACATTGTTGCCCATAGCCGTAAGTGAAGTATAACCGAACTCATCTATATTATCATTACCATTCTTACCCCAACTGGCACGAATTTTTAAATTGGAAAGCCACTCCCGCGTATTTTCCATAAAAGCCTCATTCGTCACATTCCAGCCTGCTGATACAGAAGGAAATGTACCATACTTATTGTTAGGACCGAAACGGCTGGAACCATCACGACGTATCGTAGCTTGAAACATATAACGTTCATCGTAGTTATAACTCAAACGCGCAAACATAGACGACATTGTGTGTTCGATACGAGGAGCACCCGATACGCCATACTGAACAGTAGCACCTGTTATTTCATCTTTGTCATTTTTAGTATATTCAATGTTTCCTGTAGAATAGTCAATAGAAGGTTTATTAGGGTTTACCAGATTCCAGCGATTGCCTTTCAAATAATCACCTTTGTATTTCAAGGCAGACTGTCCCAATACCACACCGAAGGTGTGCTTACCAATAGTTTTATCATAAGTCAAGGTGTTTTCTAACTGCCATGTAACATTCTGTTCCTTATTGGCTTCCACACTGGTATGTGAAGCATTATTATTACCAGAAAGATAGAAACGGGAAGTTGTGGCCTTATCATATCCCCAGAAACCCATATCAGCACTGTAACTAAAATGATATTTTAGATTATCCCACAATTGCAAATCAATAGAAAACTTGGGAACAAACTTATGCGACCAATTCTTTTGAGGACTCAAAGTCATCATAGCCAATGGATTGTTCATTTCCTGGTAAGCACCACCATAACCGGGTACAGTATAAGGATTTCCGTTTTCATCACGAGGCAAATCATAAGCCTTGTAATAGGCTATCATTTCAGCTGCTGCATCACCGGTCAATGTAGATGTCAAGATAGGAGACAAATAAAGAGCAGAGCCTAAAGCAGAACCGAATTCCGAGTTGGTATTGATGCCAGTGGCATGTGTGCGCATATAAGCAATATTTACACCCAAATCCAGTTTATTCAAGAAACTGCGTTCCTTGGAGGCATCAATCACGTTATACTGTGTGTTAGAGCGAATTGTCAGACGGTCATAATTAGATTGTCCGTAGTTACCACCAACAATACCATCTTGTGTATAATATCCCAATGAAAGATAGTAGTTTATCTTTTCTGATGCTCCACTGATAGTTACATCATGATTCATCACCGGCGCATTGTCATTGAACAACAGTTTTTGCCAATCTGTACCGAAGCCCTTAATGGCTTGTCCATTGGCATCTATCAAGTTGTAAGGGTCTGCATAAATCGGAGCCTGACCACCGTTCACACGGCTCTCATTCTGCAAGATGGCATAGTCCGTAGCACTTGTCACATCACGTTGCTTCCATGCACTCTGCCAACCATAAGAAAAGTTGTAATTAATCTGAGCCTTCCCCATCTTACCTTTCTTTGTGGTTACAAGGATAACACCATTGGCAGCACGTGCACCATAGATAGCTCCGGATGCAGCATCTTTCAAGACCTCAATGGATTCGATATCATTCGGATTCACAAAGTCAAGACCACCTCCGATAGGCATACCGTCCACAATGTAAAGCGGATCACTATTATTAATAGTACCGATACCACGTACACGCACACGAGGAGAATCACCCGGTTGTCCTGAAGCAGAAGTAACATCTACACCGGCAGCCAGCCCCTTCAGTGCATTATCCATGCGGACAGGAGCTTTTGCAGCAATATCTTCGCTACTAACCTTGGCAATAGAAGCAGTAACTACACTCTTCTTTTGCACACCATAACCTACTACTACCACTTCGTCCAGAGCTTCTGAATCCTCTTGTAACACAATTTTCAGTTCACGCTTACCATTTACCGAAATTTCTTGTGATTTGAATCCTATATAAGAAATGGAAAGGATTGCGTCGGAGGGAACCGACAAGGCAAATTCACCGTCCAAACCGGTGATTGTTCCTGTAGTGGCATTACCTTTCACCACCACATTTACTCCAGGTAAGGGGTCGTTATCCGCACCGCTTACCACCGTACCTTTTACCTGTATATTCTGTGCATATACAGAAGCTAATAAGGTAAAGCTTAGTAAAAATAAAACTGATAATAACTTTTTCATAAGTTTCACTAAATTAAGATTAACAATTCTCGGTTTCGTTCTCATTTGAACACCGCAAACATATGATAAATAACTACGAAAGAAACCAGAAACATCCATTCTTAAATACGTCAATTCAAAATTCAGAATACGCTACCAATACGTCAAAAAGGAATAAAACACTAAAAATCAAAATTTTATCAATACTTTTGTTCAATACGTCACCGCATGTTATAGAGCATAAAACACTATTTTTGCATACCGTAATAACATATAAACAAGCAAAATATAAAGGAAGTTAATAACAGAAGAGCATATTTATTATAATAGCCAAAGACATACTAATAAAAAAAGTTCTCTCATATCATCAGTAGATAGAGAGAACTTCTTATCATTATTAATATAAGTAACTATTTAGTTTTCTTCTTCTTTCCTTTTTGAAAACTATCTGGAAATGTTATCTGATTAATCACCTCTCCACCACGCAGCCGAATCCAGGTATCAAAAGTCTTTTGATTTTCTTTCAGCACAATCACGCGTGCACCATTCGGCCTCAGATGATTATAGATGGTATTTCCGCCGGAAAAGCGACCATAAGCCAGCAATATCTCCTTGTACATCACTGCAAAGTCATTGTCATGGTCATGACCACAGAAAGCAGCTATCACATCTCCTTGCTCCTTTATGGCAGTAAACATACCGGAATTAAGTCTCGGACAGCTCACCTCCTCGCCTTTCGAGCCTAGCAACGGACTCTTCCCGTCAGCCTCAGCCAAAGCATATTCAGGCAAAGGAATATGGAAGAAAGCAAGAGATGGAAGAGGAGTTCCTCCATTATTCTCAGTAAAACTCTTGCTCTGCTCACGATACCAATTAATTTGTTCAAAACGGAACCAATCATATCCACCGATTCCTTCTAGTTTGGGACGAGCATGAGAGTCCATACAGTAAAAGACCGCTGCTGTTCGCGTTCCATCACTGGACATTACCGGTAAAGCATAATCGGGACTAAAGGCAGCATTACGATCGGGTTGTATATTATAAGGCATAGCACTAATGATATCATAGATTTCACTCAATGTACAATCAAACTGCTCATCGTGGTTGCCAAAAACAACAGCAAACGGAATCTGGCGTTCCGAAATACAAGCAAATAATACCGGTAATATTTTTGCTACTGAAGCAGAATAAACCAAATCTCCTGTCACCATTACAAAGTCCGGTTTTTCGGCATCCAGCACTTCCTCCATGCATTCTATAGCCTTATTGGAGGCCTTTTTTCCCCACTTATAGTGAAGGTCTGTAAACTGCACAATTTTAAACTCTCCATCGGAAGAAAAATGAAGAGTAGTTTTTTGCGCATGGCCAACAAAAGCCATGCACAGAAATATGATACAAATAGTAATATGTTTCATTGTTACATATTAAGATCCAGCACCAATCGTAACCCTAAGCCTCTTTCACGTGTATCCTGCTCCACTCTACGACGGAAAGCCACGCGAAGGTTATCAGCCGATTCACTGTCCCAGGCACCACCACGACGCACACGGTTTTTGTCCTGTTTAGAACCGATAGGATCTGAAACTTCTCCCTTGGGATAATCATTTTTATAATCCATACAGAATTCCCATACATTACCGCTCATATCATAAAATCCAAGTTCATTGGGTTTCTTCGTTTTCACAGCATGTGTCGTATTTTGGCTATTAGCATAATACCAGCCCACTTCATCCACATTAGCACTTCCACTATATTGTGTTAGTTGGGTTTTATTTCCACCTCGCGCTACATATTCCCATTCCGCCTCTGTCGGTAAACGGAAATGTACTCCTGTCAATTCATTCAGTTTCTTAATGAAAACCTGACATTCGTCCCAACTTACCATCTCTACAGGCTTATTAGGATCTTGGAAAGTAGAAGGGTTATTATCCATAACATACTCCCACAACGCTTGTGTCACTTCCGTTTCACCCATATAGAAGTCTTTCGTGATCTTTACCCAATGAACCGGTTGTTCATCTTTGTCTGCATTCTGTTGTTCGGGAGTAGCTCCCATTTTGAACATCCCCCCCTTCACGAGAAGCAAATCAAAACTCACTGGCTTCTTAGTTTGTACTCCAATGATATTCGCCTGTGGCTTCAGTTCCACGGTAATTCTTGGCTTAAGGGGAGTAGGCCCCCCCGGTTTAGTGACTGTCATGATATAGGTAGATTTTGACTTCACACTCTCAAAATCACAACGCAAAGGGGTAAATTCCGCAGTTTTAACAGTAAGCCAGTTAGACCCCGCAGGCAAGTATACCCAATATTCTCCATCCTTATACTCAAATTTAACAACATCTCCTTCAAATTTAGCATCCGGAACAGCCAGCCCTACTTTAATCAAGGCGCAAGGGTCTCCGTTCAAGTCAGGAACCTGATGTACCTGAGCTGCTAAATCAGACGGATCAACATGAAAATCGCTCATAGTCAACTCTTGTGCATAGAGCGAACATAATGAAAAACACAGCAGAATTGCTGCTAAAAAAATCTTCTTCATATAAATTATTTTTTTATTATTATGGTAGTTTTACAT
The DNA here is from genome assembly GCF_905207245.1 of uncultured Bacteroides sp. Taxonomy (GTDB): domain Bacteria; phylum Bacteroidota; class Bacteroidia; order Bacteroidales; family Bacteroidaceae; genus Bacteroides. The sequence goes on along the minus strand of NZ_CAJLKP010000008.1, from coordinate 53,189 downwards.
CTGAAAATCCAAAAACATTTTCTCCCATAGGTTGCCAAGTTCTCACCTGTATTTTAGGCTGTTCCTCATTTGTAAAGTCCCAAATTAAGACTACCATGCCTTCATCATGATAGGTAGATGAGTACCAGTTCTGCCGCAATGTCACTGCGTAATACTGAGGTTTTGCGCCATTACGCTTAATCTCATAATCATCGAACTCTACATTGATATAGCCTTTATACTTTTCACGGTCAAAGACACGGCGCAGACTTGCCAAATACTGTTGTTTATTCTTCTGGACATATTCCACTTTTGTTGCATCTGCCAATCCTACTTCACTCTTCTGTCTTTGCATTACCACTTTACCTGTAATAATCAAAGCATCATCACTGAAAATATCTTCCATAAATCTCAGATTCTTGTCATTATAAGCTTTTTTGAACTGTTCGCACCAGTGAATAATTTGCAGACGACGATCTACATCATTCAACCGAACCCCTTCTTTCAACAATTGCTGATATTGCCGGGTTTCCATAGCAAAATTAAAGTCAATAATTCGTCCAGAGGTATTAAAGTCAATACAAATTTCCTGATACTTAGATTTTTGAGTATCAAAAGCAGCATCCAGAGGTCTCATCTCCACACCAATATTTCTTACCTGAAAACCACGCAAACTTCCATTGCTACGCTCCAAACGAACACAATGCTCTACAATATCACTATCCATTGTACGGAAATGAACATTGTTCCAAGTCATCCCGATACTCTGTGAAGCCAGATTGTCTATGTCAATACCACTATAATTGATGTCTGAATTGCTGGATTCGGCAATATTAATAGCAGTCAGCAAGCCCATCACCTGCTGTTCTATCTTTGTTTTTAAAGCACCATCCGGAATACCATCAGAAAACTCAAAAAGTACTTCGTTTTGTGCCTGCAAAAGCATGCAACACCCCAACATCCAGAAAGTGAATACTAATTTTCTCATATTTCTATAACATTACTATTTATACATATTCAAGCAGTACAATCCCTCAAATCTGAATCTTACTTGGAAAATTCAAACCACACTGCACCTTTTCCCTTACCAAAATAATTATCCAATGAATCGTATTGATGGGTTCTGAAATTAATTCGCTCACTAGTACCAGGCCCCAGAATAGTCACCAGACTTTTATCTGCATCATTTTCAAGGATAATCCAAAAGCATTCTGCTATATTCTTACACTCATTATATGTACCAAAACGCTTCACTTTATAATCTACTTTCATACGATTAAGAGCATTGATTGCTTCCTGCAAATTAGTTTTTTTCAGCAGATCATCCAAAGCTTCCTGTTGCCACTCCACAAGAAGAGGCATAGAAACATCCGAAGAAGAGACCTCCGGTGTTGCTAATTCAGATTCTGCAAGTTCAGGAACGACTATCGGCTCTACTTTCGATTCAAATGTCTCACCTGATTCAAATGGAACATAATCAGCCTTATTTACGTATGCAAAAACTCGCATATTAGTACCACGCTTTCCTTTTATATATTGTACCTTCGTCAAGCTATGTTCCGTTACTTTGTTTTCAGGAGGTAAATTATTGTCATTGATATAATCATTAATATAGTTAGCCAACATCAAAGTGGCAGCCTCACGTGCCTCCTCTTCAGTTTCCATAGTAGATTCAGCGTAGAAGTATTTTCCATTACGCTTAATGTCGTTTATTTGCTTTGTAATACCCGAACTTTGTGCTAAAGCCCCCACGACCGAGAGGCAGCCCAACAATAACATCAGAATTCGTTGTTTCATACCTTTAATTTTCATCTTCCTTAAACAAATTTTTAATTTTAGAAGTGGGGATATAACTAGTCAGACGGGCCGTTATATTTCCCTTTTTATCTAATACCTGCTCTACATCACAGGTTACTTTCATCGCATGGCAATATCCTTCATTAGCATTGCGCATTAATAATTCACAAACAGCGAGGGTTCCCTCAAAACTAATTACTCCAAAATAAGGAGTACACCCTTGCCTCAGAAAATAACTGATAAACTGTAACAAAGGCACTTCAAAGTTCTCATCGGGAGCATCATACTTTTTCAGACGGACATTTATCCTGAAATCATTTTTCAGATTAACGGTGGTCAGCAAGTTTGCCAAGCTCTCCAAAGGATGCTTTCGGTTGAACAGCAACTGGTATTTTCCATCTCCTGATTTCTCATAATAGCGGGTTGTATTCAGCTCAGCTGTGTAACAAGTATCCCCAGGAAGAACAAAGTAATTCGGTTGCCAAGTCATAACCAAGGACTTAGGATTAATCTTTGTAGTATCTGCCGGCAACGATGCAGCACGTTTTATTGCCTCCACTATACGCCGCTCATTTTCTACCATCTCGGTACCATGAAGCAAATCATAACTAATAGGGAAATCAACCGAACAAGTAAGTTTATCCCCCCGATACCAACTAACCTTATAGCGCCTGTCAGACAGATTGTCAATAGTCAGGTTTAAAGTGGTATCACCAACCTGTTTACGCAGATCAGACATTTCTCCAACTGTAAAATTGATATTATCTTCTGCTATTTGTTTCTCTACAGACTTCTCACGTTTCAACGGTAGATCAATGCTCAGCACATATCGCTCTAAGAAATTGCATACAGCAGGAATATGTAACAGTTGACGTTGTTCCTCAGAAAACAAAAGATAACCAATATGGCTTACCCTTCCGCCATCTACAGTTACACTCAACGGACGTTTTTTATAAAAAAGTTCTGCATTATAACGACCATCTTTCAAAGTACTCAACTGATCTGCCAACTTTAATGAAGTTGCCATATCAGCCAATAAATCAGTCTGATAACTATTCTGAGCTATCAACGACATGGTATTCACCCCCGAGAGAGCAAATACCATGAATAATGAGTAGAAGATGGCCTTCATAACATTCAATATTTATCAACCACCGATCTGAATTGTCTTACGCGTTCCATCCTTACGTTGAAGTTCGCCTTGCTGTAAGTTACCATCTTTAAACTTAGCGTTCATAATTTTGTCGCCCGACTTCAAGTCCAAAGTTTCTTTATCTCTATTTTTCAAGTCGAGTGAATACCCTTTCGTAACATAAGCAATACCAATGCCATTAGGTTTACCACTTCCATTCGTTGGTCCTTCAAAATAACCATAAGGCAGATTTATACGTGCAGGAGCATCTTTTTTCACAGTAACATCAACACTGGCAGACTTTGCACCTTCCGATGTAGAAACCTTAACCGTTGCTTTACCAGCTTTTACAGCTGTAACCAAGCCCGACTCAGAAACTGTAGCAACAGCATCATCAGAAGATGCCCAAGAAAGCTTATCATTTGCACCTTCCGGTGACAGCTCCACAGTCAATTGCGCTTCATCTCCTGCTGCCAGTTGTAGGTCTTTTTCAGTTTCTTTAATCACAATAGCTTCAACTGCAACCACAGACGGTTCTGCTTCCTGTTTTACTACTTCTTCTCCTTCTGCAGAACCATCAGAAGGTGTTACGGGATCCGTTTGCTCCGTTTCTACAAGTTTAGCAGTAGTGTCTCCTCCTGACAAGCCCAAATATAGACCAATACCGCCTAGCACCACAACTGCTGCTACTCCGATAATAACCATTTTGCTTTTTGTCCCCGGATCACCCACTACTTCAGACAGTGCTCCTCCACATTCGGGGCATACAAAATCTTCTCCCAGAGGGATTTCAATTATTTCTTTCGCATTTGCTTTTGAGCAGTTTTCAATGTTATTACACCGCCCATATTTTACATTCGGATTTTTTTTAGCCATAACTTTTAGCTTTTACTTATTTAAAATTAGCAATTAATTCCAGTGCAGTCAATGCAGCAGTACGGAACTCCAAAAACTTCTCACTACCGGTATTTCCTCCACATTCAGGTAAGATTACCTCTTTTATTAAAGTCTGTACTTCCGTCTTCAGTTCCTGACGTTTATTGACGTGCAGATAGTCGCCACGCATAGCCTTATCAAATTTAGTCTTCAGTTCTTCACCGAAATCTTCGGTAAATTCAGTAGAATAACTTACGCCCGTAAAGCTATCTGCCATTGGTTTCAACACTTCCATATCCAACGCATCTTTTTCTATCGTACCATAAGCGTCGAGTCCGGTACCGTCATTCTTCGGTGCTTTTTTTACGAGCCCTAAAGCATAACCCAATATCAGATAGGGAGTATATATTTTACGCACTTCCGATGGCAGTTTTTCTGCAGTCATAAACAAAGTCGGGAATTGTTCACCTGTACCTTCAGTGTGAAGCACCGTACGGTTTTCCTTACTGTTTGTAGGACTATTAGCCAATTGATTGTAGCGTTCCTTGAAGAATTTCAAATCATTAACAATACGAAGTGGGAAGCAATAAGTGATGCTGCTTACAGTCATCTCGTTCTTACGGGCTCCATTCATATCTACATATACCTGAATATCAGAATTTACAGCCGCAATCATAGCAGCTTTCAATTTGTTGGCAAACTTCTGCACTTGTTCACTTCCTTCCACTTCCGGCAAGTTCACCAGCACAATGCGGCGATAAATATTCTGTCCTTTCTGTGGAATAGGGTTGTTGTTTACAGCCAAACTGATTTGAGTAGCATCAAAAGTGGTATATACACCACTATTTTCTATCACATCCGAAGCAAATTGTTTTAAAGCCTCCGGTGTATTATACTTCTCACTCAACTGTTCCAGAATATTCCGGTTAATCAGCTTCTCACTATTTTCCAGCAACACTTCATCATGAATGATAATCGCCTTACGCATCACTACCGTATCGAGCAGTTTAGATATTTCTTCACTGGAAATACTGGCATTTGCGCGTGCAAATGTACGTTCTGTTCCTATTATTTTCAGTAATTCTCCACGAAACTCATCACAGATACCTTTCTGACGGGTTTTATCTTTGATAACCGTTTCGGTAAAATTAAGTACTCCCTGCTGATTGTAGAAGCGTACAATATCCTCTTGCAAACTAACGGTTCCATTGTCACTACAACGTGTACCTATCTGCTGTTCTGCAAAATTCAAAGCATCATTTATTATATCTACAAACTTCTCCACACGTCCGCGCAAAGCATTCATCTTAACAATAAGCACTCCCATCATGGAAACAGCAAATTGAGTACCTTGCAATTCGGTACGCTTCATGCAAAGCATATTCATGATAGAAGCATAGCCCTGTATCAGGTTGTTCTTACGAATCAGTCCGCCCAGCAAGCCCAAATTTTGCCATTCAGCTTCTACCCGTGCTTTCTCTTTCTCTTGGGCATCAATAACTTGATTGATTTTTGTAATCCGTTCTTCCATCTCTCTGCGACGAGCATCCATCATCATCAGCAAACAGTCACACAATTCGCAAAGATTATACAGAGAGTAATCTCCGGTACTCCATTTGTCGAACATGTATTTTTCTATCAAGCTGCAGATTTCCAGAGCATGTTGTTCGCGGGCAGCATTTTTTCCTTCAAAGAAACTGTTGACTCCCACTCTGCGGAAAAACTGGTCATATCCTTGCGCACATAATCTAGCCAACTCCGCTAAAGGTAATCTGGCACTACGAGCCTGCTCAGTCCATACAGGAATAACGGCTCCCCAATACTCGGAGAAAGGAGGGAATCTTCCTCTGTCTGACTCTAAAATCGGTTTATCCAAAACAAGATGTTTGTCAGTCATGCGCCATGCTTCCCATTGCTGTGCTTCCTTTACGAAGGAGTGGAAATCAATATTGGCAGGAGTATCACGGAATCCCAAATCATCGTTCCAGTTATTGAAACGAAGTTGGAGCAATGCCTGCATACCAAACTGGTAAGCAAAATATTCTTTTATCTCTTGTTCAGGAATAACTATACGTTTGATACCGAAAGAACTGAAACGTTTAGAACGAACAATGTCAGCAGGTTCGGTTTTTGATTTTTCATAACGTTCCTTATCCCAATCATTGATATTTTCCAAACTATAAGTACGATTATACTCTTCTGTATTATCGTTCTGCTCCAAAAATATACGGTTGAATGCAAAGTCGGAAACCATTTTGGGCAAATGCTTCAATGAATCAACAATCTTTCCGTGCTCATTGATGTTAGAATAAACAAAACAGGAATCAGCCACTTTATCTACAGCATCCAAATTTAAGCGTTCATATTGCCCCGACACATCCAAAGGCTGATAGCTCTTTATCTGCAAAGCGTTCAACTCTGTCAGTGCAGCAAAACCATTAGCATGGTAACGTCCGGCATCACATGTTCCCGGAGGAGTTATTTCGGGCAACATAGCAAACGCAGTAATACCCGTACCGGTTTTTCCGTCAGGACTTAAACCGGCTTGAAATTCCGGCATCATACGTGTTTGTGCAATCACATCTATAATAGCTCCGGATCCCGTTCCACCCGCCAGACCGGTAAAGATATGAATATTGGTACGAGCCGCTCCACTACGTGAATTTGCTATTCTATATTGAGCCCTCAAAGCTTGTTTGTAAGAATCGATATTAGAGCCAAACAGGATTCTACCGGCACGACGCTTCTGTGCAGCAGCAGCACCCACTTCACCTAATGTTCTCTTCATTACTTCAGGATCACCAATGAAGCCTTTTAATCCAGGAAATCCACTTGGATTGCTGAACACTGTATTCAAATCAATTCCTTTAACAAAAAGAAATTCATTCTGATTGAACTGCGCATCTTCGCCCAATACTTTCCAGGTGATATCACCCGCCTGCATCATTTCAGTGCTTGAATCGACATATAAAAAGGAAATCGGGAGATTTGCTCTTTCTTCCGGAGTGAATTCCTGAAACAGTCTTTTGCGAAAAGCTTTCAGAACCTTTCCACCTGTTCCTCCTAAGCCAATAAGAATGTGATTTTCCATAATTTTTTAAGTTATATATTATTTATTATTAGTAGTATGTTTCCATATCTGTTGGACTAGAGAATCTCATCCGTGGTCTCATCCATGCCAACAGTATTCCACCTCCTATTATAAATCCGATTATCCAAAGTATCCGCCTCAGAATATAATAGTTTATTGTTTTTTTCATAACTTGAGCTATTCCGACAGCATAACCGGTACTACCGTCTGCAATAGATTTTACATCAATCTTTTCTACATAAGATGATACGATAGGAAACTCTTCCTGAATAGCCAGTTTCACTTGTTCCACCTGTTCAGCAGATGAAAGTTGAGTAAATGTTCCATTAGCCTGATTGGCAACACTACTCACCAATTCCTGAACATCGTCCACATACCCTTTGGCATACATCGCCCCAACCATCATAGTGCTCTGAGCAAAAAAAAGTATCCATAACACAAGCATCAACAGGATATTCCACAGAGTAAATCTATAAGAAAAATAGAGGCCCCGCATCAGTAGGTACAAAAGCACGATAATTACTATGGAGAGAATTCCTCCCCACAGCAGTGTAGATATAAGATTAAAAATAAAACTCATCACACTTTCAGATAAATATAAAAAGTATTTTCCTGTTATAAGCCTTTAATTCCATGGAATAAAGGATGTGCAAATATAAACATTATATTAAATAATCAGCAGAAACAATAAAAAACTTTTTTATTATTGATAAAATTCCTATCTTTTTCTTATATAATTCCTATTGCCCTTCTATCCTATCCTGTTTGTTTATTCCAATTACCGATTGAATAATTCGAACGTAAACTTCACTCCCACCTCTTTATATTTCCAATTTTCAAAGGCTGCAAAGAAACCAAAATCAAAGATGTGAGTACCTATGCCATACCCCAACTCGATATAAGGTTTCAGCCTGGGAACAAACAACGCCCCGAAGTACAGACGCTCATTCAGCACATACTGGCTGACTTTATTTAAATGAGGAATAATCAAAAAGGGAGCTTCATAAGTGATATGTCCTCTAAAGTATTTGCGCGAAGAGTTATACCAATATCTGTCGAGCAACTGAAAAACACCACCAAAATCGTCATTCCAGCCCGTCGGAAGATTAGTGCGCCGGAAATTCGCAAAGTCAATAAAATAGATTCCATCCTGTTCGGTAAAAACACCCCAACCCAACCGATAATAGAAATCACGCATCAATCCCAAAGAAATAGTATGTTGAAAGTCTACTTCAAAACGCTCATATTTATTGGAGTTGGGCAACACTCCCGTAATACCCCGCTCCCAATCCAGAGATATTGTAGGATACTTGGAAGGAAGGTTTACCTTCCGGTTACCACTCATATAGTAATACTGCCCCGGAGTCCATGCCAAACGTATTCCCGGAGCAAAACTATTATAAACATGGGGTAACTTATCCAGCACATCCGTATCGACTTCAGGCGATGGAGAAGGCGCTCCGGATTCAGGGGAAGAAGACGTACCGGAATCAATCACCGTAAACTTTCCTTTCGCTGTATCCGTACGGCGGTGCATGGAGAGGTTGAGGTCCAACGTCAAACCGTTCACGATTTCCCAACGATGGCGCATGGTAAGAAAAAGATCCTTGTAATAGTTCAGCCGAAGCTTGCTTACATCGAAAATACTATCCGGAATATCTTTCAGTTCATCCAGTATGGCGCTATTATAAACGCGATTACCATTACCAAACTCCAGAGACAAAGAGGCGCCTTTGCGAGGATAGTAATCAAAGCTTGACCTCACCTGCCAGTAAAATTCCTTCTGTTTAAAGTTATAACCTGCTCCCGGAGCAATCTGCAAACGGCGATCACCCGAAAACAGTCGGTTATACCTCAACTGCTGACGATAAGAGAGCCCATTCAATGCACTATAGCCAAACATGAAAGGATTGATAAGCGGAGAACAACGCAATCTCCCGTAATTATTCAAGTCCACTGTGTAGTAGTCTATCAGCGCATCTCCAAACTGTCCCCAAATCGCCTTACGTTTTTTAATAGGTACAGAATCACGAAGTTGGGAATAATTACGGTAGAGTTCCTGTTCGTGAGGAGTCAAAGGAATGGGACGCAAACGGTTAAAATAAGCCGTGTCATATCGATATGCATCAGGAACTGCACTCATCTTGTAAATTCCCGACAAATCATATTTAGATCCTGTCCGTGGTACCATATGTGCCGGTTTTCGCTGGCGGATGTCCCGATAATTGAGCGTAGCCACATAACTTCCGTCTATCACATTTCCCAGAAAACGGAAATTGCCCGTCACGTCATATTCTACGGGTAAAAATTCATCCGGGTCTCCCACTTCTCCCATCCTTAACAGATTAGTGAACCGGAACGTTTCCGAACGTCCTGAGAAACGTATCTCACGTATGCTCCACACGTCGGCACTGACAATCATATATCCACCAACCAACTGATAGCTCCTGTTCTTAGGCATGAATCGAATCTTATACTGGCGGTTATGAGAATCTCCTATGATGGAATCCACAAAATAAGTGTAGTACTTTCTGGCATCTGAAGCCAGAGGAGAAAGCAACTTATCATATAACAATGTAGAAGAATAAAGATTAATATGGAAATGCTCCATCAAGCGTCCGTCAGCTTCCCAAAAGCCCTTGGTGGTGCCCATGCTCGCCTTGACTTCCTGCTCATAACGATTGGGGGCATTGAAATGAAGTTCACTGTAGGTCTCCATCATATATTCATGCATACCTTTCTTGGTGCGGAACATGGTGGGCAAATAATGGATAATAAAATTTTTCTTCTTAACGTTTACCTTCCCTTTGATGTAAAGCTCTGCATTATAGCTTTCTATAATACTTTCATAGAAAGGAGCAAAGAAAAAGACGCGTTCCATTATGGAGTCCGCCGAATGCTGCAACTGTTTATCCCGTGAATAGTGCACATTCTCTGCACCGGCCTCTTGAAGAACGGAAAATAACAACCCGAACCCTATACATATATATATTAAATGCTTCAATCGTAATTCCTCTAATAAGTTGGGACAAATATAGAAAAAAAGGTTGTAAAACGGAGGTATAGTAGTTTTTTTAAAGATACTTTTCTCAATATGGCCTTTTATGTATTCAAATCCCTTTCCTGTGTCTGCACCATACTTTCTCCTTACCTACTCCTTACCTACTCCTTACTTACTCCCTACCTACTCCTTATATACTCCTTCTTATACATAAGGAGAAGGTCCGGAGTAGATAAAGTTCTATATAGAAGTGGATATAAAGTGGACAGGTGGTTGCAGTGGCAGGCAAACAAATCAAAAAAGCATCTTTTTCCTGATATAGATATGCTTTTTCAGGGGTTATTCACAGAAAAACGATTGTTTTTCAAAGATTACCCCCTAAAAAATAGGGGTACTTTCAGAAAAAACATATAATTTTGCGCCAACAATCAACAAAAGGAAGACTGATATGTCAAAAATGAGATTCTATGCCTTGCAAGAGCTTGCCAACCGGCGCCCTCTTGAAGTGACTCCCCCTTCGAACAAATTATCCGATTACTACGGAAGCCATGTGTTCGACCGTAAAAAAATGCAGGAATATCTGCCCAGAGAAGCCTATAAAGCAGTGACAGACGCCATTGAAAAAGGTACCCCCATCAGCCGCGAAATAGCAGACCTGATTGCAAACGGCATGAAAAGTTGGGCCAAATCCTTGAATGTTACTCATTACACCCACTGGTTTCAACCACTGACGGACGGTACGGCCGAAAAACATGATGGATTTATTGAGTTTGGAGAAAACTCAAACGTAATCGAACGTTTCTCCGGCAAACTGCTCATTCAGCAAGAGCCCGATGCATCTTCTTTCCCCAACGGTGGTATCCGTAATACTTTTGAAGCACGCGGATATACAGCATGGGATGTTTCATCCCCCGCTTTCGTGGTAGATAGTACATTATGCATCCCTACAATTTTCATTTCCTACACCGGTGAGGCACTGGACTACAAAACACCACTGCTGAAAGCACTTGCAGCCGTAGATAAAGCCGCCACTGAAATATGTCAGCTATTCGATAAAAATATAACCCGCGTATACACTAATCTGGGTTGGGAACAGGAATATTTCCTGGTAGACTCTGCCTTGTACAACGCCCGTCCCGACCTTTGCTTAACCGGACGTACGCTCATGGGGCATTCATCCGCAAAAGACCAGCAACTGGAAGACCATTATTTCGGCTCTATTCCTCCACGGGTGACAGCCTTCATGAAGGAATTGGAAATAGAATGCCACAAACTGGGAATTCCGGCAAAAACGCGCCACAATGAGGTAGCTCCCAATCAATTTGAATTAGCTCCCATCTTTGAAAACGCCAACCTTGCCAACGACCACAACCAGTTGGTTATGGACCTAATGAAACGCATCGCCCGCAAGCACAACTTTGCCGTATTGCTACACGAGAAGCCTTACAGTGGTGTCAATGGTTCGGGAAAACATAACAATTGGTCGCTCTGCACTGACACAGGTATCAACCTTTTCGCACCCGGTAAGAACCCGAAAGGAAATATGCTTTTCCTCACTTTCCTGGTAAACGCACTGATGATGGTTTATAAGAATCAAAACCTGTTGCGAGCCTCTATCATGAGCGCAGGCAATAGCCACCGTCTGGGTGCCAATGAAGCACCACCCGCCATTTTATCTATATTCCTGGGCAGACAATTATCCGCTACTCTGGATGATATAGTACGTCAGGTAGGCGATGATAAGATGACGGCAGAAGAAAAAACGACTCTTAAATTAGGAATCGGACGTATTCCAGAAATTCTTCTCGATACAACCGACCGCAACCGCACTTCTCCGTTTGCCTTCACAGGCAACCGCTTTGAATTCCGTGCTGCCGGCTCTTCTTCCAACTGCGCCGCCGCCATGATTGCCATCAATGCTGCTATGGCAAATCAATTGAATGAATTCAAAGCATCCGTCGACAAACTGATGGAAGAAGGAATCGGTAAAGACGAAGCCATCTTCCGCATTTTGAAAGAGACCATCATCGCTTCCGAAGATATCCGCTTCGAGGGTGACGGTTATTCTGACCAATGGAAAGAGGAAGCCGCCCGCCGTGGACTGACCAATATCTGCCATGTACCCGAAGCCTTGATGCACTATATGGACAATCAATCCCGCTCCGTACTGATAGGCGAACGTATCTTCAACGAAACAGAACTTGCCTGCCGTCTGGAGGTGGAATTGGAGAAATACACCATGAAGGTGCAAATTGAGAGTCGCGTATTAGGTGATCTGGCTATCAATCACATCGTCCCCATTGCAGTCAGCTACCAAAACCGCCTGTTAGAAAATCTCCGCGGGCTCAAGGAAATCTTCTCTCCCGAAGAATACGAAGTCTTGAGCGCCGACCGCAAAGAACTGATACGCGAAATATCCAAGCGAGTAACTGCTATCAAAGTTCTGGTGCGGGAGATGACGGAAGCCCGCAAAGTGGCTAACCACATGGACAACTACAAAGACAGGGCTTTTGCCTATGAAGAAAATGTACGCCCATATCTGGATAGCATACGCGATCACATCGATCACCTCGAGATGGAAGTTGATGATGAGATATGGCCGTTGCCCAAATATAGGGAACTGCTGTTTACTAAATGATAATTTATCGCGTTTCGCGCGATAGGTGACGAGCTACAAGCTACGAGTGACAAGTGCCTTTCGGTGTGATAACCGGACGAATAATTATTCGCCCACGAGTACAGCGCAGCAACTCGTTACTTGTAGCTCGTAACTCGTAACTTAATTTAGCGCTCCGCGCTAAATTATCATTTTCCTTCCCCTATACTGCATCTTTTCCTCTCTTTTGTGCAATATTTAATTTTTTCTTTTTACATTTGTGCTGTATAACACAGTTTTGCAGCAGTTATGGTAAAAATGAATTTGTCAGACGTGAATGTTCCGGAGCTGATAGCCGATATGTGGGAGCCCCTGAATGAAGAACAGCGGGAATTTCTCGCTAACCATTTCACGCTCCAGAATTATAAGAAAAATGAAGTCATTCATTGCGAAGGTGAAACTCCGAAATACCTCATGTGTCTTCTAAACGGGAAGGTGAAAATTTACAAGGACGGTGTTGGCGGAAGAAGCCAGATTATCCGTATGATTAAACCTGTTGAATACTTTGGTTACCGTGCCTATTTCGCCAAAGAAGACTACGTTACTGCTGCTGCTGCTTTCGAACCTTCTCTCATTTGTCTCATACCAATGAGTGCCATCACTACATTGGTAGCACAAAACAATGATCTTGCTCTCTTCTTTATCAAGCAGTTATCCATCGATTTGGGTATTGCCGATGAGCGTACTGTCAACTTGACGCAGAAACATATCCGCGGCAGATTGGCCGAATCACTCCTTTTCCTTAAAGAAAGCTATGGACTGGAAGAAGATGGTTCTACCCTCAGTATTTATCTGTCACGCGAAGACTTGGCTAATTTGTCGAACATGACAACCTCCAATGCCATTCGTACTTTATCACAATTTTCCACAGAACGGTTAATTACCATCGACGGACGGAAAATAAAGATCATTGATGAAGAAAAGCTGAAGAAAATAAGTAAGATAGGTTAAAGAAGAGTGCTTGTCTCCCCCCCTGACGACAACCATCAGCTTCTTTCCTCTTTTTACCCGATTTATAAACTTAACACACATTAATGCCATGAAAAAAGGACTAAGCTCCTTGCTTTTAGCAAGTCTGCTGCTGACTTCCTCCGGTTGTCAGCAATCCCCCAAAGAGGTAGTGAACGAGTATAATGTCGTTCCAATGCCTAACCAAATGACCCCTCAGGAAGGGCGTTTCCAACTGAGCAATAAAGTTTTTGTCGTCACTGCCGGTTGCACTCCGGAAGTGCAAGCCATTGCGGATAGCCTGAGAGCCCGCATTCAGTTGATTTCTGGTATTTCTCTGCAAACCAGCGCACAGGAAAATCCGGAAGCGTCCAACATTCATTTTGTTACAACAGAAGGAATGCCCAAGGAAGGATATAAATTATCCATCTCTCCGAATGGAATCACTCTCTCAGCATCACACCCCAACGGCTTCTTCTATGGTGTGCAGACCATGTACCAGTTATTACCGCCTGCTATTTATGGAAAGGAAACTGTTAAAAACGCCAACTGGTCGCTACCTGCCGTAGAAATAGAGGATGCACCCCGTTTCCCCTATCGCGGACTGATGCTCGACGTCTGTCGTCACTTCTCTACAACCGATTATATTTATAAATTCATCGACATGCTCGCCATGCACAAGATGAACACCTTCCACTGGCATCTGACAGACGACCAGGGATGGCGGATAGAAATCAAAAAATATCCGAAACTACAAGAAATAGGCTCAAAGCGAAAAGAGACTTTGATAGACTATTACTACGTTAACTGGCCTCAAATTTTTGATGGCAAAGAACATGGAGGATATTACACACAAGAGGAAATCAAAGACATAGTAGCCTATGCAGCAAGTAAATATATCACCGTCATCCCTGAAATAGAAATGCCTGGACATGCCCTTGCTGCTTTAGCCTCTTATCCCGAATTATCCTGCAACCCTGATAAAACCTATGAAGTAACCGGCACATGGGGAGTATTTGAAGAAGTATTCTGCCCTAAAGAAGAAACTTTCCAATTCCTGGAAAATGTATTGGATGAAGTTATAGAGCTATTCCCCAGTTCATATATTCACATCGGTGGTGATGAATGTCCCAAAGATGCATGGATAAATTGTGCACACTGTCAGGCATTAATCAAAAAATTAGGTTTAAAAGCCGATACGACTCCGAACGCCGTGGATGGTAAGAAACATACGAAAGAGGAAAAACTACAAAGCTACTTCATAACCCGTATGGAAAAATACCTGAATAGCAAAGGACGGAATATCATCGGTTGGGATGAAATACTGGAAGGTGGACTTGCTCCAAATGCAACCGTCATGTCCTGGCGTGGCGTACAAGGCGGCATAAATGCAGCCAAAGCCGGGCACGATGCCATCATGACACCACACGGTTATGCTTATCTGGACCAATATCAGGAAGAACCGGAAATAGCGCCAACCACTATCGGTGGGTATCATACATTGAAGAAAACATACAGTTACAATCCTGTCCCTGACGACTCGGAAGAGTTGGTTAAAAAGCATATCATCGGTGTACAAGGCAATATATGGAATGAATATATGCAGAATGACGAGCGTCGTGATTATCAAGCATTCCCCCGCGCCATAGCTTTGGCAGAAACAGGCTGGACGCAGAACAACAGAAAGAACTGGGATTGCTTCCGGATCCGCATGGTGGAAGACTTTGAACGCATGGATGCTATGAATGTGAAAGCTTGCCGCAACTTCTTTGATGTGAATATCAACACTCACGTTTACGATGGCACATTGAAAGCTGTACTGGAAACATTCTATCCGGGTGCCGAAATCAGATATACAACGGATGGAAGCGCACCGACTGCCAAGTCTGAGCTTTACGCCGAACCATTTATCTGGGAAGGGAGCATTGACTTGCAAGCTGCAGCTTTCAAAGATGGCAAGATGCTGGGAAAAGTGAACAGTAAGAAGCTGTATGCAAACCTGATAGCCGGAAAACAATACACTACGAATCCACAATGTGGTTGGATGAACGGTGATATACTCGGAGAGAACGATGTGCTGGGTGCAGACACCACCACTTTAGGATTGACGAATGGAAAACGTGGAAATACTGCTTCCTACATACCATGGGTGACATTTGGCTTGAACGAGAAAAACAATAATGAACTTATATTCTCCGTTGATATGGAAAAACCGGCCACCGTCAGCAAAGTAACTTTCGGAACACTTTATAATCCGGCTTTCCGTGTACTCCCTGCAAGTGCAGCTCGCGTGGAAGTATCAACTGATGGGAAAGAATTTAAAGAAATAGGGCAAGCCTCCTATACCCGTGAATATCCGGAACATGGCAAGAAAATGTTCACTGATACACTGGAATGTACACCAACCGAGGGTCGCTATATCAAAGTAATTTTAAAGAGTGGCGGAACACTGCGCAATGGCATAGATTGCCGCAAGGATACGCCGGGAGACGTTATCCCTTCGGATTTATATGTAGATGAAATAGAGGTGTATTAATAGAAAAAGTCCCGGATAGCAATGTCAATCCGGGACTTCTTCATTAAATTAAATAAGGTATTCTTAAATAAGACATTTGGACGAGAGATATCTCTCCGCCTCAAGCGCCGCTTTACATCCACTGCCTGCTGCCGTAATAGCCTGACGGTAATGTGGGTCTGCAATATCACCTGCAGCAAATACGCCCGGCACCTTTGTACGAGGGCTATCACCTTCTGTAATGATATAACCTGTTTCGTCAGTCTCCAGATACTCCTTGAAGATTTCCGAGTTTGGCTGGTGACCAATAGCCAGGAAGAAACCGTCAATAGCCAGGTCGTAACGTTCTTCATCCGGTTCACCCATACGTTTCACCAGATGAACACCTTCCACGCCATTCTCTCCGAACAAGCCTACGGCATTATGCTCAAACAACACCTCTATTTTCTCATGCTTCATCACACGCTCCTGCATAATTTTAGAAGCACGCAAGAAAGGCTTACGTACAATCAGATAAACTTTGCTTGCCAGTCCGGCAAGGTAAACAGCCTCTTCACAAGCCGTATCACCACCACCGACAACAGCCACCACCTTCTTACGATAGAAGAAACCATCGCAAGTGGCACAAGCACTGACGCCCATACCGGCATATTTCTTTTCGTCTTCCAATCCCAGATATTTGGCTGTAGCACCTGTAGCTATTATCAACGTATCAGTTTCAATCACCTTCTCTCCGTCAATGGTCACTTTATAGGGGGCTGCACTCAAATCGGAAGCTGTTGCAATTCCAAAACGCATATCAGCACCGAAACGTTCAGCCTGCTTACGCAAATCATCCATCAATTGCTGGCCGCCTATACCTTCCGGATAACCGGGGAAATTTTCCACATCTGTAGTAGTTGTCAACTGACCGCCGGGTTGCAATCCTTCATAAAGCACCGGGCAAAGGTTGGCACGTCCCGCATAAATCGCAGCTGTATAGCCGGCAGGACCAGAACCTATAATCAGACATTTTACTTTTTCTGTTTCCATAATCATTCTATTATTTAGTATTTCAACACTTATATCATAAACTTGAATTTCAGCCGACAAGGCTCCTCATCTCAAATCAATCACTTCCGCCGTCGGATATGCCTTTTTATCAAAAACAAAGAAGCTGTCGTTGTAAGACTGTCCCGTTTTATAGGATGTTATGCGGATAGCCACACTACCTCCCCCCTTCTGGGTCATACTGATACACAAAGGCTGGAACTTATCTTTTGAAACATAAAGGATGACACATTGCAAATCCTGCTTTTTGCTGGAAGCCGTCAACACCACCTCATAGGCGGGTTTTCCACTATATGTACTGGCTTTACCCAACTTCATATGATATCCTTGTTTGTATATCGACAATAAAGCATAAGGATTGATACTCTGCAACTCTTCCGGAGTAGGTTCAGAAACATTCACCTCATCACTACCGACAAGATAGCTCCACTGTGTACGACCATCAAACCAGGTTTTCACCCCGTCGGCATCCAGCAAGAACTTCTCTCCTTGCAGACGGATAAGTCCGGTGGAAGTACTTTCCAACGCACCTTTTGAATAAGTCTGAACAGTAAAATCCGCCTGTATACCTCCCGACTGACGGAAAGCATCGGTGGTACGGTCCAATATCTCTCGCGCATCCAATTGCTGCGCCGAAGCGGGCAACAACAAACCAAACAAACAGATATAAACTAAGAGAATATTCTTCATCATTTATTTAACAGCAATTACAGTAAATTGTTCAGGCGCATTTGCAGGTCATTTTCATCCACGCAGAGCACTTCACGTGCTTTGCTACCTTGTGTCGGTCCCACGATGCCAGCTTTTTCCAATTGATCCATGATACGTCCCGCACGGTTATAGCCGATAGCGAACTTACGCTGGATAAGCGAAGTGGAACCTTGTTGATGAATGACAATCAAACGGGCTGCATCTTCAAACAAAGGATCAAGGCGCCCCATATCCACATCCCCCAAATCACTTCCACCGTCTTCACCTACATATTCAGGCAGATAGAATGCTGTGGGATATCCTTGCTGCTTGGCAATGAATTTAGTAATATCCGCCACTTCCGGCGTATCGATAAAGGCACATTGCACACGCACCGGGTCAGCCCCCTGCAAGAACAACATATCACCGCGACCAATCAACTGGTTAGCGCCCGGACGGTCGAGGATGGTGCGCGAGTCTATCATGGCAGATACACGGAAAGCAACACGGGCAGGGAAGTTCGCCTTAATCGTACCTGTAATGATATTCGTAGTCGGACGTTGTGTGGCAATAATCATGTGGATACCTACCGCACGCGCCAACTGGGCGATACGGGCAATAGGCAACTCAACCTCCTTACCTGCTGTCATAATCAAATCACCAAACTCATCAATCACCACCACGATATACGGCATGAATTTATGCCCCTTTTCGGGGTTCAAGTGACGATTGATAAACTTCTCATTATATTCCTTGATATTGCGCACATGTGCAGCTTTCAGCAAATCATAACGGGTATCCATTTCCACACAGATGGAGTTCAGCGTCTGCACCACCTTGGTTACATCCGTAATGATAGCATCTTCCCCATCGGGCAATTTAGCAAGAAAATGGTGTTCGATTACCGAATAAATGCTGAACTCTACTTTCTTCGGGTCTACCAACACAAACTTCAATTCTGCCGGATGCTTCTTATAAAGCAAGGAGGTGATGATAGCATTCAGTCCGACAGATTTACCCTGACCGGTAGCACCGGCAACCAGCATATGCGGCATCTTGCACAAGTCTACCATGAACACCTCGTTGGTAATCGTCTTACCCAGGGCAACCGGCAAATCATAAGTAGACTCCTGGAACTTCTTGCTACCGATGATGCTCTGTCCCGAAACAATCTTCGGATTAGAGTTCGGCACTTCGATACCGATGGTTCCCTTTCCGGGGATAGGTGCAATGATACGAATGCCCAATGCTGAAAGGCTAAGGGCAATATCATCTTCCAGACCACGGATTTTGGAGATACGCACGCCTTGCTCCGGAGTAATCTCATACAGCGTTACCGTAGGACCTACGGTTGCTTTTATCGTACTGATTTCAATGCCGAAACTGCGCAACGTATTTATAATCTTATCTTTATTGGCATTCTGTTCCGCCATATCGATAGTCGGCTCGGCATTTTCATAATGCTTCATCAGGTCGATAGATGGAAAACGATAGTTCTCCAGGTCAAGGCGGGGATTATACGGTTCCTTCTCCGGACCTTTATACTCCTCCTCTTCCACAGTTTCCACTTCAAAAGTAGGTTCGTCAACCACGGGTTTATCCGAAAGGGAAGACGCAGGCTCCGGAGCAGGAGTCTCTATAATCATGGATACTTCTTCATGCGATGGTTTAGCAGGCTCTTTTTCAGTAATACCGCCCAAATCCAACGTTATTTCATTCTCCGGTTCTTCTTCAGGTTCAGGAGTTGTGACGAAAACATCCTCTTCAGTATCAGGTTCCACCACCTCAGAAACAGGTTTCTTCTTTCCCTTTGCCGTCCATGAATCCGTAAATTCTTCCGGTGCTTTACCTGCTTCCTCTCCTTCCTCCGCTTTCTGCTTCCGTTTCAGGAAACTGAGGCTGAACAACCGGCGCAGCCAGATAACGGTACGCGCGCTAAGGTAGATGAGGAAGCAGATGGCAGTCACCAGCAGAATCATCCAAACACCCGGCACGCCAACTTGTGATGTCAACCAGTTGCTGATGTTATATCCATGCATACCTCCCAGATACAGGAAAGAATCCTGATACTGTTCCACGAATGCGAAACCGAAGAAAACGGAGAACCAAATCAACAGCAACGAGCAACCGATAAACCACTTCCAAAGGCGAACTGTACGAACACGCATCAACTTCAAACCCGCCACAGCAAGGAACACCAGAATAAAGAAAGACGAAATGCCGAAGCAGTCATTTATCAGATAACTTGCCAACTGCGCACCGCGTGAACCGGCATAGTTCTTCACACCGTTATTGACGGAAGCCAATTCCTGAGTATTGCCGGAGTCGATAATACTCTGGTCCGCCGCTCCTGTAAAGAAGAAAGATGAAAAAGCGAGCAGCAGGTAGACTGAGAAAATCACCAGTACCAGTCCGACAACAAAGTGAATGGTTTCGTTTTTGAAGATTGCCCTCATTTTACCAAACAGGGAAAGGGATTGTTCCGTATCTTTTGTTGAATTTTTCTTTGCCATAAATAAAGTCTCTTATGTAGAATGATAGATTGGTGCAAAAGTAATAAAAATATTGCTCTCCCCCCAACCTTGTCTTCTAATTATTCTTCAAATAGAAAGGAGACATCAACAACCCTTTCCGCCGAATACTTCTCAGTATCTGTTGATTATTTCTTTTGCCTTGGTTACAACAGTAGCAGCCGACATTTCTATAAGATTCCGTTCATCAAACATTTGCAATACTTTATCAATATTCTTAACGGCACTCTTATCCCCCTTCTTCCTGAATTCCTTCTTCAGAATACGCACTTTTTCAAAAGCCTGTACGCCCTCGGTCAAACGCTCCATGCGGATAGACGAACGGGCGTCGGGATAAATCAAATAAGTGTCACCTGCCGCCCACGCCGTAAAGCGGCTATCCTGCAACGGATTCTTCACCCAGCTATTCAACGCCCAACGGAGATAACCGTCCAGATTCTCACGTGCACTATGCCATGCCAACCATTCGGCTTCGGCGGGTGGACTGAAAGTAAAGGTATTAGGACGGGGTTCCGTGCAACAGGTGTAATAGGTGGTCACTTTTCCGGCTTCACGGCGTGCGTTGATTGTCTCAACCGGAAATCTTTCGGCAATCGTAATGCAATAGTCATCCAGCTCATCCACCAGTTCAGCATGATAAGTTCCGGCTAATGAAACCTTAAAATCTTTATCAGCTTTGCGGATTACCTTCAATGTTTCCTGCATGTCTTTCATGGGACGTTCATCCATAGCGATATGGGTAATCCCGAACCACCCCTTCGTCCGCAGATGTTGGGCAAACGATTTCAGCATAGTTATCCAGAATTCCTCATAAGCAGCTTCGCCCGGCTTGGCGTTGAGATACTTGAACGAGTTGCTCGCCTGGTCGAAGTACTGAAAGGAAAGACGCCAAGGCACCATGGAGAAACAACTGATTTGCTTACTGACACCTACGCTCATCATAAACTCCACCCACCTGTCGAACACAGTGTAATCAAAATACCAGCTACCGTCAGCTTTCTTCAACCAAGTCACCATACTTTCGAATGCGTCATAAGTCTGCCCATTCCAAGGCTTGTGCATGATGGAAGCGGTAATCACTTTTCCGCCTGCATCGGCATACAGCTTCATCAGCGGACGCATCAGGTCGAAATGTTCTTCGCTGAACGGCTCTACCTTATAATAGCGCGCCACAGCATAAGGATTCTGCCACAAATCAAGATGGAAAGCCCATTCGGAAGGAACAGGAAGGGTGCGATTTTTCACATTGATAGTCAATTTCAATTCGGACAGGGCTGCATCACCATTTTTCACTGTGACCGTTCCCGTATATCTTCCGGCTTTGGCTTGTTGCGGCACACGGATGCTAATCCAACCTCCCTGGGCAGAGTTGGCAGGAATCATCAGGGAGGGGGCAAGATGGTCGAGTACATCCGCCACCAGGGTGGAGTCGAAGTCTGCACTGTTGCGGTAGCCGCATGCACCTAAACCGTCTTTATTCAATTCATCGGTCATGACGTAGCGCACAAAGCTGGTTTGGATATCGTCTTTGCTGATGCTTTCACGTCCGGCAGTCAGGTCACTGACCTTAAAAGTCAGATTGTTCAGCGTTTCGGGAGTCCATACTACCAGTTGGACAGATACTTTCTCACCTTTCCAGGCCGTTAGACTAATTGTTTTCTTTATTCTGCGAATGGCGGCGGGTTCTTCTTTCTTATACCGCATATCCGTACTTCCCCAACTGACTTGCGGGGTTTTCACTTCTGACCATAAAGCCGGATTGGTGGCTACAGGGTTGGAGGCTTCCTGATAATGCCCGGATGTTTGAGCATTCAGATACACGGTTGAGAACAGAAGAGTTCCCAGAAATAAGAGTTTTGTCATAGATTACAATAATTAGTTTGAAAAACAAAGGTTCAATTGTTATTATAGGATTATATTTACTGTTTACTTACACTTGCTCTTTTCACTGGCAAATGTACATAATTAATTCAAGTAAGCGTTATATTCTGATACTTTTCCCTGTAGTTTATCCATCTTTTCTTGATGGTGCGCCTCTCTATATCAGGGAAGTGAATACCCTGTCGACAAGGAGTTAAGAGTTTGTCAACAAGGAGTTAACTTCCTGTTGACAAACTCTTAATTCCTTGTAAAGCACTAATAATCAGCATACCTTTTCAACAGAAATGAAGATAGCACTGCTTACACGTCCCGGCAGATATGTTATCCGCCTCAATTATAATAAGCAGACTTACTTCATTAGCGGATTAAAGCAGAATAAAATTAAATTTACCGCGTATTTATTTTTCCCGTAAATTATTTTATCTTATTTTTGCCAAACGGCGTGTTGCATGACACGGCACAAAAACAGAAATCATGAATAAAATTTATCACCATATCCTCTGTTTTGCCTGCTTCATACTGGCAGGCAGCCTGCCTACCGGCATGATAGCTGCGGAAAGAGGAACCGAAAAAACGGGAGTATTGCCCGACAGCCTGATAACCGACGACTACGTTTACGAATACACTTTCTCGGACTTCGGCAAAGCGGAACGCATCATGCAGGAACTGCGGAAGCGGAAAAGCCTGCCGGACTTTAAGCTGGACGTCACCGAAGGCGACCTCTACTTCAACACGGGACATTATTACCGGGCATTGAAATTCTACAAACGCGTGTTGGAGCATGATTCCGTGCGGCTAGACGACCACCGGCAGATGGAGCAGATACACCGCCTGATTTCCTGCTACGACTGCCTGCACAATGAAACCAAGAAAGCGCAGTACGTGGACATGCTGATGAAGAAGGCGGAGCAATGCGGCAACAAGGAGATGCAGTCCGTAGCCATGTTCAACATGGGGAAGATGCTTTATTATCAGGGAAACAAGGAGAAGGGATATGACTATATGCAGCGTGCCGCCGACCTGATGGAACAGACGGATTATAAATACAAGTACGATAACCTGCGCTATAATTATAACACCCTGCTGACCTTTCAGGAACTGGACAGACGGAGCGAGGATGCCCTCCGCACGCTCGAAGCCCTGCAAAAGGTGGTGACCGGGGAAACCGGCAGCGAAACCCCGATGGAAGGGTTGGGCGAAAAGGAGAAGAAGGCGATGTTCGCCCATTATGCGGTAGTCCTTTTCCGGCTCGGACGTGTGGTAGAAGCGGAGGAATATTACAAGCAGTTCCTCTCCACCGCCCGGGAGTATGACCGGGACAACTATCTTATCATGCCCTACCTGTTCGACCGCCGGATGTATGACCGGGTGATAGGCATGAACTCCGCCCGTGAAAAGATACTCGCGGCACAGGGGGACACGGTGACCTACCACATGACCACCATCAAGAAATCCCTGGGACGCGCCTACGAGGAAAAGGGTGATTACCGCACAGCCGCACGCTATTTCCGCGAACTGGCCGTGTTGCGCGACAGCATCAAGAACCGGGAGCAGAAGAGTTCGGCTCTGGAACTCGCCACCCTGTATGAAACACACGAGAAGGACATGATTATCCAAAAGCAGGAGTCCGATGCCCATATCCGCAACCTGTGGTTGGGACTGGCGGCAAGCACCACCGTCCTGCTGGGGATCATCCTCTGCTTCGGCATCCGCTACTACCGGAAAATACGGTTCAAGAACAATGCCTTGGTGAAGAATATCAATGAACTGTTGCACTACAAGGAGGAACTTTATCAGGCGAAAGACGCCAATTTTGCATTGCAGGAGAAAGTCCGCGCATTGAATGACACCTTGGAATCCCTGCAAGCCCGGCAGGAAGCGTCGCCTCTTGACAGTGCAGAAGTCAAGGCAGGTACAGACGCAGATGTTGCGGTAGAGCCTAAAACGGAAAAAACGATAGCGGATATGCCGGATGCCCATGAAACCGCAAAAGCGGAAGAATCGGAAACGGCAGAAGATGAGAATACGGAAACGGAGGAAGCCGAGGATGCGGAATCAAATATAGAAGCCTGTGATGAGCATTACGGCAAAGAACTGTATGAACAGATGGAACATCTTATCATCAGCGGACAGCTCTACCTCGACCCGGCATTCAGCGTTGACAAGGCACGGAAACTTGTCGGGATTCCCCGGAACCGGTTCGCACCGTTCATGGTGCGCTATGCGGGAGAGCGTTTTCCTAAATACCTGAATAAGCTCCGGCTGTATCATGCCGCCCGTCTTTTGCAGGAAAACCCGAATTACGGTGTGGAAATCGTGGCGCGTGAAAGCGGCATTCCCGCCCTCCGTTCCTTCCACCGGCTCTTTTTGGAAGAGTTCGGTGTTACTCCGATGGAGTATCGCAAGAAGAGCAATAACATTGATAATAAGACCATTACATAAGCGGTGCAGTATTGGCACAACAAGGTGCAGTATTGGCACAAAGGATTTTTTGCGTTACCATTTCATTTACCTACTTTTGGAGCATACGAACAATTAAAACTTGTGTGTTCCGATGAAAAGAAACTGTATAGACATATTTAACGATTATTGTTTGGAGGTTAGAAATAATTTCCTAACACACACACACACACACACACACACAATGCAGACGTCCCTATAATAAAAAAATACAGAATAAACAAGTCCTCCGACTTTTTATTTCCTCTATATTATCTCCCTTTTTTCTATTTATTTTCACCTGTATCCCAGCACCAGTCTGTGCAGGGAAAATCATGAGATCCGACTTTGGTTATAAAGTTGGCGGTATCTTCCCGATGCTGCCTTTCCGGCTTGCCACATCCCAGAAATTTATTAAGATAATTGAGAATATGTTGAAACGATTTATGTTTATTTCCCTTTTCGTATTGCTTGCCCTGCCACTTGTGGCACAGGAAAAAAGGGGTAGTACATACATATTCCGGTTCGTGCCGGGAAAAGATATGTTTTTTATCCCTTACCTGCAAAACGCGAGCCAATGGAAAGAGCTGTGTGATACCTTGAATGTATGTATGCAGCAGATAAAGGACGGAGAGATGTATATTAATGTCAGCAGCTATGCCGCTACTTCCGGAACCAGACCTGCCAGCCGTGTGGCCTACATGCGCAACAACCGTGTGAAGGCGGAACTTATCACCCGCCTGGGACTGAAGGAAAAGATGTTCGTCACCGACCGGATTATCCCTGTCGGCTATGGAGCCAACAATCTGCATGATGTGGTAGTGGTCACCTTTCCGGCCAACGTAAGTAAAGTGGCACGAGTAGCCGGTGAAGAAGCTGCTATGCGTGTACGGGCGTATAACAGGGAAATGATTGCCAGCTCCGAAGCCGAGCGGCAGATGACGGAGCAGGAGCGGCAGGAAGAGGAGCAAAAGCGCCTGGCGGCAGAACGTGCCGAACGGGAACGCCTTGTTACGGAAGCCACCACCCGCAGCCTATCCCTCTCTTCCCCGGAGGCACAAGGGGAAGCGGTTCCCAACTCTGTCTCCTTAGACGACAGTAGCACAACTTCTGATGCCGCCGGACATACAGCAACGTCCACCTTTTCCCTGCGCGCCAACCTGCTACGCTGGGCCACGCTTACCCCTGACCTCGGCGTGGAATGGCGCATCGGCCGCCGTTGGAGCGTACTGCTGAACGGCTCGTGGACTTCGTGGTCATGGAGCGACAAAGACAGAAGATATGCGTTGTGGAAGGTATCGCCGGAAGTGCGCTATTATATGGGTAAGGAGAAGCGGGGTTATCTCGGTGCGATGTACCACACGGGAGAGTTCAACTACAAGCTCGGCGAAACGGGCAAGCAGGGGGATTATCAGGGCGGCGGCATCACGGGCGGCTATATGCTGCCACTGAACCGGGCGTTGTCGCTGGATTTTCATGCAGCTTTGGGCTATACCCATGCCGATTATGACAAATACAAGGTAACAGACGGGATCAGGGTACGCCAGGGCAGCGACAGCAAGAACTATTGGGGCGTCAACCAGCTCGGCGTTACGCTGATATGGAAGTTTAATCAATGATAAAAATACCGTTCGCATGGATAAAATGGACAACCGCACGGACAAACGTGCCATTCAGATAATAAAATTGACCGGCCTCTGTAAGCTGTTGATATTTGCACTCGCGCTGCTGCAACTGACAGGCTGCGTGAAGGATGACCTGTATAACACCCCGCATCCCGACAAGGGTGCGGTGGAAGTAACCACCGACTGGTCGGGAGCGTCCTCGGATGCCGTGCTGCCGCAGAACTATGTGCTGCGCATCGGCACACAGGAACAGACCGTGAGCGGTGCAAGCAACGCTTTCCGCGCACTGTTTGAACCGGGACGGCAAGACCTGCTGGTTTACCACCCGGCGGAAGGCATCACCATCGACGGGGATATCGCCACCGTGAACACACTGGCCGACGGCACGCTGGAACCGATGCCCGGCTTCCTGTTTTCGGGAGCGTCAGAACCGGTAATCGTAAAGGACGATACCCTGGAAGTGACCGTGAAGATGGAGCAGCACATCCGCACGCTGACGCTGGCGTTGAAACTGAACCCCGGCGATGAAGAGCGCATCACCGCGACTTCCGCTACCCTGACGGGCATCGCTTCCGGCATCGACTTGCGGGACGGGGCCATCGCTGCCACGGGAGGAATGACCGCCGTCCCCGTCTTTGCCCTCGGGACGAACGGGCCGGAAAGCCGCGCCGCCGTGCCGCATGGGCAAGGGATGCGCTCCGCCGGAGAACCGGCACTGGTTGCCACCTTGCGGCTGATGGGCATCGTGACGGAAGAACGGCAGATGCTGACGCTCGTCATCACGCTGACGGACGGAAGCGTGCAGACCATCCGTACAGACCTGACTGAAATGCTGAAAAACTTCGGCGGAACGGACATGGAACCCCTGACGCTGGACGCCACGCTGGAACTTCCCGCCGAAGGCAGTTTCACCGCCTCCATCAGCGACTGGGCGGTGGTGGACAACGGGCAGATAGAGATACATTGAAGATACTAAAAAATAGAAATTAAAAATTAAAAGAGCAAGACAATATGAATGAAAGACTGAGGCAAGGAATCTCCTTATGGGGAATGGCAGCCGCCCTTATACTGACGGCAGGCTGCACCAACGACAATGAAGGGACGGACGCACCGGCAGACGGACGCGTAGCCCTGCAAGTGACAGGCGGCATCCATGTGCAGACCCGTGCCCACGACACGGAGTGGGACAAAAACGACCGGATAGGCATCTATATGCTGAAAACAGGAGCAGAAACAGAAACCGTTCTGGAAGGAGTGGAAAACATCCCCTACCAGACAGAAGCGGGAGACGGAAAGTTCGCCCCGTTCGGCACCGTCATCTACTTCCCCATAGACGGCAGCAATGTGGACTTCCGTGCATGGTACCCTTATGAGGACGTGGCGGAGAAGTGGACAGCCGACCTGACCGACCAAAGCTCGCAAGCCGCCCTCGACCTGATGACCGCCCATGCAAAGAGCAACACGGAGCCGGGCGGAACAACCTATAACAAGAACCAGCCGGTAGTCAAACTGAACTTCAGCCACCGACTGACTAAACTGGTGCTGAATATCATCGGCGGCAATGGCGTCGGCACTGACGAGCTGGCAGGCCTGAAAGTGGAAATCACCAAGCAGTGGAAAACTGCCCTCTATGACCCCGACATTGACGGGATCGGCTTCGATGAAGCATCTGCCACCATCACCCTGCTGACCAAGGCGGACGGCAAGTTTGCCGAAGCCATCCTCTTCCCGGACGACCTGACGCACAAAAGCCTCACAACGGGACGGCAACTTATGTTCACCCTCTCCACCGGTGAGATGTTCTATTGGGACATCCCCAACGAGAAGAGCTTCAATGCCGGAGAGAAGAACATCTATAACATCACCATCAACCGCACCGGTCTTGACGTAACTGCCAGCATCAGCGACTGGAACCAAGGCAACGGCGGAGGCGAGCCCGGCAGTGCCGAATAAAAATGAATAA
This sequence comes from uncultured Bacteroides sp., assembly GCF_905207245.1. GTDB lineage: Bacteria > Bacteroidota > Bacteroidia > Bacteroidales > Bacteroidaceae > Bacteroides. The sequence goes on along the minus strand of NZ_CAJLKP010000008.1, from coordinate 25,015 downwards.
AGATGAAGAATAACAACAACTATAAGTCAATGAAGAATTATATGATTCCTGCAATCGCGGCACTTGCACTTGCCGCTTGCAGTGAGAACGAATATGAGCCTGCTGACAGGGCGGACGGACAGCCCGTGCCCGTAGAGTTCCGTGCCTCCGTGGGAGTGACGGAAACCCGTGCCATCGACCAGGCCTGGTCGGCAACGGATGCCATTGGCATCTTTATGGTGAAAGCCGGACAATCGTTAGTGCCGGAGCAAATCAGCGAAGGAGCGGAAAACATCCGCTACGTGGTGGATGCAACCGCTGCCGGAACTTTCAAACCCGGCGGCATCACCATCTACTATCCAATGGATAACAGTGAGGTGGATTTCTGTGCCTACTCTCCGCAGGGGAACCTTATAAAAGAGGAAACGACAACGCATTACCTCTACGTCGTCAACTTAGCCACACAGACCAACCAGGAAGCCCTCGACCTGCTGTACTCCAATGACGTAAAAGGGAAAAAGAAGACGGACAAGGCCATCACCCTCGGTTTCAAGCACCAGCTGTGTAAGGTAATACTGACCGTAGAGCCAGGTGCAGGAGTCAGTGCTGATGAGATGAACAGACTGACAGTAAAGGTGAATGCACAGAACACCACCGCCACCTTCGACCTCACCGCAGGCGCACTGAAAGCTGATGCCGCAAACACTGCCGACATCACCCTCTTTAAGCAAGCTGACGCATACGTTTACGAAGCCATCTTGCTGCCCGATGTCGCTACCGACCGCACCTTTGAATTCGACTTGAACAATGGTCGCGATGTTCCCTTCATCTGGAACATGGGCAAGGCACTCACAGCCGGAAGCAAATATACCTACACCGTAAAGCTGAACCGCACGGGCGTGGAAGTAACCGGACAGATAGACCCTTGGAATGCAGAAAATGGCGGACAAGTGGACGCCAACTAAGCAAAGAACGAACCCATTTAATGACAAATAAAAAAATAGACCATAATGAAATCAAAGTATTTACTAATTGCAACCGCCGCCACACTATTGGCAGCTTGCAGCAACGATGAGAACGAAGTGAACAATGGCCCGGTGGAAGCACGGATTACGGCAGGAATTGACGGTCCCGTGACCCGTGCCGTTGACGACTCCTGGTCAGCGGGAAACACCATTGGAGTGATGGTGACGAATGCACCCACCAGCACGATGGCAACCCTTTACAAGAATGTAAAATACACAGTAGAAAGTGGTGGAACAACCGGAATTTTTACGGCGGCATCGGGAGGCATCTTCTTTCAGGACGCCAGTGAGACTGTGACTTTCGCCGCCTACAGCCCGTACCAGTCATCTGATGATGCCGCCACATTGCCCGGAACAGACGGAACCGTTACCGGAGGCGATACGAAAGACCAATCCACCGTTGAGAAGCAGGAAGCATTCGATTACCTCTTTGCCAGTGGTGCAACGGCTTCAAGAAGCAGTGCCACGGTCGAGTTCAAAAAAGTGGATGTTACCCACGACTATCAGTTCAAGCACAAAATGTCACGTCTGATACTTGTGTTGAATACTTCGGCTACGGACGGATTTACTGCCGATCAAGTGTTTAACGCAGTTTATAAACTGGGCGGATTGAAGCATGAGGGTACATTCAAGGTTACGGATGGAACAGCCGCAGTTTCAACAACGGCAATGGCAGAAAGTAACTGGACGATTACCGACAATGTCAAAAAGGACGATAACACAGGTAAGACCCGTACTTACACCATGATTCTCTATCCGCAAAGCTTATCGAGTCCATTGACATTCAGTGCCACTATCGGTGGGCAGACCTATGTCAATAAAAATGATATCCAGCCAGCACTTGCTGCCGGAACTTCTTATACCTATACCATTACCATGAAGAAGACCGGCCTGACAGTGAGCGGATGCAAAATTGAGGGATGGACAAACGTTTCCGGTGGTAACGGCAATGCTGAAATGGAATAATAATATCAGACAAAGATGAGAAAATCAATCATTTCCCCAGACAAGCCGCTGCCTTGACCTTGTAAAGGTAGTACTTTGACCTCCTCGAAGTAGTACATTGACACGCTCGATGTACTACCTTGACCTCCTCAAAGTAGCACCTCCTCTACAGCTATCTGTAACACCTCTTTGAGGAAACGAGCAATAAGAAGTAAAATAATTAACAAAATTAGAACGATTGCTTATGCCATTCTGGAAAAAATCATTCAACAAGAAGAATGCGGTTTATTACCCCCAAGCACTTGTGCAGGGCAAGCCCATAGAAACGGAGACCATCGCCAAAGATTTGTCGAAAATCTCCACAGTAAGTAACTCCGACGTTCAAGCCGTGCTGGGCGACATCGCAGGCGTGATGCACACTCGCATGGCGCAGGGCAAGAGCGTCCATATCAGGGGACTCGGTTACTTCCGCTACGTGCTCAGCACTCATGGCGTGAAGGACCTCAAGGATTTCGACTTTGACAAACAGGTGGAAGCCGTGCGTGTGGAGTTCATCCCCGAACGTACCCGACTGAGCAACGGCACCTACACCCGTGCCCTCGTTGACAGCGACGAGCTGGAATGGATAGAGCTTTCGCCCGACACTGAGGACTCTTTGCCGGAAGGCGGCTCCGATGAGGACCAGGAGGAGAATCCGCTGGGATAATCCCGTTCATCCCATATATGATAAAGAATAAAGTGGTTTTGTGACAAACAATTGCCTTTGGCAAATAAAAAGATAAATTATGTTGAACAACTTGATTTTACTTAGAGATGAACTGAAGGATACGGGAGGAAGTTTATACCCGCAATCCTATTTCTGGTCTCCGGATGTCATCGTACATGACCACATGGAAGACCCCATCGGTTTTTTAAGCTGGTCGTACCTGCATGATGTTTCCCAGCCACTACCACCGCAAGGAGGCAATGTGTTGGTTTATGTGCGGACGAAAAACATTTCCACATCAGAGCAGACTGCCTACATCCATCTGTATGCAATCACACCGGATTGGTTTACAAAACCGAAGCAATGGTCTGCACACAAGCTGAAAACAGAAAGCAATGCTGATAGTGTTTGCCTGTCCGAGGTAAGCCCCGGTGATTATGGCATTACGGAAACGCCATTCCTTTTTCCCACGGAGAAGTCGGACAGCCGTATGCTTCTTGCCATAGCCTCTGATAGTGCCGGTGACCCGGTGACCGGATTGCCGGACTTTACAGACCATGCAGACTTCGCCTACTGGGTGCGTGAGAATCCATGCGTCTGCATGAGGATACCCGAAACCAGAAGTATGGAGTTCATGTTGGGAAATAAGACAGTATGGAATTTCCGCTTCTTCCAGCCGGAACAGGCACGCAAGTACACTTTTCGTATTGATGTCAGCAATGCCTTTCCTGTAGGTACTTCATTTGTCTGTACCAGCCCGTTCTTCGATAAGAAGGTTTTCAACATGGAGAAAGGCGGCATATCAAAGGAGTTTGAAGGGATAGAAGTCACACCGGGCAAAAACGGGGTAATCAAAGTTGAATCTTCTGTAACCGGCGAGATACAGGGAGAGGCTATAATCCGTTTCACGACCGGCATTAAAATCGGTGCGGATTTCTACCCCGTGGGCTGTTCGTCCGTGAAATGCCTGAAAGGCAAGAGCGGGGGCAGCAGCAACAGCATCCTCCGCCCGCTGAACTTGTGCAACGAGGACGACCGTTACCTGTTGCAGCAGAAATTCGTCACGATGGAGGATTTGGGAAAATATCCGACATTGCAGAAGCATTGGACCGACACGTTGAAGGCTGCCGCCAATGGTGTGGTGACGGAACTCCCCATCGGCAAGGATTTCACGGCGGAAAACAAAATGTTCAGCTTCACGAAAGAGGCAGACGGAGTGGTTTCGTATGTTTCCCGGATAGACCTCAAGGAAACTCCGGTTTGTAGTGTCGTGAATATGGAAGCCATAGACACTTCCACCGGAAAGCAAGTAGGTGCAAATGTGGTGATGTTTAAAAATCTCCGCTGCATGGAAGCTGCCGTGGATATTCCCACAAGCCATAATCCTGCCAAGGTGGCACTTTACACCACGCTAATTTCAGTCAACAAAGACAAACAGATACAAGCAGTTGTCGCAGGCGAATTGCTGGAGGGAAACAGTGTGATAGAGAAATACGACATCCAAGACCCTTCCCGCAAGTCCAAAGAAAAACACGATTGTATAAACGTTTCCATTGAAAACAACAGTTCTTGCTGGCAAGGGCAAGGCAAGTCCGACTATACTTATAACATCAAGACGCACTATAATGCCCATCAGTCTGCCAACCAGTCCATGGTGCCTTTCTTCCTGCCCATGAAAGGTAATATCACCTTCAAGGAAACAAGCAGCCTTTATCCTACTGTCCCTGAAGTAACCCTCACGGTGAAAGGGAGAGATGCAAAATGCGAGATACAGGCATCCTACATGGATATGGCACATGACAAGTGCAAATGGACGTTTGAGGGGAACAAGGTCTCTTGGGAATTTCTTGAAGATTGGGGTTCCTATATTCCCATGGACTCTATCGGATGTACCAATTACCTGACGATGGAAGCCGTTTTTGATTTCAAGACATCGACCGGGGATAAGCGGGTGACCATCGCCAGCGGAGATACTTCCGGACTGGTGGGAAACTTCATCACGATAGAATACATTGACTGGTGTTGGGGATGCCTTGCCGAAGGCACGTTTGTACGCATGGCGGACGGCTCTAAAATGGCTATCGAGGCCATCCGTCCGGGTGATATGCTGCGGGGCCAGTCCGTGCCTTTTGTCCGCGTCATGGACATCTTCACCAGCCAAGTGGATATGCTTGTAGTCATCAGGACGGAAAGCGGCAAGGAGCTTTACCTTACTCCGTCGCATCCGGTGGAAACGAAACGGGGACAGGTCCGGGTAGAAGAATTGAATGCCGCCGACCTCATCCGCATGGAGGACGGAAGTCTGGAATACATCGACTGGCTGTTGATGGAAAATGCAGAGAGAAGAGTGTTTAACCTGCTATTGGAAACACCAGACCGCATCTTCGCCAACGGCATCGTTACCGGCGACAAGTGCGAAGAGAAGAAATCCGAACCGGCAAATGCAGACCTTGAAGCATCGGTTGCCGTGGAAGAGATGAGAAAGCTGATGCAAGCCTTGTCAAAAAAACAATAAATAGCAATTACCAATTAAAAACAAATTGACATGAGAACATTATCCATCATAAAATGCGGCATTCTGCTTATCCTGCTGGCATTGCTTCCGGCAGTCCATGCGGATGCCCAAAAACGGGAACTGAAAGCCTGCCTGTATCCGTATATACCCGATGCGGATATGTATTACAAAAAAATAGAGAGCTTGTTCGAGAAGCAATATCCTGATATAGACCTGCAAATTGAAATAGAAGATGGAAGGAGTGGAACGATAGAATATTATCATGGAGGATTGTATGCAACCCAGGCGGATGTACTCGAAATAGACTGTATCTTTCTGGATTCGTTAATCCGCAAGAACAGCGTCATGGCTTATCCCGACCAGAATTTTCTGAAAGCAAGAACGGATACTATGAACTACGATGGCATAGCATACCATGACGGGACACTCTATGTGCTTCCCCACTGGATATGCGGCAATTTTCTGTTCTATCACAAGGAGGATGCGGCCATCAGGAACGCCACTTATCTGAACGAACTGGAAAAGGCGTTGGGAATAGACAGCAAGGCTCTGACAACGGACTTGTCCGGTGGCCTGACCGGCGGCGAAATGTATGCGGACGGCTTGTATGACGACAAGGGCAACAAGGCGGATGTTGGCATCGCCTTGCAACAGGAAAAACCGGATGTAACAACAGTGAACAACATGAGGCGTCTGTTGCATCTCACAGACACTGTTTATTCTTTGTCCAGCGACAGTTCGACCGCCAGAATAGAAGGTTTTGTCAAAGGGAAGTTCAGGGTGCATGTAGGTTATGCCGAATCGTCCAACGAAATCCTCAAAGCCATAAACAAGCTGACCGGTGTCCGCTTGAAACCGACAGATATTGCCATACGCGACTGGCCTTTGTCGGACAAGGGTTCTCATCCGTTAGGATGGGTGGATGCGCTCGGTATTAAAGCCGGGCTGAGTGGACAGAAACTGACGGATGCTCAGGATTTCATCAACTTCCTGCTTTCGGACACTGGATATTTGAACGCACTTATACCCGACGCCAACCAAGTGCCGCGTTATTTGCTGCCGGCATACAAAAGATACTATCAGAATCAGGCTGTATTGGAAAAGGCTCCCCTCTACAGGTATTTCCTTCCTTTGGCGGAGGATATGAAGCCGTTGAAACTGCCAAAGATGAATAATGAAAAATTGAGGAAGACCGGTGGCGAAGTAATGGAAGAGATAAGAAAACCGGAAAAATAATTTGTATTCTGATATAAAATTATGAACCGGGAAATATCAGCACTGGTAAAGAACAGACATATCATGAACAGTTCCGGTTTCCGTAGGAGCAATCCCGTGGAGACCCTCTCTCAAACAAGGCTGGAGGCAGACATCCGGCTCTTAGAACCAAATTTCAGTTTAATATCTAAAAAAACAAGATGATGAAAGTAGGTGAAATTTACACAATCGAGCGTATCGTTATGGGCGGTACGGGTTATCGTTACGCACCGGTCCGCTTGACCGGCGAAGTGGCACTGTTGGACAGCGAAATCCTTCCGATAGAAACCGGAAAATACGGCGCTCCCGAAGTTCAGCGCTTCACCTTCCAGTTCCTGCGCCCCGGCAAGGCAGAAATCCAGTTGGCACGCTTCCGCAGCTTCGACCTCGACGATGCGATTTATGAAGAAGTACTGCCTTTCCATGTGGAATCGGCAGGCGACCTTGACGCAGTGTCCTGTGGCGGCTGGTCTCCTTTCCAGAAATTGACGCCCGAAGACCAGAGCATTTTTGAGGAAGCAATGAAGGGACTCGTTGGCGTGAGCTACACCCCCGAAAGAGTTTCCAAACAGATTGTAAAGGGCGTGAACTACCGTTTCTTCTGCTATGGCAGACCTGCCACGCAGGGCGACCATTCATTCCCGGCCATTGTGAAAATCTATGCGGCTCCCGGAGCACAGGCGCAGCTCGTCGGCATCCAGCGGGTAGTGCTTTAAAGAATGCAATGGTAACAGCCACCGCCGAACACCGATGCGTAAGTCCGAAGCGAGCCACCCTATAAGGTAGCAACTGAGTGCGTCGCTGCACTCGGTGGCACAAAAAGAAGAACAGATATAAAAGACAACGATATGAAACAATTAAAAATACTACAAACCGCCTGCGCACTGGCATCTCTCCTGATGTTTGCCGCCTGTACGCAGGACGAACTGACGGATGGCAAATATCCGCTTGCTTTTACAGCCTCTGTAAAAACGAATATGCCGACAACCAGAGTCAGTGAAGATACAAATGGAGAGAGTAAATGGGACGGCACTGAAACAGTGAAAGTAAAGATTGGCGACGAAACCAAAGATTACAAGATGAGCCAGGATGGTAAGCTGACTTCAACGCAGCCTTTTTATTGGAACTCTACCGCCGAAACCAAGCAGGTGACGGCATGGTATCCCACCGCTTTCACTTTCAACGACCAGTTGAAAGACCAAAGTACCGGTGAAAAATATATGGTTTGCGATGTACTGAAAACGGATCAAACCTCAATTTCTTATACGAGCCAGTCAAAAGAGCTTACGTTCAAACACCAAATGGCAAAGGTCATCATCCATCTGCTGCAAAACGATGGAACAACCCCTATGACCGATGCCACAAGCTTAGGAATCCTATGTAGCAACAACTTTACATATAGCGAAGGGAACTTCACAAGTAGCAGTAATACGTTTGATTATGTCTCACCATTTAGGCAAACGAACAACAGCGACTACAAGGCTATGATTGTTCCGAAAGATATGGCGAACCAAAAATTCATCAAGGTGGTTTACGATGGGAATACCTATTATTGGACACCCGGAAGCGGTGACGCCAATCTGACTGTCGGCAGTGTTCATACGTATAAAATCACTGTGATGTCCAAGTATCTGGATGTGGAAGTAATTCAAACAAATTCCGACATCAGTTGGGGAGAACAGGAAGACTCAACAGAATCAGGAACGGTAAACTAATCTCATGGAAGTATGAAAAAATTAAAATACACCTTGTTATTATTGGTCGCGGCATTGACCGGATTGTCATCTTGCAGCAAGGAAGACGATTTATTAAGCAGTCAGAATATATCGGCTGAACCCGTCATAAAGGTATCTACAACCGGATATGAATCGGCCAACCCCACAACCCGCGCAACGGACAATGAAGATGAGTTCAAAACAACGTTGGCCGAGAATGACCAGATTGGCATTTATGCCGTGAAGGATGGCAAAGTCATCAGTAAGAACGTATGTTATAGATATAATAATAGTTCAAAAACTTGGGAAAAAGTCGGAACTGAAGCCGTTTCTGCCATTTCCGGCAGCAATGTTTCTTTTTTTGCATACTATCCCTACCGTCAAGCGATGGACGGTAAAACGATTGCGAGCATTGCTGATATTATCAGCAACTTTGAAGTCGCTGCAGACCAAAGCACCCATGAGCTTTATACCAACAATGATCTGATGACTGCCACCGGTACGTTGTCGGCAGATAAAAAGACCTTATCGTTTACACTGCAACATTCATTAGCCTTGATTGTGTTGGACTTGAAAGGTCAGCGGACTCCGTACTCTGGTGGATATGCAGCTTATGGTGCTGTATCTTCCATAGCTGAAAAGAAAATAGGAAATGTCACTACTCCTTATACGGATTCAAAAGGATGTTTCAGGGCATTGGTAAAGCCGGGAAGTGTGACACCGGCTATTTCTTATTCTGCCGGAGGGAAAACGGTTACATACAGCAGTGTCATAACTGCCGTAGCCGGAAAATATAACAAGAAACTGATATATGCAGGTAATACGACGGATATTGAGAAATCTATTGCCAGAGGGGATTATTTTTATGCCGACGGCAATATATCATCCACTTATACCAATGACAGCAGCAATCCTTGCATTGGGATAGTTCTCACTACATCGGAACAATTGGCGGCTGCCCCGTATAATCATGGGTTGGTGGTCGCTTTAAAAGATGCTGCAAGAAAATTTAGCCATGGAGGCCAAAACATTCCTACAGATAACCTTCCCCAAGTACCGAATACCTGCCAGAAATGGTTTGGACCTACCATTGACCAACTGAAGTTGATGATTTGGGGAAATACAACATCGCAGAGCACAGATGGAAAAACTTTTTTGGAGGATAAAATGAACGGGGTGGCAAACAGCGAGAAATTCAACGCAAGAAGTTTGGAGAATGTCTTTTATTCCTCAACAGAGTTTAATAATAATTATTGGACTATAGTTGTTTCTAATGGAAAACAACAAGAGTGGTTTTATGGAACAGATGCTAATGGGCGTGCCATTTTTGCTTTTTAAGAAACATATAAAAAGTATCAATATGGATGAGAATTATTTTTATAATAATTATGGACAGATAATAGCGGAAATACAATCAAAAAATAACCGCATAGGCCAATGGCCATATATAATACCTGACAGTACGCAAAATATTCCAATAGATGACGATAATATACGGAATAAATTTAGAAGTAATAGTATCGTGTATTCATTCGGAGGTCCAGTTGGTGTTATTTATAAAGAAGGCTTTATCACATTTGGGATTATAACTCAATATATGGATGCTATAAGTTATGAATTCTCAGGATGTTATATGGCTAAATTTTTTTTTAGAGGCAATTGGTATGTTTGTCACATAAGTTGTAAAGATGGAGCGTTATCAGATTGCAAGGATGTATGGACTGAATTTACGTATAGGTATCAGAAAGAGATTAAGCATTTATTTCTATTTAATCCCATTGATTACGATATCGTTCGACAAATAACAATAAAATGCAATGGAGGCCTTAATACATCTAATAGGTTTCAAGTTTGCGGATTAATAACATCGTGCAATAGAATGTACTCATTATGTTTCGATACATTAACAGGGATGTGTGAGCGAACTATTGTTGAACATCAAAATAAACGATATAGTAGTATTCCTCATTTTATCTAAAAGATAGGCCAACTCTATAGTAATTGAAAATAATATAAATGTCATGGGCATATTCAGTAAAAGAACAACATTTGCCTTCTCTGAAATACTGAAGGGTTTGCAACAAGCTGTCGGCAGCACCGTCAGTATGCTTCAAGCTCAGCAGATGGATAACCTTTCCCATTTTTGGACGAAGGAAGGTAAACCTGTCACCCGAAAAGTACAGATTGGAGATCGTGACCTTGAAGTGCCTCTGATGGCATTAGTTTCACATAATAACTTGGTGATGGATGATGTGGAGATAAAGTTCAAGGCCAAGATTGGCGACATATCATCCCATTCCATGCCCAATATCTTAGAAGCGAACAATGTCATATCACATGCGGAACTTGAAATGAATATGGAAGGCATCAAAGCCGATGCAGAGAATGTGATGGAAATCACCGTTCACTTTAAAGTTAAAGATGATGCTGAAGGTGTAAATCGTCTGTTGTACGAATGTAATAAATTGATTTAGTAACTTTTAAAATGAAGAATTATGGCATATTGGAATAATGAAAAAAATGCTCCTCAAACCTTATCTGATTTGGTAAGAGGGTTACAACATTCAGTCAATACGGCAATGGAGATGATTGAAACACGTAATGTGGAGTTATTGGGCCGCTATTTTTCTCCGAAAGGTGATCCGATAACCAAGCGGCTTAATATCAATGAACAGACAGCCGTAGATGTCCCCCTGATTTCGATAGTCAATCCATCGACTATCAACGTAAAAGAAGTGGAAATGGATTTTTCGGTGCAGATTGTTTCTTCTGAATTGCGGCGTAAGCAACCGCAGGAAGGTTTTCAGGCTGGTGAAGACGCTGCACATTTCAATAATCGACTGAAACGCTCAAACCTTGAAATCAGTTTCGACGGCAAGAAAGATAACTCAAGAATGCAGGTACATATCAAATTCGAGTCAAAACCGATACCCGAAGGATTGTCGCGTATCATTGACGAATACGATAAGACCATTACGCCTTTTTCACTGCAAGACAGCAATGATTAGGTCAAAAATAACACTTTTATTAACATTTAAATTTTAATTGATTATGGCAGACAATGTAAGTAACAATTTCAAGGGACTTCCCATTGCGGAACTTATCGCGGCTCCGCTCACTGCTGCATGTGATTCACAAAAGAAGCTGGCAAAGTCCGCATTCGAGTTTATGACTGAAATCGGGTTCCAAGATGATGGTAAAACTCCGAGATTGTTGAATTTCAATCTTCAAAGACCGGTTGAAGGAAGCACCCAACCTATGGACATTCAAGTTCAAGCTCCATTCCTTGGGCTTGTTCCACTCCCCTCACTGCTTGTTGATGATGTACAGATTGATTTCCAAATGGAAGTTACGACAACCGAAAAATCAACAGAAACGACTAATACTGAAAATTCTGTGAGTGCCAGTTCGAATTTCAAGTTCGGATGCTTTGCCAGCGGTTCGGTCAGCGTGAACGGCAAAGTTTCCTCTTCGCGCGAGAATACTCGTTCTACCAACCAGACAGCCAAGTATCAGGTACATGTATCAGCCCGTCAGCAGCAACCAACTGAAGGTCTGAGCAAACTGATGGATATAATGGCATCGTGTGTTGAACCTTTGAAATTGGACAACTCCAGTAAATAGAAACTGATAAGAGACCGATAAAGATGGAGGAACGTGTATTTGCGTTCTTCCGCCTTTATCCGGTTTGCGTCTTACATTCGGCATTTTTGATTGTGCAGAGAATTGAAACAATTGGCGATGACCTTTGAAAATACGGATGAGAAGAGATAAACTTTGTAATGACAACAATTTTAAGTAAACAAATATGAAATATTTTAGCATTTCAGAATGTACGCGCTCCGAAACAGCAAAGGCTAAGGGTATAGACAATACGCCGGGAGCCGAGCATTTAGCACATATCGTGGAGAGTATAGAAACTTTACTGGACCCATTACGTGAAGCATGGGCTGAATGTTGTCTTGATGCAGGGCTTGGTACACCCGGTATTCGCATCTCGTCCGGTTATCGTGGTCCGGCACTTAATGCTGTCGTTGGCGGTTCAACAACATCGGCACATTGTCATGGTTATGCTTTCGACTTGATTCCACTCAACGGGAAAATGACCGAATTTAAAAGTTTCTGCCGAAGGTTTCTGGCTAACCGTCCGTTCGACCAGTTGATTTCTGAAGGCGAGAATGAAGAAGGCCTTCCAAGCTGGATGCATATCGGGTACAAAAGTCCACGTGGCGAACAACGCAGGCAGTTTCTTTCCATGAGAGACGGGAAATATTATCCAATGACGACATAATCAAAATTTGGTACAGATGAAGAATAAATTACTATCTTTTTGTTTCATATTATCGTTCCTATGTGTATTCAGCATCGTAACGGCTTATGCTCAACCTGATTCCGTTAAGGTGAGCGAATACTTTGCAACTATATGCAAGGACGAAAACCGTCTGCGACAATTTTTTGCCGAAATGCCGAAAGGCGGCGACTTGCATAATCACCTGACCGGAGCAGTCTATGCTGAGAACTATTTTAAATTCGCAGCGGAGGACGGTTTATGGGTGGATATGGCTACCGGTAAACTTTACCAACCCAAAGACAGCACAAAAGGCAAGGAGATGTTACGGCTTTCGCCGGATATGCCGAATTTGCACAATACCCGTATGGCATTGATTGATAAATGGTCTATCCGCAATTTTAATCCGGGAAAGTTTCCGCTGGGGGCAGACGAATATTTCTTTGGTGCATTCGGACTGTTCAATGCCGTGGCAGGAAAGCATACGGTAGAGCTGATGCAGGAACTGCGCAAACGGGCGGCGCGTGAAAATGTGCAGTATCTGGAGATAATGCTTTCCTCGCCCGGTATCAATGCAGCGAAGATTGATGCTCTTTGCGGAAATGACTTCTATGCACGTTATAATGACCGATTGCAAAAAGCCATTCTTGAAGACACGGAGCGGACAAAGGGACGAGAAGGAACAGACGAGGTGCTGGACGATATTTTCAAAGAATGGGAAAAGATACCGGCAATGAGTGAGTGGGTTGACAAGTATGTTGCCTACATCGACAGCATAGACATTCATAGTACCCTTTCATCGGGATATGACCGTGCTCCGGTCTGCTTCTATCAAGGGTATGCCAGCCGCAACGCAGCTCCGCTTGTAGTCTATGCCCAACTTTACATCGCATTTAAAAGTTGTTTACGTGAAAGGAGTAAATTAGTGGGTGTAAATATAGTATCTGCTGAGAACAGTGAAATAGCGATGACCGATTACACAGCTCACATGAAAATGTTCCGCTATCTGGATAAGGCTACGGGTAATCGTGTAAAAGCCTCTCTCCATGCAGGGGAATTGACATTGGGGCTGGTTGAGCCGGAAGAAATGTGCAGCCACATCCGTGAAGCGGTATTTGTTGCCGGAGCTGACCGTATCGGGCATGGTGTTGATGTTGCATTTGAAGAAGGAAGTATTTCGTTACTGGATGCCATGCGAAAGCGACAGATACCGGTTGAAACTAATCTGACAAGCAACGAGTTTATTCTTGGTGTCAAGGATGATGCACATCCGTTTATGCTTTATCGACAGGCGGGTGTACCTACTGTTCTTTCTACAGATGATCCGGGTATTTTGCGCACGAACTTAACACAACAATATGTGTTGGCCACCTTGCGCTATGGTCTTGGCTATTACGAAATCAAACAACTTGTGCGCAATAGTATTTACTTCGGGTTCATGTCTGAAAATAAGAAACAGGAGTTGTTACACCGAGTTGAAAAAGAATTTGCTGCTTTTGAAAGAATATGGTGGCAGAATATTGGAACCATTAAAAAATGGGATGAGTAATATCTGGAATTATTTAGCTATAAGAAAATACTCTATCGGAGATTATCGACGGACTGCTCAGAGCATTCTATAACAACTGTGAGATGCAATAACAAACAATATCAGATTAATTGTTGAGTGTCTCACAAATGCAGAAAGTGATAAGGTGATAGAAATACAGTATAATTTTGATATAATAAGTTGGAGATATAAGGACTGATTGTTTAACCTAAATAGAATGAAATTAGAGCATTCTATTTAATATTTCTATTTAAACATGGGATTATTATTGAATTATTTCAAAAGTCTTAAGTCTGGCGACATCATAGATGATGTTATTCTCATGAAAGAACGCCAGGATGTTGGGAATTCAAATATTAGAAATATCATAAATGATAATTGGACTGAAGAAGGTTTCTTTATAAGGAAGTATTATTCATGGTTTATACCATATAAAGAGAATAAAATAAACTTTCATAGAGTTCTTGATGGACAGGATGCTATAAGCTGTGATTTTTCGGGATGTGCTATGGCTTATTTTTATGATCCGAAGATGTCTGAAAAATACGTTGCTCATATCTGTTTACTTGGAGAAAACAAGCAAGGAGACTGTAGAAAACTTTGGATAAATTATTGTAAAAGAAATCCTTCGCACTATAATACGAAAATTTTTATTCCAAAAGCAATAAGGTGCTGTATACCTATTAATAAAAGCGATGATCTAGATTTTTCTCCTCATTGGTATAATTGTCATTTTAGAAAATGGGGATTAATTAGCCATACAAGAAAATTTTATGATATTATAGTTGAAATAAATTCTAACACAATTTATTTTCGTCAAATGAGAGAATCTAACCCTTTACTTAAGGGTTATTTACCAGTATCAGAATGGGATTATTATAATATAGATTGGATTTCAAAGTTATCTATTAGAAAGTTTCCTTAGTTTTGACACATGAGACCTTGATAAAATGAATGTGCACAAAGCGAAAACCAAGTAGTGTGGGTTGAGGTTAAAAAGGTAAGCAAATAGAACAAAAAGATGATACAAGTAAAAATTAAACTTGAAATCATGGCAGGATATCTCATACTGGTATTCTGCCTTACATTTATTGTCTGGCTCATACATGAAGAACAGGGGAAGAAAAGCACAATGGAACGACAAGAACAGTACTGGCAAGGAAAACGACAACTGACGAACCGGGCATCCCGTCCCAGCGGATATATTATCATAGGTGATCAAAAGACTTTATCTAATTAATAATCAATATATTAGCCACATATATTAGATAAAATATTTCGACCAGCTATGATTTCAAATCCGATTGAACAGAAGAAATCTCCGCCGCTCTTGAATGGTTTAGCTTCCTTTCCACCTCATCGGGTATGTTATCATAAGAGCTTGGAAAGGAATGTTTTCGCTTCCTCTCTTTGTTTTCTGACATTTTTTCCATAACTTGCCACTGTTTATCAGTCAAGTCAGTAAATATACATTTGTGAAAGTGCTATGAAAACACCACTTAAGGCGAAATCTTATCTATTTCTACTCATTTTGCTGCTATGTAGCTGCACTGAACCAACGGTATCATTTCCTGAATTGAAGCATGACAGTTGGACATTCGGCACCACACTATCATCCATAAACACCACTGCTACAGGCGATACGCTATTGCTGGGTAGTGCAGACAACGGAAGCATCTATTTCTTTATTCCCGACTCCCTGATTCGTGCGGTTAAAGTGGCCGAAGGCGGTGATAAAATATATAAAATCGAATCACTCGGCTATACCGACAGACAAAAAATGCATTTGTTGGTCAGTGTGCGCAATAAAGGTATCAGACTTGTAGAGATAAGAACAGACCTATTGGAAGCCCAGGTTATAAAAACCTTCCTGTGCGACACCACAAATATTTCACCTAAAAAACTCAATCGTTATTCTGCTTACGACTGGATTTATTCTCCAAAAGATAAAGCCCGCTATATTGCTACCAGCAACGGGCTCTGGAAAATAACAGAGGAAATGCTCTCCGACAAAAGTCCGGGAGATGTAGCAATGGAATTGTCGTCCGACAGGGATGCCATACAGGGCATGCCGGAATACCCGATACGCTCTATCACATTAAATCCCGATTGCGATGGTTCACTTTATTATACCGCACGCGACGGCTTTTATCATTTGGATATAAACCAAAACAACCATACGCGCCTATATAAAGGAAACTATTTTTATTCCACCATCGACAACCATGATACGCTGTATGTACTAGGCAAAAACTCCATGCTGAAAGGAAAAGCCGATAATCACAGCGCAATGCAATTATCCGATAATGAAGGCATGGCAAAACTTCTTTTTTGGAGTGAAGACCCCTGTTATGAATATCGCATCTTTGAAAAATCAAAAGCAATAGTAGCCGGCGAACGCTGTATCATACCAGCCAGCTTGCAAGACAAAAATTCTTTCCTGAAAACCCGGACCGGATACTATTTCGTCAGCTACGACAAGCTGATTAAAGTCTATCCGCACCAGAATATCTCTTCAACCCGAAAAACAATTATGGCAGCCTGCCGCAAAAATGACAACGAAATTTTCATTCTCGACAATCAGTACAACCTTTACATGCTGGGTATGAACGACAGGATTGCCCATAGGCTGGGACAACTTTCCCGTCATCAGAGGGTACGCATGATGGCTTATGCCCATGAGCAATTGTATTTCCTGACCGAAAGTGGCTTACAGGTTTGTTCTCCTCCTAAAAAAACAATCTTCCTCGTCAACTCCACCATCCAACTGACCGACTGGAAGCATAAAGCCATATTAGACGATGATGAAGTCACCGCAATGAAAGTCTTCAAGACAGACTCTTTACTGTTGGGAACACGAAATCATTTGTGGTACATATCCCGCACACAAGAACCGGAAGAGATAAAACTAAGATGGAACGGGCAGTTACTGGACGACATCAATGAGACCGGATATATATCAACCATCGATGCAAGTGCACAGGGCTACAAGGTAGGGGTGTTGAATTTTGGTCTGTTTGAAGGAAGAAATTCAATTAAAAGTGAAATATCAAACCGGCCCGACGTAGAAAGCCCGACAAATATACTGTCAGTCTCCGCCTGCAACAACACCTGGGCGATTTCTTCCGGCGACCATGTTTATATTTACAACTACCGTTCCAACACCGTTGAGCGGAAATATTCAATTCCCGCTTATGCCCAAAAGCTGGCTGTTCTGGAAAACGACGGGGGTTGCAACCTGTATCTACTGCCCCCGAAAGGAATAGCATGGTATACGCTTAAAGCCAATTCGTACCAACCGCACCTACCCTATTTTTCCGACATTCCTTTCCACCCCCATTCCTCCTTCAAGATGAACAATAATTTCTATGTCTGTTCCTCCGACATAGGCGTTTGTCTGATAGAGAATGGAGTCCCTCCCGTATGGGTCACGAATTATGATGAAGGAACGGTATTAAGCGCCACAGAATGGCTCTCTGTCGCCGGTGCATTTGCTCTTTTCGTCATCTTCATTGTTTTAGCAATAAGATATAAAAGGCAGATTGAAAAGACACATAAGCAGAAGGACGAGATTACTGTGAGGTTAAAAAAACAGATTGATGACTTGAACAAAAAAAGAGAAGAAAAAGAGAAGGAATTGAATGAGCAGAAAAAGAAAGCGGAAGAAAGTCAAAGAATTATTGAAGAGAAAAAAAAAGAAGAAGAGGCCGAGAAGCGGAAAAAATACGAAATAGAAGTAGCCAGAAAGCAGGAAAAGGCCAGTTATATAAAATCGCTGGAGTCCCGTCTTACTGTGTATCATTATCTGAAATTCGATAAATTCAAAGAGATTCCCGAAGACGAAGAAACCAAATATACTTTCTTAAACGAACACGAGCAGGAAATAGACGAAAGCATTCGAGCCGGAATTACAGCACTCAACACGCAAAGGATGTGGATGAGAAAAGCTGTCGAAGGCTGGTGTCATATTATTGAAGCGCACCAACTGAACTGTGACACAAGCAATCTGCAAGAATTACGGGAGAAAACAGATCGGTATTTTTCATCTGATATAGATGAAGAACGGTTTAAAACAGATGTTGCCGGATATGAAAATGAAAAAAATGAAGTATATGCTATTTTCAAGGAAGTAAGAAAAAACGTTTATGACAGGTTAGCGGAAAAAGTGGCTAATTCATTAAGGCCTGATTATCTTCAAGAAGTGAACACCCTGCGGCAAATCATTATAGATATTCACGATAAAGTATTCTTCAATGAAGTGATACAGACTGAATGCCCCAATAACAAGATATATGAGAAAGTTGCCTTTGTTTGTATGTCAGGAGCCAGTCCGAAGTTAACCCCTCAGCAGATATTGATATTATCCTACTATCCCGAAGAAGATTCTAAAGAAAGAAAACTCGTCAATAATGCCAATGTTTCCGACTATAAAGATAGAGGCAAGAATAAAAGACTCCCGAGAATTCTTTCGGGAGAAAACAGACATCCGGTTAAAAAAGAGATTTTAGCACTGTGGAAAGAGTTGTTCAGTACATCCGAACAGTCCGGCTTTACTCTTTTATTTACATAAATATCAGGTAAAATTCATTTTCCTGATATACCTTATCATCCTCAATTACTCTCCTTTCTTTGTTTTAAGCAGCGCAGAGACAGGTAAAAAAAGTAATTTGATTATACCTTGATTACCTTTCTTTTTTAGGGAAAAAACCTTTCATCTTTGCACTATACCGAGAGAGCAAAAATGAAAAGTTAAACCCTAAAATCGAACAGTTATGCAAAGAAACACTTTCACCTTTCCTGCTATATTTCTGGGATTTATAGCAAACATTTATCTAAATGAAACCGAACCGGACTTCTACGTCTATCTATTATCAATAAGCTATTTCTTATTGATTGTATTCAGTGCACTTGATAATCCAGTCTGGTATGTACTCTATTCCACTGCCCTCGCATCCTTTCAAATTATGGCGCAGTTGAACATCCAAACCGGCAGGGGCGGCATCTTCTATCTATGCGTTATGATATTACTTTATATCATATTAGCATTAAACATCTTGATTGCCACTCTCCTGCTTCATTACCACCGTAAAGCAATACAAATAGCACGTTCCAAAATCAGGGGACGATGGGCTATCCTTCCTTCCGATAGTGAAAGAAAACATGTAAGCCCACATACCGCCATCACCTTCAACGATGACTATACGGGCAACTGCATCGACTTCTATGGTATGGAAAATTTCACCTACCGGATAAATCCTAAGATAGGTTCAGATACCTGGCCCTATATTGAATTCACTGACCGGAAAAACAAGATATGTATAACGTTAGATTATCAGTTTCCAAATCAGTATAATTCGAAACTGCAATTAGGAGAAGAGTACGCCTTTGAGGATGATTTCAGGGGATATACTGATGATAACGGGCAGTTGACCCTAATCATAGAGCCTGTATACGATTTTAAAAGAATTCTTTTTCTAATCACAATGGTTTTGTTCTGCCAGCATAGCTTTGGGCAGGCTGACAACAATATCATTGCCATAACCATCCCTGCACAGACAGAACTGGATGGACATCAAAAGCAAAATCTGGAAAGTATTGTAACGGACATCATGACCCATTCCGGCCATATGTCGGCATACAAAGTATCCGGGCTTGTCATGGTTCCCTTGTTCATTATTGAAGAAGAAAACGTGCTGCAAAGCGGAGTGGACAAACTATATATGATCAATGCAAAACTATCTCTGAATCTAAGGAATGTGGAAAGCGGCCATATCTTCACCTCTGTCTCCAAACGATACCGGGGTACAGGCAAGAACAGGCGTGCAGCTATCAGTAATGCATTGGTTGCCATCTCCACTTCTGATAAAGATTACAATGACTTTCTGAAAAATGGGCAACATATCATTCAAACCTATTATGAAAACAATTCACAGCATATCTTCCAAAAGGCAGCGCTCATGGCACAAAGAAATAACTATGAACCGGCAATCGCTCTCCTGATGTCCATACCAGAACAGACATCTTGCTATGAAGAAGCCATCAAACAATCGGAAGTATATTATCAACTGTATTTGTCTTCCAATTGCAAGGAAGCTATCCGACAGGCTCGAATCTTAGATGCAGGGCAAAACTATCAGGAAGCTCTGGAGTTCCTCGCTTACTCGGAAATCAGGACAACGCAATGTGCACAAGAAGCCAATGCACTGATAGACCGGCTTGAAAGAAAAATATCAGATAAAAAAAGAAAAGATGACAGTGACCAAAAGGAAGATGCGCAAATGCGGATGAAACTTGAAATGCACCGGATAAATGCTATGATGAAACTTGCCGATAAATACTATAAAGAGGAAATTGTGCCCATCTGTATAGAATAACGGTCAGCAATAAAATAACTGAGAAACTATATATGAATTAACAATCAAAAAAAGAATGCCATGAAAAAATTAAATTTATTATTCGTTCTGTTGTTTGTGTCTGCTATGTCTTTACAGGCAGAAGATCTGGTGGCTGTAATTAGTCCTACAACACCTCTTGGAAGTAACTTTAAACTTTCTCCTCAGGACCAAGTGCGCGTAAGAGAAGAAATCAGTTTTATTTTAGGTGACAATGAAGAATATACTCTTTTGGCTTGGGAACAAATTGATATGATTATTTCTACTATAATCGCTACCCACGGGCCGGGCTTTAAGAAGGAGGCCTGCCTGGAGGCCGGACAGTTATTGGGCGTCCAGAAACTGATTCTTACCGAAGTTGTGCACCATGCAGACGGCTTTTATCGAATTTATTGCAAGCAAATCAATGCAACCACTGCCAGAATAGAGAAACAAGGGCAGGGACAAATCAAATGCATGACTTACCTCAACCTTGCGGCGCGCGAAGCAGCAGCTATATTTTCAAAGGATCCGCAGGCTGTTAGAAAGGAAGTCAAAGGGCAGAAGAAAGATGTGGGTTGCCCCGATGTGGAGGGACGCATTATTACAAATCCTTTTCGGATAAAGATGAATCATACCAATTGGGGCATTTCCTTTGAGTATTTGCAACAAGAATGGGAGTGGAAATATCTAAGTACAGGAATAACAGAAAAGCGTGGCTATTTGGGAGAAGGACCGATTTCCGGTGCTCAGCTTGGATTCCGTTATGACAAATATTTTGCCCCAAGATTCTTTGGATTGGGTATTCATACCGGATTATCCGTAGGGTATTACGCGCAAAAGGGTAAACCAGATTCGGAAACAGAGCGGAAACTGTCTTTTGACCAAGTCACTCTCTCAATTCCCTTACAAGGGATATACAGACTGGACTTTTCAAAACATATCGGATGTTATGTCACTTGTGGTCTTTCGGCTGACATAGGTTTGTATTCACGGGTCAAAGTAACTGAAAACCAACAGAGTGAAACATTCACTAATATATATGATGACGATGAGTGGGGTAATATGAAAAGATTCAATTACAGCCTGACTTATGGTGCAGGTGTTCAGATTGACCGTTTCATGTTAAGTGTTTCCCTATCTAAAGGGCTGTTGAATCAATCGGATGATGCTTCTTGCAAAATCTACCAAAACAAAAAGATACAGGCCACTTTTACTTTCATGTTCTAACAAAAGTTTGAAGATTAGGTCAATTGTATGATAGTTTATAATAGTTACCTGAACAGCCGCCTTGTTCTCTTTAAGATTATATGCAAACCTGACAAGGCGGCTTTCTGGGATTGATAAGTGTAGCTGCATCTCTGCCTTTCCGAATATTTAAAATTTAATTTTCAACACTGGTCTGTCTTTTTTTTCGTAACTTGCGCCGTTTTTTAAAATAACAACTAAAATAATCACGATGAAACTAACCCTTATACGCACCGACCGTGAAACCGGTAAAGAATCGTTCAGCATCCTTGAAACTGATGCACTAATGGAAAAGATAAAGAAAGAGAACAAAGCAGCACATATCTCGGCTCTGCGCTTTCTCATCCCAGTGCTGCAAGGAGGAACCGCCATTCAAGAAATACGCCGCTACGCCTCCTTCATAGGTACCAGTAATCAGAAAGATTTACTAACCGACCCATCGGGAAGTCGCCGTTTCATCTGCATAGAAGTGACCGGACCTATCCGCACAAATGTCTCCATAAACTACCGGCAACTCTATGCCCAGGCCATGAGTGCCATCTCAAAAGGAGAACGCTACTGGCTGGATGATAGCGACGAAGCCATAAAGACGAAAGACCGACTATCCATCAACAAAGTAGCCCACTTCGGACGTGCACTCCACAAGCTCGGAATCAACAGCCGGAGAAGAAACAGGGGAAATGAATATCATGTGATAATAAATGAGACAGCATCTCAGTAAAATGCAAATAAATTTGCTTCTGCATTCGGTTTGCACTATCTTTGCGTTTCAAATTAAGTAGATTATGAAAAAAGAAAGCCAAGTGATATTCGACCGTAATGTAGTGGAATTTGTCACCGTAGCCGCAGAGTTTTGCAAGTTTTTGGAACAGGCGGAGACAATGAAACGCGACACATTCGTCGATACTTCATTAAAAATACTTCCGCTACTCTACCTTAAGGCAGCCATGTTGCCCGAAGCAGAAATGATAGGTGATGAAGAACCTGAAACCTATGTAACAGAGGAGATATATGAAGTGCTCCGCATCAACCTTGCCGGTATTCTTACCGAGAAAGATGACTACCTGGATGTATTCATACAAGACATGGTCTACAGCGACCAGCCTATCAAGAAGAATATTTCCGAAGACCTGGCGGATATTTACCAGGCTATCAAAGATTTCATTTTCGTCTTCCAACTGGGATTGAATGAAACAATGAACGACTCGCTGGCCATTTGCCAGGAACAATTCAAGGAATATTGGGGGCAAAGATTGGTGAACACCCTTCGCGCCTTGCACGACGTGAAATACTGCCAATCTGACGAAGAAGAGGAAGATGAATGCAATTGCGACGATGATGATTGCCACTGTCACGGACATCATCATGAATAAAGATTTTAATTATGGTTATCAAGAAAACTATCAATAAAGAAATTATCAAAGACATGCCGAAAGTACTCTTTCCGGGGCGGATACACGTTGTCCAGACCCCCTGGGAAGCTGAAAAGGCTGTCGCCTACCTCAAACAATATTCCTTACTGGGAATTGACAGCGAAACGCGCCCGTCATTCACCAAAGGGCAATCGCATAAGGTAGCCCTGCTGCAAGTATCCTCAGAAGAGGATTGCTTTCTGTTCCGCCTGAACCAGACAGGACTGACACTGCCTATCATTTCATTATTGGAAAGTCCGTCAGTTACCAAAATCGGCCTTTCGTTACGGGATGATTTTATGATGCTGCACAAACGTGCTCCTTTTGAACAACGTGCTTGCATCGAACTGCAAGAGTATGTCCGCATGTTCGGCATACAGGACAAGAGTTTGCAGAAGATTTATGGTATCCTGTTCGGAGAAAAGATTTCCAAGTCACAACGCCTTTCCAACTGGGAGGCTGAAAACCTGACTGAGCCTCAAAAGCAATACGCAGCCACAGATGCATGGGCATGTCTCAACATCTACAACAAATTACAGGAATTAAAAACAACCGGTGATTATGAACTGGCACCGGACGAACCGCTCACCAACCACGAATCATTAATCACTAATCCATAATTGCTAATCACTAATCGCATGTACAAAGTATATCTCAAATCAGGTAAAGAAGAGTCATTAAAGCGTTTTCATCCTTGGGTATTTTCCGGTGCCATCGCCCACTTCGACGGTGAACCCGAAGAAGGTGAGGTAGTTGAAATCTACACTTCCAAGAAAGAATTCATCGCCAAAGGACACTTCCAGATTGGCAGCATAGCCGTACGCGTATTGTCTTTCCATCAAGACGAAAACATCGACTCTGATTTCTGGAAACGCAAGCTCAGCATTGCCTACGAGATGCGCCGCAGCATCGGTATTGCCGAAAATCCGACCAACAATACTTACAGACTGATACATGGCGAAGGGGACAACCTACCCGGACTGATTATAGATGTTTATGCCCGCACCGCCGTGATGCAGGCACATTCCGCCGGCATGCACCTCGACCGCATGGATATAGCAGAAGCCCTTAGCGAAGTGATGGGGGATAAAATAGAGAACATTTACTATAAATCTGAAACGACCTTGCCTTTCAAAGCCGACCTCTACCCGGAGAATGGTTTTCTGAAAGGTGGCAGCACGGATAATGTAGCTATGGAGTATGGATTGAATTTTCATATCGACTGGCTGAAAGGCCAGAAGACAGGCTTTTTCGTAGATCAACGTGAAAACCGCTCTCTACTGGAACGCTACGCCAACGGCCGTTCTGTATTGAACATGTTCTGCTACACAGGAGGCTTCTCCGTTTATGCCATGCGTGGCAATGCCAAACTGGTACATTCGGTAGACAGTTCTGCCAAGGCAATTGACCTTACCAACAAGAATATAGAGCTGAATTTCCCTGGCGACAGTCGTCACGCTGCTTTTGCCGAGGATGCCTTTAAATATCTGGACCGCATGGGCGACCAGTATGACTTGATTGTCCTCGACCCACCCGCCTTTGCTAAACACCGGGATGCTTTGCGCAATGCTCTGCAAGGCTATCGCAAACTGAATGTAAAGGCTTTTGAGAAAATCAAACCGGGCGGCATCCTATTCACTTTTTCTTGTTCACAAGCCGTCAGCAAGGAAAACTTCCGCACGGCTGTCTTCACGGCTGCTGCCATGGCTGGACGCAGCGTACGCATCCTGCATCAATTGACGCAACCCGCCGACCATCCGGTGAACATTTATCATCCCGAAGGAGAATACCTGAAAGGATTAGTGCTGTATGTTGAATAACTAAATCGTAATAAACTCATACTTTATCCCCCAAAAATGGGGGTAAAGCCCTTTAAAATCTAAAATACGTTAAACAAAAGCAGAAAGTTTGCAAAATACTATGTTGTATAACATAAAACATCTACATTTGCACTGTGTTTTTCATGGTATTAGATTTAAGGTTAATAAAGATTGGCTGTCTGGGATAG
>NZ_CAJLKP010000007.1 GCF_905207245.1 uncultured Bacteroides sp. | reverse complement strand
TACGCGGCCTTTTTGTTTAACGGGTGCAAAGATACGGACTTTTTCCGAAACTGCAAGCTTTACACAAACTTTTTTTGAAGAAATTTATTCGATGAAACGGTAATTAAACAGTTGCCAACCGATACTCAAGCCTACATTCCACTCCCTTCTCGGTGAACTATAATGATTTACATAAGCTGAGATCGCCCCGAAAGGTAATTGGCAAATAACAGAAACTTCTCCCATATATTCTACCTTTGAAAATGCTTTTCCGTAAAATGCCTTATTCTGCGTATTCTTTTCAATCGGGAAAATAGGCATAAAGCCATAAAATTCTCCCCGTATATGAAACATATCATTGAAAACAAACATAGGCTTAACGCCGGCAGCCAAAAATTGATTAGCACGGAAAGCCTCATTATACATCAATTTACTGTGCGGAGTTGGTGAGAACGCTGCTGCCTGCATCATAGTTGCCGTAAAATTCTCCGAGAAATTCTTCGATGAATACAGCGCTTCTGCCATCCAGCCCAACACAAATTTGGGCGCCATATTATGATATGCTTCTTTCATGTAAGAAATCTGTAACCACGATTGTCGTTCCTGAATAGTAGCTAATTCTGTAGGATTTCCCGGTGTATACCTTTCTCTTCCTGAAAATATTTGGGCTATCAACTTCTCATTATATCCTTTTGTAGCATATTGACGAGCATTCAATGTGCTACCATAGAAACTGATAGAACCTCCTATAAGCTTATAAACACTTCTATCTGAACGATCTTCCTCAAAGTTAATCACACTGGACTGAAAATAATTATCTTGCAATTTTCCAATGCCAAAACCAAATTCGGCTCTCTTATTCGACAAAAACGGTAAAGCTATTATTAACTTCAAAAAACGTTCATCCTTCGAATTAAAAGAAGGCTTATCATTTTTGGAGAATAGCTTATCTTTCTTATAATAATCAAATGTGCTAATAGACGCAATGAGCCGATATGACGTAGGAATATGTGTAGGCAGATCTATGCGCCCCATTAGTTGTGCATTATTATAAACTTTACCCAATTGACCATCAAATGTAAACTCCTTGGCATAATAATTAAGATTCTGATATCCTAAACCCAAATAAATCTGGTTAGAGCTCGTTGTAGATACACTACCACCCAGACGAACAGAAAAATTGTCTTCCATCTTAACCTTCAGATGCAAATCATACATATCCGTTTCTTCATTAAATACCGCCTTCGGAATAATCTCAGAAATCATGTTATCAGCCAACAAACGAAAATATCCACGTTTCATATCCTCATAAGTAAATGGCTCGTCTTCTTCATCATGAAATTCCTTCTGGATATAAGCTTGTTGCTGCGAATTGGCCCCTTGAATATAAATTTTCTGAAAATAAAGTTGCGGCAAATTACTACGATAAACCAGGCGGCGTAAACGTACATTATCCGCATTTACTCTACGATGAATACGACTTTTTATAGAATCCATCATACTGATAGTACGATTGTAGCCTATGTCATGAAGTTCCTGAAGACGGTCAAAATCAAGCAAGTTCACATCATCATACTTGAATGTCATTAGGATACCAACAGAATCTGGAATAGAATAATCCGTTTTCTGCATCACCATATTTTCTATCTGGCTCATGAGGTCATTCTCTTTTGGCTTGGATGGATTGGCTGCAACAACACTGCCAATAATGATATCAGGATGAAAATCATCCCGCATCACGTCAGTCGGGAAATTGTTATAAATACCACCATCATAGGCCAGTACACTATCTATCTCAATAGGCTTGAAAACAAATGGAAAACTCATTGAGGCACGAACTGCATCACCTAAATCACCTTTTCCCAGCACAATCTGCCGCTTATTATATACATCGGAAGCTATACACCGGAAAGGAATGAAAAGTTTATCGAAATCACCATCACATGCGGCTGTAGCACGAGCAAACAGTTCCACAAAAACCAAATTCATTTGAATAGGATTAACCATACTGGTTGGCAACTGTGGTTTGACATTCAGAGAGTCCTTAAAATCAAAACGGATATTAAAAAACTCAGGTGTAGGGAGATTTTTCTTGAAATAATAAGCGTACTTCGGCTCTACCTTTCCGGAATACCAACGCTTGAAGTCTTCCGAACGCAACAAAGCTTCCATATCATCAGGAGAGTACCCCATAGCATAAAGTGAACCTATTATGGCTCCCATAGATGTACCGGTAATATAGTCAATGGGAATGTTATTCTCTTCCAAAGCTCGAATAATGCCGATATGCGTCATACCTTTCGCACCACCACCACTCAATACAAGTCCCACTTTTTGGGCTTGCAATATAGGTAGCAACAAGAAACAAAACGATAAAAGCAAAAAAATCCTTTTCATACTTCAAACTCCTGAGCTGAAAAATAAATATTATCAAAGCTCAAATATATGCAATTGTTTCGAAATTGAACGTATCCAACGCAAAAAAACAAGCAATCCTATACAATTTATACGAAAAAAAGAGCATTACAACTCTTTAAAGTTGCAATGCTCTGACATATACTTGGTGAATAAAAGGCGTATTTAAATCAACTCGATACTTCTCTTCACAAAATTGTTTAAAGCTTCTCCTTTTAGCATACCGTTTTGCAGCAAAGCCAAGTCAATCAATTGGCGGACAACCTTATTCTTAGCAGCATATTCAGTAAATGCTTCATCTTTCCTTGTTTTCAGTTCTTCCCACTTCTTATCCAAGTCATTAACCTCGTCTCTTTCAACAGTAGAAATTTCTTCTTCTTTCTTACCTTTCTGCTTATCCTTCAGTTCGTTGCGATGTTTGTCCACCTCATTCATTTCTTTCTGAATAGGCGCTATAATATGATCACATTCTTTTTCTTCGTCAGCCAAAACTTCTTTTACCAACTTGTGATCGGAGTTCAGTACCAAATTAAACATATCAGGCATTTCACCATAGAAACTCATACCTGCTTGAATATTAGCCATCTCTTTCATACGGCGCATATATTCACTCTGAGTAATCATTACAGGGGAGGAGTTCTCACCCAAGGCTTGTGCAGTGATATTAAACTCAACTTTCTCCAACTTTGGCAACTGACTCTTAAATACAGCCGAAAGAGCTTCTTGCTTGCTAGCCTCTAAAGTTTCACCTTTCTTATCCTCTTTCACAATCAGATTGTCGATAACATCACTATCCACGCGAGTGAAGCGAGACTTTTCTAATTTCTGTTCCAGCATGCTCACTAAAGCAATGTCCAACTGACCATCCATCAGCAACACGTTATATCCTTTATTCTTAGCAGCTTCAATATAACTAAATTGCTCATCTTTATGATTTGCATACAGATAAATCAAATTGCCATCCTTATCTGTCTGATTATCCTTAATGAGTTTCTGATACTCTTCAAATGTATAACATTTACTATCCGTATCGGTGAAAAGGGCGAAATCTTTTGCTCTATCATAGAAATCCTCTTGAGTAAGCATTCCATAATTGATAAAAATTTTCAAATCATTCCACTTTTCCTCAAATTGTTTGCGATCGTTTTTAAAGATAGATTGTAAGCGATCAGACACTTTCTTCGTAATATATGTAGAAATCTTCTTCACATTTGAATCACTCTGAAGATAAGAACGGGATACATTCAGCGGAATATCCGGAGAATCGAGCACTCCATGCAACAATGTCAGAAAATCCGGTACAATTCCTTCTACAGAATCCGTCACGTATACTTGATTGCTGTAAAGTTGTATTTTGTTCTTATTCAATTCGATATTACTCTTCACTTTCGGGAAGTAAAGGATACCAGTCAAATGAAATGGATAATCTACATTCAGGTGTATCCAGAACAAAGGTTCATCAGACATAGGATAAAGATCCCGATAGAATTTCTTATAATCTTCATCTTTCAAGTCGCTGGGTTTCAACGTCCATAACGGGTTACTATCATTGATGATGTTATCTTCATCTGTTTCTACCTGTTTTCCATCTTTCCAGTCTTTCTTCTTGCCAAAGGCAACTGGGATAGGCAAGAAGCTACAATACTTCTTCAACAAAGAAGAAATGCGGGCTTCTTCAAGAAATTCCTTGCTTTCATCATCAATGTAAAGCACGATATCCGTACCGCGGTCGGCTTTATCTATATTTTCGATAGTGAATTCGGGACTGCCATCACAGCTCCATTTCACAGCCTGAGCATCTTCCTTATGAGATTTCGTAATAATCTCCACTTTCTTGGCTACCATAAAGGCTGAATAGAATCCTAAACCAAAATGACCGATAATGGCATTAGCATCATTCTTATATTTTTCCAAAAAATCATTGGCACCAGAGAAAGCAATCTGATTGATGTACTTATCGATTTCTTCGGCTGTCAAACCTATACCACGATCAGAAACAGTAATCGTATCTTTTCCTAATGATACGTGTACAGTTAAATCTCCAACTTCACCCTTGAACTCACCAATAGAAGCCAAAGTTTTCAACTTCTGTGTAGCATCTACGGCATTAGAAACTAACTCACGAAGAAAAATTTCATGATCACTGTACAAGAACTTCTTAATAACGGGGAAAATGTTTTCGGTAGTTACCCCAATGTTTCCTTTTTGCATACTACTTATTTATATTTTAAATTTATATATTAATCACTTGGCAAACATAATGCAAAAAAAATGCCAGTCCAACATGGACTGACATTTTGACTGTTTATTCTAATTTCTATAGTCAGAAAAGTTCTACCGATATACAGGCATAATATTTACTTAGTTACTGCTTTGATTTCCAATTCTTCCTTCTCTTCATTCAAAGATACGGAAATCATATCCCCCAGATTCAACTCGGAAGAGACAATCAGTTCTGAAAGCCCATCTTCCAGATAGGTCTGAATGGCACGTTTCAATGGACGGGCACCAAACTGTACATCATAACCTTTGGATGCCATAAACGTTTTAGCCTTACCATCAATAACAAGCTTATACCCAAGAGCTTCCACGCGTTCAAACAAGCCTTTCAATTCAATATCAATAATCTTTTCGATGGCATCCAGCGAAAGCTGGTCGAAAGTGATGATTTCATCAATACGGTTCAGAAATTCAGGGGCAAAAGACTTGTTCAAGGCCTTTTGTATCACTCCGCGAGAATATTCCTTGTCATCCGTACGGTTTTGTGCAGCAAAGCCTACGCCACGACCAAAGTCCTTTAACTGGCGCGTACCTATATTTGAAGTCATGATGACTACCGTATTCTTGAAATCTACTGTCCTGCCATAACTGTCAGTCAAACGACCTTCATCCATCAGTTGCAACAAGATATTGAATACATCGGGATGAGCTTTCTCTATTTCATCTAATAGTACGATAGAATAAGGTTTACGACGTATTTTCTCTGTCAACTGGCCACCTTCTTCATACCCTACGTATCCCGGAGGTGCACCAACCAGACGAGAAACAGTAAACTTCTCCATATATTCGCTCATATCCACACGTATAAGCGCATCAGTAGAACCAAACATATACTTTGCCAATTGCTTAGCTAAGTGCGTTTTTCCAACACCAGTAGGCCCCAAGAACAGGAATGTCCCAATAGGACGATTCGGATCTTTCAAACCTACACGGCTACGTAAAATAGCTTTCGTCACTTTCTCAATAGCTGGATCCTGAGCTATTACTTTGGCCTGCAATTCCTCTTTCATGCCTGCTAATTTAATACCTTCTGCCTGCGCCATACGCTGTACAGGCACACCAGACATCATAGACACAACATTAGCAATTTCTTCTTCTCCAACTGTTTGACGATCATCTTTTAAACGAGCTTCCCATTCTGTTTTCATCTCTTCCAGACGGGCAGAAAACTCTTTCTCACGGTCGCGATAGCTAGCAGCAAGCTCAAAGTTTTGAGATTTTACTGCATCTGCCTTTTGTTGACGGGCTTCTTCTATGAGTTTCTCTTGTTCTTCAATTTCTTTCGGAACCGTAATATTCGTTAGATGGACACGAGAACCTGCTTCATCCAAAGCGTCAATTGCCTTATCCGGGAAATTGCGATCTGTGATGTAGCGATCTGTCAACTTGACACACGCCTCCAAAGCTTCACCTGTATAAATCACATTATGATGATCCTCATACTTCTCTTTGATATTTTTTAATATCTGAAGCGTTTCCTCTGCCGTAGTCGGTTCCACAATTACTTTCTGGAAACGACGCTCCAATGCACCGTCTTTTTCTATATTCTTCCTATACTCATCAAGGGTAGTAGCACCGATACATTGTATCTCACCACGCGCCAATGCGGGTTTCAGCATATTAGCTGCATCCATAGAACCTGCTGCAGCTCCGGCCCCCACAATAGTATGGATTTCATCAATAAACAGAATGACATTCGGATTTTTCTGCAACTCGTTGATAATTGAACGAATGCGCTCCTCGAATTGTCCACGGTATTTAGTTCCTGCTACCACGGAAGCCATGTCAAGCATAACCACGCGTTTATCAAATAAGATACGGGACACTTTCTTCTGAATGATACGCAATGCCAGTCCTTCTACAATTGCAGATTTACCTACACCAGGTTCACCAATCAATACCGGGTTATTCTTTTTACGACGACTCAAAATCTGAGCTAATCTCTCTATTTCCCGTTCACGGCCTACCACCGGATCCAACCGACCTTCTTCTGCAGCCCGAGTCATATCCATACCAAAATTATCCAATACCGGAGTATCATTAGATGGCTTCTTAGATGCCGTTTGCGTAGAAGATTGTGAACCAGCACTTTGCGAAGAACGTGAAGACATATTCATTTCTTCCTCTTCATCATCGTCATCTTCCGTGAATCCCATACCTGCATTAGGACTAGCTTTCATGGAAAGTTGTTCGAACACAGATTTGTAATCTACATTGTTTTCCTCCAAAACCGTAGCGGCCAAATTATTACCATCTTTTAAAATAGCCAGCAATACATGTTCCGTATCTGCAGTGGCGCTCTTTAATAGACGAGCCTCGAGTATACACATTTTTAATATCTTAGCTGCCATAGGAGACAATGGAATGTCTGCATCAGGCAACAAGTTATCATCTTCAATCTCTTTCAAAAAACCTTCCAGACGTTTTTTAACTCTGTTCAGATCTATATCCAGTTTCTGCAATATTTCTATAGCCTTCCCTCCGCCGTCTCTCAACATGCCGAGTAGAAGATGTTCCGGGCCAATATATCTATTTTTCAACCGGTTAGCTTCCTCCTTGCTGTAGGTGATAATATCAGAAACTCTTTGTGAAAACTGATTATTCATACTTAATATTCTCCTTCCTCATCTTAAGGTGTTACTATAATACAAAGATACGCATTAATAATTTCTAGTAAGCAAATATCTTCTTCTATTTATTGTTTGTATACAAATCCCGTGCCACAGTTTAATATCCGTTCACCAGTATCTTTTAATACCTTATTTATTATATTAATAAGAACAAAGTAGGCGAGAGAATGGTTCTGAAAGAAAGTTTATGCGCGAAAACTTTTGTATATCGTAAAAAAGCAGTACTTTAGCGTGGTTTTTCATGAACCAAAGTATGTATAATTAATAATCTTTTTAAATGCTTGAACAAGACAGAATTATAAAGATTAACATCGAGGAGGAAATGAAGTCATCATACATTGACTACTCCATGTCGGTCATAGTTTCACGTGCCCTTCCGGATGTTAGAGATGGTTTTAAGCCTGTACACCGTAGAATTCTCTACGGAATGATGGGACTGGGAAATACGTCTGATAAACCTTATAAGAAATCAGCCAGAGTTGTAGGTGAAGTATTAGGTAAGTATCACCCTCATGGTGACTCTTCCGTTTACGGAGCGTTAGTCCGTATGGCTCAGCCTTGGGCAATGCGCTACATGGTGGTAGATGGCCAAGGTAACTACGGTTCAGTAGACGGTGACAGTGCAGCAGCCATGCGTTACACAGAGTGTCGTTTGCAAAAGATTGGTGAAGACATGATGCAAGACCTTGAAAAAGAGACTGTTGATATGCAAAACAACTTCGACGACTCTCTGCAGGAACCGACCGTAATGCCAACTCGTATCCCGAACCTTTTGGTAAATGGTGCATCTGGTATTGCAGTAGGTATGGCAACCAATATGCCGACGCACAACTTGTCAGAAGTACTCGATGCCTGTGTTGCATACATCGAAAACAACGATATCGAGATAGAAGAACTGATGAATTATGTGAAAGCCCCTGACTTCCCGACAGGAGGATATATATATGGTATGAGTGGTGTTCGCGAAGCCTATCTTACAGGTCGCGGACGTGTCATCATGCGCGCTAAAGCAGAGATTGAAACCAGTTCTACGCATGACAAAATTGTCATCACAGAAATCCCGTATGGTGTCAATAAGGCCGAGTTAATTAAGTATATTGCTGATCTGGCCAACGATAAAAAGATCGAAGGTATCTCCAATGCCAATGACGAATCCGACCGCGAAGGTATGCGCATTGTTATCGATATTAAGCGCGATGCCAATGCCAGTGTAGTTCTGAACAAGCTTTATAAGATGACTCTATTGCAGACATCTTTCAGCGTAAATAATGTAGCATTGGTACACGGACGTCCCCGTCTGTTGAACTTGAAAGATTTGATTAAGTACTTTGTGGAACATCGTCACGAAGTGGTTATCCGTCGTACTCAATACGATTTGCGTAAAGCAAAAGAACGCGCCCACATTCTGGAAGGTTTAATTATCGCATCAGATAATATTGATGAAGTGATTCGCATTATCCGTGCGGCAAAAACTCCTAATGATGCCATTGCAGGCTTAATTGAGCGTTTTCAATTAACCGAAATCCAGTCTCGTGCTATCGTAGAAATGCGCCTGCGCCAGTTGACTGGACTGATGCAAGATCAGCTCCATGCTGAATATGAAGAAGTAATGAAGCAAATTGCTTATTATGAAGAAATACTTTCAAATGACGAGCTTTGCCGTAAAGTCATTACAGATGAATTAATTGAAGTAAAAGCTAAATATGGAGATAAACGTCGTTCGGAAATTGTTTATTCATCCGAAGAATTCAATCCGGAAGATTTCTATGCAGACGATGAAATGATTATCACCATTTCACATATGGGATATATCAAGCGTACGCCATTGAGTGAATTCCGGGCTCAGAACCGCGGTGGAGTAGGCTCTAAGGGTACAGATACCCGTGATGCGGACTTCATTGAGCATATATACCCGGCAACTATGCACAACACCATGATGTTCTTTACTCAAAAAGGTAAGTGCTATTGGCTCAAAGTATATGAAATACCTGAAGGTACCAAGAACTCAAAAGGACGCGCTATCCAGAATTTGCTAAATATCGACTCTGACGATGCTGTAAATGCATATTTGCGTGTAAAAAACCTTTCTGACCAAGACTTTATTAACAGCCATTATGTTTTCTTCTGTACCAAGAATGGTGTCATCAAGAAAACATTGCTTGAACAATATTCACGTCCTCGTCAAAATGGTGTAAACGCTATCACCATTCGTGAAGACGACCGTGTTATCGAAGTGCGTATGACCAACGGTGACAATGAAATTATCATCGCTAATCGTAATGGACGTGCTATTCGTTTTCACGAAAATGCTGTACGTGTTATGGGACGTACTGCGACAGGAGTACGTGGTATGACACTTGATGAGGATGGACAGGATGAAGTAGTAGGAATGATATGCATTAAAGATCCTGAAGCAGAAACGATTATGGTAGTTTCTGAACAAGGATATGGTAAACGTTCTGATATTGAAGACTATCGCAAAACAAATCGTGGTGGTAAGGGTGTGAAAACAATGAATATCACTGATAAAACAGGTAAATTGGTAACAATTAAGTCTGTAACAGACGATAATGACCTGATGATTATCAATAAATCTGGTATTACCATTCGTCTGAAAGTAGCTGATGTTCGTATTATGGGCCGTGCCACACAAGGTGTTCGCTTAATTAATCTTGAAAAGAGAAACGATGAAATCGGTTCAGTATGCAAGGTTACTTCCGAGAGTTTGGAAGACGAAATACCAGTTGATATAGATGGAACGTCTCCAACATCTCCTGTATCTATAAGTGAAATAGTAGAAGTAGAAGAGGAGAACTACAACTCTGAAGATGAAATAAATAATAGAGATGAAGAATAGACATAATATTAATTTTAATTTTACATTTATCATGAAAAGAGTATTATTTTCAGTGATTTTATTGCTT
The DNA here is from genome assembly GCF_905207245.1 of uncultured Bacteroides sp. Taxonomy (GTDB): domain Bacteria; phylum Bacteroidota; class Bacteroidia; order Bacteroidales; family Bacteroidaceae; genus Bacteroides. Next base: position 122,139 of record NZ_CAJLKP010000007.1, on the reverse strand, counting down.
GCTGCAGGCTTCACTTTCGCTCAAGAAAAGACTGTGAAAGAAGCTAAAAGCATTGCGAATGAAGTGAATCCGGACTTTAATAAAGCCGAACAGCTCATCAATCAAGCCTTGACTAATCCTGAAACAAAGGATAATGCTGAGACTTGGGATGTAGCCGGTTTTATTCAAAAGAGAAGTAATGAAAAGCAAATGGAAAATGCCTATTTAAGAAAACCTTACGATACACTTAAGGTATATAATAGTGCTTTGAACATGTGCAAATACTATCTCAAATGCGATGAACTTGCACAGATTCCGAATGAAAAAGGAAAAATCAAAAACAAATACAGAAAGGCTAACTCTGCTGCTATTATTGCTGAACGACCTAACTTAATCAATGGTGGTATCCAGTTCTATAATTTAGAGAAGAACAAAGAAGCATTAGATTTCTTTGGAACTTACATTGAAATAGCTCAAAACCCAATGTTTGAGAAGGAAAACTTCCTGCAAACAGATACTATTTTACCGCAGATTGCATATTATGCAAGTTTAGCTGCGGCTAAAATGGAAGACTATCCAAGCGTATTGAAATATGCTCCATATGCTCAGAATGATAAAGAAGTAGGTCAATATGCTATGGAGTTTATCTCTACAGCTTTAAAAGCACAAGGCGATACAGCTAAATGGGTTGCTTCTTTGAAAGAAGGTTTGCAGAAATATCCGCAACATTCATTTTTCTTTGGCCATCTGATTGATTATTATAGCAATAACAACAAATATGATGAAGCTATGCAGTTTGCTGACGATATGTTAGCTAAAGACCCCAATAATACATTCTATTTGTACGTGAAGGGATATCTTTATCATAATATGTACACCAACCTGAAAAATGAGAAAAAGGAGCAAGAGGCAGCAGATGCACTTAATAAAGCTATTGAATATTATGCAAAAACGACAGAAATAGATCCTACCTATGCAGAAGCATATTCTAATTTAGGTTTGGTTTACTGCCTACAAGCACAAGATTTCTCAGAGAAAGCAACCACAGATGTTAATGATCCGAAATATAAGGAAGATCAAGCCACTCTGAAAGCTTTCTATGAAAAGGCAAAACCTTGTTATGAGAAAGCAAGAGAATTGAAACCGGATCAAAAAGATTTATGGATGAATGGTTTATACCGGGTATATTACAATTTAGATATGGGACCAGAATTTGAAGAAATTGAAAAGATGGTAAACTGATCTCATATTTTGATTAATAAAAAAAGCCTAGTCATCTGTCACTAGGCTTTTTTTTCATTATTTCCTCTTTTAATTGGAATAGGGAAGCAATAAGTAGAGATGAAATATCATTGTTTAATATTAAACATAATCATGATATTGATTTAAAATATAGGCGCTATTTTCTTTAGCTTGGGTGTCCGTATATAACTAACAGTGGTGTATCAGAATGAAAAATCATCTTCCGAGCAATTCCAGGATTAAATAGACGGGAAAATATATTCCGTTTGTATGTTGTTAGTGTGATAATATCAATATGATTCGTTTTTATATAGTTATCTAAACTATTCAAGAAATCATCATTCATCACAACATCATAATGTATTTCCAAATCCGGGTACTGTTTTTGGAAGTATTCTTTAATACCACCTAATTTTATTTCATTCCATGTATCTTTAACATCTGACAAATGAATTAAGGATACGGAAAAATGGAATGGCTTCAAAGCAGTAATCAATGAATCGAATGCAATTAAATCCCGTTGATCAAAATTGGTGATAAATGCAATACGCTTAGCTTCAGCCAATTGCTTAAATGGAGTATTCTCAGGTATGGCTAGAACGGGGACACGGCTCCGCTCAATTATTTCAGCCGTTACACTACCAATTAAATCAATATCTTTCTGATTTTTACCACGAGTACCCATAATAACGATACGTGGTCGATATTCTTTTGAATAGCGAAGAATTTCTTCTTCTGGGATGCCTTCACGCAACACACAACTATATTTCACATTTGGAAATTCTCCTGAAGCCACTTTCTCCTTAACCTTATTTGATAAGGCATTTAAGTCTGCATGAACTTTTTGCAATATATTTTTTACATTCTCTTCATCTGCAATCTGATAATTAAAGACATCTCCATAAGGTAACGAAGTAGTATAAATCGGAGTAAAGTAGACATGTAGCAATACTACTTCCGCATTCATATTCTGTGCAAAATTAAAAGCAAATTCACATGCTTTCATCGAATAATTAGAGAAGTCGACAGGAACTAAAACCCTATTACTCTCCTTCTCCACTTTAGGTGGCTTCCCTCCCACTACCTCTTCAGATAACCAGGCAGAACTTTCAGTAATCTTCAATGCACGTGGCAAATCGCTTTCTTTTATACGTAAACGCACACCCGAAGACACTACAGGTTGTATTTGATTTACATTGTGAATGTAGGTCTCAACACCTTCATTCTCAAGTACATTTTTCAATATCTGAGCTTTGGCATAAGTCAGAATGGCTAAAGTTACTAACTTGTCTTCCATAATCAACAGTTTTTACTTTATAAACAAATAAGAAATCCCAATTGTTTGTTTATCAATTGGGATTCATTTTTACTTTCTCTTCTTAAGCTTGAACAGGCTCTGCACTGGCATTCATTTCATCTAGTATCCTGAGAGCTCTATCAAGAACAGTAGTATCATCAAGCATCACTAAACCACCATCAGGTCCAGGCTCCAGATGTATTCCAACACTCTTACCTTCTTTGAAATTGTGTCCCCCAAAGAAGTTTCTAACTGTATCGACGTTCAGTCCGAGTTCATCGGCTATTCTATGCATACTACCAGTGGGTAACGAGTCTTTAATTCGGCGAAGTTCATTAAATGTTATTGTTCTCATATTTATAAATTTAATGGTTAATAACTCTGTGAGTTTTACTTATCACGCTATAAACTTAAGGAAAAAAAAAGATATAACAAACATTTTCGATGTCTTTTTTACAAAATAAAAGAAGCCTGCCAAAAGGGTATTTATATTTTCCCTTTTGACAGGCTTTTTGCCTATTATTAACTATCTTACTATGAAAGAATTATAGCTATCAGATGCTCTCTACAGACGATGCAGGCACCCAACCTACTTTACCATCTTCTAAACGGATTTCTTTCCATTCACGCATGGAGTTATCTTTAATCTCCACCTTTCGACCTTCATGCAATATAAACAAACTGGTACCACTCTCACTGGGGGTACTACGCACCGTTACACTGGGAGTTAATACAATGGCATTATTACGATTCAATAACTCACTTTTTTGCTGGAAAGCAAAAACATTCGCTAGTATAACAAACACCAGAAATACTATTCCTGCAATGAAACCAGTTTTTTTCCACACAATCTGTCTGGAAAAGAAAAAGAAATAAAGAGATGCCAATAATAAGAAGAAACAAACTATACCTACTTTTGCCCAAGCATCCACACTTAGACTATTTATCAATGACTTTGTCCAAGATACAAAGAAGATTTCAGCTACCGGAATTACTTTGTCTACGGTTTTGGCACGGGCTATTTCCAGATTAGCACGAATATCCGCATTACCAGGCTGCATCAATAAGGCACGCTCATAGTTTAAAATAGCTTTTGCTATATCACCAGCTTTATAATAGCTATTTCCTAAATTATAATATACTTCAGCAGCTTCTCCATCCTTCAACAAAGCTTCATATATCTGAATGGCAGAAGCATAATCATTCTTCAGATATGCACTATCCCCTTCTGCTTTTGTCGCACCATTCTCTTGCTTTACTGCTGAGAATTCTGAATGAGAACTTATTGAAACTGAATCATTGGCATTCTGCAATGTATCAGATGAAGCCTGTCCCAAAGAGGTCATCGCCATAAGCAGGCTAAGGGTAAAAAACAATATCTTTTTCATCATATAACCTTCTAATTAATGTTTAATCGAATTCTCCATTTTACTTATCACCGTCAATGAAGCTGAGTAAACCTTATCCATGGCCTGATTATCATCACCAGGAGCAAAACGAGCAAACTCACAATCATTCAACGCAACCAAGAACTCTTTAATCAAAGCATCTTCTACGCCATATTTACGAAGCTCCTCTTCAATATTGTCTTTAGAGAGCCGTGAAACCGGAATATTCAGTTTATCACTGATATATCCCCAAAGAGCTTTCAGTACTTCATCATAGAAAACATCTTTCTTATTTTCTGCCAATAGTTTGCCAGCCAGCTTCATACGCTTAACAGCAACCTTATTGGCTTTCTTCGTACGCATTTTAGCCACATTGGCATTAGCAGCTATCTGCTTACGGTAAACAATAAAGAAGATGATAAACGCAACTCCAGGTACCAAATAAAGCAACCAATACACCATCGAATCAAAGAAAAAGTCCCCCTTTTGGGAAAGAGTCACATCATTTTGCTTGATGAAGCGAATATCCTCATTCAAAATTCTCAAATCTTCTTTATTTGTAAAGTTTGCGATAGTCTGCGCAGCATTACCTTCACCCTTTTCTACATGCAACTCATATTCTTCTGTAGTCAATGTCTTGTAGGAACGGGATTTGATATCAAAATAGCTGAATTTGACAGCCGGTATCTTAAACGTACCAGCATTACGCGGAATAGCCAGATATTCAATTACTTTACTGCCAGAAAGTCCTGCATTTGTCAAACGGAACTTATTGTCAACTTTAGGATCATACACTTCAAAATCATCCGGGAACTTAATTTCAGGGTCACCAATCAATTTTAAATTACCAGTACCGGAAATCACGAGTTTAATAGTGATGGCATCGTTCGTTTTCACAGTAGTGCTATTGATGGAAGAAGAAATACTAAACTCTCCCACTCCACCAGAGAAATCAGCAGGTTTACCTTCCGGCAACGACTTAACATCAATTGTCAACTTAGGAGTAGTTAGCGTCTTTTTTATTTCAATATAATTGCTACCTCCATTAAAGAAAGCTTCAAATGGATCTGACACTTGGGTAGCTTTGGCAATAGAAGCATCAAAACGCGCTGGTTCGATGGTTAAATTACCCGACTGTTGAGGAAATAATACAAACTGGCGATAAATAGTAGTTTGATAATTCCTTCCCTTATAATGCTCCAAGCTCCATCTCCTATCATTCGGAAGCTCTACTTCCTGCGAATGAAATCCCTTAAAATCAGGAAGTTTCACATTATCAAAACGTTGTAAATCAACCAATGTATAGATTTTGTAAGTTAGCAAAAAAGCTTCTTGCTCATATACATTTGTTTTACTTGCAGTAGCTGCAATAAACAAGTCTTGATTGGAAATAGAAGTACCTGAAGAGGCACGGCTAGCATTACCTTTACTATTTCCATTTGAAGATGCCGCTGCTTCCGCTTGATCTGCCGGAAGTACTTTGACATGCACTGAATTAGAAATCATTTGATTACCATCTGCCGTAATCGTAGCACCCGGAATAGTGAAACTACCCTCCGTCGTAGCCATCAGAATATAAGTAAAGGTGATGCTACTGGTTGAAGTTGATACCCCGTTAATAATCTGCATACTACTTTGCTGCGAACGACTGGGTCCCATCAATACATCAAATCCCTTGATAGAAGGAGCACGGAAATCTCTCACCTTCTGTGTAGTCACTGTATATGTCAGCCGAAACTGGTCACCTACTGCTACTGCGTCAGGAGCTGACGCAGAAAATGACACTTTTTCGTCAGCAAAAACCTGTAAACTGACTGCAATCAGTGCTATCCATAAGAAAATTAATTTTCTCATATATTATCGTATCTTTTATTATTTACCAATCCTTTTCTAAGCGACCACCCTGAATTACTTGTTGTTTCTTCACCTTATCCTGCACATCTTTTTCGTCCTGCATAACCGACTTCAAGAGCTGTTCAGCGTTTTCCTTCGACATTTGGTTGTCTTGCGGTTGCTGTGGTTGCTGTTGTTGATCCTGGTTTTGCTGGTCTTGTTTATTCTGGTCTTGCTTATCTTTATCTTGTTCCTTTTCCTGATCCTGTTTATTTTGATCCTGATTCTGGTTTTGATTTTGCTGGTTTTGTTCCTGGTCTTTCAGCATTTTTTGGGCCAGAGCCAAATTATAGCGTGTTTCGTTATCTTTCGGATTATTACGTAACGATTCCTTGTATGCTTCCACTGCTTTCGCATAATCTTTACCAGAATGGAATATTACACCCATATTATGATAGATTTGAGCAAGTTTACTCTTATCCTTCTCCATCTTAGTGGCAGCAACATACTGTTCCATAGCTTCCTGCAACTTATTTTGTTGCATAAGCGTGTTACCCAAATTATACATGGAAACCGTTGATTTCGGATTGACATCGATCGCCTTACGATAATTTACTTCAGCATTCACATATGTGCTATCCTTATACGCACGGTTTCCCTTACGAATAAAATCACGTTCCGCTTTCTGTGCAGACGCCGATACAGCCGTCAATAGCAGCAAGATAATTCCGATAGTTTTATTTCTCATCATCATACCTTTCTTCCTTTTTAAACAAATGGATATTACGGAATAACGGGTTCTTACGTTCCAGAATCAGCATTTCAGCCAATAGAAGCAACAGAATAATCCATGCAACAGCCTGAAATTGTTCGTTGAACTCTGTGTAAACCTGTGTTTCCACATCCGCTTTCGCCATTTTATTAATTTCCTGAGTAATTGCCTTTTGTGCAGCATTCGAGTTATCTACACGCACATAAATTCCATCACCTGCCTGAGCTATCTCCTGACACATCTGCTCATTCAGTCGAGTGACAACCACATTTCCTTCACGGTCACGACGGAAATCATTCGTTCCTTCTACAGGAATAGGCGCACCGTCGGGCATACCTACACCCAAAACGTTGACTTGAATACCTTTCTCAGCAGCAGCTTTAGCAGCTTCTACCGCACCACCTTCATGGTTCTCACCATCAGTAATAACAATCACAGAGCGTCCTACTCCTTCCTGAGGCGTAAAACTACGTGTTGCCAGATTGATTGCCGCTCCAATTGCAGTACCCTGTTTTGATATCAGTGACGGATTAATAGACTCCAAAAACATCTTGGCAGAGATATAATCGCTTGTAATGGGCAACTGCGTAAAAGCATCACCGGCAAATACAATCATACCGACCTTATCATTTTCCATCCTATCTACCAACTGTGCCACCAGCCTTTTAGCCTTTTCCAAACGGCTGGGCTGCACATCTTGTGCTAACATGGAATTAGATATATCCAATGCAATCATTACTTCCACTCCTTGACGCTTCACAGTCTCCAGTTTGGAACCAAACTGAGGACGTGCCAACAATACTGCAAACAGCCCGATTGCAGCAAACACCAGCCAAAACTTCACATCCGGACGATATTTAGATACATCCGGCATCAACTGTGCCATTAGTACCGGGTCGCCAAACTTGCGGATTGCTTTCCGTCTCCGGTAATTGGAGTACAGGTAGAAAGCTGCCAAAAGAGGCAACAGGAGCAACAGATATAAATATGTAGGTTCTTCAAATCGAAACATCTTTCTATGTACAATTTAGTAATTTACAATCAATGCATTGTTTTAAGGTATCTTCTTCAAGATAGAATTACGAAGCAATACTTCAAGTAACACGCACAAGAACGCCGCCAGAGCAAACCAACGGTATTCTTCCTGACGCTTGCTGTATTCCTTCACATTCAACTTGGTTTTCTCCAACTTATCAATCTCCTCATATACCTCTTTCAGCTTAGAATTACTGGTGGCACGGAAATAATTACCTTCTGTGGTAGCCGCAATCTGCGTCAGTGTCTTTTCATCAATCTCCACCGGCATATTGACATACTGCACAGTGTTACCCACCGGATAAGGATACGGAGCCATTCCGTTCGTACCTACACCAATAGTATAAACCCGAATACCAAAACTCTTAGCTATTTCCGCCGCAGTCAGCGGAGATATATCTCCTTTATTATTTGTACCGTCCGTAAGCAGGATGATGACTTTAGACTTCGCTTTACTGTCTTTCAAGCGGGTAACGGCATTAGCAATACCCATACCGACTGCTGTTCCATCTTCAATAATACCACACTTAATGCCTTGAAACAGATTCAGAAGCACTGCATGATCCACCGTCAACGGACATTGCGTAAAACTTTCACCGGCAAATAAAGTTATACCGATATTATCATTAGGACGACCATTAATAAACTCCGCAGCCACATCTTTAGCAGCTTCCAGACGATTCGGTTTCAAATCCTCTGCCAGCATACTGGTAGATACATCGATAGCCAGCATGATGTCTATACCTTCAATTTCACTGTTTTGCCAGCTATTCGTTGTTTGAGGACGTGCCAGTACCACAATAATTAATGCCAAAGCAACAATACGCAGCATAAAAGGCACATGTAACAAATAGTTCTTATAACTCTTTGGCGTATGTGCATACACACGTGCATCCGAAATCTGAAGCGTCGCTTCATTATTCTTCCGCTTCATGATATACCATACTATATAAGGTATAAGCAACAGCAGCAAAAACAAATATTCAATATTGGCAAAAACCATTGTATTTACTATTTAACAATTTACAATTTACGATTGAAGTTACTACTGATTTTGCAATTAAGCAAAATAGCTGTATAACTGCATTCCAATATAAGTAAGCACACCAATCAAGGCAGCTGCCAATACAGCAATACCTACGCCCAACAATATCTTAGTACGCAAAGAACGTTTCTCAATGATCGTAATTTCAGTTGGCTGAGGTTTCACATTCTCAGCTTCTACCTCTTTTGTTTCATTGATAAAATCAATAGCGTTAATCAGATTCGCATCATTCTCATTCATCAGCGGAGCATGCTTAGCGAACTTCACCAAGTCAGCAGTCTGAAAGAGAGTACGCAAATCAGCAATAGCTTCTTTATCCTCCATATCCAACAGCTTCTCTATGATTTCCGATGAAGTCATTTCCAGTGCATTGAAGCCAAAACGCCCTCGGATATAAGTACGTAAAGTATCCGTCAACTCCGTATAGTATTCTTTAGATTGACCCTTTTGCCATACTTTCTCACTCTTGATACGTTCTATCTCCTTCATTGCCTGCTGATGCGGCGGTAACTTCGGCTCAACTTTCACTTTACGTATTATCGGCTTATTATCACAGATACGCATAATCAAATAGATAAGCAGCAGCGCAAATGGAATAAGCAGTATCCCACAAATGATAATTCCATACCAGTCTTCCCATACAAATGGAGCCTGCATCACAGTTTTAGGTCCAAAGAACTGTTCCGGATTTTCAGGATCCAACGGAACATTCATTGAATAGACTTTCAGTGCCAACGCCTTCGAACGATATGCTTTATTATCCACTGTCACCTCCATCGGTGGCAAATAATACAATGCCGAGTCGAATGATGTAACAGTGTATTCCTGTGTAATCAGCATTCGCTTATTATCATTTATATACTGCGTATCAGCCTTTGCAACATCTATAATCTCCACTCCTCGCACCAGCGTATCCGTATAAACAGGGAAAATAGCCTGTTTGTCCGCATCCAACGCCACTTGAAGTTTAATCTTCGCCTGATCACCAATATATATTTGCAGGGAATCAATGGTAGCATCCACTGTCACCGACTGCGCCACAGCCTTGCCGGTCAATATGCCCAATAGGGTTATCAGAAATAGATATCTTTTCATTTTTCCGATTAATTTCGTTTCGCAAACAAATTCATCAATGCTCTGACATAGTCCTGGTCAGTACGTACCGACACATTATCAACATTACTCTTAGTGAATGCCTCATGCAATTCTACCTGTTTATCCACCCACCAATCATGATGGGCACGACGAACGGCACGTGATGAAGTGTCAATCCACTGTTCATGTCCAGTCTCAGCATCTTTAATTTTCATCAAACCGATAGCTGGCAGTTCCTCTACCCGACGGTCATATACCTGAATAGCGACCACATCATGTTTCCGGTTGGCGATAGTCATTGCATTCTTAAAGTTTCCCTGATCGATGAAATCAGACAAGAGGAATGCTGTGCAACGGCGTTTCATCACATTTGTCAGATATTCCAATCCGAGACGGATATTTGTCCGCCGACTTTCCGCTTTGAAATCAATCAGTTCGCGGATGATATACAAGATATGTTTTCGCCCTTTCTTAGGCGGGATAAACTTCTCTATCCGGTCAGAGAAAAAGACAACACCGATCTTGTCGTTATTCTGTATAGCCGAAAATGCCAGCGTAGCCGCAATCTCCGTCACCATATCCTTTTTCATCTGCTTCACCGTACCGAATTCCAAACTACCGGAAACATCCACCAGCAACATCACGGTCAGTTCGCGCTCTTCTTCAAACACCTTCACGTAAGGTTTATTGAAGCGTGCAGTCACGTTCCAATCGATGTCGCGTATATCGTCACCAAATTGATATTCGCGCACTTCGGAGAATGCCATACCTCTACCCTTGAAGGCCGTATGATACTGGCCCGCAAAAATATTGTTGGATAATCCTCGCGTCTTGATTTCAATCTGACGGACTTTTTTTAACAGTTCACTTGTTTCCATTTATATAGTAGAATAATTCCGTTAATAAATACCTTCGACGTTCTTTAAAAACGTCGGCAAGATTCTTTAAAAACGTTGGCAACGTTTATTAATAGCTTTCAAAAGCTATTTTAAAGATACTTACATTAAGGTACTTCAACCTTATTTAGTATCTTGCTGATGATTTCATCAGAAGTCAGGTTGCTAGCCTCTGCTTCGTACGTCAAACCGATACGATGACGCAATACGTCGTGAGCCACAGCACGTACATCCTCAGGAATAACATAACCACGACGTTTGATGAAAGCATAAGTACGGGCAGCCAATGCCAGATTGATAGAAGCACGGGGTGAACCACCAAAACCGATCATATCTTTCAGGTCTTTCAAATCATATTTCTCTGGGTAACGGGTGGCGAACACAATATCTACAATATAACGTTCAATCTTTTCGTCCAGGTATACCTGACGAACAACCTTACGGGCTTCTATGATTTCTTCTGCTTTTAGGATAGGTTTCACATTGAATTTCTCACCATTGATATTCTGACGGATAATCAGTTTTTCTTCTTCCATCTTCGGATAGTCAATGACTACTTTCAGCATGAAACGGTCTACCTGTGCTTCGGGCAACGGATAAGTACCTTCCTGTTCAATAGGATTCTGAGTAGCAAGTACAAGGAAAGGTTCGGGCAACAGGAATGTTTGCTTACCGATAGTTACCTGGCGTTCTTGCATAGCTTCAAGCAAAGCACTCTGCACTTTGGCCGGAGCACGGTTAATTTCGTCCGCAAGAACAAAGTTAGCAAAAATAGGACCTTTCTTTACCTGGAAAGTTTCGTCTTTCTGGCTATATACCATTGTACCAATAACGTCGGCAGGCAGCAAATCAGGCGTAAACTGTACACGACTGTATTGCGCATCAATCAGCGAAGCCAGCGTTTTGATTGCCAATGTTTTTGCCAAACCGGGCACACCTTCCAATAATACGTGTCCGTCGGATAGTAAACCGATTAACAATGACTCTACCAGATGTTTTTGTCCTACGATAATCTGGTCCATGCCAGTAGTAAGGTTGGTAACGAAAGAACTTTGTCTTTCAATCCGTTCATTTAATTCGCGGATATCAATTGTTTCAGCCATAAATACTATTATTTTTTATTGTTTAAATTCCATTGGTTATCCAGCATACTACTGGTAATTATTTTTTTCGCTCCCAAAAGTACAGGAATAAATTAACCATACCAACTAATTTTTATTAAAAAACGATTAGATTAAACTACTTTCATAGAGTTTAGTAGTTAACAATAGTTTCTAAAAAGATTTTCAATTTCGCAAATAGGAATAAACTACAATTCACCCCTGCAAGCAACGTAGTGGTCAACTTGCAGGGGTGCAATATTTTCTGTTATTTCTTCACAAGCTCCGGTATCTTGACTACAGTTCCATAGGGCACGTGATCCGGGTTCTTTATAACATCAGGATTATACTTCACGATATACGGCCAGAGAGCTTTGGTTCCGTAGAAACGAAGTGCGACTTTCGTCAAAGTTTCTCCTTCCGCTATAGTATAGGTAGCCTTTGTTCCTACTATCTTATAGTTTACAGAATCAGGTTCAAAAGGAGTCGCTTTCTTATTATCTTTCTTAGAGGCAGCTACAGGATTTTCCTTTTGAGCAACCGGTTTCGGCGCAGCAGTAGCCGGCTTCGATTCAATGACAGGCTCTGGCTCAGTGGATTTTGGTGTGATGACCTCTGCCACCGTATCTGCTTTAACAACCAATGCTGTATCTTTTCGGACAACACTATCCGTCAAGGCAACAGAAGACGCCGGTTCTTTCGTCTTTCCGTCGGCTACTTTTTCAGTAGGCGGTACAGACCTATCAAATAAATCCGGATAATACATAAAAGTCACAGCACCAACACACAACACAACCACAAGTACTACAATACCAATAAAGAATTTCATAGTAGAACTATCCGGTTTATCTACAGGAGCTGCAGATTCATCAGCATCAGGTATCTCATAGGTAGGTATCCTATCTTCCTCTTGTTGCTCAATCAAAAGTTCTGTAACAGGCCCATCAGGCTGAGCGGCATGTTCGTCAGAGGAAAGGCCAGGTTCTTCTACTACCTGAATTATTTCTTCGACAACTTCTATCGTTTCTTCAGCTATCGCAATAGTTTCTTCTTCAGCTACCTTTTCTTCTTCAACAACCACTTTTTCTATTTCGACAGCCATCTCTTCTATTTCAGTAGGTGCATTTTCAATAAACTCGTCCACTTCATCTACAGGCAATTCTGCGCTCTCTACGGGCTCTTTCGATGCAACAATAGGCATTTCAGCAGTTTGCCCTACTAAATTTTCTTCTTCCTTTTCTTCCTCCTCTTCAGAACTGCTTTCCATCGGCGTATCTTCCAGCACTGTTTTATCATTCAACACTACTGTCTCAAAATGTGAAAAAGGTTTATTTATCAAATCTTTCAGAGTTGGTTCCGGAGTAAATGAGACTTTAGTGTGCCCCTGTATTTCAAACCGCTCTCCCGTATTTATATTCACACTTTCACGGTTCTCTACATTTATCAGCTTAAATGTACCTAAACCTTTAATCTTCACATACTTGTCTGTTTCCAGCGACTCTTCAACCAACTGGAAAAACTCTTTCACGAAACTCTCGGCATCTTTTTTATCCATGCCATGCTTTTCGGCAAGCAGTTCTATCAAATTCTGTATGTTCAGTTTTTCATTCATAATTATGGAGATTACTTGGAGTGAGACAGGGTTACTTAAATTTATCCTTCAGGGTACTACTCGGTCTATAGCTCAACACCAATTTAGGCGGAATCAACATACGCAATTTCGTAGTAGGATTAATGGTGATACGCTCAGCCTTCTTCTTAACCTCAAAAGTGCCGAAACCTTGCACAGAAATAACGTTCCCCTCTTGCAACTGTTGCGTCATATCCGACAGCAAAGATGCAATCAGTTCGGATGTATCCTTTATGGTATATCCCAATCTTCGTGACAGTTCTGAAGTAAACTCTTTATTATTCAAAATCCAGATATTTTTTATAAAGTTCGGTGCTATATTAGCAAAACTTCCGCATATACACAAATTCTTCGGGAAAAATATTTAAATTACCCGTCCAAAAAGGTCGAAATCATCGGAATTTATTATCTCTACCTGGTAAAAGTTACCAATAAGCAAGGTCTGCCCGTCCTGCTCTATCAAGACTTCCGGATCTACTTCAGGAGAATCAAATTCTGTACGACCCACGTAATAATCACCTTCCAAGCGATCTATTATCACTTTCATGCATCGACCCACCTTTGCCGCGCTCAATTCAGCAGAAATACCCTGCTGAATAGACATCAATTCATCCAAACGCGCTTGTTTCACTTCTTGAGGAATTTCATCTTCGTAGTGTGCGGCTGCATAAGTACCCTCCTCTTCCGAATAGGCAAAAGCCCCCATTCTATCGAAACGAACCTTCCGGACAAACTCTTTCAAGTCCTCAAAATCAGCTTCCGTTTCTCCGGGATGCCCCACCATCAACGTCGTACGCAGATGAATCCCCGGTACCTCTTTGCGAAATTGCTCCAACAAACGATAGGTTTCTTCCTTTGTTACATGACGGCGCATCTTCTCCAGCATCGAATCACTGATATGCTGAAGGGCAATATCCATATATTTACATACATTGGGACGCTCACGCATTACTCTGAATAAATCAGTAGGAAAATGTGCCGGATAAGCATAATGCAAACGTATCCACTCCACACCGGGAATTTCAGAGATACGTTCTACAAGCTCAGGCAACATTTGTTTTTTATACAAATCCACGCCATAATACGTCAGCTCCTGAGCAATAACCTGAAATTCTTTCACCCCTTTAGCCACCAGATAACGCACCTCATCCAGGATTTCTTCTATCGGACGCGACACGTGTTTCCCCGTAATAATAGGGATAGCACAATAGGAACACTTCCTATCGCAACCTTCTGAAATTTTCAGGTATGCATAATGCTTAGGAGTAGTAAGCGTACGCTCAATATGAAGCTCTTCGTGATAAGCTTTTCCAAGATCCTGCAACAACTCCGCCCAGTTGAATTTACCATAAAATTTGTCTACCTGCGGAATTTCAATAGCAAGTTCTTTCAGATAACGTTCAGAAAGACAACCCATCACATAAAGTTTTTCCAATTCACCTTCTTCCCTGGCCTGTGCAAATTCCAGAATCATATTAATGGATTCTTCTTTTGCATCACCGATGAAGCCGCAAGTATTGATAACAGCAATCTCTCCCTCCGGCTTTTCCGCATCATGAGTCACATGATACCCGGCTTCTTCCAGTTGACGCATCAAGTGCTCCGAATCCACCAAGTTTTTAGAACACCCTAAAGTGATAATATCAATAGTCTTCCGTTTCATGCATTCTCCCCAAACAATGAGTCAACAAATTCATTCTTGCGGAATACTTGCAAGTCTTCCATTCCTTCACCAAGTCCGATATATTTCACGGGGATTTTAAACTGATCGGAGATGCCGATAACGACACCACCCTTGGCAGTACCATCCAATTTTGTAATAGCCATTGCTGTCACTTCCGTTGCCAAAGTGAACTGCTTAGCCTGTTCAAACGCATTTTGCCCGGTAGAACCATCCAAAACCAACAATACCTCATCAGGAGCATCAGGAACCACTTTCTTCATAACATTCTTAATTTTAGTCAGCTCATTCATCAAGCCAACCTTGTTATGAAGACGTCCGGCAGTATCAATAATCACCACATCAGCATTATTGGCAACAGCAGAGTTCAAAGTATCATAAGCCACAGAAGCCGGATCAGCCCCCATCTTTTGCTTAATAACAGGTACTCCTACCCGTCCACCCCAGATATCCAACTGCTCAACGGCTGCCGCACGAAAAGTATCCGCCGCACCCAAATAAACGCTTTTGCCCGCCTTCTTGAATTGATAAGCCAACTTGCCGATAGTTGTTGTTTTACCAACACCGTTCACTCCCACCACCATTATAACGTAAGGTTTCTTTTCAATCGGTGCTTCAAAATCAGCTACATCATCCGAGTTGTTCTCTGTCAATAAAGCAGCGATTTCATCGCGCAAAATACTATTCAGTTCTTGCGCATTCATATATTTTTCAGCTGCAGCACGCTTCTCTATACGTTCAATTATATTTAACGTAGTTTCCACACCCACATCCGAAGTAATCAACACTTCCTCCAGATTATCAAGCACTTCGTCATCCACTTTTGACTTTCCTGCCACAGCACGGGCAATCTTGCCAAATACACTTTCCTTCGTCTTAGACAATCCTTTATCTAATGTTTCTTTCTTTTCCTTCGAGAAAAAACTAAAAAATCCCATATCCTATTTTATTTATGCAGTACATTATTCCACAAAGATATAACAAAGTAATGAAAGTATAAGAATAAAGTATAAAAAAAATCCCCTTACCGGAATACGATAAGAGGATTTTATAATCAAACGTCTTTCGACAGACTATCTTATTTCTTGAAAAAGTCCTGTACTTTTTCATTCAATACCATTTGTTCATCAAAGGTGTAAGCACCAGTCTTCGGAGACTTAACCATTTTGATAACCTTTGTATAAGCACGACCTTCTTTAGAACCTTCGTGCAAACTTGCTACAGTTTTCTTTGCCATGGGTTATACTTATTATTTAATTTCTTTATGTACTGTTACTCTCTTCAAAATCGGATTGTATTTCTTCAATTCCAATCTTTCAGTTGTATTCTTTCTATTCTTTGTAGTGATATAACGAGAAGTTCCCGGCATACCGCTATCTTTGTGTTCTGTGCATTCCAGAATCACCTGTACTCTGTTACCTTTTGCTTTCTTTGCCATAATCAGTATTCTCCTCTACTTTTTAGCCAATTACTTTAATGCTTTTCCAATCACAATAACCTTTAGCTACTGCGTCGTTCAAAGCAGCGTCCAGTCCTTTCTTATTAATAATACGCAGACCGTTAGCGCAAATGCTAAGGCTGATCCAGCAGTCCTGCTCTACATAGTAGAACTTCTTGTTAAACAAGTTCAAATCAAAGGTTCTCTTAGTTCTTCTCTTTGAGTGTGAAACATTGTTGCCAATCATGGCTTTCTTTCCGGTAATTTGACAAATCTTCGACATTTCTATCTTATTTTTATAGTTTTTATCTATACTTATTTCAAACAGAGCGCAAAGTAAGTACTTTTATCGATACCAAACAAGTTTTTCGTAAAATAATTCACTGTATGATAGCAATTTTTCTTCATTTTAAGCACTCACAAAGCATCATTAGAGCATTTTGAACAGCTTTTTGCACATTTCTGTCTCTTCCATCATCTCCATCCTGCCTGAAAGTTACAATTTCATTTTTATAGGCAGCGGCAATCCATACAGTACCTACAGGCTTTTCCGGCGTACCTCCTCCCGGTCCGGCAATCCCTGATGTGGCAACAGCACAATCTGTTTTCAGCGCTTTCATCGCACCTCTTGCCATTTCTGTTACCGTTTCACGACTAACAGCTCCATACCTTTCCAGTGTTTCGGCTGAAACGTGAAGTAAATCCATCTTCACCTCATTGGAATATGCCACAATTCCACCGTTAAAATACGCCGAACTCCCCGGAACAGAAGTCAGTAAAGCCGCAATACTTCCTCCGGTGCAACTTTCTGCGGTGGAAAGGGACAAATTCTTCTCTTTCAGCAGTTCGCCTATTTTTTCTTCCAATTTCATACACCTTATTATATATAATCCAATATTTTGTTCTTTTTTTCCTGCTCGTATTACCCGAACCGTATCAAGCCCGTGTTTGCTCCGTATCTATACGCTTGGACCAGATACGGACTTGGTACGACCTTGACACGGACCGGGTACAGTTCAGACAAAATATTGTTCCAAAAGTCTTTTTATTGCAATGTGACACGCGAGTAAGCCGGTGCATCTATAGAACAAAAATCCTGATCCTGATATTTGAAGTACCCAGTGATGGCAATCATGGCGGCATTATCCGTAGTATAACTGAACTTAGGGATAAATATCTTCCAGCCATACTTCTCGGCATGTTCACGGAAAGCATTGCGCAAACCATTATTGGCAGAAACGCCACCGGCCACGGCTACCTCCTTTATCTTATATTCCTTAGCCGCCTTACGCAGTTTATCCATCAGTATATCAACAACAGTAGCTTCGAGCGAAGCTGCCAAATCCACCTTATGATGTTCGATGAAATCGGGATCTTCTTTCATCCAATCACGCAGGGAATAGAGGAAAGAGGTCTTCAATCCACTGAAACTGTAATCCAGCCCGGGGATATGGGGCTTACTGAAAGCAAAAGCTTTCGGATTGCCCTGACGAGCCAGTTTATCAATAATCGGACCGCCAGGATAGCCCAGTCCCATAACTTTGGAACATTTATCAATGGCTTCACCTGCGGCATCATCAATAGTCTGTCCCAAAATCTCCATATCATTGTATGCCTTCACCAAGATTATCTGCGAATTTCCTCCCGAAACAAGCAAGCAAAGAAAAGGAAATTCCGGCTGAATATTTTCTTCACCTTCTGCTTTAATAAAATGTGCTAACACATGTCCTGTCAAATGGTTAACATCTATCATAGGAATACCCAAAGAGCGGGCGAAACCTTTAGCAAACGACACGCCTACCAATAGAGAACCCATCAGTCCCGGACCTCTTGTAAAAGCAACTGCGCTCAATTCTTCTTTTGTCACTCCGGCACGTTTCAGTGCTTCGTGAACCACCGGAACTATGTTTTGCTGATGTGCGCGTGAAGCTAATTCTGGAACTACACCACCGTAGGCCTCATGCACTGCCTGACTGGAAACCACATTCGATAGTAAATACCCATCTTTAATAACGGCGGCTGAAGTGTCGTCGCAAGAACTTTCTATTCCTAAAATTATTGTACTCATATCGTTATTTACGTTTAAACGCTGCAAAAGTAATGATAAAAGTACGATTGATAACGTATTATTTCATATTTTTGTTGGCTAAATCAAACAAACCGCCTATCAGAAAGTTAAAAAAGACAGTTCGCTGGATGCTCGGTATTATACTAAGTTTGTATATCGGGACTATCTTGTTGTTGAACATTCCTTACGTTCAACGGCAGATGTCTGTGCTCGTTGCAAACGAATTATCGAATGTGCTGGGTACACAATTAACTATCGGGCGGATAAATATGGGACTTCTGAACCGCATCATTATTGACGATTTACTACTGGATGACCAATCCGGCAAAGAGATGTTGAAAGTATCCCGGCTCTCTGCTAAATTTGATATACTGCCCCTATTCAAAGGCAAAATATCAATCAGTAATGTACAATTGTTTGGTTTCAATATCAATCTGGAGAAAAAAACACCGGAAGATATACCCAACTTCCAGTTTGTACTTGACGCATTCGCCTCAAAAGACACTATCAAGAAAGAAAGTAACCTGGACTTACGCATTAATTCTTTATTAATACGGCGTGGCAGAATGTCCTATAATGTATTGTCGGCCGAGGAGACACCGGGAAAGTTCAATGCACAACATATCCAGTTGCGCAATATTATTGCCAATATCTCGTTGAAAGCACTCCAAAACGACTCCATCAATGCAGCTATCAAGCGTTTAAGCATTGAAGAAGGAAACTCCGGCTTCGAGCTGAGGAAGTTGAGCCTTAAGATTGTAGCGAACAATCAAAAAATGAATATCGAGAATTTTGCTATTGATTTGCCGAACACTTCGCTTGCAATGGACACCATACGTATGGAATATGACAGTCTGGAGGCTTTCAATAATTTTGCCAACGACGTACACTTCTCGTTCCGCATGCTGCCTTCGGATATTGCTCTTTGTGACCTGGCGGCATTTGTGCCGGCATTTTCCCCTTTTAGGGAGAAATTGCAGATAGCAGTAGAGACTAACGGCACTGTCAACCAATTAAACTGCCCACATCTGTCCATTACAGGAAACCAGCATTTCCATTTGAGAGGAGATGTTTCTCTGCAGGATTTATCCCGCCCCCAGGACGCCTTCGTGTTTGGTAACCTTTCCAGTCTGTATGCCGACCCGGAAGGAGTTGCTTTCTTTGTCCGCAACTTGAGCAAGAATTACGAAGGTGTTCCACCAATATTGCAACGATTGGGAACAATTTCCTTTCGTGGAGAAGTATCGGGATATTTCACAGACCTCGTAACTTACGGTTTGGTGCATACCGATATTGGCTCCATCAAGACCGACTTAAAGTTAAGTTCTAATAAGGAAAAAGGCTACTTCGCTTATTCGGGAGCTGTGAAAACCGAAGAATTTGAATTAGGCAACATGTTGGCTAACGAAAAGCTTGGAAAAGTGACCTTCAATCTTAATGTAGAAGGTAGTCATTACGAAAAGCAATATCCTTCCATTGTGATGAAAGGATTGGTTGCATCCATCGATTACAGTGATTACACCTATGAGAATATCACCCTTGATGGAGAATACAAACAGGGCGGTTTCAATGGGAAAGTAGCATTGAATGATGAAAATGGTTCCGTGCTGCTGAATGGCAATATTAACACTGCCAGCCACGTACCGACTTTTAATTTCCAAGCGGATATCCGTAAAGTGCGCCCTCATGAACTCCACCTGACACCCAACTATGAAGATGCGGAAGTATCCGTTCAATTGACAGCCGATTTCACCGGTGGTTCCATTGATGAAATGAATGGAGAAATCAACATTGACAGCTTGCAATTCACAGCACCTGATAAGAACTATTTTCTGGATAACCTGAAAATAGCCGCCATCCGGAGAGATGAATCTCATAAGGAACTGAAAATAGCCTCCAACTTCCTGAACGCAAGTATTGAAGGGGATTACTCCTATCGTACACTGCCTGCCAGTGTACTGAATATTATGCGGAGGTATATCCCTGCCCTGATATTACCAAATAAACAACAGGTAGAAAGTGAAAATAACTTCCATTTTGATGTGAATATTTTCAATACGGACTTATTCTCTACCCTATTCAATATTCCGGTTAAAGTCTACACACACTCCACCCTCAAAGGGTACTTCAATGATAAAGCCCAACGCCTGCGGGTGGAAGGATATTTCCCACGCCTGCGCTACGGAGATAAATTCATTGAATCCGGCATGATATTGTGTGAGAATCCCGGTGATAAATTCCATGCACGTTTACGGTTCAGTAACCGTAAATCGACAGGTGCAATAAACGTAGCGCTGGAAACACAAGCCAAAGATGATATTATCCAGACCTCTTTGAACTGGGGTAACAGTAGCACCGTTACATATAGTGGAAAATTAGCCGCTACCACACACTTCATCCGGACACAAGCCGGGGAACAGGACAATAAGCACATCCATTCAGGTAAAGGAGCTCCGGCATTGAGAACCGTTGTCGATGTTCAAAAGACTGATGTCATCCTGAACGATACGTTGTGGGAAATACATCCGTCGCAAGTGGTCATCGACTCCGGCAAGGTACATATTAATGACTTCTATTTCAGCCATAAAGACCGTCATCTCCGCATCAACGGCGTCATATCAGAACAGCCTGAAGATACGGTTCGCCTGGATTTGAAAGACATCAATATAGGTTATGTATTCGACATTGCCGACCTCGGAGTTAACTTCCAGGGCGAAGCCACCGGTCCTGCATACGCCAGCGGCGTATTAAAGAAGCCTGTCATGTACACTGACCTATTTATCCGACGGCTCGGACTGAATGATGGTCTGCTGGGAGATGCCAATATCCACGGAGAATGGCACCACGAAGTGGAAGGTATTTACCTTGATGCCCATATCCGTGAAAAAGACATTGCTAAAACTCATGTATCCGGCTACATATATCCAATAAAGCCCAAGAGTGCACTTGATTTGCAAATTGAAGCCGATAGCACCAATCTGAAATTCATAGAATACTTCATGAGAAGCATTACTCCAGAGTTTAACGGACGTGCCAGTGGTAATGTGCATTTCTATGGTAAATTCAAAGGTCTCACTATGGAAGGCCGCGTATTTGGTGATGCTTCCATGAAAGTGGACGTACTAAATACCACTTTCTTCATAAAAGACAGTATTCGCATAGAACCCAACGGACTGACTTTTAACAATAACCGTATCTTTGACACACATGGTAGCCAGGGGCGCGTAAACGGCTATTTGCATTACGAACACTTCAAAAATCTGGAATACCGTTTCCAATTTGAGGTGAATGATATGCTGGTGATGGATACGAAGGAATCGCTGGACTTCCCTTTCTACGGAACTGTCTATGGAACAGGTAGTGCCTCGATAGCAGGCAATGCCCGCGATGGCGTCAACATTGATGTAGCCATGACCACCAATCGTAATACTAACTTCGTCTATATAAAAGATAATGTATCTTCAGCCGCCAGCAATCAGTTCATTAAGTTTGTGGATAAAACACCACGCCGAGCAGTATTGGATTCCATAAGCTTGACTTCTGACTACGAACTGGCACAGCAGGAAATACAACAGGAAGAAGAGAGCCATACGGATATCCGCCTCAATCTGCTCGTTGAAGCTACTCCGGATGCAACAATGCGTATCGTTATGGACCCTATTGCCGGTGATTACATCAGCGGGCGAGGTTCGGGAAATATCCGCACGGAATTCTATAACAAAGGCGACGATGTAAAGATGTTCGGCAATTACCGCATCAGCCAGGGAGTTTATAAATTCAGTTTGCAGGAGGTAATACGTAAAGACTTTACCATCAAAGACGGAAGTACCATCAACTTCAACGGTCGCCCACTGGATGCCACTATGGATATTCAGGCAAACTACACGGTGAATTCCGTTTCGCTGAACGATTTGGTACCTAATTTAGTCAACTATGAAATTCAGACAAATATCAGAGTTAACTGTACCATGAATCTGACAGGGCAACTTACTTCACCTAATATCAAATTAGGTTTGGAAGTGCCCAATGAACGGGACGAAGTACAGGCACTTATCCGTAACTATATCCCTACGGACGAGCAAATGAATATGCAGATACTCTACCTGTTGGGTATCGGCAAGTTCTATCCGCCGGAAAATGTGGGGGGTACTCAAAACTCCAATATGATGACTTCCGTGCTTTCATCCACCCTTTCGGGACAATTGAACAATGCACTTTCAAGCATCATCAACAGCAATAACTGGAACATCGGTACAAACCTCAGTACCGGAGAAAAAGGATGGACAGATATGGAATTTGAGGGCATGTTGTCCGGACAGTTGCTGAACAACCGTTTGCTCATCAACGGTAACTTCGGCTACCGTGACAATCCACTGGCAAATACCAATTTCGTGGGTGACTTTGAAGCTGAATGGCTCGTGAACCGTAGCGGAGACATACGACTAAAAGCATATAATGAAACCAATGACCGCTACTATACCCGCACGAATCTGACAACTCAAGGCATAGGCATCATCTTCAAGAAAGACTTTAACCGATGGAAAGAACTGATGTTCTGGAATAGATGGAGACTGAAACGGTTGCAACGAGAAATGGAAAGAAAAGAAGCGGAAAAGACCAATGAGAAGCAACCGGAGGAACCTGATATTGCTCCCCAACCATCAGCAAAAGCCAAAGAAAAAAGAGGGGGATAAATTAGAATGAATCCTGAGGACAGGAAGCCGCCTGAGCAAAGGGACGGTAGTTCATAAAACCTACTCCTTCCACCGTCTCCAAGCTATTCAGCATCCGCCACTCACAACTGCGCACCCAACTACGGAAATCTTCTTCGGGTCGATATTCATTCCGGGCAAAGTTTAACAAGCGGTCCACCTCGAAGCCATCAGATATGATGCCAGCTCCGCCACGTGCCGCATCATAGGCATTGCAATCCTGTTCGATGTGCGCAGGCACCATCAACAAAGGCTTACCCAGATACATAGCCTCGCAAACGGACTCGAAGCCTGCCGTGGTGGCATACGCCCGGCAACCTGACATATAACGAAGGAATTTCTCGTCATCCAACTGATGAAACGACAATGTTTCATCCATCCGGCACACTTCCGGTTCGTCCGTTTTATCCCAGAAAAAGTGTAATGGTACTTCGGGATGCTGTTCGTGCCATTGAGAGATGCTTTCGCCAAATCCGGCATTTACCATGTAGCCATGCACATATTCTCCGTCAGTGGCTTCGCAGCAAAGCACGTCACGCCGCAGTAAGGGCGGCACCACACGTATATGGGCTTCTTCATCTTCGTTCATCGGACGAAATGAGAGCGCCAGTTTTTCTTTAGCTCCGATACACGTAAGTCTCGTAAAGAAACGAAGCATCAGCAGGCTGACAGGGTTCTTCCGGGGAAATTTGAAGTCACGATGTAAGAAGAGATATTGATGACCGATGCTGACTTGCGGCACCGAGGGACGGAAAAAGAGATAAGTCAGCCCTGTCAACAACTCGTAGAAATTGACGACCAACTCAGCACTGGTTTCGTGAATACGCTGGTGGATATAGGCAATACTACGCAAATAAGCAGGGACTTGCAACAGGTTGTATACCACGCTGCGGGTCATGCTTATCCGTTTATTAGAGGGTGAAGGTAGAAAGTTCGGACTGAGGAAACGCTTCACTGGTGCCTGTATACTGCGGTTGAAGAACCCCGGCAGATGGCGGGTATTGCTTTTACCTACCAGTACTTCCACTACCTCGTGCCCGTTGCGCCGCAAGATTTCCTCCAGCGTGATGGCCTGTGTCAGATGACCACGACCTTCTCCTTGAACAATAAATAGAACTTTCATCTGTATTTTCTTTTAATTCATAAGAAACAATAATCTTCAATTTTAGTTGCAGGCAAAGGTCAGCTATCCGTATTACACTGATATGTAGAAAATGCGACAAGTGCTTTTCAGTGCATAAACTAATTGTGATGAAGCGTTTAATTGAAATTTTGCATTATCTTTGACCCTATAAAACAGAAACTCCCGTATGAAAAAGCCCGGAAACATCCTCATCGTCGATGATAACCGCGGTGTACTCACCGCCGTGCAACTACTGCTGAAGCCCCATTTTGAGAAGATTATCACGCTCACCTCTCCCGTCACACTTACTTCCGCACTGCGTGAAGAAACCCCGTCAGTGGTATTGCTTGACATGAACTTCACATCCGGAATCAATAGCGGAAACGAAGGGCTGTTCTGGTTGCAGGAAATCAAACGGCTCCATCCATCTCTGCCTGTGGTTCTCTTCACCGCATACGGTGATATTGACCTTGCCGTACGTGGAATCAAAGAAGGTGCCACAGATTTCATCGTGAAACCATGGGACAACCAAAAACTGGTGGAAACCCTACTGAATGCCGCGCAAACCACCAACAACAGGAAAAACGGACAAAGCACTCCACTCATGTCCTCCTCCATGTATTGGGGCGAAAGCCCCATCATGCAACAGCTCCGCTCGCTGGTAGAGAAAGTTTCCGTCACCGATGCCAATATCCTTATCACCGGAGAGAACGGAACGGGTAAAGAGATGCTGGCACGTGAAATCCATACCCTTTCTTCCCGTCGCAGCAAAGAAATGGTTGCTGTGGATATGGGTGCCATCACCGAAAGCCTTTTCGAGAGTGAACTCTTCGGACATACAAAAGGTTCTTTCACCGATGCCTATACCGACCGTCCCGGTAAATTCGAAACCGCCGACCACAGCACACTGTTCCTCGATGAAATCGGCAATTTGCCTTATCATCTGCAAGCCAAGCTCCTGACAGTCTTGCAACGACGCAGCATCATCCGTGTAGGCAGCAACCAACCCATTTCCGTTGATATCCGCCTGATTTGTGCTACTAACCGGAATCTGAACGAAATGGTACAGACCAACGAATTCCGTGAAGACTTGCTTTACCGCATCAATACCATCCATCTTGAAATACCACCTTTACGGGAACGCCCGGAAGACATTCTTCCACTTGCTGAACGATTCATCGCACGCTTCTGCAAGCAATATGACAAGACCCTGTTACGCTTGTCCGATGCCGCCTGCACAAGGTTGAAGACTCATCCCTGGTATGGAAATATCCGCGAACTGGAACATGCCATTGAAAAAGCCGTCATCATCTGCGACGGCAACGAACTGCCCGCAGAGTTGTTTCAACTGCCCAAGCGCACCGATACGCTCCGTTCAGAAAACAGCATCAGTGCAGAAGCCGCCACTCTTGAAGAGATGGAACGAAAAATGATACAAAAGGCCCTGGACACATGCAACGGCAATCTTTCTGCCGTAGCTGCCCAACTGGGCATTACGCGACAGACCCTTTATAACAAAATGAAAAAGTTCGGACTATGAAGCATTTCTACCGCTATATCACCGACCGTTACTTTTTCCGCCTCTTTGTTTCCCTCTTGCTGGCGGGTGCTGTAACTTTGTCATCCATTTATGGAGATTTCCTGTGGATTGCTCTCTCTTCTCTCATGCTGTTAGCGAGCATACGGTGGCAATGGAACCTCTATCGCCGACATACGCAAAAGGTACTGTTCCTCCTCGATGCTATCGAAAACGATGATGCCTCCATCCACTTCTCCGAACACGAAGATATTCCGGATAATCGCATCGTGAATCAAGCATTGAACCGCGTTGCTTCTATATTATATAATGTAAAGAGTGAAACGGCACAACAAGAAAAATACTACGAGCTTATTCTGGACTGTATCAATACAGGAGTTCTGGTGCTGAACAACACCGGGGCCGTTTATCAAAAGAATAATGAAGCGCTCCGCCTGCTGGGACTGGAAGTTTTCACCCATGTCAGCCAGCTTGTCCGTATTGATGCCCACCTAATGGAACTTCTTACCCACTGTCGCCCCGGAGACAAAATGCAAACCCGCCTTTCCAACGAACGCGGAACGGTAAATTTGTCTATCCGTGTGTCCGACATAACCATCCGCCAGGAACATCTGCGCATCCTTGCACTGAATGATATCAATAACGAACTCGACGAAAAAGAAATCGACTCCTGGATACGCCTTATCCGCGTATTGACACATGAAATCATGAACTCCGTCACTCCTATCACTTCATTGAGCGACACCCTGTTAACACTGATACAAGGAAGTGAAGAACTGAAAATGAAAAGCGAACATATCTCTTCTGATAAAGAAACTGCCGAAGAAATCCGCAATGGTCTGCACACTATTAGTACCACGGGCAAAGGGCTTATCTCTTTTGTGGAGAATTACCGCCGTTTCACCCGCATACCGAAACCGGAACCTTCTCTGTTCTATGTGAAAGGCTTTATCAACCGCATGGTAGAGCTTGCACGGCACCAATATCCCGACTCGCACATCACTTTCCAAATAAATATTACTCCGGACGACCTTATCCTCTATGCGGATGAAAACCTTATATCCCAAGTACTCATCAATTTATTGAAAAATGCCATCCAGGCCATTGAAACGGCAGGAGTTTCCGGAGGTATCATCACCCTGCGCGCCTACTGCAACGAAAGTGAAGCTGTGCTTATCGAGGTATCCAATAATGGTCCTGCCATCCCACCCGAAATAGCTGAACATATATTTATTCCTTTCTTCACCACCAAAGAAGGCGGCAGCGGCATTGGGCTGAGTATTTCCCGGCAAATCATGCGGCTGTCCGGCGGAAGCCTTTCTTTGTATCCGGGAAAGGGAACCATGTTTGTACTGAAGTTCAACTAAAAAAGTCACTAAAGCTAAAGAGCGAGAAAACGGAAGCTAATTCGCAAATAGAAATACTATTTTCTCCATATGAGTGACATACCTCTTTCGAAAATCGGACTAATGATTCTTCACTCTTATAAGTAAACATAACATTGAAAATGTAAAATCAAGTCTGAACATTTCTACCCTTAAAATTGTTTTAAAAAACACATAATCTTCGCTTCTGAAGAACTAAATCCTTGAATAAACAATCTTAAATAACACATAACTTATGATTTTTACAGCAGAAAATATTCTTTTAATTGGTTCTATTTTACTTTTCATTAGTATCATTGTCGGTAAGACCGGTTATCGTTTTGGGGTTCCTGCCTTACTGTTATTCCTTGTCGTCGGCATGATTTTCGGCAGTGACGGATTCGGACTACAATTTCATAACGCTAAGGAAGCACAGTTTATTGGTATGGTTGCTCTTAGCGTTATTTTGTTTTCCGGCGGTATGGATACCAAATTTAGTGAAATAAAACCAATCCTTGTTCCCGGCATTGTTCTTTCCACATTCGGAGTACTACTCACGGCTGTATTTACCGGATTATTCATCTGGTGGATTGCAGGCATGAGTTGGTCGAACATTTACCTGCCAATCACTACTTCACTGTTACTTGCTTCCACTATGTCATCTACTGACTCTGCCTCAGTTTTCGCTATCCTGCGCTCTCAGAAGATGAACCTGAAACACAATCTTCGTCCCATGCTGGAGCTCGAAAGTGGAAGTAATGATCCCATGGCATACATGCTCACCATTGTACTGATACAATTCATACAATCCAGTGGAATGGGTGTTGCAGGTATCTTTGGCTCATTTGTTATACAGTTCATTGTAGGTGCGGCTGCGGGTTATCTTCTTGGTAAACTTGCCATCCTTATGCTGAATAAGCTCAATATTGATAATCAGGCGCTCTATCCCATTCTTTTACTTTCATTCGTATTCTTCACTTTCGCTATTACCGATCTCCTGAAAGGAAATGGTTATCTCGCGGTTTACATTGCTGGTATTATGGTTGGCAACAACAAAATCATGCACCGCAAAGAGATATATACTTTCATGGATGGGTTAACCTGGCTGTTCCAAATCATCATGTTCCTCTGCCTCGGCTTGTTGGTGAATCCTCACGAATTGCTCGACATTGCTTTGGTAGCAACTCTTATCGGCGTGTTTATGATTGTCATCGGCCGTCCGCTCAGTGTCTTCCTCTGCCTGTTGCCCTTTGGCAAGAGGATAACAAACCGTTCCCGGCTATTCGTATCCTGGGTAGGCTTGCGTGGTGCAGTACCCATCATCTTTGCCACTTATCCGGTAGTGGCACAAGTACCGGGCGCTGATGTTATTTTCAATATCGTGTTCTTTATTACGATTGTATCTCTTGTAGTGCAAGGTACCACTGTTTCTTTGGCTGCCCGTATGCTGAAACTCTCTACCCCGTTGGAGAAAACCGGAAATGATTTCGGTGTGGAACTGCCCGAAGAAATCGACTCAGATCTGAGTGATATGACCGTAACCACAGAAATGCTGGAAGAAGGTGATACGCTGAAAGATATAACACTGCCTAACGGAGCATTAGTAATGATAGTGAAACGAGGCACAGAATTTTTGATTCCGAATGGTTCGTTAAAGTTACATCTCGGAGATAAGCTATTGCTGATTTCAGACAAAAAGAACAATGAAAATTAGCACATGTAATTGAGTTACGAGTTACAAGCTACAAGCTACGAGTGCAGCGCAGCAACTTGTAGCTTGTAGCTTGTAGCTCGTAACTTCCCCAATTGGTTAGTTTTTCTTTTTCTTTCGTCTCTTACTAAAGAATAAATATAGAAACTTGCACGACATTGCATTTAGCTCTATATTTGCGCAGTTTTAACTAAAGTGTGCAAATTTAACAGATGAAACAAGAACAACACTTCATTGATTACATTGAACAAAGCATCATTCGGAACTGGAACTTAAACGCCCTGACTGACTATAAAGGTGCTACTCTCCAATATAAAGACGTAGCTCGTAAGATTGCAAAATTTCATATTGTACTGGAAAGTGCCGGTATCCAACCGGGTGATAAGATTGCCGTCTGCGGTCGTAACAGTGCACACTGGGCAGTTACTTTTCTGGCATCCATTACTTACGGAGCTGTCATTGTTCCTATCCTGCATGAATTCAAGGCAGACAATGTACATAATATCGTCAACCATTCCGAAGCAAAACTTTTGTTTGTTGGCGACCAAGTTTGGGAAAACCTCAATGAAGAAGCCATGCCGCAATTGCTGGGCGTTATTTTGATGACCGAATTCACCCCTGTAGTCTGTCGCGACAAACGATTGATGGAAGCTTTTGAGCACCGCAATACTCTTTACGGACAACGCTATCCTAAAAACTTCCGTCCCGAACACATCTGTTACCGGAAGGATGAACCGGAAGAACTTGCCATCATTAACTATACTTCCGGTACTACCGGATATTCCAAAGGTGTCATGCTCCCCTATCGCAGCCTTTGGTCCAACGTGAATTACTGCCACGAGATGCTTCCGGTGAAACCGGGCGATAACATAGTTTCCATGCTTCCTATGGGACATGTGTTCGGAATGACTTACGATTTCCTTTACGGTTTTTCAGCCGGGGCACACCTCTACTTCCTCACTCGCATGCCGACTCCTAAAATTATCGCACAGTCTTTCGCCGAAATCAAACCACGTGTCATCTCATGCGTGCCTCTGATTGTAGAAAAGATTATCAAGAAGAATATTCTGCCCCGTGTAGATAATAAAATTGGTAAGTTACTGCTCCATGTTCCTATCATCAATGATAAGATCAGAGCCCTTGCACGCAAAGAAGCAATGGAGATATTCGGTGGTAACTTCGATGAAATTATCATCGGTGGAGCCCCGTTCAATGCAGAAGTCGAGCGCTTTCTCAAACAGATAGGCTTCCCCTACACCATTGCTTACGGTATGACGGAATGTGGCCCGATCATCTGTTCCAGCCGCTGGGAAACCATGAAGCTGGCATCATGCGGCAAAGCAGCCACGCGCATGGAAGTGAAGATAGATTCGTCTGATCCGGAAAAGGAGGCGGGAGAAATCATTTGTCGAGGTACCAACCTGATGCTGGGATATTATAAGAACCAGGAAGCAACTTCACAAATCATTGACGTAAATGGCTGGCTACATACAGGCGATTTAGGCACAATGGATGCGGAAGGTTATGTAACCGTTCGCGGACGCAGCAAGAATATGTTGCTCACTTCCAGCGGACAAAACATCTATCCGGAAGAGATTGAAAGCAAACTGAATAATATGCCTTACGTTTCCGAGTCGCTCATTGTGTTGCAAAAAGAAAAACTGGTAGCACTGATTTATCCGGACTTTGACGATGCATTTGCCAATGGACTACAACAAACGGATGTAGAGCGTATGATGGAAGCTAACCGTAACGAACTCAACCAGCAATTACCGGCTTATTGCCAGATATCAAAGGTGAAGATACATTTTGAAGAGTTTGAAAAGACAGCCAAAAAATCTATTAAACGGTTTATGTATCAAGAGGCTAAAGGTTAACAAAGATATAAGATTAAGTCTATATTTTTAATTAATGTTATAGAACATACTTTTTTATTTGGATAATTTGCAGTTATCCTGAAAGTACGTATCTTTGCATTGTGTTTTTCATAGTATTAGATTTAAGGTTAACAAAGGTTGGAGTACAGCGGTACTCCTTTTTTTATGCCCGTACGTTTCCTTACCTCTCACGTACATACATCTTTTTCTCCGGTCCTACTCCTTTCACCGTAACCTTTTTCCAATGTGCAGGAAGTACGGAAGATAATTGCTCCACACCGTCATCTGTTATCTGCAATCCACAGAAACCGTTTATAACAGCTTGCAGCAATCCGCCTGCTCCCGTCATAAAGTAAGGATTATCACTGGTGGGCGTTTCCGCCAATACACCGAAAGGCGCACGCAAGTTCGGCTGATAGCAACGGCAGAACATCTCATAGGCACGCTTCGCATCCCCCATCCGGGCATACTGCACACAGAATACGGAATAAGACATGGCCGGACCATTCTGCGGATCAATCTTATCGACATAATATTCCATATCCTTCTTTTGCGATTCAGCATCCCCGACAAAATACAATGGATATCCCAATAAATTCACATCAGCCTGCTTTATCATCTCACCATTGTATGTGGCATGCTCACGAGTAACTCCATCTTTAAAACGAAGAATACGGATGCCCTTGCCCACTTCTTCCCATATTTCCGGAACAGGCTCATTACATATCTTTGCCGCCTCACAAGCATATTCCAAAGCCCGGATAGCCGCACCGTTCGTGAAAGCATTATCATCCACCCCATTTGCATATTCGTCGGCTCCCACTACATTGCAAATGGAATAAGAACCGTCATCATTACGCATCACACGGCTTACCCAAAAGTCAGCAACCGCTTTCATCAGCGGAAATGCTTTTGTCCGTAGCCACTGTCCGTCACGGGTAAGGCAATAATAATTCCAGCAAGCAATACTGATATCCGCAGTGATATGATGTTCCAGAGGGCCTGTCAAAGCAAAAGTAGGAGTTGATTCTTCCCCGTAATCATCACTCTCCCAGGGAAACATAGCTCCCTTGAAGCCGTATGCCATTGCTTTCTTACGGGCGGCCATTAAGCGTTCAATACGATAATCGATCATAGATTCTGCAATTCCCCTATTCAGCAACAGCATCGGGGGAAACATCCAAAGTTCCGAATCCCAGAATATATGTCCATTGTAACCTTGCGAAGAAAGTCCCATGGGAGAAATGCTCAATCCGCTTCCTTCCCTGCAAGAAGAATAAAGGTTGAAAAGTGCAAACCGAACCGCCCGTTGTGCTTCGTCATCCCCTTCTATCAGGATATCGCTTTCCCACAATTCACTCCAAAGACGGCGATGTGCAGTCATCAGTGAAGTTGTACCTTCATGAATAGCATAAATCACCTGCCGTTCAGCCTCATTATACGGATCGATAAAGTCACGGGCGGAGCATACCGAACCCACCAAGGCAAAAGACATCCGCTCTCCTTTCTTCAGATTCAACACAAAAGACATCTCTTTAGTCACTTCATCATAAAGAGGCTCCTGCGCTTCTCCCTTATTAAAAATAAAAGCGGAAGAAGCGGAAACTTTTTGTTGCCGATGAGCAGATACAGCATAAGATTGCAGCATATACATTTGTGTATCATCCGCCCTCATTTTCCGGAAGCGCTGTGTCGGCTGACTGTATTCTTGGGGAATATCCATCCGGGCAGCAACTTTCAGGGATACATCGGACAGAGCCTTTACATCCACACGGATAAGCCCCGCATAAGGCATATTTCTTAAAGCGCAAATGCTATAATCCACATCAACTTTCCCGGCTGCCCGGAAACTACTGTTATGAGTTGCTTCTTTCATATCAACACACTGCTTCCAGTTTGTGATACATTCCGTATTCACCTCTTTTCCATCTATATCCATCGACATCAGGAAAGGATTGATTCCTTTCAACACACGGCTTACCCCCTGAGGACCGTCCGTATCGAACACATGATTCAGTATCACCTGCCGCACAGAGAAAGGTTCTTTCCAGGGAAGAATGCCGATTCCACCATTCGCCATAGGAGCGCCTACATAAGGAGCATTTATATCAGAGGCATGAAGTTGCCACAAAGTGTCATCTTCTCCTTTCACCATCTGCACAAAGAAAAAAACAAATAGGAAGAAACAAGAAATGCGTGCTTTCATAATCAATATGGAATTATAGTTTTCTATGCAAAAATAAGTAAAATCCTCAATAATCCGGCAATCAATCGTTATCTTTACTTCCAAACCAAAACTCTGTTATCATGGATATACATACTTTTATGACTAATTATCGGGAAGCATTTGGTGAACGTGCCGAACTTCCCATCGCCTTCTGGTACTCTGACAAACAGGAAAGCAAAACAGAAAAAATCGGCGGTTGCTTTTTCAAGGGTCTGCAACAGGTAAGGGAAGGTAAAACCATCAGCCTGAACAGCGACGTCATAGGATGTGGCGGTGGAAAATTCTACACCGGCTTCACGGAAATGCCGATACACGTACCTAACTTCGTATCCCTGAAAGAGAAATACAAAAAGACTCCTGAAATGGTAACAGATTTCATAAAGCAAATCCAGGTACCGCGTACAGAAAAAGCCTATCTGCATTTTGCCCGGATAGATAAACTTGCTTCTTTCGATCATGTAGAGGGTTTGCTGTTCCTTGCTACGCCTGATATCCTGTCAGGACTTACCACATGGGCTTTTTATGATACGAATGCATTCGATACCGTATCTACTCCTTTCGGTTCCGGTTGCAGTTCCGTTGTAACCCTCACTGTTCTCGAAAACCAAAAAGACGGTAAGCGCTGTTTCCTCGGCTTCTTCGATCCATCCGTGCGTCCCCACTTTGAAGCCAATCTGTTGAGCTTCACCATTCCCATGTCCCGTTTCAAAGAGATGTATCACACCATGCGCGAAAGTTGCCTGTTCGATACACACGCCTGGGGAAAGATAAAAGAGCGTATCAACGAATAAAACTTTGAAAAAAAAGTAAAGAAACAATGTCTAACTTTTAATTAGTGTTATAAAAACACTTATATAGGTCTAACCATTTGGAAATACGCAGAATATCCGTACCTTTGCACTGTGTTTTTCATAGTATTAGATTTAAGGTTAACAAAGGTTGGAGTACAGCGGTACTCCTTTTTTTATGTCCATACGTTTGGAATATGTGAAGTATTGAATAAACAGACCCTTTATTAGATAAAATGAAAATGGGAAAGCTAAAGCCCTCCCATTCTGTTAATGTTCTGTAATTATGCACTTGACAAGCAAAGCAACTTTATTGAGCAACCTTTAGTTTTTTCAGTCCCTTTACTGCTGATTTATCCTTAACCTCCATAATGCTGATAGCGTAACCACCACCCGGAGCAGCTTTCAATTTCAGCACGGTCTTAGGAGAAACAATCCCTTTACGGATTACGTAAGCCTGCGGATTCGTTTTATAATCAGCATCCTTTGCGTCCGCATAAACAGTAGCTATATACTGTTTATCAGCATCCAGAAAATCCAGTTTCAGAGTAGAAGCATGTCCCTGCTCACTGCTGGTACAACCTATAAACCAATCATTCGTACCTTTCGCCTTGCGGGCAGCCGTGATATAGCGTCCCGGTTCTGCTTCCAGGTATCGGCTGTCATCCCAGTCCAGAGCCACATCTTTAATGAACTGGAAAGCATCCATAAAGCGTTCATAGTTCTCAGGCAGATCGGCTGCCATTTGCAGAGGGCTGTACATCGTGACATAGAGAGCCAACTGACGCGCCAATGTAGAGTTTACATGAGCGTGACTATTCGGATTCAGTTTATTCATATCCATTTCAAAGACACCCGGCGTATAATCCATCGGTCCGCCTTGCAGACGGGTGAAAGGAAGAATGGTCGTGTGGAAAGGCTTGCTGCCTCCGAAAGCTTCATATTCCGTGCCACGGGCAGATTCATTTCCTATCAGGTTCGGATACGTACGGCACAAACCAGTAGGCCGTACAGCCTCGTGGGCATTCACCATAATTTTATGCTTGGCAGCTTCGGTCACGGCATACAGGTAATGGTTGTTCATCCACTGCCCATAATGATATTCACCGCGTGGAATGATATTGCCCACATAACCGCTTTTCACGGAATTGTAACCGTATTGGTTCATCAAGTCATAGGCAGCCTCCATGTGGCGTTCGTAGTTGCGTGCGGAAGCCGATGTCTCATGGTGCATCATCAGTTTGACACCTTTGGAGTGGGCATACTCATTCAGGTATTTGATGTCAAAATCAGGATATGGAGTGAGAAAGTCGAAAACATAATCCTTGCTGTTGCCGAACCAGTCTTCCCAACCGGTATTCCAGCCTTCTACCAATACCTGGTCGAAACCATGCTCCGCAGCAAAATCAATGTACTTCTTTACATTCTCCGTATTGGCGGGGTGAATACCATTCGGTTTCACTTTCGTATAATCCGTTTCATCCAGTTTTACGGAAGGGAGATCAAATGTATAAGCCCACGGCTTGCCTGCCGCAATCATTTCCCACCATACGCCTACATACTTCACAGGCTTAATCCAGGATGTATCTTCATATTTGCAGGGATCATTCAGATTCAGTATCAGATTGGAAGCCAGCATTTCACGGGCATCATCACTGACTATCACCGTACGCCACGGAGTGTGACAAGGTGACTGCATATACCCTTTATCACCCTGTGCATCCGGCGTCAGCCAGGATTCAAAGATAAGGTTCTTATCATCCAGATTCAGATGCATACACGAATAATCCACCAAAGCGGCTTCATGGAGATTGAGATAGATTCCGTCAGCCGTTTTCATCTGGAGGGAAGTCTGTACACCTGTCGGTGAAAACTGGTTTTGTGACGCATTATCAGTAATGGCTCCCTGCATCAAACCACGAATTTCCGAAAGTTTGGATTCCGTATAATCATATTCCTGAGTATCGTAATCACCGGGAATCCACCAGGCGGTATGATCGCCCGTCATAGCGAACCGGGTATGTTCGTCCTTAATCACGAAGTAAACCAGATTCTTCTGTTGCGGAAACTCATAACGGAATCCTACACCATCATCATATACACGAAAACGAAGGTTCATATAACGATCCGTGGCGGGTTGTTTCAATTCAACCAGCAATTCGTTGTAGTGATTACGAATATCTTTCGTCTCTCCCCACACCGGTTGCCAGGTTTCGTCGAAGGTAGAGGTAGAAGCTTTCAGGGCTTCAAAACCATCCAACAGATTATTGGCATTCTTCAATTCCAGTCCCAAGGTGCTGGGGTTAATCACGGATTTCCCTTTATACTCTACCTGATAGGTCGGAGCGCCATTCTTTGATAATTCGAAATCCAGCTTCACCTGGCCCGAAGGAGACGACACACCTTCCGCTTTTCCCGCTAAGGCAAAAAGAAGACAAATTGCACTAAGCATTAACTTTCTCATAACTATACTTTTTAATAATTTAAGTTTCACATGCTACCCTATACACACTATCAGCATATAACAGCATGCGGAATATGGTTTAATAAATAAATTCAATCGTGTGTTTCACCCCGTCATCCGGCAATCTCAACATACAAAGATTCTGTTTCTTATCCGGACACCATGCGGTAACCTTGAACTCCGTTTCCATCCCTTCATTCAGTTTTTCCGCTTTCATCTTCCTTACTTTCTGTCCGTCAATAAGCGCTTCCTTCGGCATCTGACTGGTATAAATGCAAAACATCAGGTTGCGTTCTCCCGGAAGGGCATACTTCTCTCCCGCCCTTTCCCCGATTTCAAGCACATATCCCTTTTCCGTTGTCCGGCAAGATACAGGAGTACGCATAAATTCTCCACGCTGATATCCCAGATCAGTTCCTGCATCTTCATACAGGGAGAAAGACGTTTCACCGCCCGCCGCAGCCGGAAATACCTCAAATGTAATCGGATAAACGGGCTTCTCATCCGTATAATTCATCACAGGCATCTGAGGGATGATGCTTCCTTTACGCACAAACATAGGAATGGTATTCAGCGGAGCATTTGCCGTAGTCCACTGTTCGCCGCTATATTCCGTGCGCTTGTCATTATAATCAATCCAGGTACCTTCGGGCAGATAAACATTCTTATTAGTTGCCCCCTTCTTCACCACCGGAGCCACCAGCAGTTCGCTGCCAAACATGAATTGTGCATCCGTAGAAACCGTTTCCAAATCCGCCGGATATTCCATAAACATGGGGCGCATAATCGGCAAACCCGTTTCATGCGCTTCGCGGGCATAAGTATAAATATAAGGCAGCAAGCGATACTTCATTTCTATGGCAGCTTTAACGTTCTTCTCCGCTTCTTCCCCAAAGAGCCACGGTTCTACCGCCACATCTCCTTCATGGTGAATACGGCTCAGAGGATTGAACGCTCCCAACTGTACCCAACGGGTATAAAGTTCCGCCATGGCGGGATAATCTTCAATATCCCCGCAATAACCTGAAATGTCACATGCCACGAAAGGAATCACACCCAGTCCGGCAGATAAAAGTACCGGGATCTGATTAGCCATCTGTCCCCAGCCTTGCAACACATCATCTCCATTGCCGCAATCTCCGGTCCAGCCGAAGGTGTAACGCTGTAATCCTGCATAGGCGGCGCGTGTCATCTGGAAGACACGAAGATCCGGATTCCGTTTCTCAAACTGTTCCTTTACCACCTTGTCCCAGGTTAGGCCGTACACGTTATGAATTTCATCGTGCATACCCAGGTGGTGCTTCATGACAAGGCGTTCCGTTTGTTCCTCATTGCTCCAGGCAGGTTCACCCATATCCGTCCAGAAGCCGGCAATACCGTCATTGATCGGTTTCTGCTGATAGGCTCCCCACCAGTCCGCCACTTCGGGAATGGTAAAGTCCACCACACCGCAGTTGCCGCCCCAGGGCCAGGGCATATCATAGCTTCTGCCCGTGGTGGAGTCTTTCACCAGATAGCCGAGGCGGTCCGCTTCTTCCCATTGCTTTTTGTTGGCCTGGGAGATGACAGGGTCTTGCGAAACAATCACTTTGAAGCCCATCCCTTTGAGGTCGGCAAGCATCTTCTTGGGGTTCTGATAGTTTTCTTTCCGCCAGTTGAAGTCCTGTAGGTATTGTGTCCAGCCAATGTCCTGATAGATGATGTCGCAAGGAATGCCACGCTTACGGTATCCTTCGGCTATTTCATAAGAGAGCTTCTCGGTAGTCAGCAAGCCACGGCATTGCGCAAAGCCCAGTGCCCACTTCGGAGGCATGATGGGTTGTCCGGTTAATGCGACATACTGTTTCATGATTTCCTTATAATCCTTACCGAAGATAAAATAGTAAATCATCTCCCCACCGGGAGCTTCAAAACTGTAATAATCACGGCTTTCAGTGCCGAATTTGAATTCTGTCTTATACGTGTTATCCAGAAATATACCATAGCGATAACTGCTCATAAAGAAAGGGATACTCTTGTACAGGGGATCTTCCACAACGCTGTAACAAGGTTTATCACTGTTCCACATCTTATAATATTCGCCACGACGGTCCAGCTTGCCGGTCTTTTCACCCAAACCGAAGAAATGCTCATCCCGGCGCAAAGTCTTATACTCCACTTTACGTTCTCCATCGCTGATATGCCCCTTGTCGGCATAGTCGCTAAACAAGAGCTTCTGATACTTGTCGAATATCTGCAAGCTGAACGGAGCCTTGTTGATGCGGATACGCAGTTTAGGTGTAAATATCTCATAACAGGCATTCTGTTCGTCCACCCGGACAGTGCCTACATCTTCCAATTCTTCATTAATCACCGCAAAGGAAGGATTTCCCCGCTGCAACTTACCGTCCGGCGAAAACCAGACGCGCACAACGGAGGAACTGCAAAGTTGCAACTGCACAGCCGAATTATCGTCTAAATGAAACGTAACGTCTCTCCCTTCCTGCGAATAAGAAGTACAGTTTCCCGTTACATTTCCGCAATATAAATTCGGAGACAGACTACACAGTATTAAAAATAAATATATATATTTTCTCATGGTTCTATATCTTTTATAATATGTTCTTTTCTATACGGTTATGGGCAAAACGATGATCCTGTATGATAAACATCCTATGTGTGTATGATAAATATTTACGTAACAGGGCGATTGTGAGATCAGTCATATAATTAGGGTATCTCAGTATGATACTTAGGGTACCTCAGTATCATACTTAGGCTACCTCAGTCGTATACTGAGATACCATCACTGTAATATAACTGATAATCAGATGTTTAACAGGAAGTCTCTTTAGCGCTGAAAAAATGAGACAAATAGGCTATTTGAAATGATAAATTAGTTCCTTTCTGTACCATTTTGAATCAACCCCAATAACCGTTTTATTCTATTACAATCATGCTCCAGTATTTCAGTGAAGGAAGCGTAAAGGTTATCGCTCCGTCTTTCTGTTCAAAAGCTAATTCCTGCGAAGCTCCGGCATGTGCGTCGGGAGTAGCCACCCACACTTTGCTCACTTTCCCCGCAACATTCAGCTTCAAGGGCACTTTAGTCACCAACCGTGGTTCGGGCATTGTCCCGTTCAGATCTCTCCAACTCAGGCTGTTTGCACTAAGGAAGTTCAGCAGATGAACCACCTGTTTGCCGTTCACCCTTCTGGCGAAAGAAGTAATGGCTGATTTCTGTGGCGGCCAAGTGTTCAGATTCAGATTCTTGCTCGCATCCGTACATACCAAAGTTACCTTCTCCTCCTCCCCGCCATCGCGAAGAAGATTCTGATAAGCAGTCATAAAGTCATAATAGCGCACAACAGCCGTCTTCAAGGCATCATTCATCTGCAAACGGGTATTTGGAAAATATTCACTGCACAACATGTGGTCGCCTCCCAATTCCAGGTGCGAACCTCCCAGAGCAAACATCACCGCATCCGTCAGCAAGATTCCCGGCATATTGAACTCGCCGGAACCTTTTTCATAATTCATATAAGCCGCAAACACCGTCTTCAGTGCCTGATTTCCGTACTGATGGTTGGCTTTCAGGATCGTATATAAATCCGTGAAATCAGCTTCATCCCCCCAAACTTCATTATACAGGAAATCCACTTTCCCCGTACCTGCAATCTGGGATGCGCCATAGCTGCTTACTGCATTCATCACCAAGCGCTTATCAGGATGTTTCCCCTTCATAGCTTCAATAAACGAAACATAAGTCTTAGGCAAATTCACCTTATTCCCCTTGTAATCATAGCGATCACCGCGGTTTCCCAACTGGTCTATCTGATAGCCGTCAAAGTCAAAATTGGCATAAACATCATCGTTGCGCTGGGCAATATATGCCTGCCATTCGGCATTACCCGGATCGAGCAGATAAATATTGCTCTTCCAACTGTCAGGCAACGTATGCGCATCCTTATCCGTATGCCCTGTGCCTTTAAAGATGTACCATTCTTCTTTCACACCGTCACTGGCTGCATCATCGAGCGCACCGAAACAAAGATTATAGAACATAGCCTTCATTCCAAACGAGTGCTGGATGCGGATATAATCCTTTACCGACTGTGTATAGATATCCCGGTTGGCAATATCTTTATATACCACATCGAGATGTTCACGCGTACCGCCTAACGGCCAGTGGTGCTTGTTGTGCCAATCCTGAAACTGCACACCATTGATATGGCAGCGGTTCAGAAAAGCCATTTCCTCCTGAATTTTACTTTCCGTTTTAGAAGCGTCGAAGGTGGCGACAAAGCCATAACGCGGGAAGCGTGTCCAGTCGCTGGATACATCGACGGCAATAGTACCGAGAATGACTTCCGTACCGTCTTCTTTAGTGCGATAAACGTCCGCCAGATATCCGGTGAAATCCGTTGCAGGGGCAGTCCACGTCCAGGAACTGCCTGCGACTGCCTGTTCGGAAATTACCTTGTTCAAAGTACGGTAACGTATCTTTGCTCCCGCAGGCAGGGCATCGGCTGTGAAAGAAACGGTTTCACCCGGCCGGTAACAAGCCTTGTCAGTGGTCAGGTTCACGGTTAAATCGGAGGTAACGGGAGTGACATCAGTCACTCCTCCTGTTTCTCCTCCACCACCGTTACCACCGCCGGTTTCATCATTGTCTTTGCTGCACGAAGCCAAAAAGAACATGGCAGCCATTGCATAAACTATATATTTCATCCTATTGAATTATTAATTAGCTACGAGCTACGAGCTACAAGTTACTACGCTGTACTCGTGGGCTAATAACCCGGCTATCATGCCGAAAGGCACTTGTAGCTCGTAGCTAGTAGCTTGTAGCTATTTCACAATCGAAATCGTCTCTTCCAGTTGATTCAGAGTAATCTTATAAGAACCTGCCGTCGTGATCTTCCATTTCAGGTCGATGCCTCCAATCATTACATCCGGATATTGAGCTTTGAAAGCATCGCTGGCCTTATCCAGGAACAACATTGGTTCTGCCTCGCCCGAAGGCTGCTTATCAGCTACGGTCGGCATAAACCAGGCACCGTTCCAGTCCTCTTTCTTATCACAGGTCAGCTTCAACTCACCCACATTCAGTACACCTTGCCAGGTAAATACATACGGATTATCCGTGGCCTGCATCGGCGTGGCATCTCCAATGCTCCATCCCGCAGGCGCAGCATCCCCTACCATATAAATCATCTCATAAGGAACAAATTCGCTCATCATCATGCGCTCTTTCCCTACACGGATATCGACACATAGCTTATAGGCCTTACCACACTCGGCATCTTTCAGCACCCATTTATTGTCAGGATCAAACCCTTTCACAAATACCATTTCCGTATCGGTGTAAGCGGCATCGGCATTCTTTGCCTTATACATATTCTCCCAGCTTCCTTCCGAAGTTCCGAACTTGAATTCCCCACCCTGGCCTGCATCGAACAAACGGGCATAGCGGAACAGGAACGGATCGAGCACATCCTTTTTCATCGGCACAAATCCCCAATCGTTCATACCTCCAACGAAATAAAGCTGATCGTAAGCCGGTCTGAGATTCTCGGTCTGAGTCAAGGTGACAACACCGGTAAACAGATTCGCTTCAACAACATAGTTGAACTCCTCTTCAATTGTAAACGGTTCGTCCGGCTGATCGGCACTGGTACGAAGCACCAGTTTTCCGTCAGTTCCTTTGTTGTACGACGGCAAGAAAGAACCCAACGTAGTGATAAACTTGAAGGAACCCGCAGTCATTTTTCCCGTCCATGTAAAGATACCATTGTCTTTCCGAGTCATTTCCGTTGCATCGTCCGCACTCCAACCGCCGGGAGTGGCATCACCTATCAGGTAAAGAGTGGAAGTCAACGGTTTGTAGGCAGTGACACTAAAAGAGGTGGTGGCTACCTGCGTCTCTTCCCGATCCGTTACTTTGGCTGTCAGGCGTGCTTCCAGAGAGATGTTTTCAGTAGCTTCCGCACCGAAATGCTCACGAAGGATGTTATTCAATTCCTCCACGTTCTTCTTCCAGGTATATTCCTGCCCGACGCTCTCCAAAGCCACATAAGAAGCGGCAAAATTACTGCCCGCCTTGGCAAGTTCCAGTGTATAGGAAATCTTATTTCCCGTACCATAATTCGTGCCCGTTGTCCAGGAGAGTTCCAAGGCATCATCGCCATGCGCCTGTTCGTTCAAAACGACTTCCGTGTTGCTGGTGGAAAGCGCCAGTTCATTGTGCCCCTTGTCCAGTTCCATATAGTCATTGTCCACGCATGCAGACAGTGCCATGCAACCCAGCAATGCAAATACTAAATGTGAAATATATCTTTTCATCTTCTTCTTCTGATTTAAGTGATTAATAACCCGGATTCTGTGTCATCAGTATATTCGCATCCATTTCCGTCTGCGGAATGGGGAACAACAGGCGATTCTTGTTCACACTGTTCTTGCCGATGGATTGCAGGAAACGGATGGCATACTCTCCATTATTGACGCGGATCATATCGAACCAGCGATGTCCTTCGAAAGCCAGTTCCATGCGCCGTTCGTGAATAATCTTCTCACGCATCGCCTCCTGCGACAGACCCGAAACTTCCGGCAGTCCGGCACGTTTGCGAACTATATTCAGGGGAGCGGCCGCTTGCCCGGGTTGTCCCATTTCATTCAGCGCTTCCGCTTTCTTCAGCAAGACATCCGCGTAGCGGTACACAACAAAGTTATTGGGGTTCGTATTGTATTCCGGCGAAATGGTCTTGGACACCAGAAATTTGCGTACGTTATATCCGGTATTAGAATAAGAACTCTTGTAAGTCTTTCCGTCGAAGTCCGGACAACCTGCATAAAGAACCGTCAGCTCTTTCCGTTTGTCACCTTCTTCATACTGGCTCACAAATTCTTCCGTAGGCTGGTTCCAGCCGTAGCTGCCTGCAACAAAGTCCGAGTTACGGGGTCCCATAAAAGTGGAAAGCCAGGAAGACTGACCGTCCGTTCCCCAGAAATCATATTCCGTACTTCCGGAATACTGCACTTCAAACAGAGATTCGGGACCGTTATTGATGGTAGCATCGAAGTTATTTTCATACTTACAGGTGGAAAGGTCGTAACCCAGGTTCGTAATCTCATTGCACAGTTCCACCACGTCTTCATAATAGCTCGTATGGTTAGGAGCCAGTGTCAAGTAGATATCCGCCAGCATGGCAAGGGCGGCATCCTTACAGGCACGTCCTTTTTCTTCTTCATTATATTCCGCTTTCGCCGGAAGCAAATCGACCGCATTCTTACAGTCCGAAATGATCTGCTCATAAGTCTGATCCAACGTAGTGCGTGCTATTGCAGTAGATTCACCCGGATTATAAGGTTCCAGACGCAAAGGAACGCCGCCATACAAACGGGCTAAGATATAATAGTAATGGGCACGAAGGAAATATGCTTCACCCATACAACGGTTCTTTATGCTTTCCGATACGGCTTCGGCCTGCGGAAGACTGGTCAGCACAATGTTACACTGCCCGATGCCTACCCACGGAGAACGCCACATATACAGGGCCATACCATTATCGCTCTGCGTGATAAAGTTGGATGCCTGTATGGTTTCCAGACCGTCCGTACCACCGCCTGCACCTACCAGGCTGTTGCCCGCAACGATATCCAGCGACCACATACGCTGGTTGTAAAGATTGGAAGACTGAAGCGCCTTGTAGCAAGCATTTGTCAGTGCCACGGCCACATCATCGGTCACGGTTGTTTCAGGGTCAACGGCATATTTGGGCGACTTATCCAGGAAGTCATTACATGATACCAGCATCAATACAGCCAGCACGTATAGTAAGTTTGTTATCTTTTTCATATCCAAATCAATTAAAAGTTAAAGTTTAATCCTACACTGAATGTACGG
Source organism: uncultured Bacteroides sp. (assembly GCF_905207245.1). Classification (GTDB taxonomy): domain Bacteria; phylum Bacteroidota; class Bacteroidia; order Bacteroidales; family Bacteroidaceae; genus Bacteroides. The sequence goes on along the minus strand of NZ_CAJLKP010000007.1, from coordinate 77,952 downwards.
GAAATGGGATAACGGGACAAATCAATACCGTTGATATCCACCTCCGGATCGAAACCGGAATACCCGGTAATGGTAGCCACATTCTCACAGGAAAGGGAAAGGCGTGCATTCTCTATCTGCAACTTCTGCAACCATTGTTTCGGGAAGGTATAAGAGAGAGTGATGTTCTTCACACGCAAGTAAGATCCGTCTTCTACAAAGCGGTCGGATACACGGCAGTTCTGGTTAGGATCGCCGAACACGGCACGCGGCATGGAGTAGCTTGTCCCCTCTCCGCGCCAACGGTTCAGTACATCAGTCGTCTGGTTGTATGCGGCAGCCATACCGACATTGTCGATATTGTTGGCGTTATAAATCTTATTGCCGGCCACTCCCTGAAGGAATACGGAAAGTTCGAATCCTTTATAAGACAAGTTATTGTTCATTGAGAAGAACCAACTGGGATTGGGATTGCCAATCACCGTGCGGTCACTATCGTTGATGACACCGTCGTTGTTCAAATCCCTGAAACGGATATCACCCGGTTCAGCTCCCGGCTGCACGGCATGCGCATCCACTTCCGCCTGGTTTTGGAACAAGCCGTCCGTCACGTAGCCGTAGAAGGCATTAATCGGATAGTCTTTTGCCAGCATCGTGACATACGAGTTATTGATCTGGTTGATATAGTAAGGAACCGCGCTGTTCAGGTCCTTAATCTTATTCTTATTATAAGTGGCGGTCACGTTTGTTTCCCAACCCAGTTCTCCGGTCAGGTTGATGGTGTGTAGACTCATTTCCAAGCCCTGGTTGCGCACTTTACCGGCATTCGTATAAGTGGTGGTGGTATCTTCAAATCCCGATGTGATGGGAATGGATGCCTTTACCAACATATCCCTTGTCTCTTTCAGATAAGCATCCAGTGAGAATACGATCCGTGAATTGAACAGGGAAGCATCAAAACCGATATTCGTCTGTGCCACCTCTTCCCAATGGATGTAAGGATTGGCAAGCGTAGAAGAAACCAATGCGGTCTGATTGCCGCTCGTTGTTCCGAATGGATATACACTGGTATTGTAAGATGCCAGGTAACTATAATTGCCGACACTTGCCTGGCTACCCGTCACTCCATATCCTACACGTATTTTCAGGTCGTTCACAACGTCATTCTTCGGGAACCAGCTTTCCTGTGAAATGCGCCATGCGGCAGATACAGAAGGGAAAGTACCCCAACGGTTCTTTTTACCGAAACGGCTGGAACCATCGCGACGGACAGTTGCCGTCAGCATATAGCGGTCTTCGTAAGAGTAGTTGATACGTGCCATGTAAGAGAGCAATGCCCATTCATTGGAACTGCCGCCAATGGCGTACATCTCCTGACCGTTATCCATTTCATGCACATTGTCGAACATGAAGACGTTCTTCTGCGCATTCAGGTAATCATTCTCATTCCACTGTGCAGATGAACCTGCCATCACTCCCACACGATGCTTTTCTGCAAAAGTATGGTCGAATAGGAAATAGTTATCCCACAGGTAAGTGAATGATTTATTATCGCTCTTGTAACGTGAAGTTTCTTCCGTCGGAATAGGCTTCCAATTATATTTCGGAGTGAAGTTATCGATGAACCAGAATTTGGCATCGTAACCGAAAGTACTCTTGAATTTCAGCCATTTGGTAAAAGTCAGTTCCGCCGTCAGGTTGGCAAGGAAGTTATAACCTTTCGTCTGGCTCTTGTTCAGTTGCGTAGGCCCTATCGGGTTGCGGATGCTACCGTACCATTCCGAATTACCTTCCGGGCCACTCCATGAGCCGTCTTCATTCTTCACAGGAAGAACGGGAAGAGCTTTCAGTGCATCACCGATATTATAGCTGCCCGAATCCTTCGTATCAGTACTGAAAGTGATATTATTGGAAAACTTCAACCACTTCAGCACCTGTGCGTCGCTGTTGGACTGAAACGTAAAACGGCGATAGTTTACACTGCGCACCGTACCCGACTGATCGAGAAAACCACCGGACACATAATAATGAGACTTCTCATTTCCTCCGGAATAACTTACCGTATAGTTCTGCATCACACCCGTGCGCAGCAATTCGTCCATCCAGTCGGTACCTGCACCCAGTTCCGAAGGATTTGCCCAATTCGGGTTCGGGTTGCGACCGCTGTTCACCATCATATCATTACTCAAATCGGCATACTGGCTTGCGTTCAGCAAAGAAGGAACGTTCGTGGCATTCTGGAAAGCACAATTAGCCGATACCGACAATTTGCCTTTCCCTTCCGTTCCACGCTTGGTGGTGATCATCACTACCCCATTGGCTCCACGCGAACCGTAAATGGCTGTAGCCGATGCGTCTTTCAATACGTCCAGGCGTTCCACATCCGCCATGTTCAGTGAAGACAGACCCAGGTCGGTAGGCACACCGTCAATCACCACCAGCGGATCGCAGTTATTAATGGAACCCAGACCACGAATCTTGATAGATACATTGTCACCGGGCTTTCCGGCATCCACTACCTGCACACCGGAGATGCGGCCCTGAATGGCTTGTCCCAGATTAGAAACGGGAGCATCTTTGATGTCCTTGCTTCCCAAAGAGGAAACAGCACCGGTGAGGTCACTTTTCTTCATGGTTCCATAACCGATAACCACCACTTCGTCCAGCATCTCACTGTCTTCCGAGAGTGTTACTATAATCTGTTTCTGTCCTTTTACGGGAACTTCCAAAGACTTATAGCCCACGAATGAAACTACTATAACGGCATCCGAAGGCACATTCAGCGAGAAATCGCCATCAATACCCGTTATCGTACCGTTCGTTGTGTTCTTCTGCACCACACTGGCACCGATAACGGTTTCTCCGGTCTGGTCTTTCACTACACCTTGTACTGTGATTTGCTGTGCGAACATGCACATCGGAAGTAACATTCCTATCAGACAAACCATGATTCGAAGCCTGATCGGCATTTTGTACTTTTGCATAATATAAGAGTTTAAAGTTAATAATAAAAATATAGATTCACATACATTTGTCCCCTCTGTGAAGGAACAATGCAAATGTATCTGATAAGAGGAAGCAATAAGGGGGAAAAGAGTGAAAAAGTAGTAGTTTCAGGCGTTTTATAAGACATAAAACACTAATAATCAATGTTATCAAGAAGATGCATTGTTCCAAAAAAGTAGTAAAAATATAAGCGTAAGAAAGACACTTATATGCCTTAAAAGTGTGGTTTTAGTCTCTCGACTTACCTATTTTCATTACTTCCTGTTCCAGTTGGTCACGGTCGCCTGCAGCTTTATTGCGAACTTTGGTACGGTAATTATAAATGGTAGTCACAGAATAGCGCAGGAATTGGGCAATCTTCACACTGTCGGTAATTCCCAAACGGATAAGGGCGAAGATACGCAGTTCGGTACTCATTCGTTCGTTGGCCTTGGGGTAAATCTGCTCCCCTTCGGCAAGCAGGGTGTTGAAGTCTTCTACAAAAGTGGGAAACAGTTGCAAGAAGGTATTATCAAAATTGGCATAAAACTCTTTCAGTTCCTCTTCTATGAACTTGGAAGATTTGATGTTTTTGTATAGCTCATCTACCTTGCCCGTAGCGGCTATCTTGCCCAGTGAACGCCGATAGTTGTCCATCTTTTCCAGATATACGGAACACTGGTCCATATAGCGGCCGATGTATTCCTCTTTCAGGTAGGAGTTTTCGGCAATGATGTGGTTGGCTTCTTTCAGTTGCAGATTGTAGCGATGGAGTTCTTCATTCAATTCTTTCAGACGCTTGTTGGCATCTATCACTTCGTGGCGTGCGGCTGCTACGCGTTTCATTTGCTTATACACATAGAAGATGGCAATCAGCAGGAAGATGGACAGCAAGCTGATAGAGACTAACGCCCATTTCATTTGTTCCTGTTGCTTTTCGGCCTTTTGCTGGTAAGTGTCGTTGATGAGGGGAAAGATTTGCAGGATTTCCAGAATACGCAACCGGGCGTTGCAGAACACGGCATCGTCCATACACAATTTCAGATATGAATAGGCACGGTCTATGTCTCCTTACTGATAGAGCAACACAGCCAGTTTCCTCAAAGAAATATATTCGCGCACTGCGGACTTCATGTCTGCAATGGAGGAAAGAATCAAATACTCTTTCTCTTTTTCTGTGTCTTCTTTCAGGCGGTATGATTCTGATAAAGTGTAGGCACAGATTGCCACATCGTGCACATTGTCTATCTGTCCCGCCAGATAGTCGGTCAATAACTGGATGGCTTTATCGAACTCGCCCCGCACATTGTGCTGGTCGGACTGAATCAGCGTGTACACCAAAAGATTGTCTTTGTTGACCAGCAACAGGGAATCACGGTATCTATCCGTTATCTCGGCATAAAGTTTTTTCTCCTGTTCCGTAACGGCGTAATCGGCCATGAGGCCATAGACGGTACGGTAAATATGGTAATAATATGGGTGGAGTTCATCCGGCAGTTGATTGATTTGTACGTTGTGCATCAGGTCGATTGCTTCTTTATACATGCCTGCCGTACCCATAATCTCGGCAGTGTTCATGAGGGCGTTGTCCTGATGTTCCTTGTTTTTCAGTCGCAGGGCTACCTGGTATCTCTCGCGTGAGATGTAGAGCGAAGAGTCGGTGTTGTAGGAACGGTATTCATCCAGATATTCCCCCAACAGGGTAAAGCGGTTTTCGTCAGAGATACGTTGTCTCAAGGCTCGTCTCAGGTCGTTCAGCTTCTTTTCTTTTTGCTCGATGTATACAGGACGGTTTTGAATTACATGGTCCAGTTGGGATAAGAGGGAGTCTACAACATTGTTGGCGGCATGAAGCTGACACATACATACACAGCATAATATATATAAGAATGTGAGTATTTTCTTCATCTGAGTTTCGATTGGTTAAAGGTTACTTCTACAAGAAGTTCTATGCAAAAATAAGTAAAATTTAATAGAATCCCATGCGGATAGCACTTAAATCAGAATATCTTTAAAGGTAAAGCATTACTTGTCAAATAACATTCTTCAATCACCAGTGTTAGTAAACCGTCCTTCTGGCAGGGCTACAGCTATCTCCTGAGCGGATATAGATCGTTTTTACTATATTCCGTCCCGACATTGCCATGTAACATTTTCATACTTTCGAAAATTCTTTTAACCCCGCTTATTTACATTCATTTATAGTTCCGTATTTATTTCTTCAAAATCAGCATGATTAATCGCTGGAAGTAAAACATCTAATATATCTTTTGTCCTTAGTTTCAGGCTACAAGTATTTTCACATGGATGACAGCCTATATAATCTGCCTGGATAACGTCTTTATCAATTAATAATTTAACCTTATTCTCTTTGTCATAAATAAGTCCAAGAATACTTACAGCTCCGGGTATTGTAAAAAGGAGTGTTTCCATATCTTCATCAGAAGCGAAAGAAAGGTGTGAACTTCCTGTTTGCTCTGCAATACTTTTGGCTGATAGTTTTTTATTTCCCGAAAGTAGAAGCAAAAAATATTCTTTCTGTTTGTTGACCAAAAACAGATTCTTACAGGATGTAACACCCAATTCCTGCGCTATCGTCATACCTTCTTCCATAGTCATAATGGGAGGATGTTCTAAACGGGTGTAATCGATACCTAACCTGTCAAGTGTATTGTAGATTTCTTGTTTCATTGGTAGCTTTTCATTTTTCGGTCTATTTTTCTTTTCATTAAGAGCCTAAAGCACTTAATGAATATCTTAGGCATAGGATTACAAAGATAATCAATTCTTTTTTCCGGGTGTTAATAAGAGGATTATTTAAATATAAAAGGAGAAGATTAGATTAGCTATACTTAGCCATGCTTACGTTAATAAAAAGTAATTTTACGTTCTATGCAATCTATACAAATGTTTAAATCTTTATATTTGTATTGTGTTGGCTTCTAATGAAAAAGAAGCGACACTTTATTTTTTGAGGACGTTTTTATTATTACTCATATTTCGGAATCTGGTAAATTTCAAACCTACGAGTTAATAATAAGTAAACGGGTCTCACGCACATCGTATATATATATTTGTTATATATCCGTATGGAGCGTGGGACTGTTGCTTGTTATCATCGTAGGTGGGCTTTACCAGAGCCTCGAAATATGGATGCCATAGTAACAGTTCCCACGTTCTTCTATTTTATAACCCGCTTGCTTTGGGGAATTGACGGGCATATAATACTTATATCTGTAATGGAAACAGCCAACAGGACAAACGCACAGGCAAGGGGGCATTTCTCCTTTTCATGCTCTATTCTATTCAATGCTCCTACGGGGAATCATGTAAAACCCCCTCCTTCTTAGATGCAATCTCCCTCTAATAACTGTATCTAATAATAACAAGAAATTAGTGAAAACATCAAAACTAAAAAAACAAGTAATATGAAACGAATAACCATAGTATTATTCCTTTGTTTCATGGGCATTACCATGATAACAGCACAGCAAAAGACTTTTAAAGGTACATGGCTGTATGAACAAGGAGAAAAAAGCGGAACTATCCAGCTTGACCTGTATCAGAAAAGTGTTGAAAACGGATTCGATATGAATGGAGCCTTGTGCTACGGAACATTTGCCTTTTCCGATGGCAGTTACTATTCGATAGAAGAAGTTAAAGTAGAAGGCAACAATGCTTTACTACAAAAAGTATTTGATACTGAAATGGGAGAATTTAGAATGCAAATGACCTATAATTCTACCAATCAGTCTATTGAACTCAACACAAACGGAGCAAACGGTTTACCTGATAAACTTCTACTCAGGAAGTCGGATATTCAAAATCAGGAAACAAGTGCCGAGAGCCCCATTATTAATGAAGTTGACAATGAAACATCATCTCCTATTAATTGGACCGGTATTGTGGGGGCAATGATCCTGATTGTGATTATGATAGGTTATAGTCTTTTCATAATCAACAAGAAAAGTGAGTTCGATCAGGTATACACTTCAGAATACTTCTCGACAATCAGACGTTCTAACGGAAAAGACTCCCAAAGTTCTCCGGCAGAAGATGCGCAAGCCAAAGGATTGCTTGACAAGTTACGCCAAGAACTAACCGTATTTCAGAATCATCCGAACGATGCTTCATACCTGGTTGTATTAAAGAAAAAGCAATATAAAAAGTGTGCCGACTATTTACGTCAAGCAATAGATGTAGCTTCTACCCATCCTGAAGTAATATCTGATTTACAGCGATACGCACATATCCTTACAAATAGTCAGAGACGTTTGTTCGACGGTTCATATTCCGTCATGGTAGCCGCTGGTATTGCAACACTATTGGTGGGTTATTTGATGAGTGATATTTTGATTGCCATTCTTTTTGCAGGGGCAATAGCCGTTTATTATTTTGCCTCTTTTGCTCCTCAATATCTTATACTGAATAAAGTGGCTAATTGCTCTCATGCTCCAACCGGATTTTTAGGCACATTGGCACAAATTGTAGGAAATGCGAAAGTTATCACTTATATATTTGATACTCAAGACCCCATTGATACTATTACCGGAGATAATAAATATCGTTATGATGATTACTCGCAAGTACAAGCCTCTGTATTTATTGTTATTTTAGCTTACTTGCTTACAGGTATTGGCATCATGTACATTGCTTGCTGGCGATTTTTCCGCAATTTCATTATGCACTAAATACTCATCGCTACAATAGAAAAATCCTGTACGTTATATTAATATGTACAGGATTTTTTAATATGACAGAATATAGTCAATTCACAACCAAAGAGGATTATTTTAAATGCGACCTCCACTCCTACCCGGTTATCTCTATCTTTTTGATGATCCGCGCAGGATTGCCGGCCACAATTGTCATCGCAGGAACATCCTTTGTCACCACACTACCGGCTCCCACAATGGCTCCGTAACCAATCTTAACGCCCGGTAGTATCGTGGAATTTATACCTATCCAAACCTTGTCTTCAATCACAATCGGGCGACCGTATGTGGCACTACGGCTCTCCGGATTCACGTCATGGTTAATCGTAATCAGATTCACTTTCGGTCCGATAAACACCTCATTACCTATCGTAATTCCACCTCGTCCGAAAAACGTGCAGCATTGCTGGATGAAGCATCCCTTACCGATAGTTACGGGCTTTCCGTAATCAATGTAGAGTGGCGGCAGAACAGTGGTACTTGCATCCAGTTCCTTACCCAAAATACGTCCCATATATTCATGCACTACTTCGGGAGTGTGATAACCTGTATTCATTTCGGTTGCGGTCTTCATTGTGGCGAAGATGTCAGTTATCAGTTCGTCATAGCCCAGTTCATTAGGTGAAACCATCTCACCACTTAAATCTTTTACAAAAATATCGTTCATAGCTTCTTTGTTTTTAATATTCTGCGGCAAAGGTACGTGAAACAGGATACATGGACTTTGTTGCACGGCTCAAAGTATTTTGTTCGGAAGGTCATAAATAAAAAAGCCTTGCAACGTCAAAAATTGTAAGGCTCACGATATTTTCTTATATCTCCTCTGTCGGAGGCACCCCATACATTCCCTTATATATCTTCGAGAAGTGAGAAAGGTTTTTAAAACCCACTTCAAAACAAATCTCCGACACTCTGCGTCCACCTCTCCTTATCAACTCGTGCGCGGCTTCAAGACGGCGTTGTATCAACCATTTCTGCGGAGAGAGATTGCTATATTTCCTGAAATCCCGTTTGAACGTGGAGAGACTGCGTCCCGTGTAGTTGGCTATTTCTTCTATTGACAGATCATTCATGTAATTTCGTTCCAAAAATTCAAGAATATCAATCTTCCAAGGATCGGTAAAGTCAAAAATGGAAGCATAAAGGTTTTTACTGGTATTGAGCAGTACATAAAGCCCCTCAGTCATTTTCAATTGGAGTAACTTATCTGTAGGCTGAATGTTTGAATTGAAATAAGGAGTCATAGACTCGAACAAGCTTACAATATCGGGGCGATTGGATGGTAGTTTGCAAAGACTTACCTTCTCTCGTTTCGCCTCCTCGGGTATTGTATCTTTGTCTAACTGATTGTAAAAATCACGCAGGAATTTTGTGGTGAACATCAGGAAAATAGCTTTAAATTGTTCACCGTCTCTCGCCTGTTTCGTCATCTGTACGCTGAAATCCTTGCGGATAAATGCGCAGTCTCCTTTGTATAAGCGGGTGATTCTCCCCCGTTCATTGATTTCCAGTTCACCGGAATACATATAGACCAACACGTGTGAATGATTCCGATGCAGGCAACTCACTCCCTCATTGAAGTACATTGCCAAAAAGATATCCGAATAACGCAGTGTATTAATTCCGTCCTCCATTTATTTTACTCAAGTTTAATTGACTAATGCGAATCAGAAGTAAAATTAATTGAGAAGATACTTTATGAATGAATTTCAACTTCTGATTTGTATAACTAATGAAAATTCAGAAGCAAAGGTAAACAAACTCAAGAATTAAAGAATGAAATAAGTTCAAATTTTCGGCAAACAATATTTATCTTTGCAACTGACGATCATAAAAACGCCATGTGATGGAAAATAAAATAAATCTATGCACAAATGAAATACTAACCAAAGTACCATCAACTGCAAAACTGGTATTTTACAAAATAGCGATAGAAGATGCCAACTTCGAGATTACTCCCGAATGGATTGAATGGGCAGCAGAATTAGCGCAAACCAAATATAAAACACCTCACATCATTGAATTAAGCCATAAAACCGATACGGATGACCAAATTTATTTAAGAGGGCTGACCAACGTTATTTTCGATGAACTTAATATAGATTTAAACGATATACCTACGATATGTAAATGCTATGGCATCTATCTTATAAGGCAAGGATTTGCTGAGAATAAAGATGTATATGAAATATTAACCCTGCTTGCCAACCTATTTATAGTGACAAATTACTATGTATTTTACGATTTCGACACTCTTTACTTAGCATATACAGAACTAAAAAAAGAAGGAGAACAAAATTATTGGGATGGATTAGATTTCAATAATAAGGAAGAATATACCAGAAAATATCTGGAACAATGGATAAAAAATCCCAGTAGTCAACTTTATAATAAATGGAATAAGAAATCTAAATTTCGAAAAACGGCAGAAATATATTTATTCAACCAATATACCTATTGGCTATATATTATTCTTATTTTTGCATTAGCCCTCATATTTTATTGGGGAATATATAAACTAGCTTCTAATAATATAATGACGACCATTACTGTATTAGCTTTTTCGACTAGTGCAATAATCAAAATTATATTCGAGATTGTCAAAGTAATAAATAAAAGGAAAAACCAATAAACTCCTTAATTATGTCTAAGCAGAAAGTTTTAGCAAAAATAAGAACTGCAAAAAAATGATATGCATTTCGTCATTTTAGAATATAACCTTACCTTTACTGGAAAAATCAAAATATGGCGAAAATCTTTCTCCACAAAAAGGGATGGAGAGACGACCAATACTATTGGTATTATATCAAAGTCAGAAAGATATGGTTCTGGAATAGTGAGTAACAAAGTAAATTGTATAATTATTTCCTGGTAATTGAATGAAAAATATAATCTTTTATAATTCGGAAAGAATACCAATTATGCAATGGTATAATTTCCTCTTGGTCGATAGAGGAAAGGAAGATATTCTGACTTTTGACGTAAAAATTCAGAAATCAATTTTTACTGTGGCTGCAACATATAATACTAATCAGAAGGATTTACTTGCCCTGAAGAACCATATCAATTTGTTGTATCAGCAACGTATTCATAAGATTGTATATTCTTCCTTGAACGAGCGGCTAAGGGTTGAATTGGAATGGGAGAATATGGGACATATCAAACAAAAGTTTGTGATTGTTGAAGAACAGACTGGTAGTTGTTTAGAAGTCGGATGTCATTTTGATCAGACATTTTTGCCTGAGCTGGAGGCTGATATAGATGATGTGCTTATCGAAATAAAAAACTTAGGGAAATGCCATGAATGAAATTCTTGTAAGAAATGAAGACGGTTCTTTTTTTATCCGCTTTTATGATTTTGAACGTAGTGTGAGTGTTGATTATCTTCAGTTTAGTCTTGAACTTATAAGTTCCATTTTAAAAGTTTCAACAGTTTGCAATGTTAGCATAGAGGAACTTCTTTTATTTAAGAAGAATTTGGGTTTAATGCTTCGTAAGTGCCACAAAGAATTTTCCTTTACTCCGTTAGGAGAGTTCTTCAGTCTTAGGTTCCAGATGAAAGAAAAAGAAATAATCCATTTGAATGGTTGTATTTCCGATACTCAAATGCCTCAAAGCTACTTAACTTTTCACAATAGTATTTGCGTTGATTATTTGTCAGTAATACTAATGCAAATAGAAAACGTAATGGATAATTTGGAATAGAACATTAGATAAAATGAAGAGTCTGTTTCAGACAAAATTATTGGTTATATTGTTTCGTTTTTTTATCCTAAAATATTAAGGTATCAGAATTAAGCATTATTTTTAATGAAAGAACAAAAAAAGAAAATGCAGTTATTATTGGAAGAACATTTTTCCCAATATGGGTTCAAGAAAAAGAAGCTTAATAATTATATACGCATTAAAGATGGTAATGTAATACAAGATATTGGCTTTACTACGACAACTCATGGTGAAAGACATGTGATCTATCTGAATCCTGTTGTAGGAGTTATTTATAAGGATGTGGATGAAATAATGGTACAACTTAGAGAAAGGACAAATAGTTGTCTTGAAATGTATACTCCCATGATTTGCCTCCCCATTGGTTATCTTATGCCTGAGAACGATTTCAAAGAATGGAAATTCACCATAGATACAGATGTCAGTGAAAGTGTTGATAACATGGCAAGAGCTATTATAGACTATGGTTTGCCCTATCTTGAAGAGTTGTCGAATGTGGACCAGGTGATTTATGGGCTTGTAGCTTCGAAGTATTCGTATATCGGAGAAGCAAAAGATTATATTTTACCTGTATTGTACTATTTGCATGGGAACAGTGAACAAGCATTGAAAACAGTAGAGGAGTCTATAAAAAAACGCTCTAAAGATATAAATATAGATGAATACAGGGTAATGCAAGCAATATATGGTGAGGATGCTATACAAATTCCATCTAATAAAGCTTTAGATTCTTATATGCCATTTGTTGAGAAGTTCAAGCAACTTTTGAAACAAAAAAAGTAATCTTAGGGCCTGTTTAAATTTTGCTCGGCAAGGGCTATCCCCAAAGCAGGATAGCCCCCTTTTCCACCTGAACATATAGAAGGTCTGACACATATCTGGTTACGAAAAACAAATAAGAAAGAAAAATATCAAGGAGGTTATACAGTCGGTAGTGGTGTTCGTCTCATTACCCTATATCCTTTCCCCAAAAGCAATCAACTTATTCTTGGGAAAGAAAGACCTACCCATAAATTACTGACATGGTATAAGGGATATGCTTCCGAACCTCAAAAAGAAAAAGACAATTGGTATATTGAATTTACAGAAGAAAGCGCAAGAAGATATTATCTGGAACGTCTGCTATTGCATGAGATTGGACATTATGTAAACGAAACATTGGTTCGTAATAAGGCAGCCAGATATAAATCTGAGAATAGTGCCGATAATTATGCTTTTAATATGAAAATAGATATATAAACAGAAGTAATTAAAAAATGGAGCAAAATCTTCAAACCGACGATAAAGACAGGCAGGAATACCCACTTACTGATATAGTGAAACTTGACGCCCCTCTCAATGAGCTACTACAGAAAGTGCCATCTACAGCAGAGATATTGGTTTATAAGCAACAAAATATCAACATCAATGCTCAATGGAAAGATTGGGCTTTAGAGATGTTGATGGCCGGATATGAGATGGAAAATCTTTTTATATTAGCTGGTGAAGACATTCATTGCAATCCTTTTGAATTTGCAGAATTAACAGATAAGATTTTCGAAGAACTGCATCTTAATGAAATCGACTCAAATTCTATCATTATATTATATAGCTTGTTCATAGTAAAATCAGTAATACAATCTCCTGATAAGAATAAAGTGTCTGCTGCTTTGAATAAACTTGAACAAGAATGTATAAATAATGAGTACAACACCTTCTTATACGATTTTTATTTGTTATCTAATGCCATAGACGAGTTGAAAGCATTAGGGGAGCAATGGTATTGGAATGATGCATCTTTAACAAAAGAGAATTGGTATGAATATACTCTCAGGTTCTTCAAACTGTGGATAGAAAATCCTGATCCTAAATATAAAATTCTACGAGAGAATAATTGCAATGCATCTCTCCCCAAAAAGAAGAATATATTCAGTAGACTTATTTCGTATATAAGACGAAAATAAAAGAATACCCATACATACGGCTAATTACGGCTGGACAAATTACAATATAAATCTTTTCAATATCAGAATATAGCCCTATCTTTACGCAAAAATATTAAACGTAAATAATGAGGATTAGATATGCCTTACAGGCATCTTAAAAAACCAAAGATGTTTTTTCATTTTCGATTAGCTAAGAAATAGGAATACAATAAAAAGTTACTAAATAATATGGAACAACAAATTCAACTCAACGACCACAACAAACAGGAATACCCACCTATGCACACCTGCGAGCATATAGTTAACCGTGCCATGATGAATCTTTTCGGTTGTGGACGGTCAGTATCCGCACATATAGAGAGAAAGAAAAGCAAGCTGGACTATGCTTTGGAAACTGCTCCTACCGAGGAAGATGTAAAACGACTGGAAGAAACTGTAAATGCGGTGATTGCGCAAGGATTGGATGTTACCACAGAATTCATCACGCAAGAAGAAGCACAAGGATGCTTTGACTTGAAACGACTGCCGGAAGATGCTTCGGAAACCGTACGCATAGTGAAAGTAGGCGATTATGATGAATGTCTTTGTTTGGGAACGCACGTAAAGAATACCTCCGAAATAGGAGCCTTCAAAGTGATCAGCCACGACTGGAACGAAGAAGCCAAACGCTGGAGAATGCGTTTCAAATTAGTAGCGTTATAAAGCAATTTTATATAATAGACGTACAAAAAGGCATAAAACAAGTAATTTTGTCAGAATATTAGTGACATTTTGTTAATCAGCGAAACTAAAATCAATTGGCACACGTTTTGCAATTATGTTTGTGAACGACGGTTCAGAAACCGCATGGGAAGTGATTGAAAAATAGTTCCTGAAAGCAGTTTAGGACCGGAAGTTCAGAACTAACCGAATGTTTAACTTAAAGGATAGGAGACTAAAATTATGATGCCTGTTAGAAGAACTCAAAATTGGTTACCAAGTATCTTCAATGATTTCTTTGATAACGAATGGATGGAAAAAGCCAATGCAACCGCTCCTGCTATCAACGTGATGGAAACGGAAAAAGAATACAAAGTAGAATTGGCTGCTCCGGGGATGACCAAAGATGACTTCAACGTTCATATTGACGAAGACAACAATCTGGTTATCAGCATGGAAAAGAAGACTGAAAACAAGGAGGAAAAGAAAGACGGTCGCTATCTGCGTCGTGAATTCTCATACTCTAAGTTCCAACAAACCATGATATTGCCGGACAATGTGGACAAGGAAAAGATTGCAGCACAGGTAGAAAATGGCGTGCTGAACATCAATCTGCCGAAGTTCTCAGCCGAAGAAAAACAGAAGAACAAGAAGTCTATTGAAGTGAAATAAGGTTTCCGATAAACCCTACGGATGAATTAACCAGAACGGGCAACCTCTCTTGCGAGAAGTTGCCCGTTTCTTTTTATATCTCCGAATGTATTTATTTGGCCTTACGCGCTCCTTTCAGAAAACGATTGGTCAGCCATTTGCGTACCGGTTCGTCATAAAGCTTCAGGCAGGCATAAGCAAGGACGAAAGCTCCGACAAAGGTCAGTATCATATAAGGAAGACCTTCGGTAATGGTTGCATTATTGTTACATGCCCAAGCTGTGTATGTATATATCAGTGGGTAATGAGTGATATAAACGGGGTATGAGATATCACCCAAAAACTTACAGATACCCACAGAGCGCTTTCCCGTAACTTTGCCACCGGCTCCCATCGAAACAATAATTGGAAAAACAAAGATAATACAAAGCGCCTCATAGAGTCCGTTCATCCAGAAACCATCTTCACCGCCAATACGGGGAACGGAAAGAACTATTACAATCATCAGACTGCACCACCAGAATGCACGTTTTTTCACCCGTATGAGCCAGCCCAGGCGTGAGAGCAACAAGCCTGCAAAGAACGGATAGAGCAAACGGATAAAGCCTACATATTGTTGCTCCCAATTCAAAGCCCACCCGCCTACAATATCACCTTTCGGTGCAGTAAGACAGAGATGCAAAGTGGCACAGGCTGCCAAAAAAACAAGGATGGACAAAGCAACCTTGTTGAATTTACGGACAAACAAAGCATATAGTATATTGCCGATATATTCATAATAGAGCGACCATGCCGGCCCGTTCAGCGGATGCATTTCCGTCCATCCGCGAATGTCCCACTTCAAAGGAAGGGGAAGCAGCGTACAGCCATAGAGCATGATTATCAGAACTGTTCCGACCGAAACATTATCCATATTCGGAAAACAGGGGGATTTCTGGAAGAAAAAGAAAACAGCACCGATGATGCTACCTATAATCACCATAGGATGCAAACGGATGACACGGCGTTTAAAGAAAGTGCCAATACTCATCCGGTTCCAACGGTCATCGTAGGCATAACCGATTACAAAACCTGAAAGCATAAAGAAAAAGTCTACGGCAAGATAACCGTGATTGATAATTTGCGTGAGATGACTGCCACCCGCATGCGCTTCGAAAAGGTGGAAGATTACGACCATAACGGCTGCTACACCACGCAATCCATCCAGGATTTCATAATGCGGCTTGGAAGCGAGATAAGTTGTCTGCGTATTCATTGAGGTATCAGATATTTTAAATTTGCCTGCAAAAGTAGGATAAAAAACAATAATACAAAATTACTCATTATATATATTGCCAATAAACAAGAATAAATTATTCTATTATCCTATTAAATTAATCTTTTTACTTGTTTATATGGCTAATTTTGCGTTCGTTTGTAGTTACTTAATTATAAAACATTACATATGAAAAAAATATCTTTATATGCAATCATCGCCTGGTTAGGTTTGTTATGCAGCCCAACCCTGTTCACCTCATGTTCCGATGATGATTCCGGAGAAACACCTGACCCTCCCAAAGAAGGTCTGGCAGTAAATCATTGGATAGAAGAGACTATGCGGGAAAACTATTTATGGCATAGTGAGATTCCTCAAGAGAGTAAACTGGATTTCAATGCTGAGCCAGAAACCTTCTTTCAATCTCTACTTAGTTTGAAAGATGGGAAAACACGTAATGGAACACATCACTACTATTCTTATATTGAAAAGAACAAAGATTATGTGCCTGACACACGTACCAGCATTGATTCGGACGATACATACGGTATGGAGTTTGTAACTTTCAATATGGTCGATAAAAATAATAAGCCTTTGGGCTATTATCGTTCATGGGTGTTATACGTCTTACCAGGCAGTCCGGCAGAAGAAGCCGGACTTAAACGGGGAGATTGGCTAAGCCACATTAATGGTGTCAAGTTGAATCAGGACAATTTTACGCAACTGCTCAAAGGTCCGGCTATCGAATTAACAATCCTGTTAGATTTTTCAGACGAAAGTAAAACGAAGAATGTGGCATTATCTGCTTCCCGAAAAGTAGAAGACAATCCGCTATATTGTCACACAACACTGGATGCAGGTGGCAAAAAGATTGGATATTTACTTTATAACCATTTTACAACAGGACCGGATGGCTTTAACGACAAAGCTTATGATAACGAAATGAAAGAGATTCTCGGTGAGTTTGCTTCACAAAATGTAGATGAATTCGTACTCGATTTACGCTACAATGGTGGCGGTTACGTAAGTTCGGCAACCATACTTGCAAGTTTATTAGTGGACGAGAGTCATAAGAGTGATATATTCGGGATAGAGACAGACAATAAAGGTAAATCTTTTAACATCAGATTCAATGCTGAGGGGGAAACTACACATTTAAAGTTGAATCGGCTGTTCATTCTGACAAGTTCATCAACTGCTTCCGCATCTGAAGCTGTAATAAACGGATTGATGCCTTATTATGGAAAAGATAATATCATTCTTATCGGTGAAACCACGGAAGGTAAAAACGTAGGTTCTCTTCATTATTCTGATAAGAAATACGAATGGGCTATTCAACCGATTGTGATGCGTATCACAAATAAAGAAGGAGCAAGCAACGATTATAGCGCAGGACTCGATCCGAGTTACCCGCTTGACGAATTCGAGAGCAATCAGTTACTTCCTTTAGGTGATCCTGACGAATATATGCTAAGTTATGCATTAAAAGTGATTAAGGGCACAGCACCCTCCTCTCGCACTGTTGGTTCCCAAAAAGAAAGAATGCGCATACCTGTTTACCAGTCTATAGAAAGACACAGTACAAACGGAGTATTACTACCTCCGGATTATCTGAAAAACAGAGTTACTGAATAAAGCTAAAGGAGTCGGGAAATTGAGTTTTCCGACTCCTTTAGCTTTATTCACCCTAACTACTTTTCCGATAACTCTTCACAGCCCACAGATTAAAGAAAATCGCAAAGGCAAGCAAAGTCCCCAACTGTGGTAAAAGATCTGCGATACCACCTCCACGCAAATATATAGTGCGCATCACCTCCACAAAATATTTCAGCGGATTGAGGGCAGCTATAAGTTGCGCCCACTGCGGCATGCTATGTATAGGCGTAAATAAACCACTCATCAGAATAAGAATCAGCATAAAGAACCACATAACAAACATCGCTTGTTGTAAAGTGCCCGAATGATTGGAAATTACCAGTCCAAAGCCCGAAACCACCAGCAAGAAAACCATCGAAAAAAGATAAATAGTCAGGAAGTGCCCGGCAGGCAAAATGCCATAAAGCAACCAGGCCAAGAAAAAGCAGATAGTAAGTACTATATACCCAATCAGCCAGTAAGGTATCAATTTTGCAAGAATAAAGATGAATTTCCCGACAGGAGTTACATTGATTTGCTCAATAGTCCCTGCCTCTTTCTCGCCAACCACATTGAGAGCCGGAAGAAAGCCGCAAATCATTGTCAGCAGCATAACCATCAATGCCGGTACCATGAAAAGTTTATAGTTCAGATTGGGATTGAACAAATTCTGAGTCGTTATACTCACTTTGGGGAGTGCCCTGCCGGAATGTACTCCATGTGAAGGAGATTCCGCCTGCAATTCGCGTGTATAATCACTGATAATGGAGGAAAGATAAGAACTTCCCAAACCACCCTTAGTCCCATTCACCGCATTGGCAGCAATCAGCAGACGGGGACTTTTACCATGCACCCAGTCTTTTTCAAAATCACGGGGAATTTCCAGAATGATATCAGCAGTGCCTACTTCAACACCTTCCAAACCCTCGTCATATGTATCAGGAAGAGCCGTCGTGCGGAAATAAGTGGATGCACCTATCTTGTCTACAAGGCGGCGGGAAAGGACACTATGGTCATTGTCCACAATGTTCAGGTTGATGTTCTTTATTTCCAGATTCGCAGCCCACGGCATCAGTATCATAATCATGCATGGGAAGACAAGTATCATCTTCGGCAGGAATGAGTTGCGCAATAATTGCTTGAATTCTTTTTCTATCAGAAATTTTATCATAACAGCCACCCTCCTATTCTAATCGGTTCTTAAACTTCTTGAAACTGATAGTAATCAGTATCGTTGCCATTGTAGCAAGAATGCCGACTTCCATCAGAACAAGCGAAATATCCACTCCCTCAATCATCAGTTTACGCACTGCCTGAATATACCAGCGGGCAGGCAGCACGGCTGAAATGCCCTGCAGTATCACCGGCATACTCTCTATCGGAAATATCATGCCGGAGAGCAACATGGTAGGCATCATCAATATCAATCCGGATGCAAGCATGGCGGCAACCTGTGTCCGCGTCACCGAAGAAATAAGCAGCCCCAGAGCCAGCGAAACAAAGATAAAGAGCAATGACACCGTTATGAGCCAGAACAGACTACCAGCTACGGGTACATCAAGCACATAGACTGAAAGCAACAGGATAGTCGTAAGATTGACAAACGACAATACAAAATAAGGCACCGCTTTTGCAAGAATGATGAACAAGGGTTTCACGGGAGACACCAACAGAATTTCCATCGTACCCGTTTCTTTTTCACGGACAATGGAGATGGAAGTCATCATAGCGCAAATCAGCATCAGGATAAGTCCCATCACACCCGGTACAAAGTTGTACGCACTCTTCATCTGCGGATTATAGAGCAGCTTGACTTCGGGAATAATGGAAGTTGCCTGCACACCCGGAGGAAGCATTTCCCGTCCGGCAACGGTTATGATATTGGCAGCATATCCCGCCTGTGTAGTTGCCGTATTAGGGTCGGTGGCATCGGAAATCAACTGCATGCGGGCTTCACCTGTATAAACGCGGTTGGCAAACTGCTCGTTGAAGATGAGCGCCAGATCTATGTCTCCTCGCTTGAAAGCAGCTTCCACCTCTCCGGGAGAATGTAGATAGGTAGTAACGGAAAAGTATTCGCTGGCATCCAGACGGTCGATGATACGGCGGGTAACCATATCGTTGGACGGATCAAGGATGGCTACACGCACGTTCTTCACTTCCGTTGTAATGGCAAAGCCGAAAAGGATAATCTGCACAACAGGCATCCCCAGCAATATCAGCATCGTACGCCTGTCGCGGAAGATATGGAAGAATTCCTTTCGGACAAAAGCTATGAATTGTTTCATTGTCTAATTCTTTATTAATCCGCCGTCCGCACTGCCTCCCGCGCAAGTTTTTGGAACACATCGTCCATAGTGACGGCATTGAATTGTCGTTTTAGTTTATCAGGCGTATCAAGGGCGCGAATCACACCGTCTACCATAATGGAGATACGGTCGCAATACTCAGCCTCATCCATGAAATGGGTGGTGACGAAGACAGTGATGCCACGGTCGGCTGCCTGGTAAATAAGCTCCCAGAACTGGCGTCGGGTGGCAGGGTCCACACCACCGGTAGGTTCATCCAGAAAAACGATTTTCGGCTCGTGAAAGATGGAAACGGAGAAAGCAAGTTTCTGTTTCCAGCCTAGAGGAAGGCTTTTCACCAATGTATCACGCTCCGCACTCAGGCCAATACGTGTAAGCAGTTCATCGGTCTTCCGGGCTATATCATCTTCCGCCATGCCGTAAATTCCGGCAAAGAGGCGAATGTTCTCCCATACTTTAAGATCTTCATAAAGAGAAAACTTCTGGCTCATATAACCGATGTTTTTCTTCACTTCTTCCGTTTGGGCAGCTACGTCGAAACCTGCCACACGTGCCATGCCTTCCGTCGGACGACTCAGTCCGGTGAGCATACGCATGGCAGTAGTCTTTCCGGCGCCATTAGCTCCCAGGAAGCCAAAGATTTCTCCCTTATGAACGCGGAAAGAGATATGGTCGACGGCGGTGAAACTTCCGAAACGTTTGGTCAGTCCGTCCACTTCGATGACATATTCCTCTTTCTGTTCCGCCTTGCCATGCTGCAAGCCTGCCGGACAAAGTATATCTGAAAATTGCTCCAGAATGCGTTCCGGAGTGTCTATTCCATGTATCTGTCCTTCATTGATGAAGGCGATGCGGTCGCACTGGCGCGCTTCGTCAATGATAGGTGTAGAGGCGATGATGGTAATACCTTGTGCTTTCAAACGACGAAGCATTTCCCAGAATTCCTTACGGGAGACAGGGTCAACACCCGTCGTAGGCTCATCGAGAAAGAGGACATCCGGTTTATGGATAAGCGCACAACTAAGGGCGAGCTTCTGCTTCATGCCTCCGGACAATGCTCTGGCACGGCGTTTCTTGAAAGGTTCTATTTGCTGGTAGATGTCTTTCACCAAGTCGTAGTTCTCTTCAATGGTGGTATGGAAAACAGTGGCGAAGAAGTTCAGATTTTCTTCTACCGTTAAATCCTGATAGAGAGAAAAACGTCCGGGCATATAACCCACACAGCGGCGAATTTCCTTATAATCCCGCACCACGTCCAAGCCGCAGACGGAAGCAGTCCCGTTATCGGAAAGCAGCAAGGTGGTAAGGATACGAAAAAGAGAAGTCTTCCCCGCCCCGTCGGGCCCGATGATTCCGAACAATTCGCCTTGCGGAACAGTAAAGGAAACACCGCGCAGGGCTTCCACTTTACCATAACTTTTGGTGACTCCGTTTACAATAACTGCATGTTCCATAACACTTATCATTTATCTTTAAACTCCACCCCTCCATACATACCTATCTTCAGATAGCCTTCATTCTTCACGGCTATCTTGACGGCATATACCAGATTGGCACGTTCATTCTTCGTCAAAATGGTCTTCGGAGTAAACTCGGAAGTATCCGAAATCCAGGTAACAACACCCGGATATTGTTTATGCTCATCGGTGCCATAGTCAGAGAAAACAGTAACCTTCTGTCCCAACTTTACTTGTGACAGTTGCTCGGAAGTGATATATGCGCGAAGATACATCTGCTGTGTATCGGCAATCTTGAAAAGTGGTGTGCCCACAGCGGTCAATTCTCCTGCTTCGGCGTATTTGGCCAGCACGGTTCCGGTTATCGGAGAGGTGATATAACACTTCTTCAATTGATCTTCCACCTGAACCACCTGAATGCCGACAGATGAACTCTGCCACGTCAGACTCTGGTGACTGTTGGACAATGTGGAGTTTTGTGCCACAAGCTGTTTCCGGAGCACTTCAAGCTGGTCGTCCGCATCATCCAGTTGTTTCTGATTGGCGGCACCCACTTTTAATAAGTTTGCCACACGGTTACGTTCCCGTTCAGCAGCCGTTATCTGTTCCTTGGTGGCAGCCACTTGCTTCAAAATATCGGGGCGCTGTTCTTCAACGGATTTAATATTGGCTTCCAGTTGCAGCTTTTTCAGATAAAGTTGCACGGTATCCACTACACCGACTTCCTGACCTGCTTTCAGCACAGTGCCTTCTTCTATATTGAAGTAAAGCAACTTGCCCGATGCTTCGGCGGACACAAGCACTTCAGTAGTCTCGAATGTTCCGGTAGCATCATATTCTGGAGTACCATTTCCACAAGCGGAGAAAAGGGCCAATAGGGAACAAAGTCTCAGTAAATTCTTTGATTTCATAATGATCTATATTTTTATATGCCTTTAATTATTCAATGTATATTTCAAATTCCAAAGATTCATCAGCAATTGCACCTCATGTGCAGCTTTAGTCTGGCGTGCCAGATTCTCAGATGTAATTTCACGTAGCATATCGGTAACGGTAAGCGTCCCATTCGCCACTTTTGCCTCGGCAGCCTTTCTGATGTTGACACGTAAACGGATAATCTCGTCATCATCCGCCATCTGTTTGCGCATAGAAAGTATGGCAGAATTCTGCTGGGTGGATTGCAGATGGGTATTAAACAGGAAAACATCTCGGTTTGTCTCCAACAGCCTACGACTATTGTCTATCAACTTGCGGTCGTTACGCAAAGTATACAGACTGCCAAAGTTCCACGACATACGGACTCCCGCCACATAATATGCAGAGAAATCATCCTTCAACATATTCAGCCCCGGATTGCCGTAAGCTCCCTGCACAAACAGACCGAAGCGAGGACGCAAACGGGTTTTCAAGGCAGACTCCTGCACATTCAGTTGGCTTCCCTGTGCATCGAACCAGCGAAGTTCGGGACGGTTGTTCACGAGTGACGCCGATTCAAGAATATCCGCAGGTTTCTGTAAAGTAGTCGTGATACCGATTTCCTTTCCTATGAATATGGAAAGCATACTCAGATACGCTTGTCGCGAAGATTCCAGTTCAATGCGTTTCTGGCGGGTATTCAGCATCTCCACGCTCACGGCATCCAAGTCGCTTTGATTGGCAATACCATTTGCCATATAGTTAGAAACTTGTTTGTGGGTACGCTCCAAGTCTTCTTGCAGAAGCTGATTCTGTCGTAATTGTTCGTCCAGTAATAAAATACCGAAGTAAACCTGATTCACACGATCGTTCAGTGCATACATATCCACTTCCTGCTTCTCGCGGTCTACGTCCGAAATAGCCCGCGTCAGTTGCCTCTTTGAGTGTATATCACCACCATCCCAAATGTTCTGCGAAACTTCAAGCATCATCTGATACTGGTCTTTAGACATACTTTTTATATCAATGCCTGGTATATCCACCGGAAGTTTTGTGACGTCGCTCTGATAGGTTGCTTTTCCCGAAATAGAAAACTGCGGTAAATATCCTTTTCCAGCATTGGCAAGATTATATTCACGTGCCTTTTCTATCAACCCGTATTGGCGCACCAGCGGATAGTTAGCCTGTGCCTGGCGCTGACATTCTTCCAGTGTCAACTGGGCGTGCATCAGCGCAGCCGTGAACAGAAAAGCAAAAGAAAAAATCGTTCGTTTCATGTCTATTATTAATTAGTTATGAGCTATGGTGCAAAGATAGACCATAAAGCTACATAAATACTTTCTATTAGTCGAATGATATGTTCCATTTGTTCGATACATAGTCTATAAAGACATAAAACAGCACGATTTTATTACCTTTGCCACAGATATACATCCCTAACAGAAGCAAAACAATGAAGAAAAATAAACCTCTGAATCTTGATTTTCAAGAAATAAAAGAGAATGCAGAGTTCATCACCCGTGCTGAATTCCGTTCTATCCACCGCGGCATCGGAATGGTTATCAGCTTTGCACAGATGCAAAGTTCACTGTTCCGCGTCGGACAACCCTACCGTGCAAAAGAGAGTCGTATCATTCGCATCATCCAAGGCATAGGGAGAATCTCAATCAACTTGGTAGAGCATGATGTGGAGAAACAGATGATTGTCGTCATCCCTCCAAACTCACTTATAGAAGTAATAGATATAAGCCCGGATTATGATTTTCAGGTCATTGTCCCCGAGAATGATTTCCTGCCGGCTGTGCAGAGCAATAGCATAACGGACCTATACGGCAGACAGGAAATTGTGCTCTCGCTGGGTACGGAAGAATGGGAACATACCGGCGAGTTTTTTTCCCTGCTTTGGGAAAGCATGCACCGTTCACCCTTCCGCACCGAAGTAGTGCAACATTTGGTAACTGCCATATTATATGATATAAGGTATATGTTCAACCAGAAACAGACAGCCTCCCGCACACGCTTTTCCCGCCAGGAGGAGACATTCAATCGCTTTATAACTTTGATAAACGAGCATGGTAAACATGAACGAAACATCAGCTTTTACGCCGACAAACTGTGCCTAACGCCCCATTATCTGAGTACGGTGATTCGTGAAACAAGTGGGCAGACAGTGATGCAATGGATCAACCAAGCGGTTATCCTTGAAGCAAAAGTATTGCTGAAACATAGCGATATGCTGGTATTCCAGATTTCGGATGAGCTGAACTTTCCCAATCCATCGTTCTTTTCAAAGTTTTTTAAACGAATGACTGGGATGACTCCGGCAGAGTATCAGAAGAATACGTAAAAAAAACAAAAGGGTGTCGCTCTTCTCGAAGTTATATAGAAAGAATTATAAATGTCTTACAGCAGGACAATGCGTTTCTGCATAATATCCATTAACTGCGCTTTCAATTGCTTGGCATTGATAGGCTTGGGCATATAGCCATCGAAACCACTTTCCATGACCTTTTGCTCGTCCGAAGCATAGGCAAAGGCCGTGACAGCAATGATAGGGGTCTTTGCCGAGTACTTACGGATTTCCTGCGTAGCTTCATACCCATCCATCACAGGCATATTGATGTCCATCAGCACAATCTGCGGATTATGTTCCCTAAACATCTCCACCGCTTCCCTACCATCCCAGGCATGAATCAGATGGTAGTCAAATTTAAGGATAGACTCAAACAATTTGTAATTACTTGCATTATCTTCCGCTATCAGGATAGTTAGCTTGCCCTTTTCCACTACGATGGGTTGAAGATTTTCTTGCTTCCTCGTTTTATCCACAGCCACAGCCGATGCATAGGGCAATGTGAACCAGAAAGTCGAGCCCTGTCCTTCTTCCGACTCCACACCGATCTTTCCACCCATGTGATCCAACAACGTCTTGCAGATGGAAAGCCCCAATCCGGTTCCTTGTGCAAAAGAGTTTAGTTTGACAAAGCGTCCGAAGATATTCTGCTGCTTATCTTTTGGAATGCCACATCCGGTATCCGCTACATAAAAATACAGCTCCTTTCCCCGTAGTTCATAGCCAAAACGGATGCTCCCTTTTTGGGTGAATTTAATGGCATTAGTCACTAGATTTATCATCAACTGGGATAATCGGTTCTTCTCCGTATGGACTATGCAAGTTTCCGCCGGTTCCACAAACTCCAGTTTCACCGCATCCGATTTCACCCTAAGCAGCAGACCACATTCCAACTCTTTCATCAATGCATTCAGGTTGACATTGGAATACTTGAAATCCAATGTACCGGCTTCTATTTTCGACAAGTCGAGAATGTCACTTATCAGTTGCAACAACAGTGTATTATTGTTCTCAATGATGCTGACATATTCCTGTTTTTCCTGCTCCTCTTCAGTAGATGCCAATATACCCGAGAAACCGACAATTGCATTCAACGGAGTACGTATCTCATGGCTCATATTGGCAAGGAAAGCCGATTTCAAACGATTGGACTCTTCGGCACGGTCTTTCGCCGTGGTAAGTTCCTGCTCCATCTTCTTGCGATTGGTGATGACGAGGGAGGAGCCAACCAGCGTAAGCGGTTTTCCATTCTCGTCACGTGTCTCGACGGCGGCTTGGGCTTCTACCCAATCTATCTTGTGCAGATTATTTTTTTGTACGTTGACTATCCGGTATTCTTCTTTCACTTTCTCCGACCGTCCTTCAATCAGGTCCTGATATGCTTTTTCCACCCGTTGGCGGTCCTCCTTAAATATCTTGGAGAAATATTGGGAATCGGGCACAGCCAGTTGTTCTTCTCCCACATCTCTCCCAGCAGTACTCAATTCAATCGGCTTGTTGATGTCACACAAAATAGTTTTGCTCAATAAGTCCCATTTCCAAGGAACGATATTGGCTACATCAAGAGCCATGGCAAGCTTATTATTCGTAGCACTCAGTTTCTGCTGTGTCTTATGTAGCTCCGTACTGTCCAGACAGAAAACATCAATCATATTGCCATGATTCGTACCTTTCAATATCACATCATAGAAGGTGTTGATAGCCTTGAAGTAATAAGGAAATGCGATCGCCCTGTTCTCCGCCAATGCAATCTTGGTGAAGTGTAGGAACTCAGCCATGGATTCAGGAAATATTTCACTGGCTTTTTTGCCGATAACCTCTTCTTTACGATAGAAGTGTTTCTCAAATTCCGAATTCACATTCCGATAAATCAGCTCGAGGGGAGCGCCGTTTTCATCAGTAACCAGTTCCTCCTGCATATAGAGCAAAGGCATATTATTCACCAGATTTTTATAGGTAGCCATCATGTCTATCTCTTTCTGTTGCGCCCTCTTCAACTCATTCAAATTACAGATGCGGTAAAGAAAGAATAGAGTCAGCAACAAAGTACCAAGGAGTGTTCCCACAATAAAATAACGGTAATGTTCCCAGAATGTAGGAGGCTTATTAAGGAAATGGGTATCGGCAGGACACTGTGAAGCAGAAAGACCTTTACGTTGTAGCACTTCGTAATTAATGACAGGCGCCCCGTCCAATGGAATATAGAAGGGAATATCACGTGCTTGTTTTCCTTCCAATATTTCCTTCATCACCTGATGCAACCTCTCGTGATAGAGTGCCTGATTGTAGGTATATCCTCCGACCATACCTTCCTTTCCGCTTGCGATGTCTACAAAGTTCAGAGAGAACAAGGGAATGGAAACTGTAGCAATGAGTTTATGAGAATTGGTTGTCAGCGAAGTATTGCCAGCAAACGTGGATTTACAAAACCATGAGGAAAACAGAACTCCTGTTGTTCTGGGATTTTCATGATACAAGAAGTCCAGCAACTGGTTTGTGGTCATCCGCTCAGAAGATAAAAACTGAAAACCGATGTTCGGATAATGAGTATTCAGCTCTTCTTCTAGAATCGCCGCACCATTTTGGTTGACCTGTCGGCCATCACCTATAAAAATCAATTCCTCCATATTAGGAATCATCTGTTTTATTAAACCGATATTCTCGCGGAGATAGAGATTAGCATACAGAAAGGTCAAGTTGTAAGGTTCAGACAAGTCAGAAAGATGAATCCGATCGGCCTTCTTAATAGGCTGTTTGCGAAAATAGGCTTCTTGTGGTCCTACATAATCTTCCTGCGCGCAGAGTATGATAGGAACATCTCCCCACATCTTTCTCAACTCATCACGCAATATCAAAGCAGGATTTCCCAACAATACTACCATACGGGGACGTTTCTGATACTTACATAAAATAGTATGCTTAAACTCCTCCAAAATGGTATCATTATTAATCAGCAGCATATTCATATGCTCTGCATAAAGAGCAATATTAGGGTCTCCTTGCGCAAATTCCGTCATGCTGGAAATCACCCGGCTGCTCCAGGGAGAAGCGTCTGTGTACGAATTAATACATAGAATGTATCGTTCCGCATTAATCTCGTCTTTCTGTGCACTAAGTGTATTTATAGACAAAAGACAGAGAATAAAAAAAGAATATAGTATTTTCATCTGTGTTGGAAATATTTTATGTCTTGTAGAAATGATTTATTCCCGCATTGCAAAAGTAATGAAAAAAGTAGATAAAAAACAAAACTTGTTTAATTTTTATTATTCTGAACGCAGAAATGTAAAGGAACAGGGGCTTAGCTCTTTACTCCAAATGCCACACTTTATCATCCGGAATGCCACACTTGACAACACTTGAAGTGTGGTATTCCGGATGATAAAGTGTGGCATTCCGCCCGTTCAGATGTGGCATTTGTCTACATGATTCCACAGCAGATAAAAGATGTGATTTACAATTTTCTTTTTTCCCTGCAATACGACCGGTGCCCGTAGACGACAATCACCACGAAACAGATGAACGGAAGGATGAATGAGAGGTTCACGGCAGGCATGCCCAGCAATGTATGGCAATCAATGATACTGGCTTGGAGTGGCGGCAACACCGAACCTCCCAGAATAGCCATAATCAATCCAGCAGCACCGAATTTGGCATCATCACCCAATCCCTGCAAAGCGATACCGTAAATTGTGGGAAACATCAGAGACATACAGGCAGATACGCCCACCAGACAATACATGCCCCAGATATTTTGGAAACCGATTACTCCGGCAGTAAACAAACAGGCGACAATAGCCAACACTTTCAATAATAGTCCCGGGCTGAGGTATCGCAGAATAAACGTACAAATGAAGCGACTGGCACAGAAGATAACCATAGCAATGATATTATACTGTTGTGAAAGAACTTCCGCCGCCTTTTCTTCCATACCTTGCGACATAAACAAGCGGGTGCCGTACTGGATAACGAATGTCCAGCACATAATTTGCGCTCCTACATAAAAGAATTGGGCAATTACTCCTTCACGGTAATGGTGTATCATGAATATCCGCTTCAATGTAGGCAGGAAGTTGATGCCATGAGACTGGTCGCCATTCTTCGGCATCTTCACCATTCGGATTACGAGCAACATGGCCAGAATTACAAGCCCGATGATGAGATAAGGAGCAATCAATACCATCAAATCAGAATCGCGTACAGCCGCAAATTCCGTATCCGAAAGTTGACTGCGTTCTACCGTATCCATCGGATTGAGACGGTTCTGAATGAAATTCATAGCCACATACATACCCAGCAACGAACCCATCGGATTGAAAGACTGTGCCAGATTCAGGCGGCGGGTAGAGGTAGCCTCATCACCCATAGAGAGGATGTAAGGATTACAACTCGTCTCCAGAAACGACAAGCCGCACGTCAAGATGAAATAAGCTATGAGAAAAGGATAATAATTCCCCGTTAACATAGCAGGATAGAACAGGAATGCACCTATGGCATACAGTCCCAATCCCAGCAACACACCCGCCTTATAGGAATACCTGCGGATGAAGATTGCCGCCGGAAATGCCATAGCGAAATATCCGCCATAGAAAGCCACCTGCACCAATGCCCCGTCAGTGACACTCATACGGAAGATTTTGGAGAAGGCTTTCACCATCGGATTAGTGATGTCGTTGGCAAAGCCCCACAAGGCGAAGCAACTGGTGATAAGTATGAACGGAATGAGATAACTTACTCCGTCTTTGCTGATAATACTGGTTTTCTTGGTGTTGTTCATGGTATTTCTGTCTTTTGTCAGTTAGTCATATAAGTGGAAAATTCGTTCCATCGGCTGCCATTTCTCGGCGGCAGTGGAACCGGGTTTCACAAGCTGGAAGATGGCCATATAGTCTTCCCATTCCTGTTGTCGCGGCAGGGAGGCAAGGCGTTCCATAGCCGTATCCCAGTCGAAGCCCACAGGCACTTCGACAATCATAAACAGGCGGGTGCCTAACAGATAGATTTCCATTTCCAGAATACCTGCTTCACGGATACCGGCAGGTATTTCGGGCCAGATGGCTGTCTGGCTGTGACGACGACGATATTCGGCTATCAGTTCCGGGTCGTCACGAAGTTCCAGTGTCCGGCAGATGCGCTCCACAGGTTGATGATGCTCTTTGGCAGGATAACGTTTGATTGATGTGTCCATAGTTATTTTATTAAAATGCAAATAAACCAATTTAAATGAAGAATGAGAAATGAAGAATGAAGAATTTTGCTGCGCTGTAAAAGCATGCCGAAAGGAAATTCTTCATTCTTCATTTCTCATTCTTCATTTAAAAAAGTCCTGGCTTGCACCAGAATATTTCCGATAGCAGTAGCCTCCACAGGTCCGGCGATGACAGGAATGCCCAGTGCATCGGCAGTCAGACGATTCAGCAATGCATTGCGCCCCCCACCGCCGATAATATTCAGTTGCTCTATTGGAGACGGAAGCAAGCGGTTCAGTTGCTCAATGGCCCGTTTATAACGTTGGGCAAGTGATTGAAGTACACAACGCACGTACTCACCCGAAGTGACAGGAATGGGTAACTGATGTTCACGACAGTAATCAGCTATGGTAGCTTCCATATCAGCCGGATTCTGAAATACTTTATTGTCCACATCAATAACCGAAGAAATATCCGCACTTTCAGCAGCAGAAAGCAATACATCATAAGTACACTCCTCGCCCCTCTCTTTCCATTGTGCCATGAGACGCTGAAGTATCCACAAGCCGGTGATATTCTGGAGAAAACGGATCTTTCCGCCTACTCCACCCTCGTTGGTGAAACCGCATATCCGAGCTTCTTCCGTGAGAATGGGCTCGTCCAGTTCCACCCCCAGCAAAGACCAGGTTCCCGAACTGAGGAATGCACAACGCGATTTATCCACTTGCGTCTCAGGAATAGCAAAAACGGCGCTTGCCGTATCGTGAGAACCGACAGCAATCACATCCACTTCTTCCGTAAAACCGATTTCTTCGGCAATCTCCGGTTTCAGCTTGCCGCGCACGGTGCCTGGCATCACAATATCACCAAAAAGATGTTCCGGCACTCCTAAACGGCGAATTAACTCCCAGTTCCAGGTACGGCTACGGGCATCAAGCAATTCGGAGGTAGAGGCAATGCAATACTCATTGTTCGCCACCCCGGTCAGGAAGAAACTGAAAAGATCGGGCATGAACAAAAGGCGGTCCGCCACTTCCAACTGCACATCATTGTTCTTCTTCATACTGTAGAGTTGAAAGAGCGTATTGATAGACATTACTTGTATCCCCGCTTCGGAATAATGACGGGAAAGATTACCACCAGGATAGTTTCTGAAAACATTAGCATCCATACACGGAGAATTCAGATCCGAAGTATCAAAAAATTCTTCCGGCAAACCATCCGTCCGCGAATCACGATAGCAAACTGGATTTCCCAACAGATTTCCATTCCTATCTATTAAAGCAAAATCCACACCCCAGGTATCAATACCGATGCTTCTGATATGATACCCTTTGCGCACAGCCTGCCGAAGCCCATTCTTCATCTCGTCGAACAAGGCAAGGAAATCCCAATACACATGATTGCCCATCCGCACCTGGCGGTTCGGAAAACGGTACACCTCTTCCAGCTTCAGCGTACCCTGGCAGGTGGAACCGGCCATCACACGACCGCTTCCACCTCCAAAATCTACTGCCAGATAGGTATTCATCATTTGGTTTTCTTCCCTAAGATGTACGTTTCAAGATCATCTATCTCTTCGGGAGTAAGCACCGTGTAGTCGCCTCCGGACTGGATGATGATGCGACACGCCATCTCAAAGAACATGGCACGCTCAAAGGCTTGGTCAAAATCCTTTCCGCATACCACTTGCCCGTGTTTCAGCAACAAGACGGAATTATGGCCTTTCAAAGCGTCAATCACTCCCTGCGCCAGCTCTTTCGACCCAGGACGAAAATAAGGCACTACCGGAATTTCACTTCCCACATGGCAAGGTACCTCTGCTGTCACATTGAAGTTCGTGGGACGATTCTTCATGCAAGCCACAGCCGTAGCATAGTGCGACTGAAAATGCAGGACTACATTCACATCGGGACGTTCACGCAATACACCGAGGTGGAAACCGCTCTCCATGGAAGGTTTCACCCCATTCAGCACTTCTCCGGTGGAAAGGCGGCAAACGGCCACTTTCTCTTTCGGAAGGGAAGGTACCCATGAGCCTGTGCCCGAAAGCAAAACCTCGTCGCCAATGCGCCAGGAAATATTGCCACTACTGCAAATTGTCAATCCGGCATCTCCTACCCGATGCGCCTGGGCAATGAATTGTTCTATCTGTTCGTTAGTTATCATGTTTCTGTTATTTCAATGTTTATTTATAAATCGGACCATAAGTTGTGCAAGCGCGATAATCCGCCCCTTCCTTATCCATACCAAACGCATTCCATGCAGCCGGACGGAAAATCTTCTTCTCATCCACATTGTGCATACAAACCGGGATGCGAAGCATAGAAGCCAATGTAATCAAATCCTGACCAATATGTCCATAACTAATAGCACCATGATTGGCTCCCCAGTTGTTCATCACCGAATATACATCTTCAAATGCCGGTTTGTCGCACAAGCGGGGCACAAACCAAGTCGTAGGCCAGGTACGGTCCGTACGTTCATCGAGCAGCTTGTGAACTTCCGGTTCAATCTCCACCGTCCATCCTTCTGCAATCTGGAGCACGGGACCGAGACCTTTCACAAGATTCAGACGGCTCATCGTTACAGGCATGCCGCCTTTAGACAGGAAGTTGGAAGAGAAACCACCGCCACGGAAATAGTCACGATTGGCAGGATACCAAGTAGTTGCTTCCAGGCATTTTTCCATCTCGGCTTCCGAAATTTCCCAATGAGGTTTCATCACAGGCTCACCTTGTGCATTTGTTTGCTGACCTGTACCGTCCAAAGTAGTGGCACCGGAGTTAATCAAGTGAATGATACCATTGGCAGCCATACCGGTAAGTTCTTTACCTGTAACGCGTTTCACAGCCTCGGGACTCCAATACGTACGCACATCCGAGAAGATTTGGGCACGGTTCGTCAGCAAATGACCGAAAAGCATGGCCACACCATTGCAAGCATCGTTTTCAGTAGCCACCACATAGGCCTCACGGATACCATTCCAGTCGAATGAAGTGTTGAGTAAAGCTTCGGAGTAGTCGCCATTCGGATAAAAATCTGTCCACTGGCGCTGTCCCTGAAAACCGGCGGCAATGGCATTATGTCCAAGTGCTTCTTCTTTGAAGCCCATCTCACGCAGCTTCGGATTACCTTGCATCAGGTCGCGCATGATGATGGTCATCTTTACAATGAATTCCCAGTCTTCATCCTTCTGTTCGCGGGTCTTGGTCTTAGCGGGAAGATTGAAATCCTTGCCTTCATTCTTCTTGCAATACTTCTCTGTCCATGCCATCGCTTTAGCAAACTCTTCCTTATCATAAATACCTTCGGTCATACGGCGGATGATTTCAGTCAGGTCAACAGATTCGCAACGAATGCCCAGATATTCCTGGAAGAAATCGGGATTGACAATAGAACCTGCGATACCCATGGAAACGCTGCCCATTGACAGGTAAGATTTTCCCCTCATGGTTGCCACCGCCTGTGCGGCACGGGCAAAACGCAAAAGTTTCTCAGCCACATCAGCAGGGATAGAATTATCATCCAAATCCTGCACATCGCGGCCATAAATACCGAATGCAGGCAAACCTTTCTGTGCATGTCCCGCCAACACGGCAGCCAGATACACCGCTCCCGGACGCTCCGTACCATTAAAGCCCCAAACAGCTTTCGGATACTGCGGATTCATGTCCATCGTCTCAGCACCATAGCACCAGCAGGAAGTCACCGTAATGGTAGAACCTACCCCTTCGCGCTCAAACTTCTCGGCACAGGCTGCACTTTCCGCTACGCGTCCGATGGTACTATCTGCAATCACACATTCCACGGGACTTCCGTCACCGTTCTTCAAATTATTGGTGATCAATTCGGCTACTGCTTTAGCCAAATTCATAGTCTTTTCTTCAAGACTCTCGCGCACACCACCCTGGCGGCCATCAATGGTGGGACGAATCCCGATTTTCGGATACTTTTTCATACTCTTATTTTATTGGGTTAATAATACTTCATCTATGCTGAACTATGCTGAAAGCATTCCATAAAAAAGGCTATAAAGAACCTCTTAAATGAATTTTTGTCGGCAGATACACTTGCACGGGTTTACCTGTCAGGATAAAGTCTGCCGTCATGGTCCCCATCTCTCTCCAGTCTACGCTCATAGCTGTAATGCCTTTGTCAATCACTTCGTAAGCAGGGGTATCGTTGTAGGCTATCAGACCAAAATCCTCTCCACACGTCAATCCTGCGACATGGCTTCTTTTCACAATCTCCACAACATCCACCTGCCGAATGGCAATGTAAACTTCTCCTGCACGTACCTCCTGTTCATCCATCGTTTCTATAACGGCATAATCCAGACGATTATCTGTACAGTACTTCTTGAAATAGTCGCATGTCTCTTTGGGATGCTTGCTCTCTTTCGGCAGAAAAAGAATAAGCCGATGATAGCGTTGCAACCTATCGGACAATTGCGACATTGCCCCATAGAAAGCCTCGCCAAAGTCCTGACAGATGTAGGAATACTCCCGTTTATCAAACCGACCGAAATCAAGCAGCAACAATCGGGAAGTATCTATCTTATAGAGATATGAAGAGAATTTTTCATTGTCGAAGTTCATTACAACGTACTTATTATACCGCCCTATGGAATCGCGAAGCAAGGCGTTGAATAATGATTCATTGTACTGATGGAACCAAAGATCCACCTTATATTGAGCAGAAAGGCGGCGGACGAAGCTGTTATAGAGTGTGTCCTTGAAAGGGGAATATTCATCGAGCAGGAACAGGATATTCTTCTGGCGATTGACTACATAATAGCCTTTACCTGGCGTAGAGTCTATAATTCCCCGCTCTTTCAGGTCGATAAATGCCTTGAACACCGTGTCGCGGGAAACTTTATAATCATGGCTCAACTGATTGATGGAAGGCAGGGCGGCATCCGTCTTATAGCGCCCCATAGAGATGTCCTGGCTAATGAGGTCGGCCAGTTGTTTTACCTTCGTTGTCTGTTGAGTGAAAATTGTTTTCATACTGATACAGGTTTAATCAAGGATTAAAGTAGCAAAGCCAACTATGCTGAACTGTGCTGGCGCAAAGTAAGGTTATTTATTTGAAACCAAGAAGAAAGAGGCGTATGTTTTGCAACATATAAAAACTAAAAAGACTCCGCTGCATCTGAAGTGCAACGGAGTCCTATTTTTAGGTTTATCAAAATAAATCCGAGTGTGTGCCGGTATTTAGCAATAATAAAGTCAATTCCTTATCATCCTGTGCCCATATTAGCAACCAGTCCGGTTTAATATGGCATTCCCAACAACCGGAGAATTGTCCTGACAACAAATGAGGCTTATATTCAGCCGGAATAAAGCCATTCTCCTGTAAAAAAGTAATCACTTTATATAAAAGCCCAATATCCAATCCTCGCTTCTGACAGCGTTTTAAGTCTTTCTTAAACTGTCCGGTATATGTTAACGAATATGCCATCAGCCCAAGATTTGTTTAAACAGCTCATCAGCATCCTTAGCTTTGTACACACGACCGGCTCTCACATCTTCCATAGCCTTCTCTATACCCGACTTTTTGTCAGTAATAGTCCAGCCCATTTTCTTTGCCAATTCCTTAAATAACTTCAAGTCAGCTTTCGGCAACTCAAATGAAATGGTTTCCATCGTTGTATCCATAATCTACTCTCCTATACTTATCATTGATATTTGCAAAGTTAAGCCATTCTCCCTGACTAACAAATATATTTCTCACTTTGTTATGCAAAGAAACATGAAATTATTTATACTCTTCCCACGACTTAATCGCAATATCATCCACACTCATCGTACAGAAAGCATTGATGAAAGCACTTGCCAGACGGGCATTCGTAATCAGCGGCACATTAAGGTCAATGGCAGCACGGCGTATTTTGTAACCGTTGTCCAACTCGCCTGCGGTGAGGTTCTTCGGAATATTCACTACCATATCAATCTCCTTATTGTGCAGCATATCCAGTGCCTGCGGATGATTTTCCGGCTCACTGGGCCAGTAGACGCGGGTATTCTCCACTCCGTTCTCTGTAAGGAAGTTGCTGGAACCGCCTGTGGCGAAAATCTTATACCCCTTCTTCTGCAACATACGGGCGGCAGAAAGCATATCCACTTTCTGTTTCGGCGTACCCGTAGAAAGCAGAATGTTCTTCTTTGGAATACGGTAACCAACCGAGAGCATGGCTTTCAGCACAGCACAGGAAGTATCGCTTCCGATACAACCAACCTCTCCCGTAGACGCCATGTCCACACCCAGCACCGGATCTGCCTTTTGCAGGCGATTGAAAGAGAATTGGCTGGCTTTGATGCCCACATAGTCGAGTTCAAACAGATTCTTGTTCGGTTTCTCCACCGGAAGCCCAAGCATGACT
This sequence comes from uncultured Bacteroides sp., assembly GCF_905207245.1. GTDB lineage: Bacteria > Bacteroidota > Bacteroidia > Bacteroidales > Bacteroidaceae > Bacteroides. Next base: position 41,771 of record NZ_CAJLKP010000007.1, on the reverse strand, counting down.
TTCGTAGCCAGTTCAATCAGGTTTATCTTCAATACCTTGCTGACGAACGGGAAACTACGCGAAGCACGCAAGTTACACTCAATCACCTTGATATCATTCTCACGAGCCAGATACTGAATATTGAACGGACCGGAGATATTCAGTTCCCGTGCAATCTCACGGCTGATGCGTTTGATGCGGCGCACAGTCTCCACATATAATTTCTGTGGCGGGAACTGGATCGTTGCATCACCGGAATGCACACCGGCAAACTCAATATGTTCGGAGATGGCATAGGCAACAATTTCACCGTTCTGTGCCACAGCGTCCATTTCCACTTCCTTGGCATGCTCGATGAACTGGCTGACAACAACCGGATGCTTCTTCGATACATTAGCAGCAAGCTGAAGGAAACGTTCCAGTTCTTCCTGATTGGAGCAGACGTTCATTGCCGCACCGGAGAGCACATAAGACGGACGCACCAGCACCGGGAAACCTACTTCTTCCACAAATTCGTTAATATCGTCCATACTCGTAAGTTCGCGCCAGCGTGGCTGGTCTACGCCGATACGGTCCAGCATGGCGGAGAACTTCTCACGGTCTTCGGCATTGTCGATGCTTTTAGCGGAAGTTCCGAGGATAGGCACATTCTGTGCATCCAGACGCAAGGCGAGGTTATTCGGTATCTGTCCTCCCGTAGAAACAATGACCCCATGTGGATTTTCCAATTCGAGGATATCCATTACACGTTCAAAGGTGAGTTCATCAAAATAGAGGCGGTCGCACATATCGTAGTCCGTAGATACGGTTTCGGGGTTATAGTTAATCATGACGCTGCGATAGCCCTCTTTACGGATGGTATTCAATGCCTGCACGCCACACCAGTCAAATTCCACGGAAGAACCGATACGGTATGCACCGGAACCGAGAACAACAATGGATTTGCGGTCGCCCAGATAACGGACATCGTTAGCAACGCCGCTATACGTCAGATACAGATAATTGGTCTGTGCAGGGTACTCTGCTGCAAGGGTATCAATTTGCTTCACCACAGGAAGGATGCCAACACTCTTGCGGAGTGCACGAATGGCAAGAATACCGTCTTCACTATCCATACACTTCTCCAAACCGATAGCACGGGCTATCTGAAAGTCAGAAAAGCCTTGCACCTTAGCCTTTCGCAATAGTTCTTGCGCCGCTTTGTCATTCTGAACGAAGTGAAGAATCTCTTCTCCTCTGCACTGCGCTGAGGGAGTAGATTCTTCGGCGAGCTCAGAATGACAGAGCCCCTGCAGCTCCTTGCTGGTATTCATGATGTTCATCAGCTTCTCCAGAAACCACTTGTCAATCTTCGTCAGTTCGTGCACCTGGTCTACGGTATATCCGGCGCGGAAAGCCTTTGAAATAACAAAGATGCGCTTGTCTGTCGGTTCACGCAGAGCCTTATCTATATCGGCAATGACGAGTTCCTTGTTCTCCACGAAACCGTGCATGCCTTGCCCTATCATTCTCAAACCCTTCTGAATAGCTTCTTCAAAGGTACGTCCGATAGCCATCACCTCGCCTACAGACTTCATCGAAGAACCAAGTTCCTTGTCTACTCCATGAAATTTGCCCAAGTCCCAACGAGGAATTTTGCAGACTACATAGTCCAAAGCAGGTTCAAAGAATGCGCTCGTGGTTTTTGTCACGGAGTTCTTCAGGTCGAACAGACCATAACCGAGTCCGAGTTTGGCAGCAACAAAGGCAAGCGGATACCCCGTAGCCTTGGAGGCCAAAGCCGAAGAACGACTCAAACGAGCGTTCACTTCAATCACCCGGTAGTCTTCACTTTCGGGGTCATAGGCATACTGCACATTACATTCTCCCACAATTCCTATGTGGCGGATGATGCGGATAGCCAGTTCGCGCAATTTATGATAATCGGTATTCGAAAGCGTCTGTGAAGGTGCGATAACAATGGATTCTCCCGTATGGATGCCCAGCGGATCGAAGTTCTCCATGTTGCAGACGGTGATACAGTTGTCGAAGCGGTCGCGCACCACCTCATACTCCACTTCCTTCCAGCCCCGCAATGATTTCTCAACGAGCACCTGCGGAGAGAAGGAGAAGGCTTTTTCAACCAGCACGTTCAGTTCTTCCTCATTGTCACAGAAGCCGGAACCCAGTCCGCCAAGTGCGTAGGCAGCGCGGACAATGACCGGATATCCCAACGTGGCAGCAGCACGGCGGGCATCAGCGGCATTTTCCACAGCTTCGCTTTGGATGGTCTTTACATTTATCTGGTCGAGTTTCTGAACAAAGATTTCACGGTCTTCTGTGTCAATAATAGCTTGTACGGGGGTGCCAAGCACTTTTACGTCATATTTTTCAAAGATACCTTCTTTGTAGAGGGCAACCCCGCAATTCAGTGCCGTCTGACCGCCGAATGCAAGCATGATACCGTCCGGTTTCTCTTTCGCAATGACTTTTTCTACGAAATATGGGGTGACAGGCAGAAAATAAATCTGGTCAGCAACTCCTTCTGAAGTCTGCACAGTGGCAATATTGGGGTTGATAAGGACGGTATGGATACCTTCCTCTTTCAACGCTTTGAGCGCCTGGCTGCCGGAGTAATCGAACTCACCCGCCTCACCAATTTTCAGTGCACCGGAACCGAGCAACAGGACTTTCTTTATATTGTTTTCTTTCATTGTCTTTTATTTTTTAGTTGACAAGGAGACGAGTTGACAAGGGAACAAGAGGAAATGCTCTTTCATGCTGCAAGGAAAACTTGTATCTTGTCAACTCGTCAACTTATAATAGTTTCACAAACTCATCAAACAAGAACTCTGTGTCCGTCGGTCCACTGGCTGCTTCCGGGTGGAACTGTGCGGAAAACCAGGGGTTTCTTTTATGTCTGATACCCTCATTAGACCCGTCGTTCATATTAATAAACAACGGTTCCCAGTCTTCAGTCAGCGTGTTGTTGTCCACTGCATAACCGTGGTTCTGCGAAGTGATAAAACAACGTTCTGTGCCCACCATACGCACCGGTTGGTTATGGCTGCGGTGACCGTACTTCAGTTTATAAATCTTAGCTCCACCTGCCTTGCTCAGCAATTGGTTTCCCATACAAATCCCGAAGATGGGCAACTTCTCATTTTCCATCGCCTTGCGGATATTCTGTACGGCAGCATCGCATGTATCCGGGTCGCCCGGACCGTTACTGATAAAAAGTCCGTCGAATTCCAATCCGTTGTAATCATAATCCCAAGGCACACGGATGACTTCCACATCCCGTTTCAGCAGGCAGCGAATGATGTTGGTTTTCACACCGCAATCCACCAGTACCACCTTTTTTAATGAAGAATGAGGAATGAAGAATGAAGAATCTGCTGCGCTATGAAGGGCATTGCCACTAGGAAAGTAATGAATAATCTCCTTGCAGCTTACCTTATCTACATAGTTCACGCCTTCGTAAACAGCAGATTGTTCAGGAAATTCTTCATTCTTCATTTTTAATTCTTCATTAAAAATAATTCGTCCCATCATCACACCATGTTCGCGCAGCACCTTCGTCAGTTCGCGGGTATCAATGCCCGTGATGCCCGGCACCTGTTCACGTTTCAGCCAGTCGCTAAGGCTCTCCACAGCATTCCAGTGACTGAAGTCTTCCGAGTAATCGCTCACGATGATGGCTTCCGCATGAATACGTTCACTTTCCATAAAAGTAGCCAGCCCGTTTGATTCGATAGTGAAAGGCGGCACACCATAGTTGCCCACCAATGGATAAGTGAGTGTCATCAACTGTCCGGCATACGAGGGGTCTGTCAGGCTCTCGGGATAACCCGACATAGCTGTGTTGAAAACCACCTCTCCTGCTACCGGTTTTTCGTAGCCAAACGACTTGCCGTGGAAGCGGCTCCCGTCGTCGAGGATAAGAGTTACATTTCTCATATTTGTTATAAAAGTTACTTAGTTACGAGCTACAAGCTACGAGCTACAAGTGGCTGCGCTGTGTCTGTCTGCAAACTATCATACCGCATGGCACTCGTAGCTTGTAGCTAATGCTGTCAGAATTGATAGACTTGTTCTATATAATCAATAAATGCATTGTTCAGCAGCTTCACCCCGCCCGGCGTGGGATAATCACCACTGAAGTACCAGTCGCCCCGATGCTTGGGACATGCTTCGTGCAGTCCCTGCAAAGGCTGGTACACGATTTCCACTTTCGCCTTCGTTCCGGCAGGTGTCAGCAGTTCCACCATCTTGGCAGAGATTTCTTCATCGGTGAAGGGCGCATAGATTTCCTTCACGTAGTTCACCATCTGCTCCTTCGGCAGTCCTACCTGGTCTTTCGACTTGCGGTAGGCGGCGGCAATCACATCTTTCATATCCCGGTCTTTCAGCAACTCGATGGCGGCTTTGAAAGCGATAAATTCGCTCATTTTTGCCATGTCTATGCCGTAGTAGTCAGGGTAGCGCACCTGCGGAGAAGAAGAAACAATCACGATCTTCTTCGGATTCAAGCGGTCGAGAATGCCGATAATACTTTGTCTCAGCGTTGTTCCGCGCACAATGCTGTCGTCAATGATGACGAGGTTATCCACACCCGGCACAAGGCTGCCGTAAGTGATGTCATACACATGCGCAGCCAAGTCGTTCCGGCTGTTTCCTTCTGCGATGAATGTGCGGAGCTTGATATCTTTGATGGCCACCTTCTCACTACGGATGCGGCGGGAAAGTATCTGTTCCAGTTCTTCCAGATTGGGATTATGCCCCAGTGTAGCTATCTGACGCACTTTCTCTTCATTCAGGTAATCATCCAAGCCCTGAAGCATGCCGTAGAAGGCAACTTCCGCCGTGTTCGGGATAAAGGAAAAGACGGTATGGTCTACATCGTTATTGATGGCTTTCAGGATGTTAGGTACCAGTTTCTCACCCAATAGTTTACGTTCTTTATAGATATCCACGTCGCTGCCCCGGGAGAAGTAGATGCGCTCGAAAGAACAGGGTTTCAGTTCGCGCACCTTGTTGATTTGTGTAGTACGCAACTTGCCCGCCTTGTTTATCAGCAAAGCCTGTCCCGGCATCAGTTCTTTAACCCTGTCTGCCGGTACATTGAGGGCGGTCTGTATTACAGGGCGCTCGCTGGCAAGCACCGCTATTTCTTCATCCTGATACCAGAATGCCGGACGGATGCCCCACGGGTCGCGCACGGCGAAAGTCTCGCCACTTCCGGTCAGTCCGCATATCACGTAGCCCCCGTCCCACTCTTTGCTTGAAGTGCGGAGCACGTTTGCAAGGTCGATGTGATCTTCAATATAATGGGTCACACCCATACCCGTCAGCCCTTCGGCTTCGGCGAGATTGAAAAGGCGCTCTACCTCACGGTCGAGGCGATGCCCCACCTGTTCCAGCATGATGTAAGTATCGGCATACTTGCGCGGATGCTGACCTATTGCGGTAATACGGGCAAAAATCTCGTCCACGTTTGTCATATTGAAGTTGCCGCAAAGGGCGAGATTCTTCGCGCGCCAGTTGTTCCGCCTCAGAAAGGGATGCACATAAGAAATGCCGCTCTTCCCGGTAGTAGAATAGCGCAAGTGTCCCATGTACACCTCACCGGCAAAGGGAAGCACGCTCTTTGCATATTCTGCATCGTGCAATTGTTCTTTTGTCAGATCTTTAAAGTTACTCTGCACCGTATCGAATATTTCGGTAATAGCGCCCGAACCGAGTGCACGCTCGCGGAACATGTATTCTTCACCGGGATTGGCTTCCAGCTTTACGCAAGCCAGCCCGGCACCTTCCTGTCCGCGGTTATGCTGTTTCTCCATCAGGAGATAGAGTTTATTCAAACCGTACATCCATGTGCCGTACTTCTGTTCGTAGTACTCCAGAGGCTTCAACAGGCGTATCATGGCGACGCCACATTCATGCTTCAGTTCTTCCATCTTATACGTTATTGTTTATAAGTTTTGCAAATGCGAATTTAGCAATTAAATCAGTTGACAAGGGTATCCCGTTAAGTATTTTATTCCACAGTTACGCTTTTCGCCAGATTACGGGGCTGATCCACATCCATGCCTTTGCATACGGCAATATGATAAGCCAGTAATTGCAAGGGTACCGTAGTAATCAACGGGTCGAGACACTCAATTGTTTCCGGCAGCTCGATGCAAGTATCGGCAATTTTGCTGATTACCGTATCCCCTTTCGTCACCAAGGCAATCACTTTGCCCTTGCGTGCCTTTATCTCCTGTATATTACTCAATACTTTCTCATAAAGCCCGTTCTGCGTGGCAATCACCACCACAGGCATTTCCGCATCCACCAGTGCGATAGGTCCGTGCTTCATTTCAGCAGCCGGATACCCCTCGGCATGTATATAAGAGATTTCCTTCAACTTCAACGCACCTTCCAAGGCTACGGGATAGGAATAGCCACGCCCCAGGTAAATGAAGTTATGGGCATAGGTAAATATCTTGGAAAGCTCGGCAATATCCTTATTCAGTTCCAGCACCTCTTTCATTTTGTCGGGGATGCGGTTCAGTTCCTGTACGATGGCAAGATATTGCCCTTCATCTATGGTACGCCTCTCTTTGGCAAGCGTCAGCGCCAGCATGGTGAGTACCGTCACCTGCCCCGTAAATGCTTTGGTAGATGCCACACCGATTTCCGGTCCCACGTGAATGTAGGAACCTGTGTGCGTAGCCCTCGGAATAGATGAACCGATGGCATTGCAGATGCCGTAAATAAATGCTCCGCGGCTACGTGCCAGTTCCACAGCAGCCAGTGTATCCGCCGTCTCACCACTTTGTGAGATGGCAATCACTACATCGTTGCTATCTATCACCGGGTCGCGGTAGCGGAACTCCGAAGCGTACTCTACCTCCACCGGTATGCGGCAAAGGCTTTCTATCAAATGTTTCCCGATGAGGGCAGCGTGCCAGGAAGTGCCGCATGCCACAATAATGAAGCGTTTAGCCGCCAACAGGTGTTCTTTATAATCTATCACGGCGGAAAGCACCACATTCGTACTCTCCACATTGATGCGTCCGCGCATACAGTCGTGTATACAATCAGGTTGCTCAAAGATTTCTTTCAGCATGAAGTGCGGGTATCCGCCTTTTTCCAACTGTCCCAGGTTCAGTGCCACTGTCTTCACTTCGTGGGGGCACTCCACATTTTTCAGATTCACTACTTTCAGTTTCTCTCCGCGACGTATCACGGCAATTTCCTCATCTTCCAGATACACCACTTTGTCCGTATATTCCACGATGGGCGTAGCATCCGAAGCCAGAAAAAATTCATCTTCACCGATACCCACCACCAGTGGACTGCTCTTGCGGGCTGCGATAATCTCACCCGGATTGTCTTTGTCCAGCACGGCAATGGCATAAGCGCCTATCACTTCGCGCAAAGCCAGTTGCACGGCAGTCAGCAAATCAATGTTTCTGGATTTCTGGATGAATTCTATCAGTTGCACCAGTACCTCGGTGTCTGTACTGCTTTTGAATGAATAGCCTTTGGCTTGAAGTTTTTCTTTGAGAACGGCGTAGTTTTCGATGATGCCGTTGTGGATGAGAGCGAGACGTTCGGAGGAAGAATAATGAGGATGTGCATTAGCGGAACAAGGTTCCCCGTGCGTAGCCCAACGGGTATGGGCAATTCCGATGTTACCGGAAATATCTTTTTGAGTAACGAAAGTTTCCAGTTCCGAGACCTTACCTTTCGTTTTGTACACGTTCAACTGTCGGTTATCACTGATTAATGCTACCCCTGCACTATCATATCCGCGATACTCCAATCGCTTCAATCCTTTGATAAGAATGGGGTAGGCTTTTCTTTGACCAATATAGCCTACTATTCCACACATAATATATTCAGTATTTAATTCTGCGCTGCAAAGATAAGTATTCTCAAGAACATAAAGTTCATGTTTCCTCAATTTATTTATCAAAAGAATAGAAAAAAGTTATTTTTATATCAAAACGTTAACAAAAACAAACTTATTAAAGCAAAAGGCTTTTAATTACGAATTCATATCAAGCAAAAGAAGTTTAGTTCTATATTGAAAGGAGATAGCGGAAAATTCTTCCAATCCGACAAGATGGACACATCCCATATTGCCAAATTGCCACGTTGCCACGTTGCCATTTTTATAGGCGTGGCAATCTACTTGTCATATAATCAAATATAATTCGTACATTTGGGGCATATATTAAAGAAGTAGCATATAAACAACACTATATTAAATATGAAGAGTGCTTTTTCCAAAGGATATTTTTCTGTTCTTATTGTATTGGGAGTTTTAATTATTGACCAAATCGTAAAGATAGAGGTTAAAACAAATATGAACTATGGCGAGAGTATCCGCATCACCGACTGGTTTTATATTCATTTTGTAGAAAACAACGGCATGGCTTTCGGAATGCAGATAATGCCTAAACTTATTCAAACTGTTTTGCGTATCTTATTTTCCGGTGTGATCATATGGTATATTTCCATACTCGCGAAGGCTGACTACAAGCGTGGCTACATTGCCTGCTTCTCATTGATACTGGACGGAGCCATTGGCAATATCATCGACAGTATATTTTATGGTGTTATTTTCAGTAAGAGTACATTCACTGAGATTGCAACATTTGTACCCTTGGGACATGGGTATGCCGACTGGCTATATGGAAAAGTGGTAGATATGCTCCACTTTCCTCTTTTTGAATTCAACTGGCCTGATTGGATACCATTCATAGGAGGAAATCATTTCCTGTTCTTTAGTCCGGTGTTCAACATTGCAGATGCGGCTATCAGTTGTGGAATATTCATTCTGGCTCTTTTCTACTTGAAAAGCTTTAATAACAGTTTCCTCCTGGTAAAAACTGAGTTTAAGAGACTCTTAAAGAAATAACCATCTCCGTATCCGGTCCGTACCAACTCCGTACCTGCTCCGTATCTATAGGAAGAGAGATGGTACGGAGTTGATACGGACCGGATACGGAGATAATATGGAGATTACACGGAGATGGTACGGAGATACTACGGAGCATATACTTTATAAAATTGCCACGGACTAACGTATTGGCAATTTGGCAACGTGGCAATTTGGCAATATGAACTACCATTGCTCTACTCCTTCTTTGGGATAAAGACACGATTCACTCCCCTTTATGAAAATATTATGAAAGGTTTGTAGATACTTATACCTACCCGGTCGATGTGCTCTTTTAGTGCTTCGTTCGTGATGTGTTCATAGATCACCACATCAAAGAAATAAGGCAATATAGAATCTTCAAAAGCTGTGAGTAAAGCGGATAATACATCTTTAGAAATCGGACCTTTTACCGCAAGATCGACGTCAGAGCCGGGTTTATAATTTCCCTTGGCCCGTGAACCGAAAAGATCCCACAGGATACTATTCATTAATTCTGGTTTTGAAATTTCACTTCAGCAGTAGGGAGTTTTGCACTTCTCCATGTCTTTATAGATAAATACTTAATTTATTAACTTAAAAAGAGACTATATGAAAAAAGAAGAAAGCCTCCGTCATCATCTGCCCGCCATCGGCTATGCAATGATTATACTCATTATGTTCCAACTAAGCATACCTGCTTATGCACACCCACAAGATAAAAAAGGCGATAAATCGGCACAAAGTACCACCGTCTCAGGACATAGCATTCTTTTAAACGGCATTGGCTTGGCTTATAGTTATGAATATGCTTTTGCTCCCCGGGCAACCCTTGTATTCAGTGCAGGCAGCTCCTACTCATATGGGAAATTATTGGGCCTGGAGATGGACTCAGACAATGGATTTTATTTCTCGACGAAAGACTATCATCTGGTAACTGGAGATATTGCCATAGAACCACGCTTTTACTACAATTTGCAAAAACGGCACCGGAAAGATAAACGCACTTTTGGCAATTCAGGAGGCTATCTGTCGGTAAACTTCGGCTATTCCTTCCCGATAGCCATTACAAATGGGTGGAAAGCAGCATCCATTTACACCATCACCCCCTACTGGGGATTCCGCAGAGTATGGAAACATTTTCTGCTTGATCTGGCGGGAGGTGTAGGATATAATGGCTCGACCAACGGCACTTCGAGTATACGCCCCACTTTGAAGATAGGATTGGGATATAGATTCTGATAATATAGGGCAGAATAACTTATAATATATTACAAATACACATAGTTTTAATTACAATACAGAATAAAATACAGTGTTTTTCTTTCAATCCAGAACACAATCCCTATTAGTAGGAATTTTACAAGTTAGAATCCCCTCCACTATTGCATCATTTTGAAACCAAAATAATATCTTTGCCAAACAATTTGATAGCAATAACAAGTATTACCACAGAATAAAGTAAATCAAATAGGATGAAAGAAGAACTTTTTAACAACAAAACAAAGGAAAAGGCTGGTCAACCAAGAACCGAACAGAAACACCGGTCCGTTTGCCGGCAACAGCCCAAACAGTTGGGTTTGTATGACGCAGAAAACGAGCATGATGCTTGTGGTGTGGGTATGCTGGTGAATATTCACGGAGGTAAATCGCACGAGTTGGTGGAATCGGCATTAAAAGTATTAGAGAATATGCGACATCGCGGTGCGGAAGGTGCGGACAACAAAACCGGAGACGGCGCAGGAATCATGCTGCAAATACCGCATGAATTTATTCTCTTGCAAGGCATCCCCGTTCCCGAAAAGGGAAAGTACGGCACAGGACTTCTGTTCCTGCCTAAGGACGAAAAAGCCCAGTCAGCCATTCTGAGCATCATCATCGAAGAGATTGAAAAAGAAGGATTGACGCTGATGCACCTGCGCAACGTGCCCTCCTGCCCCGAAATATTGGGTGAAGCAGCACTTGCCAACGAACCGGACATCAAACAAATTTTCATCACCGGATTTACGGAAAGCGAAACGGCAGACCGTAAGCTCTACATAATAAGGAAAAGAATAGAGAACAAAGTGCGCAAGGGGGACATCCCGACACGGGAGGATTTCTACATCGTCTCACTGTCCACAAAGAACATCATTTATAAAGGTATGCTCTCTTCGCTGCAACTGCGCAACTACTTCCCCGACCTGACCAACAGTTATTTCACCAGCGGACTGGCACTGGTACACTCCCGTTTCAGCACCAACACCTTCCCCACTTGGGGACTGGCACAGCCCTTCCGCCTCCTGGCGCACAATGGTGAAATCAACACCATTCGCGGCAACCGTGGCTGGATGGAGGCTCGCGAAAGTGTGCTCTCCTCTCCTTCGCTGGGCGATATCAAAGAGATACGCCCTATCATTCAGCCGGGCATGAGCGACAGTGCCTCACTGGACAATGTGCTGGAATTCCTCGTGATGTCCGGCATGAGCTTGCCACACGCCATGGCTATGCTGGTACCGGAATCCTTCAACGAAAAGAACCCCATCAGCGAAGACCTGAAAGCCTTCTACGAATACCATTCCATCCTGATGGAACCATGGGATGGCCCCGCCGCACTGCTGTTCAGCGACGGACGTTTTGCAGGCGGCATGCTCGACCGTAACGGATTGCGTCCGGCACGCTACCTCATCACACACAACGATATGATGGTGGTGGCAAGCGAAGTAGGCGTCATGGACTTCGAACCGGGAGACATCAAGGAAAAAGGTCGCCTACAACCAGGCAAGATATTATTGGTGGACACTGAGAAGGGAGAAATTTACTACGATGGTGAACTGAAAAAGCAACTTGCCGAAGCCAAACCTTATCGCAGTTGGCTGGCAACGAACCGCATTGAACTGGATGAGCTGAAAAGCGGCCGTAAAGTGGAGCACTCAGTACCCGATTATCACCGCATGCTGCGCACCTTCGGCTATTCCAAGGAAGACGTTGAGCGCCTCATCGTCCCCATGTGTACCACGGGTGCCGAACCCATCAACTCTATGGGTAACGACACGCCGCTTGCCGTACTCTCTGATAAACCACAACTTCTATATAATTATTTCCGCCAGCAATTCGCACAAGTCACCAACCCACCCATCGACCCGATACGAGAGGAATTGGTGATGTCACTGACGGAATACATCGGCGCCGTGGGCATGAATATCCTCACACCCAGCGAAAACCACTGCAAGATGGTGCGCCTCAATCATCCCATCTTGAGCAATGCACAACTGGACATCCTTTGCAACATCCGCTACAAAGGTTTCAAGACGGTGAAACTGCCCATGCTGTTCGAGGCATCCAAAGGACGCGCCGGGTTGCAGGAAGCACTCGCCACCCTTTGCAAACAGGCGGAAGAATCCGTCAGCGAAGGTGTAAACTACATTGTACTGACCGACCGTGATGTGGACGCCACCCATGCAGCCATCCCTTCATTGCTGGCTGTCAGTGCCGTGCACCATCACCTCATTTCGGTAGGAAAACGCGTACAGACGGCACTGGTAGTGGAAAGCGGTGAGATACGCGAAGTGATGCATGCCGCTCTGTTGCTGGGCTTTGGTGCCAGTGCACTGAATCCGTACATGGCATTTGCAATAATAGACAGGCTGGTAGCTAAGAAAGATATCCAGTTGGACTATGTTACGGCAGAGAAGAAATACATCAAGTCCATCTGCAAGGGATTATTCAAAATCATGAGTAAGATGGGGATTTCAACCATCCGCTCCTACCGGGGAGCGAAGATATTCGAGGCGGTAGGATTGAGCGAAGAACTGAGCAATGCTTATTTCGGCGGATTGAAATCCACTATTGGCGGTATCCGCCTGGATGAGGTGGCACGTGATGCGATAGCAATGCACGATATAATGAGAAATGAAGAACGAGGAATGAAGAATTCTTCATTACCTCATTCCGGCTTGTACGCCTTCCGCAAGGATGGTGAAAAGCATGCCTGGAATCCGGAAACCATCTCAACCCTGCAATTGGCTACAAGATTGGGCAGCTATAAGAAGTTCAAGGAATTTACCCGGTTGGTGGACGAAAAGGAAGCACCTATCTTTCTAAGAGATTTTCTTGATTTCCGTCATAGCCCGATACCCATTGACAAAGTGGAACCGGCAGAAAGCATCATGCACCGCTTCGTGACGGGTGCCATGAGCTACGGCTCCATCAGCAAGGAAGCCCACGAAGCGATGGCTATTGCCATGAACAAGATTCATGGCCGCAGCAACACCGGCGAAGGTGGTGAAGACAGTGCCCGTTTTGCTCCGCGTGAAGACGGAACTTCCTTGCGCAGCGCCATCAAGCAGGTAGCTTCCGGACGTTTTGGCGTGACAACGGAGTATCTGGTAAATGCCGATGAGATACAAATCAAAGTGGCACAAGGTGCAAAACCGGGCGAAGGTGGCCAGCTTCCGGGCTTTAAAGTGGATCAGGTGATTGCGAAGACGCGCCATTCCATTCCGGGCATCTCTCTGATTTCCCCTCCGCCCCATCACGACATTTACTCCATTGAAGACCTTGCACAGCTTATCTTCGACTTGAAGAATGTGAATCCACGGGCCAAAATCAGTGTGAAACTGGTAGCGGAAAGTGGTGTGGGAACCATTGCCGCAGGTGTGGCAAAAGCCAAAGCCGACCTCATCGTTATTTCCGGTGCAGAAGGGGGAACGGGGGCTTCTCCGGCCTCCAGCATCCGCTATGCCGGTATTTCGCCTGAACTTGGGCTGAGCGAGACGCAACAGACACTTGTACTGAACGGCCTGCGCGGGCAGGTGATGCTGCAAGTGGACGGACAACTGAAGACAGGCCGCGACATCGTGCTGATGGCAATGCTGGGAGCTGAAGAATTCGGTTTCGCCACCAGCGCACTGATTGTGCTGGGCTGTGTTATGATGCGCAAATGCCATCAGAACACTTGTCCTGTAGGTGTGGCAACACAGAACGAAGAACTGCGCAAGCGTTTCCACGGACGGAGCGAATATCTGGTAAACTTCTTCACCTTCCTGGCGCAGGAAGTACGCGAGTATCTTGCTGAAATCGGCGTGGAGCGTCTGGATGACATCATCGGGCGGACGGACCTTATCGTAAGAAAGGGACAAGGGGATGAGGAGACAAGGAGACAAGGAGATGAGTTGACGAGGAGAGAAAAGGCAATAGAGGGAAATCCCAAATTTGAGCTTCTTGATTTTTCCAGACTTCTGGCACGCATCCCGAACGATGCTGCCATCCGCCACACCATCAACCAGCAACATGGCATCGACCACGTGAAAGATGTGGAAATGCTGCATGCCGCTGCCGAAACGCTGGAGAACCGGAAAGAAATCTCACTGGAATACACCATTGCCAACACTGACCGTGCCTGCGGGGCGATGCTCTCCGGTGCCATTGCCGCAAAGTATGGCGAAGCAGGTCTGCCTGCCCACACACTGAATGTGAAGTTCAAAGGTTCGGCAGGGCAGAGTTTCGGCGCATTCCTTGTAGCGGGTGTTAACTTCAAGCTGGAAGGTGAAGCGAACGATTACCTCGGCAAAGGACTGTCGGGCGGACGCATCGCTGTCCTGCCTCCGGTGCGCAGTAACTTCCAGGCCGAAAAGAATACCATTGCCGGAAACACCTTGCTTTATGGTGCTACAAGCGGCGAAGTGTATATCAATGGCCGCGTAGGCGAACGTTTTGCCGTCCGCAACTCCGGCGCCACTGCCGTAGTGGAGGGCGTGGGCGACCACTGTTGCGAGTATATGACAGGCGGACGTGTCGTAGTCCTCGGCTCTACAGGACGCAACTTCGCAGCCGGGATGTCGGGCGGTGTGGCTTACGTCTGGAACAAAGACGGCAACTTCGATTATTTCTGCAATATGGAGATGGTGGAACTCTCACTCATCGAAGAGGCTTCGTACCGCAAAGAATTGCACGAGCTTATCCGCCAGCACTATCTCTACACAGGCTCCAGTCTGGCACGCACGATGCTCGACGACTGGAACCGCTATGTGGATGAGTTTATTCAGGTAGTCCCCATCGAGTACAAAAAAGTACTGCAAGAGGAACAAATGCGGAAGCTACAACAAAAGATTGCGGAAATGCAACGCGATTATTAAATTGAGAATTGAAAATTAAAAATTAAAAAATGACAGAATGCTTTATCAGAACTATTATTTTTCAATTTTTAATTTTCAATTCTCAATTTCCCAACTATCATTTTTTAATTTTTAATTCTCAATTTTCAATTTATCCAATTATGGGAAATCCAAAAGCATTCTTAACCATACCACGGCAGGAAGCGGGCTACCGCCCTGTCCACGAACGCATCACCGACTTCAGTCAGGTGGAACAGACTTTGAACAGCCACGACCGCAAACTTCAGGCGTCACGTTGCATGGATTGCGGTGTCCCTTTCTGTCACTGGGCATGTCCGCTGGGCAACAAGCAACCCGAATTTCAGGACGCACTCTATAAAGGCCGGTGGCGTGAAGCTTACGAAGTTCTCGCCGCTACCAACGACTTTCCTGAGTTCACAGGACGCATCTGCCCCGCCCTCTGCGAGAAATCATGTGTACTGAAACTCTCTTGCGACGAACCCGTCACTATCCGCGAGAATGAAGCCGCCATCGCCGAAGCTGCCTTCCGTGAGGGCTATATCACTCCTATCCTTCCCGAACGCAACGGAAAGCGGGTGGCCATCATCGGCGCCGGTCCTGCCGGATTATCCGCCGCCTGCCGGCTGAATGCCCGGGGATATGAAGTAACTATCTTCGATAGCAAACCCATGCCCGGTGGATTATTGCGCTATGGTATTCCTAATTTTAAACTCGACAAAGCAGTAATCGACCGCCGCATGCGGGTGCTCGAAGCCGAAGGTATTCAATTTGAGATGGGCGTAACGGTAGACGTACAGAAACTTCCCGCAGGCTTCGATGCCTATTGCATCTGCACCGGAACCCCGCAGGCACGCGACCTCGCCATCCCCGGACGCGAATTGAAAGGTATCCACTTCGCCCTTGAAATGTTGTCACAACAGAACCACATCCTTGACGGAGAGACCTTTCCGAAGGATAAATTAGTGAATGCCAAAGGAAAGAAAGTCCTCGTCATCGGTGGTGGAGATACCGGGTCGGATTGCATCGGCACGAGCATCCGCCAGGGAGCTGTGAGCGTGACTCAGATAGAAATCATGCCACAACCTCCCGTAGGGCACAATGACTCCACGCCCTGGCCGCAATGGCCCGTTGTACTGAAGACGACTTCGAGCCACGAAGAAGGTTGTACCCGTCATTGGAGCCTTGCTTCCAACCGGTTCATTGGGAAGAACGGCAAAGTATGCGGCGTAGAAGTGGAAGAGGTGGAATGGTCTGCAGCACAAGATGGTGGACGCCCCACCATGAAGCCCACCGGAAAGAAGGAAGTCATTGACGCCGACATGGTACTGCTGGCTATGGGCTTTCTGAAACCGGAACAACCGGAGTTTCCGGAGAATGTGTTCGTGGCAGGAGATGCAGCCAGAGGTGCAAGCCTCGTGGTGCATGCGCTGGCTAACGGACGTAAGGCGGCAGAGAAAATAGATGAGTATTTAATTAAATGAAGAACTAAAAATGAAGAATGAAGAATTTGGCTGCGCTATGCAAGCATGCCGCAAGGTAATTCTTCATTTTTAGTTCTTCATTAAATTATCATTTACTAACCCTAAAAACAGATATAATCATGTGTGGAATAGCAGGCATCTTCAACATCCAATCTCAATCTCAGGAATTGAGAAGTAAAGCGCTTCGTATGGCGCAGAAAATCCGTCACCGCGGGCCCGACTGGAGTGGTATCTACGTAGGCAGCAGTGCCATTCTGGCACACGAACGTCTTTCCATCGTCGACCCCGAAAGCGGCGGACAGCCTTTGTATTCATCCGACAACAAACAAATCCTCGCCGTCAACGGCGAAATCTATAACCACCGCGAAATACGTGCCCGTTATGCCGGGAAATACGCTTTCCGGACTGGTTCGGACTGCGAAGTTATCCTTGCCCTCTACAAAGACAAAGGTATCGACTTTCTCGAAGAATTGAACGGCATCTTCGCCTTCGCCCTCTACGATGAAGAAACCGATGATTTCCTCATTGCCCGTGACCCCGTTGGCGTAATCCCCCTCTACATAGGGCACGACGACCAAGGCCGTATCTACGTAGGTAGTGAACTGAAAGCTCTCGAAGGCTTCTGCGACGAATACGAGCCCTTCCTTCCCGGTCATTACTACCGGGGCAGCGAGGGCAAAATGCAACGCTGGTACAAGCGCAACTGGATGACTTGGGAAGGGGTGGAGAAGTTGACAAGGGAAGAAGGAGACGAGGGGACAAGGAAGAAAGGAGACGAGTTGACAAGTAGGAATGACAGCGCAGCCCCTTGTCCCCTCGTCAACTCGTCCCCTTGTCAACTTTCCCCCTCATCTCCTTGTCAACTAATCAAGCTCTCTCTTGAAGCTGCCGTCCAACGCCAGCTCATGTCCGATGTTCCTTACGGAGTGCTCCTTTCCGGCGGACTCGACTCCTCCGTCATTTCCGCCATTGCCAAAAAGTATGCCCGCAAACGTATCGAAACCAACAACCAGAGTGAAGCCTGGTGGCCGCAACTACACTCCTTCGCCGTTGGCCTGCACGGTGCACCGGACTTGATAAAAGCCCGTGAAGTGGCCGAATACATCGGCACCGTTCATCACGAAATCAACTACACCGTGCAGGAAGGTCTCGACGCCCTGCGCGATGTCATTTACTTCATCGAAACCTACGATGTCACCACCGTCCGCGCGTCCACACCGATGTACCTGCTGGCGCGCGTCATCAAGAGTATGGGTATCAAAATGGTACTCAGCGGCGAAGGTGCCGACGAAATATTCGGTGGATACTTATACTTCCACAAAGCACCCACCCCGCAGGCTTTCCACGAAGAGACGGTGCGTAAGCTCTCCAAACTACATATGTACGATTGCCTGCGTGCCAATAAAAGTCTTGCCGCATGGGGAGTGGAAGGGCGTGTACCTTTCCTTGACAAAGAATTTCTGGATGTAGCCATGAGCCTGAGTCCCAGGGTTAAAATGTGTCCGGGCAAAGAAGTAGAGAAGCGTATCGTCCGCGAAGCCTTCGAGGATATGCTGCCCGAAAGCGTTGCCTGGCGACAGAAAGAGCAGTTCTCGGACGGCGTGGGCTACAACTGGATTGATACTTTGAAAGCCGTCACTTCTGCCGCCGTCACCGACCACCAGATGGAGCATGTGGCCGAACGCTTCCCCATCAATCCGCCGCAAAACAAAGAGGAATATTATTACCGCAGCATCTTTGAAGAGCATTTCCCCAGTCGGTCGGCAGCTCTCAGTGTTCCCAGCGTCCCCAGCGTGGCGTGTTCCACAGCCGAAGCCCTTGCCTGGGATGCTGCACTGCAAGGAAAGAATGACCCGAGCGGACGCGCTGTAACAGGGGTGCATGAAGCGGCATACACATTATAAAAAATAATGCCACACCTCAGCAAGTAGAATGCCACATCTAAACAAACGTAATGCCACACTTCAACGGTTATGAAGTGTGGCATTGCATGTATTTAAGTGTGGCATTGGGAACGATGAAGAGTAGCATTCTGTCATTCAACAATCCACTTCTCTATATTCCTTGTTTTATTGCTGAAGTTCACACCTATTTTGAATAATTTCCTCGGATCTGCCTCAAAAGGAAGAGCATATTGCTTTTCTTTTATCTGCTGTAAAGCCTCCTCGGCAGTACCTTCCAGTTTAAATTCCATGACGTAAATGTAATCGGAAGTCTTCACCACCAAGTCCACCCGCCCTTCCGAAGTGTGATACTCTGCCTGTGTGTAGAAACCTACCAGTTTAAAGACGATAAACAGCACGTTTTGATAATGCAATTCCAAGTCTTTCACTAATTCATAAGGTGTGTCAGCAAAGAAGCTTTGCAGCCTCTTAAAGAAAGCGTTAGGTTGCCCGGCACGTATCTCACGAACAAATCTTTGTATCTCAAACGGCGCTTCCAACTGGTTGAAACGGGTATAGAATGGCATCAGAAATCTGATAAAGCCCTCTTCCACTTCCCGGTTCGGAAAACCGAGACGATAAAGACCGAATTCCTTATCATACCCCTTTATCGTGAGGTATCCGCTCTGGAAAATGACCGGTATGGGCTCATCGTCGCCATAAATACAATTCAGCACGTCAGCATTCGTTTCTTCATGCGCCATGCGCTCCAAGTCGTAGTGATTGCGTTTCAGCAACTCCACAAGATAGGTAGGCGTTCCGGTTTCAAACCAGTAGTTGCCGAATTTCATCTTAAAGAATGTATTCAGCAGACTAAAAGGATTGTAGATGCCATCAGTGTTTTCCGTGAAGTGATAACCGTCATAGCACTCTTTCAGCTCATTGCATACTTCCTGATACGTCATTTTCTGCGCGGCTGCCAATTCGTACAGGTCCTCTTCAAAATTAAGATGTATCTCCTTTTCGGTGATTCCACAGATGGAAATAAACGGCTCGTCCATGGAGATGTCATTCAGATTGTTCAGGTCACTGAACACACTGACTTTGCCAAACTTGGTCACTCCTGTCAGCAGGGCAAACTTGATGCAGCCATCCATGGTTTTCAGTACACCATAGAAAGGTTTCAGAGTGTTACGGAATTCACGTTGCAGTTCCTCGTTGCCGATAGCTTGGAGCAAGGGCTTGTCATATTCGTCGATGAGAATGGCTACACGTTCGCCACTTTGCTCATAGGCTCGTCCCACAACTCCTGCAAAGCGCAGGGCAAGGGTACTCTCAGCAACACCGGTTCCATAAAGTTCTTCCCACTTTGACAAGTTGCTGTCCAGTATCTTGTCCAAACTATCCGGTGTATCATATTTCCCGATATTCAAGTCCAGATGCAACACAGGACGCTTCACCCAGTCTTTTTCCAGAGTTTCCACCGCCAGGCCTTCAAACAAGTCCCGTTTTGCCTCGAAATAGGCTTCGAGCGTGGAAATAAGCAAGCTCTTCCCAAAACGGCGGGGGCGGGAAAGGAAGTAATAACTTCCGCTCTTCACCAACTTATACATCAATGCGGTTTTATCCACATAAACGTACCCTTCTTTGCGAATCTTCTCGAAGTTCTGTATCCCGATGGGATATATCCTGTTACTCATGTCCTTATCTCCTTATACTATATAGTACACATTTAATAGGTACTCATTAATGCGACAAAGATAATGCAAATCGAACACAGAACTTTCATGCTTGCATGAAAAAGTTATGCTGAGATGCAGCTTATCTTCTTCAAAGATAATAATGTTTTCCGAAACAAAATATTCCGTTGCATTATTTACGATGCACCTCCTCTTTCATATTCCCGATTTATTCCCTACCTTTGCCCCGCTTTTTTCGAAAAAGCAGAATTCGTTCAATTCGTTTTTGGGTTAAACTTAATAACGCTTATGCAAAAGTCTGACTGCATCATCGGTGTGGAGCACGTATCGAAATTCTTTGGAGACAAGGCTGTACTGAATGATGTGAACCTCTCTGTCCGTAAGGGCGAATTTGTAACTATCCTGGGTCCCTCCGGTTGTGGCAAGACTACCTTGCTTCGCCTGATAGCCGGTTTCCAGACCGCCTCGGAAGGCATCATCACCATCGGCGGACGCGACATCACACAGACACCGCCGCACCAACGCCCGGTGAACACCGTCTTCCAGAAGTATGCTCTCTTCCCTCATCTGAATGTGTACAATAACATCGCTTTCGGACTGAAACTCAAGAAGATGCCCGAAGCCACCATCGGCAAGAAGGTGAAACAGGCCCTCCGCATGGTGGGCATGACGGACTACGAAGACCGTGACGTCGACTCCCTCTCCGGCGGACAACAACAGCGCGTAGCCATCGCCCGCGCCATCGTCAACGAGCCGGAAGTGTTGCTACTGGACGAACCCCTCGCCGCCCTCGACCTGAAAATGCGCAAGGATATGCAGATGGAACTGAAAGAGATGCACCAGAAACTCGGCATCACCTTCATCTACGTCACCCACGATCAGGAAGAAGCCCTTACCCTGAGCGACACCATCGTTGTGATGAGCGAAGGCCGCATCCAGCAGATAGGCACCCCGACCGACATTTACAACGAACCCATCAACTCTTTCGTTGCCGACTTCATCGGCGAAAGCAACATCCTGAACGGCCTCATGCTTCAGGATAAATCCGTCTCCTTTGCCGGACACGAATTTGAATGTGTGGACAAGGGCTTCGGCGTCAACACCCCTGTCGACGTCGTTCTTCGCCCCGAAGACATTTATATCTTCGAACCCTCTGCTGCCGCCCAACTGACAGGTACCGTCACCTCCTGCATCTTCAAAGGCGTGCACTACGAAATGATGGTGCAGACCAACGAAGGTTACGAATTCATGGTGCAGGACTACCACAGCTTCGAAGCCGGACGCGAAGTGGGCCTGCTCGTGAAGCCCTTCGACATCCACGTCATGAAGAAGGAACGCACCTGCAACACTTTCTCCGGACGACTGATTGATGGACAGCACGTCGAATTCCTCGGCTATACCTTTGAGTGCGCCGAAGTGCAAGGCATCGAACCGGGCAGCAACGTACAGATAGAGATTGATTTCCAGAATGTCATCCTCGAAGACAACGAAGAAGACGGCCATCTGACGGGTGAAGTGAAATTTATCCTCTACAAAGGCAACCATTACCATCTCACCGTGTTTACGGACTGGGACGAAGATATTTTTGTCGACACCAACGACGTCTGGGACGACGGTGACCGCGTCGGCATCACCATCGCTCCGCAGAACATCCGGGTGATGCCCCCCTCTGCTATTGTTGAACCCACTAATAAGAAAGGAAGTGCTCAGTAATATATCCCGTTTCTTCATGCGTCGCCGGAACTGGACTGTTCCCTACGCCCTGTTTCTCGTCATCTTCGTGGTGATGCCCTTGTTGCTCATCGTGCTCTACGCTTTCACGGACGCCGAAGGCGCGTTCACATTCGCCAACTTCCGCAAGTTCATGATGCACCCCGAAGCCATCAACACATTTGTTTACTCCATCGGGATAGCCGTCATCACCACACTGGCATGTTTCATTCTGGGTTATCCTGCCGCATATATCCTGAGTCAGAAACGCTTCAACACTTCCCAGACCATGGTCGTACTGTTCATCCTGCCTATGTGGGTGAACATCCTGATACGCACACTTGCCACCGTGGCACTGTTCGACTTCCTCAACCTGCCGTTGGGCGAAGGTGCGCTGGTGTTCGGTATGGTCTACAACTTTCTGCCGTTCATGATATACCCTATCTACAATACGTTGCAGAAGATGGACGGCAGCCTGATAGAAGCTGCCCAAGACTTGGGTGCTACGCCTCTGCAAGTGTTCCGGAAAGTGATTCTGCCTCTTTCCATGCCGGGTATTATGAGTGGCGTGGTGATGGTTTTCATGCCCACCGTCTCCACCTTCGCCATTGCCGAGCTGCTGACGATGAACAATATCAAGTTGTTCGGTACCACCGTACAGGAGAGCATTTATAACGGAATGTGGAACTACGGTGCTGCCCTGTCGCTCATTATGCTGTTGCTGATTGGCGTCACCGCCTTGTTTACAAACGAGGACGACAGTACTCAAAACGAAAGCGGAGGTGTGATATGATGACACGTATACTTGCCAAGGGATATTTGTGGTTGCTGCTGGCACTGCTCTATTCGCCCATCCTGATTATTATGATTTTCTCTTTCACCGAAGCCAAGGTGCTGGGCAACTGGACCGGGTTCTCCACCAAATTATACAGTTCTCTCTTCACCGGCGGTATGCACCACTCGCTGATGAATGCTATCTGGAACACGTTTGCCATCGCGCTGATTGCAGCCACGGCATCTACGCTGCTGGGCAGCCTGGCAGCCATCGGCATCTTCAACCTGCGTTCCCGTGCCCGCCAAGTGATGAACTTCACCAATGCCATACCAATGATGAATGCAGACATCATCACAGGTGTGTCGCTGTTCCTGTTGTTTGTCAGCTTCGGCATCTCGCAGGGATTCCCAACGGTGGTGCTGGCGCATATCACTTTCTGTACCCCGTATGTGGTGCTCAGCGTCATGCCCCGCCTGAAAAAGATGAACCAGAACGTTTACGAAGCCGCTCTCGACCTGGGAGCTACGCCTTTCCAGGCATTGCGTAAGGTCATCTTTCCGGAGATTCTGCCGGGAATGATAAGCGGTTTTATCCTCGCCTTCACCCTTTCCATCGATGATTTTGCAGTGACCATTTTCACCATTGGAAACGAAGGTCTGGAAACACTTTCCACCTATATCTACGCCGATGCACGCAAGGGAGGATTGACCCCGGAATTGCGCCCGCTGTCAACCATCATCTTCATAACGGTGTTAGTGTTGCTGATTGTGATTAATAAGAGAGCGGAACGTTCCAAGAAAGAATAAAAACAATGAAAAAATACATATCCTTCCTCCTCTGCATCCTTCTCCTTGCCTCCTGCACCAGCTCCGGCGAGAAGCGCAGCCGTGTCCTGAAAGTCTACAATTGGGCTGACTACATCGACGAAACCGTCCTTGCCGAGTTCCCCGCCTGGTACAAAGAGCAGACAGGAGAAGATATCCGCATCATCTACCAGGTATTCGATATCAATGAAATCATGCTCACCAAAATCGAACGTGGGCAGGAAGACTTCGACCTCATATGCCCCTCGGAATACATCATTGAGCGTATGTTGAAAAAGGATCTCCTCCTCCCCATCAACCGCGATTTTGGCAAAACTCCGGACTACATCCCCAACATCTCACCTTACATCCGTAAAGAACTGGAGAAAATCAGCCAGCCCAACCGCCATACTAACGACTATGTTGTTCCCTACATGTGGGGCACGGCCGGCATTCTCTATAACAAGAAATTCAAAACCCTCGAAGAAGTCAGTTCCTGGGGATGCCTCTGGGATGCCGTAAACCGTGGTAAAATCTTGATGAAAGACAGCTACCGCGATGCTTACGGCACTGCCATCATCTACGCCCACGCCCGTCAGCTTGCCGACAGCACCATCACCGTTGAGCAACTGATGAACGACAACTCCCCCGAAGCCATCGCCCTGGCAGAGCAATACCTAAAAGCCATGAAACCCAATATCGCCGGTTGGGAAGCTGACTTCGGAAAAGAAATGATGACCAAAAACAAGGCATGGCTCAACCTCACATGGAGCGGTGATGCCGTCTGGGCCATCGAAGAAGCCGAAGCCGTGGGTGTCAGCCTCGATTATACGGTTCCCCGCGAAGGCAGCAACATCTGGTACGATGGCTGGGCCATCCCCAAGTATGCCCGCAACGTGAAAGCCGCCAGCTACTTCATCAACTACCTTTGCCAGCCGGACATTGCCCTGCGCAACATGGATGCCATTGGTTACGTCAGTGCCGTAGCAACCCCCGAAATCATGGAGGCAAAGCTCGATACCACCCTTGAACAATTCTCCGACCTCAGTTACTTCTTCGGTCCTGGAGCAGACAGCATTCAAATCAATCCTATCCAGTACCCCGACCGCAAAGTCGTAGAGCGTTGTGCCATGATTCGCGACTTTGGCGACCGCACGGAACTCGTCCTCGAAATGTGGAGCCGCGTCAAAGGCGATAATCTGAACACCGGCATCGTACTCCTCATCTTTGCCGTTTTCGGTGCGCTCTTTGTCTGGATTGTATGGAAACGGATCAGTGTCTATAAGCAGAAGAAACGCCACCATCGTCGCAGACGGCGTATGCGGCGTTAATTATCATATAAATGAAACATCATATATAGGATTATTTCGTAACTTGCGGCGAATTTAAAATCAAACACCTATGAATCTGAAAAAACTTTTATTCGCCTCTGCCCTATCCATTGCAGCATATGGCACTGTGCAGGCACAAAACACCCAAGTTATCGCTCACCGTGGCTTCTGGAAAACAGATGGCTCCGCCCAAAACAGCATCGCCGCTCTGATAAAAGCCGATTCTATCAATTGCTACGGTTCCGAGTTCGACGTATGGCTCACTGCCGACAATAAACTTATCGTAGACCACGACGGTGTCTTCAAAGGTGTCCGTATGGAAACATCCACCGAGAAAGAGTGTACTTCTATCATCCTCGATAATGGTGAGAATCTCCCTACCCTAAAGCAATACCTCAAGAAGGCCAAGCAACTGAAAACCCGCCTTATCCTGGAGCTTAAAGCGCATAAAACTCCCGAACAGGAAACCCGAGCTGTAGAGCAAATCGTGAAAATGATAAAGAAAATGAGCTTGGCAGACCGCACCGAGTACATCACCTTTTCCCGCCACGCCTGTAAGGAGTTTATCCGTCTCGCCCCGAAAGATACTCCCGTCTACTATCTGGAAGGTGACATCAGCCCAAAAGAGTTGAAAGAATGGGGATGCGCCGGTCCCGACTATCACTTCAGCGTATTCAAGAAACACCCCGAATGGATTAAAGAATGCCACGACCTCGGTATGAAAGTGAATGCCTGGACAGTGAACGATGTCAAAGACATGGAATGGCTCATCGGCGAAGGTGTGGACTTTATCACCACCAATGAACCTGTATTATTGCAGGAGATATTGAAAAAGAAATAACTTTTTCAAAGACAGTAATAAGCTATTTCTTGAAATACATTTAGTTACTAAAAACAATAAAACCGTTTCATAATGATATTTATGAAACGGTTTTTTCATCCCCCAAACTTCACTTTTCTGCAAAAACCAAGCATTAACTCCCTTTTTCACCCAGAATGAATATGCGGAAATAATTCTATAAATAACAAATCTGCCAAATATCCCTCTGCAAACTTTTAAATTGAAACTTGAATAGTGTATATTTGCAGCGACTGAAAGATGAAACACCAAAAATAGAAATAAGGTATTGTTTTTATTAAATAACAATCAAAATGTCGTATCTTTGCATCGTGATTAAAACAAAAGGAAACATTAATTCACTAACAGAGTACAAAATGACAAGAATGATTAAATTCACCAAGATGCATGGAGCGGGTAACGACTACATCTATGTAGACACCACGAAATACCCCATCGAAAGTCCTGAAAAACTTTCGGTTGCATGGAGCGCCCCGCACACAGGAATTGGAAGTGACGGTCTGGTACTTATCGGCAGTTCGGACAAAGCTGATTTCAGCATGCGCATCTTCAATGCAGATGGCTCCGAAGCCAAAATGTGTGGCAACGCCAGCCGTTGCATCGGCAAATACCTATACGAATATGGACTGACCTCAAAAACAGCAGTCACCCTCGATACTCTTTCGGGCATCAAAGTACTGAAACTTCATGTAGAAGACGAAAAAGTGGATACCGTCACCGTAGACATGGGCACCCCTGCCGACATGCAGGAACAAACCGTAGAATCCGACGGACGGAAATTCACCGGAACCATCGTATCAATGGGAAATCCCCATCTGGTAATCTTCGTAGATGATATAAAAAAGATAGACCTCGAAAACATTGGCCCGAAACTGGAAAACCACCCGTTATTCCCCGGACGAATTAACGTTGAGTTCGCCCAGATACTTGAAGACGGCAAAATCCGGATGCGGGTATGGGAAAGAGGTTCGGGCATCACCCAAGCTTGCGGCACAGGAGCTTGCGCCACTGCCGTAGCAGCCGCCCTCACAGGAAGAACAGGAAGAACATCAGACATCATCATGGATGGAGGCACTCTCACCATTGAATGGGACGAGAAAAGCGGACACGTAATGATGACCGGAGGAGCGGTCAGGGTGTTCGATGGAGAAATTAATTATAAATGATGAATGAAGAATGAAGAATTACCATGCGGCACAATAGCGCAGCCAATTCTTCATTCATCATTCTTCATTCTTCATTTATCAATACGCTTAAAACAACAAGAAAGTATGGCATTAGTAAACGAACATTTTTTAAAATTACCGGGAAGTTATTTATTTTCAGACATAGCTAAAAAGGTGAATACTTTCAGGATAACACACCCCAAGCAAGATGTCATCCGTTTGGGTATCGGAGACGTTACCCGCCCACTGCCACCGGTCTGCATCGAAGCGATGCACAAGGCAGTGGATGAGATGGCAAACGGGAAGACTTTCCGCGGATACGGCCCCGAACAGGGATACGATTTTCTGATTGAAGCCATCATCAAGCACGATTACGCCCCGAGAGGCATTCATTTCAGCCCTACGGAAGTGTTCGTCAATGATGGAGCCAAAAGCGATACGGGTAACATCGGAGATATCCTCCGCCACGACAACAGTGTGGGAGTGACCGACCCCATCTATCCGGTATACATAGACAGCAATGTGATGTGTGGCCGCGCCGGAGTGCTGGAAGAAGGCGGAAAATGGAGCAACGTGACCTACATGCCCTGCACCGCCGCAAACAACTTCGTCCCCGAGATACCGGACAAGCGCATCGACATCGTTTATCTCTGTTACCCGAACAACCCGACGGGAACCACGCTGACCAAGACCCAGCTAAAGAAATGGGTGGACTACGCACTTGCCAATGATACCCTCATCCTGTTTGATGCAGCTTATGAGGCATTTATACAAGAAGAGGACGTACCCCACTCCATCTATGAAATAAAAGGAGCCAAGAAGTGTGCCATCGAGTTCCGCAGTTTCTCAAAAACAGCCGGGTTCACCGGGGTACGTTGCGGATACACCGTGGTTCCGAAAGAACTGACAGCCGCTACACTTACCGGCGAGCGCATTGCACTGAACCGTCTGTGGAACCGCCGCCAATGCACCAAGTTCAACGGCACCAGCTACATCACCCAACGGGCTGCTGAAGCCATATACACCCCGGAGGGCAAACGACAGATAAAGGAAAACATAGATTACTATATGAACAACGCCCGGACGATGAAAGAAGGTCTGGAAGCAGCCGGACTGAAAGTGTACGGCGGCGTAAACGCCCCTTACATCTGGCTGAAAACACCGAACGGAGTCGGTTCCTGGCGATTCTTTGAACAAATGTTGTATGAGGCCAACGTAGTGGGAACACCCGGCGTAGGTTTCGGTCCCAGCGGAGAGGGTTACATCCGGCTGACGGCTTTCGGCAATCACGAAGATTGCACGGAGGCGATGAAGAGAATCAGGAAATGGTTGATGTAGAGAGAAGAGATGCTTCGACAAGCTCAGCATGACAGATGGTATCGACTAACAGAAAACATTATACTTAAATAACAGCTGTTTCACCGGACTGATCATCCGCAATTTTTCTAAATTTAAAAAGGTAAAAGGATATGAATACAAAAAACGTAAAATTGAAAGTAATAGCAATCGCATTATTATCAGCAGCCCTACCCTTCACGGCAAAGGCACAGGAGAAAGTGGAGGCATCAGTCGGTGCCGACCTGGTAAGTGGTTACATCTGGCGTGGCACAGACTGTGGCGGAGTGAGCATTCAACCCAGCATGTCGGTGGGATACAAAGGCCTGTCGCTGACGGCATGGGGTTCGGTAGGAATCGACAAAGACGATGCCAGGGAAATTGACCTTACACTGGACTACACCACAGGCGGTTTCAGTGTGGCAGTCACCGATTACTGGTTCTCTTATCACAAAAAAGACGGTGGATATACGGGAGATTACTTCAAGTATGGTGCGCACAGCACGGCACATATCTTTGAAGCGACTTTGGGATACGACTTCGGCCCTCTGGCACTAAGTTGGAACACTTATTTTGCCGGAGACGACTACATGAAAGAAAACGGCGACAGAGCCTATTCCACTTATGTAGGCATCAGTGCCCCTTTCAAACTGGGGGGTCTGGACTGGTCGGCAGAAGTAGGTATAATCCCATGGGAAGGTGCATATGCCGACAAGTTCAACGTCACCAACCTTACATTGAAAGCTGAAAAAGAGATCAAATTCAGCAACTCCTTCTCACTGCCCGTTTTCGCGCAGTTGACATTCAATCCCCATACGCAGGGAGCCTACTTCGCAGCAGGCGTTAGTTTTTAAAAAGAGAAATAAGAATAGGGAACAAGGAGGCAAGGGGACGAGGGGACAAGGATAAGATACAGGCATACCGGAAGGCCCTTGTCAACTTGTCAACTGAAAACCCTGTCAACTAAAGAAGTTAAAACCACAAATTGTTTAAGGTATGAAAAAGATTGAAGCAATTATCCGTAAAACCAAATTCGAGGATGTAAAGGACGCATTGCTTGAAGCGGACATCGAATGGTTCTCCTACTACGACGTAAGAGGCATAGGAAAATCCCGCCAGGCACGCATCTACCGTGGCGTAATGTATGACACCAGTTCCATTGAACGCATTCTGGTCTCCATCGTAGTGCGCGATAAGAATGCGGAGAAGACCGTGCAAGCCATCATCAAATCCGCACAAACCGGAGAAATCGGCGACGGACGTATCTTCGTCATCCCCATTGAAGACGCCATCCGCATCCGCACTGCCGAAAGGGGCGACATCGCCCTCTATAATGCCGAGCAGGAAAGATAGGCTCGGGCAGCTACAAACCACAAAGGGGCGAATGTCTCGCATAAATGGAGTGAATATTTACCCCCATCGATAAGAAGCAAAAAATACAAGTACAACAAAAAGCAAAAACTTATGGATAAATATAAAAAACGCAGCATTGCCAAGCTGTGGATAGTCAGTGTTGTCCTTATGGCAACCTGCATGGTAACAGAAATTTTCGCACAGGATGTCGTTACAACGGACAGTCTATCAACCACAGCTATAACTATCACAGAGCAGATTTCTACAGAAAAAGCCGTTCCCGACACCTCGGGAGAACTGGTAAACGGACTTAACACAGTATGGATGCTTCTTGCCGCTATGCTGGTATTCTTCATGCAGCCGGGCTTTGCACTGGTGGAAGCTGGATTCACCCGGGTGAAGAACACCGCCAACATCCTGATGAAGAACTTCGTAGACTTCATGTTTGGCTCCCTTCTCTACTGGTTCATCGGTTTCGGGCTGATGTTCGGCGTAGGCGGTTTCGTGGGAATGCCCCACTTCTTCGACCTCTCGTTCTATGACGGTGGCGGACTGCCCACAGAAGGTTTTCTGGTTTTCCAGACCGTATTCTGCGCCACAGCAGCCACTATCGTATCGGGGGCTATGGCAGAGCGCACCAAATTCTCCATGTATCTGGTATACACCATCTTCATCAGCGTACTGATTTACCCCGTATCCGGTCATTGGACCTGGGGCGGCGGATGGCTGATGGACGGTGAAGAGGGTTCGTTCATGATGAACCTGTTCGGCACTACGTTCCACGATTTCGCAGGATCTACGGTGGTCCACTCTGTCGGTGGCTGGATCGCACTGGTAGGTGCGGCTATCCTCGGTCCGCGTATCGGCAAGTATGGCAAAGACGGCAAATCCAGAGCCATTCCGGGACACAACCTCACGATTGCAGCCCTCGGCGTATTCATCCTGTGGTTCGGCTGGTTTGGTTTCAACCCCGGCTCACAATTGGCGGCGGCTTCTACCGCCGATCAGGAAGCTATCTCACACGTATTCCTCACCACAAACCTTGCAGCCTGTGCAGGCGGTTTCTTCGCACTGGTAGTCAGTTGGTTGAAGTTCAGCAAACCGTCCTTGTCACTCACACTGAACGGTATCTTGGCAGGGTTGGTAGGTATCACGGCAGGTTGTGATGCGGTTTCCCCGCTTGGAGCAGTCATCATCGGTACCATCTGCGGCATTGTAATGATCTTCTCGGTGGAGTTCATCGACCAAGTTCTTAAGATTGATGACCCTGTGGGTGCCTCTTCCGTACACGGTGTCTGCGGTTTTCTCGGAACGATACTCACGGGGCTTTTCTCCACCAGCGAAGGTCTCTTCTACGGTGCAGGTGCAGGCTTCCTCGGCGCACAGGTATTCGGTGCCCTCGTGGTAGGCGCATGGGCGGCAGGTATGGGTTATCTCATCTTCAAAGGACTCGACATCGTGCACGGTCTCCGCGTTCCGAAACGAGTGGAAGAAGAAGGACTCGATATTTACGAACATGGCGAATCAGCCTACAACTAAACAAGAGTTTTTTTACTCTAACAAATATGTTTTTATAAACCAACAATTACAACTCAAGGTATTATGTCAAAATTGAGATTCAGAGTAGTTGAAACGGCGTTTAAGAAGAAACCCGTTGCAGTGGCAGCCCCCGCGGAACGTCCGTCGGAATATTATGCCAAGTATGTATTCAACAAGGAAAAGATGTTCAGGTATCTGCCCAGCAAGGTGTATGCCAAACTGATTGACGTGGTTGACAATGGTGCCCCACTGGACCGCAGCATCGCTGATGAAGTGGCAGCCGGCATGAAGAAATGGGCACTCGAAATGGGTGTTACCCACTACACTCACTGGTTCCACCCGCTCACCGAAGGTACGGCTGAGAAGCATGACGCTTTCATCGAACACGACGGCAAAGGCGGTGTGATGGAAGAATTCACAGGCAAACTCCTCGTCCAGCAGGAACCGGATGCATCCAGCTTCCCTAACGGCGGTATCCGCAATACATTCGAAGCACGCGGTTACAGCGCATGGGACCCCTCCTCTCCGGCTTTCATCGTCGATGATACGCTCTGCATCCCGACCATTTTTATCGCATACACCGGCGAGTCTCTAGACTACAAGGCACCGTTGCTGAAAGCCCTGCGTGCCGTAGACAAAGCTGCCGTAGACGTATGCCGCTACTTCAATCCCGAAGTGAAGAAGGTGGTTGCCTACCTGGGCTGGGAACAGGAATATTTCCTGATTGACGAAGGACTTTACGCTGCCCGCCCCGACCTGTTGATGACCGGACGCACGCTCATGGGTCACGACAGTGCCAAGAACCAGCAGCTCGAAGACCACTATTTCGGAGCCATCCCCACCCGCGTGGCCGCCTTCATGAAGGAATTGGAAATTGAAGCATTGAAGCTCGGCATCCCCGTCAAAACCCGTCACAACGAGGTAGCCCCCAACCAGTTTGAACTGGCTCCTATCTTCGAAGAATGTAACCTGGCGGTAGACCATAACATGCTCATCATGGCACTGATGCGTAAAGTAGCCCGCAACCATGGCTTTCGCGTATTGCTGCACGAAAAGCCTTTCAAGGGTGTCAATGGTAGCGGTAAACACAACAACTGGTCATTGGGTACGGACACCGGTATCGGACTGATGGGTCCCGGCAAGCTGCCCGAAGACAACCTGCGTTTCATCACCTTCGTAGTGAACACCCTGATGGCGGTTTACAAGCACAACGGATTGCTAAAGGCAGCTATCTCCAGTGCTACCAACGCACACCGCCTGGGCGCCAACGAAGCACCTCCCGCAATCATCTCCAGCTTCCTCGGCAAACAGTTGTCACAGGTATTGGAACACATCGAAGAGAGCACCAAGGACGACCTTGTAAGTCTCAGTGGCAAACAGGGCATGAAGCTGGACATTCCGCAGATTCCCGAGTTGCTCATCGATAACACCGATCGTAACCGCACCAGCCCGTTCGCTTTCACCGGCAATCGTTTTGAGTTCCGCGCCGTAGGCTCCGAAGCCAACTGTGCTTGCGCCATGATTGCCCTGAACGCTGCCGTGGCCGAACAACTGGTGGAATTCAAAAAAGATGTGGATGCCCTCATCGAAAAAGGTGAGCCGAAGATTTCGGCCATTCTCGAAGTGATTCGACAGTACATCAAGATTTGCAAGCCCATCCACTTCGACGGTAACGGCTACAGCGATGAATGGAAAGCCGAAGCCATGAAGCGCGGTCTGGATTGCGAAACCAGCGTGCCCCTTATCTTCGACAGCTATCTGAAACCGGAAAGCATCAAGATGTTTGAAGCCACCGGTGTCCTGAGCCGGAAAGAGCTGGAAGCCCGCAACGAGGTGAAATGGGAAACATACACTAAAAAAATCCAAATTGAAGCCCGTGTATTGGGTGATTTGGCGATGAACCACATCATCCCCGTGGCAACGCAATATCAAACGGATCTCATCGACAACGTTTACAAGATGAAAGACCTGTTCCCCGGCGATAAAGCTGCAAAACTGTCTGCCAAGAATCTGGAACTCATCGAAGAGATTGCCGACCGAACCGCTTTCATCAAAGAGCATGTAGATGCCATGATCGAAGCCCGCAAGGTTGCCAACAAGATTGAGAGTGAACGTGAGAAAGCCATCGCCTACCACGACACCATCGTGCCGGCCATGGAAGAGATCCGTTACCACATCGACAAGCTGGAACTGATTGTTGACAACCAGATGTGGACGTTGCCCAAATACAGAGAACTCTTGTTCATTCGTTAAATGAAGAATGAGGAATGAAGAATTTAGCTGCGCTATGCAAGCACGCCGCACGGCAATTCTTCATTCTTCATTCCTCATTTAATAAATTTCTTTTGTTGGTTGTTTTAAGTTTGCAGGGGGAGAGGTGCCGCGAGGCAGTTCTCTCTCTTTTTTTAATCTGTTGATTATACTTTTTCTTTCGTTTGCCCGAAAGAAAAAGTATCAAGGCAAAAGAAAAGTACATCTTCCTAATATTCAGAAAATGTAGTATCTTTACCCCGAATTTAAAATCCTATTATAATGAATAACATACACATTCGCTACGCGACCTTTTTACTCTTTGTGTTGCTGGCAGTTCCGGCATCCTTATCCGCACAAACTGCTCTGAAACAAAAATTAAGTAAGATTTCCGCCATCAAGGAAGTCCGTCCGTTGGAAACCTCCGAATTCACAGAGAAGTACGTCACCTATTTTACTCAGCCGTTGGATCACCGCCATCCGGAAAAAGGCAGTTTCCACCAGCGCGTCATCGTTTCCCATGTCGGTTTCGACCGTCCCACAGTTATCGTCACCGAAGGTTATGGTGCCGCCTATGCCCTCCGCCCCAAATATCGCGAAGAACTTTCAAAGCTTCTCAATGCCAACATGATATTCGTGGAATACCGTTATTTCCTGGAATCCACTCCCGAACCCAAGGACTGGCAATACCTCACAGCCGAGAATTCCGCAGACGACTTGCACGCCGTCACTACCGCATTCAAGAACATCTATCCGGGCAAATGGATTGCCACAGGTATCAGTAAGGGCGGACAAACCACCCTCCTCTACCGCACCTTCTATCCGGACGATGTAGATATTTCCGTCCCCTACGTAGCCCCGCTTTGCTATGGAGTAGAAGACGGTCGCCATGAACCCTTCCTCCACCATGTATCCACAGCCGAAAACCGCAAGAAAATTGAAGATTTCCAACTGGAAGTATTGAAACGGAAAGCAACCCTGCTCCCCCGTTTCGAGAAATATTGTGCTGAAAAGAAATATTCCTTCAATGTTCCTATCGAAGAAATTTACGATTACTCGGTATTGGAATATTCCTTCGCCTTGTGGCAATGGGGTACTCCCATCAGTTCCATTCCCGCCACCACCGCTTCGGATGATGACATTTTCAAGCACCTGCTTGCCATCAGCGAACCCGGCTACTTCACTCCCAACAGCCCGAATGCTTCTTTCTTCGTGCAGGCAGCCCGCGAACTGGGTTACTATGGTTATGACATCGAGCCTTTCAAGGAATACCTCTCCATCAAGTCAAGCAAGGGTTATCTGCACCGTCTGATGCTCCCCGAAGAACTGAAAGATATGGCTTTCGACAAAACCCTTAGCAAGAAAATAACAAAGTTCCTAAAGAAGAACGATCCGAAAATGATTTTCATCTATGGTCAGAACGACCCGTGGACAGCAGCAGGCGTCACCTGGCTGAAAAATAAGAAGAATATTCACATATTTATCCAGCCGAATGGAAGCCATCTGGCACGCATCAGTACGTTGCCCGAAAAAGAAAAGAAAGAGGTGATGGAGCTGATAAATGAATGGCTGAAATAAATTAAGTTACAAGCTACGAGCTACCCGTTACGAGTAAGTTTCAGTGTAATAGCCAGGCAAAAAAACTTTCGCACACCAACACAGCGCAGCAACTCGTAACTGGTAGCTCGTAACTCAATTTAGCACTTTGCGCTAAATTATGATTTCCGCATCCTCAATATCCCTATCCTTCGGTGCAACCGGCATCTTCGGCCGTTTACGCGTAAACGTGAACCAGTTCAGCAACTCCGAAACCGCATAAATTATACTGGTGACGCCGATAATAATAAACGCTGTTGAACGTACTCCTGTCGGATTGAACAAAGCAATCAGACCTGCAATCAGAATAAGTACCGGAATGATATAAAATCCTGCACGAACCGGCATCCAACGGCGGGCCGCCGACAATGACGCAATCTGTTGTATACCTCCCAGCACCAAGATAAATCCCAATACAAACGTCAGTAAATCAGCAAAGAAACCGGGCATAATCACTAACCAAAGGCCGAACAACAAGCTACCAATTCCCTCAATAGGAAGACGGTGCCTTTCCTCCGCATTCATTGCAAAATACCCGATAATACTTAAGAGCGACGGTATCAGGAACACGACACCAATCGTTATAACCAGGTAATCGCCCGCCTCATTGGGAAACATCACCAATATCAGACCTATTACCAGCGCACATATCGTGCGCAAAAATGAGTTACTTATTCCTTTCATGAGCTTATGATTTTTTGCGAAGATACATTTTTATCCGCATAACTCCACAAGAAAGTCACAAAAAATCAATTAACGTTCAGCCAAGCGTTCATATCTTCGGCCACCAATAACCAGTAAAGTAACAAGAGAATAGCAATCGATACGCCAATGGCGACTAAATGTTTCCGTTTCATAGTTCATCCTTTCTTTTTTATATGAGTAATGGTTGTTTTTTTTATACCATTATAAAACAAGTTTTTAAGAAAATTGTTCTTAGAAAGAAAAAAAGCAAGAAATTCTTTGGTATTTAAAACAAAGTGATTACATTTGCCCCCAGCTAAAACAAAAAGACAATGAAAACAATGCTCGTAAATACATATTGGTGGTGGCGCCCGTTACAACTCCGACAGTCGTAAGGGAGCAGCGCTCGTATGTATATATGTGAACATTATATAGAAAAAGAAAGAGCCCTGTCGCAACCTGCGACAGGGCTCTTTCTTTTTAGTTGCCAAGGAAGCAAGATACAAGTTCACCGGTTTTCTCTTCCCCCTTGTCCCCTTGTCAACTAAAAACCTTGTCAACTGAAATAAATTAAAAATATAAGATTATGAGTTTTTTAGTAAATCAAGATGGCTATTACGGAGAGTTCGGTGGAGCATATGTTCCCGAAATACTCCACAAGTGTGTAGAAGAATTGCAGAACACCTATCTCAAAGTGCTGCAAAGTGAAGACTTTAAGCAAGAGTTCGACCGATTGCTGCGTGACTACGTAGGTCGTCCCTCCCCACTCTATTACGCCCACCGCCTTTCCGAAAAGTATGGCTGCAAACTCTACCTCAAACGCGAAGACCTGAACCACACAGGCGCCCACAAAATCAACAACACCATCGGGCAAATCCTCCTGGCGCGCCGCATGGGCAAACGCCGTATCATCGCCGAAACCGGCGCCGGGCAACATGGTGTAGCCGCTGCTACCGTCTGCGCCCTGATGAATATGGAATGCATCGTCTACATGGGCAAGACGGACGTAGAACGCCAGCACATCAACGTAGAAAAGATGAAGATGCTCGGTGCAACTGTCATCCCCGTCACTTCCGGCAACATGACCCTGAAAGATGCCACGAACGAAGCCATCCGCGACTGGTGCTGTCATCCTGCTGATACTTACTACATTATAGGCTCCACAGTCGGTCCGCACCCTTATCCTGATATGGTAGCCCGCCTGCAATCCGTCATCAGCGAGGAAATCAAAAAGCAACTTATGGAAAAAGAAGGCCGCGACTGCCCCGACTACCTTATCGCCTGTGTAGGTGGCGGAAGCAACGCTGCCGGAACCATTTACCACTACATCGACGACACACGCGTTCAAATCGTCCTTGCCGAAGCCGGAGGAAAAGGAGTAGATACCGGAATGACTGCCGCCACCATCGCCCTCGGCAAAATGGGTATCATCCACGGTGCCCGCACCTACGTCATCCAGAACGAAGACGGACAGATTGAAGAGCCTTATTCCATCTCCGCCGGACTGGACTACCCGGGCATCGGTCCCATACATGCCAACCTTGCTGCACAAAAACGTGCCATCGTCCTCGCCGTAAATGACGACGAAGCCATCCGTGCCGCCTACGAACTGACGAAACTGGAAGGCATCATCCCCGCCCTGGAAAGCGCCCATGCCCTCGGTGCCCTCGAAAAACTGACTTTCAAGCCCGAAGATGTGGTTGTCCTGACCGTTTCCGGACGTGGAGACAAGGATATAGAGACATACCTTGAATTAATTAAAAATTGAAAATTAAAAATTAAAGGGTTATGAATATATACAACTACCAAACGCATAGTCGTACGATTCTCGGGGACCTGCATACTCCCGTAAGTACCTATCTTAAGGTCCGTGACGTATTCCCTCAAAGTGCCCTCATGGAGAGCTCGGACTATCACGGCAGCGAAAACAACCGTTCCTTCATCGGCCTTTGCCCGTTGGCAAGCGTCAGCATCGACCACGGGACGGCCATTTTCCGCCTGCCCGACGGCACCCGCGAAGAACATCCCGTCACACAAGAATACCGTGTAGAGGATGCTTTGGAAGATTTCCTCAGCCGCTTCCACGTCGAAGGTGAATACGCCAGCTACTGCGGCCTCTATGGCTACACCTCTTTCAACGCCGTGCGCTATTTCGAAGACATCCCCGTCAAGGACAGCCGCGAAACCACCAACGACGCACCGGATATGCTCTATATCCTCTATCAATATCTCATTGTCTTCAATGACTTCAAGAATGAAATGGTGCTTCTCGAAATGCTCGCCCCCGGTGAAAAAAGTGAGCTGGACACCGTGCAAAAGGCCATCCACAACCGCAACTACACCGCCTACGACTTCCGTGCCGTCGGCGAAACCACTTCTTCGCTGACCGACGAACAGCACAAGGCAAATATCCGCCAAGGCATTGCCCATTGTCTGCGTGGAGACGTTTTCCAAATCGTTCTCTCCCGCCGCTTCGAACAACGCTTCGTAGGCGACGACTTCAAGCTCTACCGTGCCCTGCGCAGCATCAATCCCTCTCCTTATCTGTTCTATTTCGACTTCGGCGGTTTCCGTATCTTCGGTTCGTCCCCCGAAACCCACTGTCGCATCGAAGGCCGCCATGCCTACATCGACCCCATTGCCGGCACCACTAAGCGCACCGGAGACCCTGAACAGGATGCCAAGAATGCCCAATACCTGCACGATGACCCCAAAGAAAATGCTGAACACGTCATGCTTGTCGACCTTGCCCGCAACGACCTTTCGCGCAACTGCCATGATGTAAAAGTGGATTTCTACAAGGAGATGCAGTATTACAGCCACGTCATCCACCTCGTCAGCCGTGTCAGCGGCACGTTGAATGAGGATGCCAAACCCATCAAAGCCTTCATCGACACCTTCCCCGCCGGCACTCTGAGCGGCGCGCCGAAAGTGCGTGCCATGCAGCTCATCAGCGAACTGGAACCGCACAACCGTGGTGCCTACGGAGGGTGCATCGGTTTTATCGGACTAAACGGCTCGCTGAACCAAGCCATCACCATCCGCACCTTTGTCAGCCGTAACGGAGTTCTTTGGTTCCAAGCAGGTGGTGGCATCGTAGCCAAAAGCAACGAAGAATACGAGTTGCAGGAAGTCAACAATAAACTGGGAGCGCTGAAAAAGGCCATCATTATGGCAGAAAAAATGTAGAAATCAAAAATAGCAATGAAAACAGTAATCATAGATAACTACGACTCTTTCACCTACAACCTTGCCCATTTGGTGAAAGAACTCGGTGCAGAAGTAGATGTTCTGCGCAACGATTGCTTCACCCTCGACGAACTTGAAGCATACGACAAAATCATCCTGTCCCCCGGTCCGGGCATTCCCGAAGAAGCCGGATTGCTTCTCGACGTCATCCGCACCTATGCCGGACGCAAACCTATACTCGGTGTTTGCCTGGGTGAGCAAGCCATCGGTCAGGTCTTCGGCGGCAAACTTACCAATCTGAGCGAAGTCTTTCACGGCGTGCAAACGAATATAGTGATTAGCGCACCACTAATCACTCCCGACCCCCTCTTCTCCGGCCTGCCTGCTGAAATTCCTGTCGGCCGTTACCATTCCTGGGTAGTGGATACCGAGAATTTCCCCGAAGAGCTTGCCATCACCGCCCTCAGTCCCGAAGGTCAAATCATGGCGCTGAAACACCGGACGTTTGACATTCACGGTATACAATTCCACCCGGAATCGGTGCTGACGCCCGACGGAAAAACAATCCTGAAAAACTGGCTTTTCAATGAGGCACTTCGGTAAGGCAAATGCCACACTTCGTTAAGCCCGATGCGTCACTTCACAGCCTCTGACATGTGGCATTTCAATCGTTGACATGTGGCATTTCAGGCGTTGATGTGAGGCATTTCAAATGCTGAGTTTTTTTCAATTATAATTCGCAAATCATAATTCGTAAATTAAAAAATGAAAGATATATTAACCCGTCTCTTCAATCACGAAGAGCTCACTTCGGAGGAAACCAAGCAAATCCTCCTTAATATCACCCGGGAGAAGTATCCCGAGGCTCAAATTTCCGCATTACTAACTGTTTTCCAGATGCGTAGCATCACAGTAGAAGAGTTAATCGGCTTTCGCGAAGCCCTTATGGAGACTTGTGTCCCTATCGACTTCGCGCCCTATCACCCCATTGATATTGTCGGCACAGGAGGTGACGGAAAGAACACTTTCAACATCTCTACTTGTGCCTGTTTTGTCGTAGCCGGAGCCGGTTATAAAGTAGCTAAACATGGCAATTATGGTGCCACTTCCGTCAGCGGCGCCAGCAATGTCATCGAACAGCACGGCGTCCGTTTCACCAACGACCCCGACAAGTTGAAACGTAGCATGGACGAGTGCAATCTCGCCTATCTGCACGCCCAACTTTTCAATCCTGCCATGAAGTTCGTCGGCCCTGTGCGCAAGGCATTGGGAGTGCGCACCCTGTTCAATCTGCTGGGTCCGCTCGTCAATCCCTGCAAGCCTGCCTACCAACTGCTTGGCGTTGCCGACCTTGCCCAGATGCGTCTTTACACCAATGTCTTTTACAGGCTCGGCATTGATTTCGCCGTAGTCAACAGCCTCGACAGTTATGATGAAATCTCCCTTACGGACGAGTTTAAGGTTATGACGCGTAATTATGAACGCATCTACCGTCCGCAAGCCCTCGGTTTCCACGCCGCCCGCCCCGAAGAGCTCTTCGGCGGAGCCTGCAAGGAAGACGCCGCCCGCATCTTCGACAATATCCTCCACAATCGCGCCACCCCTGCCCAAACGCAATGCGTCATCGTCAATGCCGCCTTTGCCATCCAGGTGATGGAACCTGAAAGGGAAATCGAAGAATGTA
This sequence comes from uncultured Bacteroides sp., assembly GCF_905207245.1. Taxonomy (GTDB): domain Bacteria; phylum Bacteroidota; class Bacteroidia; order Bacteroidales; family Bacteroidaceae; genus Bacteroides. The sequence continues at coordinate 1,442 of NZ_CAJLKP010000007.1, read as the reverse complement.
TCGCCATCGCCCGCGAATCGCTGGAAAGCGGACGGGCACTGGAAACATTGAAGAAATTTATAATGATTAATAGTTGACAAGGGAATTAGTTGTCAACTCCCAAAAACCATAAACAATGAAAGATATTTTATCCGAAATCATCGCCCACAAGCGAATTGAAATAGCACAGCAGAAACAAGCAGTCTCCCTCAGTCAACTGCAGGAACAAGCTGCCGCTATGCTTCATGAAGACGCCACCGCACAGGCTGCCGGTACCCTCCGGCACCGCAGCATGAAGCAGTCTCTTGCTTCTTCTCCCTCCGGCATCATCGCCGAGTTCAAACGCCGTTCACCCTCCAAAGGCTGGATTAAGGAAACTGCACAGGCCGAACTTATTCCTCCGGCTTATGAAGCCGCCGGTGCCTCCGTCCTCTCCATCCTCACGGACGAGAAATTCTTTGGCGGAACCCTGCGTGACATCCGCACCGTGCGCCCACTCGTCAATATACCTATCTTACGCAAGGATTTCATTATCGACGAGTACCAGCTTTTGCAAGCCCGCATCGTGGGGGCCGACGCCGTCCTACTCATTGCCGCCTGCCTCACGCCCGACGAATGCCACACGCTCACCCTTCAGGCTCATGAACTGGGGCTCGAAGTCCTGCTTGAAGTGCACAGTTCGTCCGAACTCTCCTATATATATAAGGAGACGGATATGGTCGGCGTCAACAACCGCCACCTCGGCAGCTTCGTCACCGATGTGGAGAATTCCTTCCGCATTGCAGAAGAACTGCAACAAGCTGTTACCGGCATTGAGTTCGAGACTCCTCCTCTACTCGTCTCCGAAAGTGGTATCTCCAGTCCCGAAACCATCCGTCAATTGCGTTCTGCCGGTTTCCGTGGTTTCCTTATGGGAGAGGCATTTATGCGTACCGAAAACCCCGGAAATACCCTAAAAGAACTCATTCATGAAATATAAGTTTGGAAACTTACACATAAATTCATATATTCGTAAATTCTAAGCGAAGTATTCTCAAGTGCAAATTGTAAATCGTCTAATCGTAAATATGGATACAATAATCAAGGTATGCGGAATGACCGAAGCTGATAACATCCGCAATGTAGATGTATTAGGTGTAGACATGATCGGTTTCATTTTCTACCCCAAGTCCCCCAGATACCTGTACCAGATGCCCAGATACCTGCCTACCCTTGCCAAACGTGTCGGTGTATTTGTCAATGAGACTAAAGAGAACATCCATATGTATGCCGACCGCTTCGGGCTGGACTACATTCAGTTGCACGGTGACGAATCACCCGAATACTGCCGTACGCTCCACTCCAACGGTTTCCGGATTATCAAAGCATTCTCCATCGCTCTTCCCAAAGACCTCCTCGCCGTTTCCGACTATGAAGGTTTTTGCAACTATTACCTGTTCGACACCCGTACCGCCCGCTACGGC
>NZ_CAJLKP010000006.1 GCF_905207245.1 uncultured Bacteroides sp. | reverse complement strand
AGCTACAGGCTACAAGCTACAAGTGCCTTTCGGAACATAGCGCAGCTACTTGTAGCTTGTAGCCCGTAGCTCGTAACTAATTCAATAATTGTAGCGAAGTGACCGGTCTAAATCATTTCCAGCCTTCACCGGCACAAATGTGAAACCCCACTCATAGTTTTGATTAGCAGGTATCGTATATCCGGGTTGCACTTTTGCCCCCCAGCTATCATAGCCAGCTACTCCCTGTTGTCTCATATCAACGCATACCTCCACAAAATCCCGGAAAACAATGTCATTAACATGGGTCATTTTTCGCAGGACATTTCTGGCTTCATCCATATTGTGGTCCTTAATCTCTTCCGGAGAGCGATTCCGCCATTGATATGGGTGTGATGAGTCTTCCGAATCAAAATCTTCTACTGCATTTCTCAATGCATTGAACCCTATTGTCCGTTCCGCCTGTATCAACAGACCACAACCGTTCTTTTTCGTTAAAGCAACCCAGCGAGTATCTGTGCGATGTCCATTTTCCTGAGGACGCACATAGTCTACATACATGTCATCAGCAGTTGTTTTATAGCGCCCCACCATAGTTCCGGCATTACGATCTATATAATTTTCTTCCGGTCCACGCCCAAAATATTCTACTATATTCATGTCCTGTGGTATGCGGAAACGCACGCCGATACGAGGCACTTCAAGCAGATTCTTCTTTTCCTGCTTTTTGCCGGGAGTATAAGTAGCAAGATGAGTATCTTCCAGGATATCAGTTTCTACTGCATTCTGATTGGTTGCAATAAACTTCACCGCTACATTTATCACTCCATCCGGATATATATTATAATCTATCAGATATTGGTTGCCGGCCGGTAAGTCATAAACTACTCCCACGACAGCATTCTTTCCTTCCATTTTTACAGAAGCATTACTTATTTTAAAGTTATGGCTTGAAGTTTTCCATATCTGCAAACGCTTTGGATTTGTATTACCATAATCATTATCATTGGGCGTACGCCAGAAATTAGGTTGTACTCCAAATTTTTTATCAAAATATTCAACGCCATTCACTTTGTAGGAAGTAACCATCCCCGAAGTACGGTTAAATTCAAAGTATACTTTAGAAGAAGAAACAACTAAGTTATCCCCTTCTTCCTTCCAATCTAAAGTCGGGCCAGTCGTTTTATATGCTATTCTGTCAACTTCTGTTGGTAATCTGAATTGTTCATAAGCTATTTCATACCCTACCGGTATCAATGGCTCAGGCTGATTAGTGACTACACTAAAATGTACAAAGTATTCCACTCCCACTTTTCCTCTCACATCCTTCACAGGAATAGAGAATTCTTTTTCGGTCTGCGGAGCTACATCCAAAGTCAGTTTTCCTTTTTTCACAACAATGCCATTAGCACGCAATTCATACTGGATGGTATATTTTTTCAGATTTGTAAAGTAGAAGCGATTAATGACTTTATACTTACCAGTGGCTATATCAATAGCATTAAAAGCAACATTCTGATGTACATATTTCACTTCTGCTATAGCAGGATGCGGTTTACGGTCGGGGCCAACCAAACCATTGCAACAGAAATTACCGTCACTCGGCATATTTACACCATAATCACCTCCATATGCCCAGTACTGACGCCCTTTTTCATCCGTCCTTAATAATCCTTGATCCACCCAGTCCCAAATGTATCCGCCCTGAAGATTGGGATATTTATAAATTTCTTTCCATTGGTCCCACAAATTACCATTCGAATTACCCATGGCATGAGAGTATTCCGAAGGAACCACCGGACGGTCGGAACCTGTTTCTCCAATATATCTCAGCCATTCTGCACTGGGGTATTGCGGCACATACATATCCGAATTCCACTCCCACTGTGCCCGTTCATAATTCACAGGCCTATTCATCAGGTTTTTATCTTGCTCTTTCACCCAAAGATATGTCTGATAGAAATTGTATCCATTGCCAGCCTCATTTCCTAAAGACCAGAATGTAACAGAAGGATGGTTCTTATTACGTTCATACATATTCATCGTACGATACATATGCGGCTTCAGCCATTCCGGGTTGTTACCTAATGTTCCGCCTCTGCGCAAATCATAATACATTCCATGTGATTCTATATTAGCTTCATCATATACATACAGTCCGAATTCATCACATAATTCATAAAAGCGGCGATCTTGCGGATAATGACAGAGGCGAACCGTATTTATATTATTACGTTTCATCAGTTCAAAATCCTTGCGCATCAACTCTTCCGTCACATAGTGACCTGTCCGTTCATCATGTTCATGGATATTGACTCCCTTCAATTTTAAAGGTTGTCCGTTAATCATAAGTACTACATATGGCTTTCCATTCTTAGCTTTCTGATTTATTTCTCTGATTTCAATTCGTCGGAAACCAACATTAAAAGGAATAACCTCAGTCACCTTATCTCCTTCTTTCAGTGTAATCAACAGTTTATATAGATTGGGAGATTCAGATGTCCAGGTTTTTACTTCCGGTAGGTTTGCATCAAATGTAACAGTCTGGACACCCGTACCTTTTACATTACAATCCCCTGTGGACGTAACAACTGCCTTTCCGGAGGATTTGTCTATCAACTCGTAAAGCACCTGCAAGTTTTTACCCGCCGGAACATTATTACGGATATCAACAGCCAACTTAAAAATACCATTTGTATAACTATCATCCAAGGTAGAAACCACTCGAAAATCTTTCACTGCCGTTTTGGGCTGAGAATAAAGGAAGACGTCACGTTCAATGCCACTCATACGCCAAAAATCCTGGCATTCCAGATATGAACCGGTACTCCAGCGAAATATCTTCAGAACCAGTGTATTCTGACCATCCCGTATATATTTATTTATCAAAAATTCTGCAGGATTTTTGGAATCCTCATTATAACCGACTTCCTGCCCATTTAAATATACATAGACACCGGATTTAGCTCCTGCTATATGCAAATAGATATCGCGTGACATCCAATCTTCCGGAATTGTTATTTCCCGACGATAAATACCCACCGGTATATCATCGGGCAACTGTGGAGGTTGTGGATTGAGTGCCTTAAATTCATATCCGTGATTGGTATAAATAGGTATACCATATCCTTGCGCCTCCCAGTTTCCAGGAACCTGAATATCATTCCATCCTTTCATCTCAGCTACCGTTTGAACAGCATCCGCAGGTAAATTATGATGTGAATCCGAATAATAGAATTTCCAGGTTCCATTAAGCAACTTATAATACTTACTGCTTTCATATTTCCCACTCAATGCCGCCTGACGGGTATCATACGTCATGAAAGCTGTACGGGGGGATTCCCTATTCACGGAGACAGTCTGTATGTCCTGCCAATAAGGGAGAACATGCGCAGGCTTTTCGCCGGCATTTGCTACTACTGCAGAGAGACTTAATATACAAGCTCCCAATAAAGCCATTCTACTTCTATTCATACTATTAGATTATGTTACACAGATAATTTGCAAATTAAACTAATTTTTCAATATAAATATACTCAATTATTATCTTTTTTGCCCTTTATTTTGTCCTCATATCTCATCAAAGCTTCCAAATAATAATAATCAGCATATACCAAAGGAACATCAATCTCTTCGCCATGCGGTATACTTCCTACACTATGCATCAATATAAAATTGCAATTCGTATCCGGTTCCGCCAGATAGGCGGGAGAAGAAAGAGACTGTAGTATGTGTATTGCTGCAGCATTATATTTTTCCCCCTCTGCCACATAATCCGCCAACTCCAGAAAGGCAGAGGCCGCAATCGCCGCCGCCGAAGCATCACGCGGTATAACTTTATACTTTTGCGGATCATAATTCCAGTCAGGTACATATCCCTCCTGACCAGCATTAAAGTCCCAATATGGTATTCCATCTTCCGGCAAATTCGGATGATTCAGCCAGAAATCAGCCGTATGAACAGCCATCTCCAAAAAATCTTTTCTATGAGTCTCACGATAGGCCATCGTGTACCCGTAAATGGCCCAAGCTTGCCCACGAGCCCATGCTGAGTTATCAGAAAATCCCTGGCAGGTGGCCCGATTCAGCACCTCCCCTGTTTCTTCATCATAATTAACAACATGATAATTACTATAATCTTCACGGAACTGATTCCTGGCCGCTGTCTCGGCATGCCGATTAGCTATTTGAGCATAAATGGAGTCTCCAGTCACTTTGGTGGCAAAATACAGTAGTTCCAAGTTCATCATATTGTCAATAATAACCGGATAAAACCACTCATCTTTGCCATTCCATGCTTTCCGGTAATTCCACGACTTGATACTACCTGTTTTTTCATTAAAACGAGTACACAATGAGCGGGCTGATTCAACCAGAATATCCTTATAAGCCTCATTCCCAGTCAAACGATATGCATTTCCAAAACTACAATACATCAGAAAACCAATATCGTGATGATTAGTCAATTTCTTTAAGGGTTCAAGTGCCTCTGTCCATTTCAAGGCAGCATTTTTCCAGTTTTCCTTACCTGTATATTCATATACATACCACAAACATCCAGGATAAAATCCCTCTGTCCAGTCATTTTTATGAGTTACCCTGAGTTTACCATCCTTGCCTATCGTACGAGGATAGTCAGTTGTTTCAGGCACAACCTTTAACTGATTCGATAATTGCTGTTCCGCCCGGTCAAACCCACGTTTTACAAATTCTGTATTCTCTCTTCCGCTACATGCAATCAACACTAATACCGATATGCATAAAATGTAAAATGCTTTCATTATATATCTTTTATATCTTTTTACAACAGTACATTTTGTTCCACCCTTAATTTCTATTTTCGTCATCGTTTCTATAAAAAGGCCACGCCTATATTACCATCGGTGTGGCCTTTTATATGAATTTGATTATTCCCAGCCAGGATTCTGATTCAGATTCTTATTTTTAAAGAGCTCTGTATTTGCTATCGGATAAAAATACAATTTATCACTTATCTTTCTGGAGTCTAATGTAAACTTTTTATAGTTCACTTCATCGCTATCTTTTGTGATTTTCACTCCATAAATATCTTTGGATTCATCCAACTCTTTCCAACGGCGAAGATCCCAAAAACGGTGCCCTTCAAAAGCAAGCTCTATTCTACGTTCATTTTTCACACGTTTCAAGAACTCTGTAGGAGACAGAGTCCCCGGTAAAGCGGGCATATTCACCCCTGCTCTGCCACGGACCGCATTCACAGCTGCCAATGCACTCATACCACATTTATCCGTAGTATGGTTGATATCACCATAAGCATTCACCATAGCCTCTGCATAGTTCAGTAGCACTTCTGCATAGCGGAACAACACCCAGTTGTGATGAGTCGCCGCCGAAGAAGCCCCTGCTTCAAAACTGATACTCTTATCCACGTACTTACGCAGATAGTAACCGGTAGATGTAGCGTTGGTCAAAGGCAAACCATTGGCACCGCCTTCATAAATCTCAACGGGGTTCGCAGCCGGCCATGCCATGCCATTATGTACAAGGGTCAGATAGAAACGGGGATCTCTGCCTGCATAAGGATTCTTGCTCATTTCCTCATTATTCCAATCAAACTCCTCACCTGTTGCCATTTCAAATGCACTTGCCAGATTTTCCGTCGGACAAGTGGTTGTCTTACCACCGGTTACACCCATAGGAAAATTAGCAGCCTCAAAACTTGTGCTTGTTCCTGTAGGACGTACCAAAATCATTTCACTACTTGCTGTATTGGTTGCACCGAACAAATTAGAGAAACTGCCATCCAATTTATATCCTAAAGTAGAACTCTGTCCGATAAGCTCATATGCAGCTTCGGCAGCAGCCACCCACTTATTCTTATCATTACTTGTATTAAACAACGGACTGGCTGCATACAAAGCAACACGTGCTTTCAAGGCCAGGGCGGCACCTCTCGTGGCACGACCTAATTCACTGCCAGGCATCTTCTTATAATCTACAGGGAGCTTTGCTGAAAGTTCCGTACACTCAGAAATGATAAAATCAAAGATCTGTTCTGCCGAAGCAGGTTCCGCCACATTAGCTTCCTCCTGAGTCACAACCTTAGTTATCAGAGGTACATTCTGATAACGTCTTGTCAACTCAAAATAGAAATAAGCACGCAGAAAACGAATTTCATACTCAAAATTAGGATAAGTAACCATCCAGTTATCATAATCATTCGTATTTTCCCATGTTTCAAACTTCAATCCGGTTAGATTATCCAAATAGAAATTTGCATCATGAATGCCGTTGTAATAATTGGCGAACTGATCATCTACCGTATAATTAGGCGACCAAGTGCCATTTACAAAGCGCTGTATGGTGGATGATTCATAAATATGAACGGCATCATCTGTCGCAGCATCCAGCATGGCACCATCGATATTACAAAAGTTTGAAGGCAGATAGCCATAAACATCCGTCACAAATTGCTTAACGCGATTATAGCTCCCCTGAATTTCCTTCAAAGAGTAATAATCCGATTCATTGCAATCCATAAAATCACAGGATGCCAACAAACTGACAGATACAAGTATTGTAAATAATTTCTTTAATTTCATAACATTCATTTTTTAGAAAGATAAATTAAATCCGAAGGCATATTGAGTCATAGTAGGGTGCTCGGCACCAATGGACTCCGGATCACGAAGGTCGATTCCATCCAGGCAGAACAAGTCATGTCCACGGGCAAATACTTTCACGCCGGCCAGGAAACCTGTTTTCTTCAATAATCTGGTTGGGAAGTTATAATACAATTCCAATGTTCTCAACTTCAAAAAGGAGGCATCCGTTACCCACATAGAGTTGGTATTGTAATTATTGTCCGATCCGGAATAAGTCAGGCGCGGCAAAGTTCCATTCGGATTTGTTTCACTCCAGCGGTTTTCCCAATAGTAAGTAGAGATGGTATTGTTGCTTACAATCGGGCGATAAATACTTGCAGTATTCAGTATCTTGCTATAGTTACCTACCCCTTGAAACAGCGCATACACTCCAAAACCTTTATACTCCAATCCTAAATCAAATGAATAATAGATTTCAGGACAAGTGGCATTGTAACCCAAAGGCACCTGATCGTAAGCGTCAATCTTATTATCACCGTTCTGATCCTTGAACATCAAATCACCCGGACGTACATTACCTAATAATTGTTCCACGCCACGATTGTCTATTTCATCCTGAGACTTATAGATTCCTACTACCTCATAACCGTAGATTTGATTTAAAGAATTCCCGGTACGTTTCAGATAGTCATAGGGACGGTATTCTTCATTCTGATTCTTAATCTTGTTGCGGGCAAAAGTGAACTGTCCGCCCAAATGGTATTTTACATTTCCAATTTTATCATCCCAAGCTAAAGAAGCCTCAACACCCTTATTATCTACCACACCATTATTGATCTTCGGTACAGACATACCAAATATCTGAGATACGGAACCACCGTTGCTCACCAGAATATCCGTACGATGATCATAGAATGCATCTAATGTTACCGATAACTTGTTCCAAGCTCTAAAGTCAACCCCGACGTTCAGTTTATGGGATTTCTCATAAGTCAAACCGTCAATCCCCATTTGAGTGTACTTCATACCGGATGATGAAGCGGGCACATTAGTGGCATTCTGAAAATAGAAAGAATTTCCACTACCATAAATATCCTGAAACAGATTTACGCTATAATCAGCACGACCGGAAATACCATAGGAAGCCCTGACTTTCAAGAGATTCAACCAATCTTGCTTCATAAAATCCTCTTCAGACAAAATCCAACCTGCACCAATTGCCGGAAAAATCCCCCAGCGGTCGTCCGGATCAAGTATACTGGAAGCTGAACCGGATAGCGAGAAGTCAACCAGATAGCGATTATTGTAAGCATAATGCGCACTACCCACTACGTCCATAAATGCACGTCCGGAGTTCTGGCTCTTTGTTTTTGCCTTATCCATTGAGTAAAGCAGGGTTGCATTCAAACTATGTTTGTTCCACTGCTTTATATAATTGGTATAAAACTCCAGATTAAAATGAGTGGCAACTGACCCTACACTTTTCGAAAAGCCCAATGTACCTTCATTACGAAGGGTGGAATAGCTCTTCTCACCGGTAGCCAAATCAACAGAAGCTGATTCATAGCCAAAATTCTTGGTATTGTTATCCCAATAAGAGGCTGTGTTATCTATACCTACTTTAAAGCCTGCTGTCCAACCGGGCAATATGGCAGACAAATCCTGCTTCATGTGTACATCTGCATACATGGCACGCGTTTGAGACCGTGCATATCCTCTGCCGGAAATAAGAGCGACCGGATTGTTGGAATAGTTAGTCGTACCTCCCCATATTCCTCTGTCCGTTTTTACCGGGAACGCGCCCGAAGGCACCTGGAACAATGCAGAGAAAATATTATCCGTACTCTCACCGGGACGATTGTGTTCTGTAAAGTTACCCAATAAATTCAACTGTACAGTAGTCGTCGGAGTGACTGTAATATCCAGATTTGTACGAATATTCAATCTTGAATATTTCAATTGTGTTGAGTAACCATCGTTATCCGATGTAGGTTTCAGTATCCCCCGGTTATCCAGGAAGTTCAGCATTGTATAGTAACGCACAAACTTACTTCCTCCCTGTGCCGTGAAATTCACATTGTCCCCATAGCTCATATCTCTCAGGGATTCATCCATCCAATCCACATTCGGATAAACGCCCGGATAAGTCTGATTCTTGAATGCATCCAATTCTGTGTTTGAGTAACGGGGAGCCAGCCCATCGTTCCTCATAGCCTCATTCAAAGCAGTGGCATACGTATAGCCATCTGCAAATTCAGGCAAGCGTTTAGGAGTTGCCATATTGAACTCATAGGAAAAAGTTATCTTGGGGGCACCTACAGTTCCCCGTTTGGTTTTTACAAGAATGACACCATTGGCACCACGTATACCATACAAACTGGTAGCCACTGCATCTTTCAGTACACTTACGGATTCTATTTCCTCAGAGCTTAATTCATCAATCGAGCGTTCGAAGCCATCTACCAATACCAGCGGACTATTGGAGTTTAAAGAACCGTTTCCACGTATATACAGTGTTGCACCGTCTTCCCAAACAGTTCCGGATTTCTGCAGCACCGTCAGTCCGGGAAGTGTACCAAACAACTGGTTAGACGGTTTAATGCTATTCTTATGTGAGAGATTTGAAGTAACAGAGATTGCACCGGTCATCTCCTTCGTATCGAGAGCGACAGAACGTCCCAGTTCTATCACCTCATTATTCTGACGGACTGACAATGTGTCTTCCTGCGCCATCACGCCAAGTGAACACAACACACCAGCCAAAAATATATTGAATCTTTTATTCATAATCGTTTTTCATTTCTAATTTCCAGAAATATTATTCCCAACCCGGATTCTGTACCAATCCGTATCCTTTGTTCACCTCGTCCTGCGGGAAGGCACTAAAGTACCAGATAGAAGAGAATCCGCCGGCATTCCACCAAGCACGGTTTCTATCCGTTTCAGCCAGAGAGAAAGGTTCGCAAATATACGTACCATCTTCTTTGTTCTTATATACATTCAGCCCATGCAAAGGTGTAGTGAATTTATCTTCCATCTTCCAACGGATGAGGTCGAAGAAACGCACCTCTTCATACCCAAACTCACATGCACGTTCACGAAGAACCGCTTCGCGGAATTGTTCTTGCGTCATACCTGTTTTCAAACCTCCCAGACCTACACGTGCCCGTACATCATTCACACATTGATATGCCTGACCGGTAGGACCGCCATTATATTCATTCAGAGCCTCTGCATAACTCAAATAAAGTTCTGCGATACGCAGGTGTGGCCATTGGATAACATGCCCGCTCAGTTCACTACCACGGTCCAAGCCCCACTTACGGCAAGCCAACCCGGTTTTCAGGCTTAAGCTATGCATCGCTCCTTGTCCCCAGTCCTTACCTTTTGGATAATTGGTTTTATCATTGGGATATTCCTGAGTTAATTCCACAGTTCTTCCCTGATAAATATCGCCATCCAGGATGAAGGTCTCACTCAAACGAGGATCACGGTTAATGAACGGATTGGCAGCATGTTCAGGGTTATTCCAGTCAAAGTCCGAACCGTCAGCCATCGGAAACATATCAAAATATTCTTTGGTAGGATTATAGCCTCCCCAACGAATGGCATTCCACAGTACCAATTGTCCGGCACTCAAACTTGCCGAATAGATATTCCGGTGTACAGAAATCAAGGTCTCGGTAGTTCCACGATCAAAATAAGCATTACGGAAAGCATAACGGTATTCATTAGGCGAAACATCATTTTTCTGCACCAGGCGATAAAAACCATTCTGACTGAGAGCATTGAAGAAAGCTTCACAAGCATCTACAGCCTTTTTCCAACGTTCACGGTCGTAATTGCCAAACCAAGTCATGTGCTGGTTTGAAGCTTCACCGGCAGCATAAGGCTGATCGCTGTTTAGCAGTGGACTTGCTACAAACAGTAATACTCTTGCTTTCAGTCCGTAAGCACCGGCCTTAGTCAGACGACCGTCCCACTGTGCCATGTCTTCATCCGAAATTCTCCATGGAAAATCCTGGCAAGCTATGACATCATCCAAAAGCCCAATGATGAAATCAACCGTCTCTTGCAAAGTTGCACGCTTAGGCATTTCGTCGTCGGCTGCAATCACCTTATTTACAATAGGCAACCCGCCATAATGACGCAGCATGTGTGCATAGTAGATGGCAACAAGCATTTTAGCTTCCGCTTTCAAGCGTTCTTTTTCTGTCTGAGCCATATCGGGCACACGGTCTACATTATTAAAAAGTATCCATGCGTGACGAATGGCCGACCACATGTGAGTCTCGCTTTCATTAAAACGAATCTTAGTAGTCATATAAGTTGCTCGCGGAGTATTCTCGACAGAGGAATTATAACTACCGGAATAATAGACACGCTGAACGCCGGAATATCCTACATTGTCGCAATTCAGGTCGGTAAGCCCCTCAATAGTACCCAGCCACATAGTAGTCCAATAGCCACTGGTTTCCAAGCCGTAAGGCAAATACTGATAGCTATACGACAATACGCGACGGGCATACTCTGCCGTAGAGAATACGGTATCAATCGTAACATCCGTACTGGGTGGCTTCTGCAGGAACTTATCCCCGAAAGCCAGGTCCTCGCACGCCATTGTCACAAACAGGCCTAAGGCCAATATTATAACGTGAAAATGCTTTCTTATATTTTTCATAATAACTGTTTATTAAAATCCTATTTTTAAACCGAAATTCACGACTTTAATCAACGGATAAGCACGTCCATCCGGATTAGATTCAGGGTCACAGAAATCCAGGTCACTAAATGTCAAAAGGTTATATCCTGAAAGAGACAGACGCAAAGAGCTGATACGGAATTTCTGTAACAACACCTTCGGGAAAGAATACCCTACCTCAATATTCTTCAGACGAATATAAGAAGCATCACGCAGCCATAAATCCGAATCTTTGTAATTATTGGTCTTACTGCCGCTCAAAGAGATGGCAGGCGCTTTTGCGCTATTACCTTTTTCAGGTGTCCAGGCATCATCAATCATATATTGAAGAAGTGAATTCGTACCCGTCTCTCCGAACGGAGTACGATAGATGCGACTTACAAGACGGGAAGTCTGGAATGCACCAGCCCATGTCATGCTCAAGTCAAAACCTTTCCAGGAAAATCCCAATTGCATGTTACCATTTAAAAGCGGATAAGTAGGATAGCCGATAGCCGAAATATCGTTTGCATCGATCTTACCATCCTTATTCAGGTCTTTGTACTTCACATCTCCGGCTATAGGTGAGAAACCAGAACCATGATCGGGAATACCATTCTCTTTTCCTTTCAGAGATTCATAATTAGCAGCATCCTCTTCTGTAAAGAAGCCATCGTTTACATAACCGAATTGCTGTCCTACAGGACGTCCGGTTTCACACATCCATTCATAAGGCTGGGGAATCTCATCCTTGTAAATTATCTTATTCTTGGCATAAGACCAGCTTGTACCGATATAGTAACTGAAATCTCTTATCTCATCTTCCCAACGTGCAGTTACTTCGAATCCCTTGTTATCCACTTTACCCATATTTACAATAGGCAGGGAAATTGCCAGATAACCGGGATTCACCTGACGGGAAATCAGAATGTCTTTGCGGTGCTCTATGAAATAATCCAATGAAGTTTTCAGGTGGCTATCGAAGAAATGCAGGTCAATACCGTAATTCTGTTTAGCTGAAGTTTCCCAAGTTACATCGGGATTTCCAATCTTCGACTCTTTGGCCCCCGGAAGGAAGTTATTGGTGATAGAACCAAAGCTGTAGATACCGGTGGTATTATTACTTCCCGCAGTACTGATGATATAACTGTCAGGCAGATAAAGGAAGCGTGACCCGTCTGAAACAATATCGTTACCCACAATACCATAAGATGCGCGGAACTTCAGATAGCTGACATAGGGTTTCAGTGGCTCCATAAATTTCTCTTCCGAAATAATCCAACCGATTGAACCTGCAGGGAATGTACCAAAGCGCTTTCCTTCTGCAAAGTTCTCCGAACCGTTATAACCAATACTGAGGTCCAACAGGTAACGGGTATTATAATCATAAGTGGCGCGTCCCACAAAACCTACATAACTACGGGGAATACCAGTATTCTTACTTGGATAATATTTCATTGTCTGATTATACATAGCCAAAGCAGACACATGATGCAGGCCAAAATCTCTCTGATAATTCAAAGCACCTTCAAGATACCAGTCGCGCGACTGTCCTGTTTGCTGTACCCAGCCCATTGTTTGTGCTTCCTGTATCTTTCTAATCAAAGTCTCACCACCTTCCGTGAGATAAGCCTCATATTGGTCAGCCTTTCCTTCACGACGACGGTTGTCAGTTACACCACTATTATAGGCTCCTTTGATATGCGCCTTCAGACCTTTTGTCAGGACATCGAGTTTCTGTTCCAGAGAAAAGTCGAAGTTAATCACATTTCCACTGGTTGTATTGTATCCTTTACCATAATAGGTATTCAGACCGTCATTAATCACACCAAAATTACCGAATACCTGCCGATTGACCGAAACCCATTTACCATCTACAATACCGGCACCCGAAAAAGGAACGGCACTGTAAATGTTATCATACAAATAAGAAATATCAGTATAAGTACCATTGTTATAGTTGGGTTCTGTTTTATCAGTCAGACGGCCTCCTAAATTAATCTTCATAGAAGTCGTTTTCGTCACATCTATATCCATATTAATACGATAGTTGTAGCGGTTATAGTCGAAGCCGCGATCGTTTTCATGGAATGTTTCGAAAAGTCCCTTCTGAGTAAATACACCTAATGAGGCAAAATAGCGTACACGGTCGGAACCACCGGAAATAGTCATGTTATGCTGTGTCTGTAATGCCGAATTCTTAATCAACAGATCCGTCCAGTCCGTATCAGCGTAAAGAACCGGATTGCTATGCGTTCGGAAACCATCCAGCATTGTATCCGTAAACATCAGTTTATCTTCGGCCACACCATCACGCCGTTGGGCAGCATTATACGTCATGGCATAGTCGTAGCTGTTGGCAAAGTCCGGAATATTGGTTGGCATCTGAAGGCCTGCACTGGTTGAGAAAGTAATCTTAGCCTTGCCGGACTGTCCACGCTTCGTTGTCACCAGAATAACGCCATTGGCACCACGCACACCAAATACTGCCGTAGCAGAAGCATCTTTCAATACGGTGATGTCTTCCACCTCATTGGGATCCAGTTGGGTGAACGAACGTTCCACTCCATCAACCAGACACAAGGGGGCCGACAAACCGGTAGACAAAGAACCGACACCACGTACATACAGCGCAGCATCATCAGCACCCGGCTGGCCACTGCTCTGTACACTGGACAATCCGGGAACTTTGCCACTCAATGCGTTGGCAATACTTCCTACCGGAGATTTCATAATTTCATCTGATTTCACTGAGGATAAAGCACCGGTAACGGTTACTTTCTTTGTTGTGCCGTAAGCTATGACTTGTACTTCCTCTAATAATGTAGTACTCTCAGTCATGGAAATCTTCAGTTTGCTCTCGCCTTTGTAGACAATTTCCTTGTCTTCGTATCCCACAAAAGACACCACAATGGTAGCGCCAACCGGAACACTCAACGTGAACTTACCGTCCATGTCCGTAATCTTACCTATCTGGGTACCCTTTACCCTGACAGTAGCACCAATAATCGGGCCCAGGTCATCAAGAACCTCTCCCGTCACGACTTTTTCCTTACTCTGTTGTGTCGCTGCTACAGCATCGGAACGATTCTCGTTTCCGATACTCTTGCCGGGACAGACAGCAAAGAAAGTAAAAATCAAAAGCCACAATTTGTTTTTCATAAAAAAGTGATTTTGTTAATATAAGGAATAACTATGGTTTAATTTCAGCGACCTATATACATCGCTAAAACAGTGCAAATAAATGGAATCGACAGAATAAATATCTGACCATTAAGTCATAGAGAGTGACACAGATTGTTTTGCAGACAATCTGTGCCACATTTAGGACTATTTTCACCTATAGACTCCTAGTCAAAGGTTCTTTAAAAACCAAGATGTATCGAAGCTGATAATCGGATAGTAGTTTATATGTGATAGGAAAATAAAAAAAAGATTCCTATACTTCTTTCTCCGCTTGAGACTCATCTCTCGGAGTATCTTTCCGATAATATAATGGAGCAACCCCATAAAAGGCCTTAAAACAACGACTGAAATAACGTGGAGAAGTAAATCCCAACTTATACGAAATTTCCGAAATATTAGATTGCGGTTCTTCCTGCAACAGCCTTAAAGCTTCTTCCAATTTCAATTTCAACGTAAACTCATTGGGTGTTAGCCCCACAACTTCTTTCAGACGAAGAAACATTTTGCTCCGGCCCATATTTAACTCAGAAGCTAACATGTTCATATCAAAATCCGGATTGTCAAAGTTACGCTTTATCACTTCTGCCGCTGTATCCAGTAACTTCTGATCAGCTATTGTAAGCCCACCGATTTCCTGCGATGCAACAACCTCTGCCCTACTCAGTCTTTTCAATAGCAGTCGCCTGTTTCTTAACAGACTACTGCAACGTGCCAGAAGCAATTTTACATTAAAGGGCTTTGTTATATAATCATCAGCCCCAAACATATACCCTTCTATAGTATAATCTATCGAAGACTGCGCCGTAAGCAACACAACAGGTATATATGCCAGTTCCAGAGAATTCTTAATTTTATAACACATTTCCTTACCGGACATTACCGGCATCATTACATCACTCACCACTAAATCCGGTTGTAACTGTTGAGCCTGTTCAAATCCCATCTGTCCGTTTGTAGCCTTATATACAATATAGGTTGGCGAAAAAATCCCTTCCAACATATCCAGAACGCCTTCATCATCCTCCACCAGCAGTATACGAGGTTTTCCAGATTCTTCTTTCTCCAGTACAGCCTCATTGTCATCTTCCTCCGCTTTTTCTTCCGGCAGCGGTTCAAATCCGTCAGTGACAAGTGCCTCCCAATCCGGAGCCTGCACGATTACCTTCTCATGTTCCAACTCTTCTTTGGTAAAATGCTCATTTCCCAGTAGCAATTGTATCTTGAAACTACTACCTTCCTCCAATACACTCTCTACCGTTATATCACCCTTATGAGCTTCAACAATCCCCTTAGTAAGAGCCAATCCGATGCCGCTCCCCATACCCCCTTGCTGTGTCTTCTCATTCCCTTGATAGAAGCGTTCAAAAATCCTGGTTAAATCATATTGAGAAATTCCACATCCTGTATCCGCTACAGTTATTTCCATCATCTGCTGTTGTCTTTTCACAGAAATCCCAATGCTTTTTCCGTCAGATATATATTTAAAAGCATTTGATAACAGATTAAACACAGCCTTCTGCATCTGTACCGGATCAATCCAGACTTCCATTTTTTCATTACTGTGTTCGAAAGTATATATTATGTTCCTTTTCCGGGCAAGCTCCCAAAACGAACGATAGATATCTTCTAGAAAAGGCACAATATCTACACACTCTACCTTCAATTTCATGAATCCCTGTTCTTGCTTCCTGAAATCTAATAATTCCGTAATTAAAAAGCGTAAATTCATTGCATTCTTATGTACGCTTTGCAATCTGCGATACACAGAAAGTGAAAGCTTTTCCGACTGCAACAGCATCTCTATCTGTCCAATAATCAAAGTCAACGGAGTACGGAATTCATGAGATATGTTGGTAAAGAAACGGAGTTTCATTTTATTCACTTCCTCCATACGTTCTTTTTCATCCTTTTCCCTAGCCAATGACAAAGCCAGTGTCTTACGGGCATTTCGTATTCTCAAGAAAATATAAACAACGCTTGCTATTATCAGGAAATACACCAAATAAGCCCAGAAACTACGGTACCAAGGATAGTGTATCACAATAGCAAGTGCAATTCCTTCACCTCCTTCATCACCTAATCTGTTTTTTGCTTCACGTACTTTCAAAACATAGTTTCCCGGAGCAAGATTCGTGTAAATCAGCCGTAACTGATTAGTAAATATCCAGTCTTTATCAAACCCCTCCAATTTATACTGATACCAGATACTTTTCTCTAACTCAATATAATTAGAACTGGAAAAATCTACCATCAGATTATTCTGCCAAGATGCTAAATCTATATGCTGTACAAATGGCAATGACTGTTCCAATACATGCTGGGCATCTCCCGGACATACCTCGACATTATTTATAAAAAGATTAGCAAAATAAAGTCTGGAGGCATCACTCCCATCATTTATATATAAATCTTTCTCACGAAACGAAATCATACCATCTACCCCGCCGATGTAAACCATGTCATCATCCGCAACACAAATTCCTCCCCCATCTGCAACCGCAGAAATCATGCCTTTTATGGCACCTAGCTCTACAGAATACATGGAATGATTGAAAGGTGAATAGATGGAAATCCCTTTATCATTAGTTATCAATATATTATTTAACGGGGATTCTGCCAGATTATAGCAGAAATTACTCAACAGGCTATTTTGCTCGGCTGTGTAATGTTCCCATTGCTCCGTATCATAGCTATATGAAAACACACCATTACCTATGGTAGAAACATAAATTGTGCCATCTGTAGCCTCCATTATCTTGGTAATTCTAACTTTACGATTTTCTAAAGTGTCAAAATGCACAGATTCCATCTCATTCCAATCACTCAAAGATAATCTATACAGGTCCAGATTGGCAGCCAACCAGACATAGCCTTGAGAATCAATTTCAAATGTCTGAAAAAAGTCTTTATTACTTATTAGCTGGAACTCTCCTTTATCCGGATGCATACGCCAAAAACCATTTCTGGCTGTCACATACAACCAACCGTCCTTAAATAAGGAATAATAAATAATGTGGTCTGGTCCCTTTCCACTACGTTTATAGTCTTCAAAATAATTATGAAAACGATTCGTTGCCTTATCATAGAGACTAAGCCCTCACGTATATGTACCTATATATATCTGGTCACGACTTTCATCGTAAGCGATAGTCTTTACATTATCATGCAAAATTGATTTTTTACCGGATTCAGTAGTATAATAGGTAAAAGTCTCAGTTTTCCGATCAAAGCGGTTTACTCCACCTCCATCAGTACATATCCAAAGATCACGCTTCTTATCTTCTATTATTTGCCCAATAATCGGATAGTTCAGACAATTTTTGTTTGATTCAGCATAAACATAGTACTTAAATAAATCTTTTTTCAGATTGAAATAGTTCACACCTCCATAATAGGTACCAACCCAGATAGTCCCTTGCCTGTCTTTAAAAAGTGAAAACACTGACTCATGCGATAACGATCCCGGATGAAAATTAGGACGATATACACAGTAAGCATCCGCGTTTGGCCTATACATTTGTAACCCGTCAAAAGTACCGAACCAGACATTTTCCTGATCATCTTCCACAAAACTACGAATTTGTTCGCTTACTACACGATCGGATGCACATTTCTCTTTTCTTAGAACACCATCACAGCCTATCTTATATAAACCTTTCATTCGAGAAGCAATCCACAGTTCACCCCTGCTACTTACAAACAATTTAAAGATTTCTACCTCCGGTAACACACATTTTACTATTCCCCCTTCCAATACATACAAGCCTTTTGCTGTCCCAATCCATGTTTTATCTTCATTTTTAGCCATACACCAGATTATGGGAGTATTCAGCTTTTGATAAAAACATAAAGAATCAGTGCAGGCATTATATCTGAAAAGTGAATCACTGGCTGCACACCACACTTCATTATCAAAAACAGCAATAGAAGTTATTCCCGCTGGATATAATTCTTTAAAACGCCCTTTTTTTATGTCATACTTAATTAATGCTCCATCAGTTCTCAAAAAGACATCACCATAAAAGTCACCTACTATTTGGTCAACCATTCCATTAATAAACTTCTTCTTCCGGAGCTTATTGTCTATAATATCATAAGATTTATAAGTAGAGAGCCGTTCACCATCATAGATATTGACTCCTTCGTTTGTCCCAAACCACATACGTCCTAAAGTATCCTGATAGATAGCCAAAACTGAAAGATTTGAAAGTCCATCTTTCATATCTAATTTTTTGAAATACTGCCCATATGTGTTAATACAAAATAACAATAAGGCAGATGTCACATAGCATCTGATTCTGCTCATACATAGTATTAATTTAATTAAGACAAAACTATAGAAATAATTCAAATAAGACAAATAAACTTTTAAAATTATACCCTTCCCGGTCTTAATAGTTTCAAGCTATGCCAATTGCGTCCATTTTTGTAGCACATATTGTGTAATTGCTTAAAAATGGAAGATACTAAGAAGACTATTTTTAAATGTTTCTATACCTTTGCACTATTCCTAAAATCAAAATACAAAAACATGAAAAGTCTTTTTTTATCAATACTATTACTCTTGTCGACTTTCAGCATACAAAGTACAGAGCTTAACAAAGAATATACTTTATGGTATAATCGTCCGGCATACAACCGTGGAGGAGATTTCAGCCGGATAGTCTCAAGAGGCTTCCCTTATGATGAGGATTGGGAAAAATGGTCACTTCCCATTGGGAATGGAGCTATGGGAGCTTGCATTTTCGGAAGAACCGATGTAGAGCGTATCCAATTAGCAGAGAAAACAATGGGAAATAAAGGAGCTTATGGTATGGGAGGTTTTACCAATTTCGCAGAAATATATCTGGATATTCATCACAACTATGCCCAGAATTACAAGCGCACACTGCGTTTGAATGATGCGATTTCTACGGTGAGCTATATACATGAAGGAACTGAATATAGCAGAGAATACTTTGCCAGTAATCCTGCTAATGTAATCGCAGTAAAACTGAAAGCCAGCCAACCCGGTATGATATCGTTCACAGTTCGTCCTGTTTTGCCCTATCTCCATTCTTTCAATAATGAACAAATCGGACGCAGTGGGCACGTACAAGCAGAAAAAGACCTTATTACACTGGAAGGAGAAATACAATATTTCCATTTACCTTATGAAGGACAGATAAAGATAATAAATTACGGAGGAGCACTTTATTCTGTAAATAAGGGTGATAATAACAGTTTTATAAACGTAAGCAAAGCTGACAGTGTAATATTATACATCACAGCCGCCACTTCATACGAATTAAAAGACAGTGTCTTCCTTTTACCGAATGCAGAAAAATTCAAAGGTAATGCACACCCACACGACCAAGTTAGCAAACGTATCAGGGAAGCAATAGAAAAAGGATACGAATATCTTCGTAATGAACATATTGCCGACTATCAGCATTTTTTCAACAGAGTTGATCTCCAACTGACAGAACATACTCCCTCTATCCCCACTGACAAATTACTGAATCAGTATCGCAACGGAAAGCACGATGTATATCTGGAAGAATTATTTTTCCAATACGGACGCTATTTACTGATATCTTCTTCACGCCAGGGTTCCCTGCCTGCCAATTTACAAGGAGTCTGGAATCAATATGAATTTGCTCCCTGGTCCGGAGGATATTGGCACAATGTAAATGTACAAATGAACTATTGGCCGGCATTCAACACCAACCTGGCCGAACTTTTTATCCCATATATGGATTATAATGAAGCTTTCCGCAAAGCTGCAACTGGAAAAGCTGTCGATTATATCACACAGAACAACCCGGAGGCACTTGATCCTACAGCCGAAGAAAATGGCTGGACAATCGGCACCGGAGCCACAGCTTTCGGCATATCAGGTCCCGGAGGTCATTCCGGTCCGGGAACAGGAGGTTTCACAACCAAACTATTCTGGGATTACTATGACTTCACGCGTGACAAACAACTACTGAAAGACCATGTTTATCCCGCCCTTATGGGCATGGCTAAATTTCTGTCCAAAACCTTGAAACCTCAGCCGGACGGTACGTTATTGGTAGATCCTTCTTTCTCACCGGAACAGATTCATCAACAGGGATATTATCGTTCCAAAGGATGTATATTCGATCAAAGCATGATCCTGGAAACCTATCGTGACTTACTGATTGCAGCTACGATTCTGAATGATAAAAATCCGTTCCTGAAAACAGTAAAAGAGCAAATAGGGAAATTAGATGCTATACAAATCGGTGAGTCCGGACAAATAAAAGAATTCCGTGAAGAAAAGAAATATGGAGAGATAGGACAATATCAGCACCGGCATATATCCCAGCTATGTGCTATGTATCCGGGGACAATCATCAATGCAAGCACTCCGGAATGGTTGGAAGCCGCAAAAGTAACTCTGAAAGAACGGGGTGACAAGTCAACAGGATGGGCTATGGCACACAGATTAAACCTATGGGCACGAGCCAAAAACGGTAATCGAGCATATAAATTATACCAAGACATACTGACCTACGGGACATTAGAAAACTTATGGGGTTCACACCCACCTTTTCAAATAGATGCCAATTTCGGAGCAACTGCCGGAATGGCGGAAATGCTTTTGCAAAGCCACGAGGGATATATCGAACCGTTACCAGCCATCCCAGACAATTGGAGCAAAGGAACTTTCAACGGATTAATGGCACGCGGTAACTTCAAAGTCTCTGTCACATGGGAGAACGGCACAATCCAAAGTATCCAAATTTTATCAAAAAAAGGAGAACCTTGCCGAATCAAATGCAAAGAAGCAGCCATTGCCCAAGTAACCGATGAGCGTAATAAACTTGTAAAATTTAAGCGTTCCGGTAATGATATTCTCGAATTCAAAACCCGAAAAGGGGAGAACTATAAAATCATTTTCTAATACTTCAACCATTTATCATCAACAGCATTATGAAAAAAGAAATGAAGCGTTTAATCATTTATTCCATTTTATCCATCGCTGCCATATATGCATATGGGCAGAACAATTTCAGCAAAACAGATATAAAATCTATTATGAAACGTGTTGCCGACTGGCAGATAGCCAATCCGGCAAAAGGACATGAACATGATGACCTCAACTGGACACATGCCGCACTCTATATGGGAATGATAGATTGGGCCGAATTAACGGAGAAAGAAGACGGGGACAGTTCCTACTATGAATGGCTGATGAAAATAGGTCGCCGCAATGCCTGGCAAGTAGGGAAATACATGTATCATGCAGATCATATAGCTGTGGGGCAGGTATTCTTAGATATGTACCAGAAGTATCACGACCGCAACATGCTGCTTCCCACTCTGGCACGTACGGAATTTGTCATCAATCACCCATCAGCCAGTACTCTGGAACTGGACTACAGGAACATGAGCAGTTTAGAACGCTGGTCATGGTGCGATGCCTTATTTATGGCTCCCCCTGTTTATGCCAAAATGTATATGCTGACAAACGAGTGGAAATACATCGAATTCATGAACCGGGAATATAAGGCAACTTACGACTATTTGTTTGATAAAGAAGAAAAACTGTTCTATAGAGATCACCGCTATTTCAAGCAAAAAGAAGCCAACGGCACAAAGGTATTCTGGGGACGTGGAAACGGTTGGGTATTAGGAGGTCTTTGCGAAATTCTGCAAACCCTGCCACGCAACAACATGCACCGCCAGTTCTATCAGGATTTATTCATCACCCTATCCGAGCGTATAATCCAGCTGCAAGGCAAAGACGGATATTGGCATGCAAGCCTTCTGGACCCGGATTCCTACCCTTCTCCCGAAACGAGTGCCACAGGATTCATCGTATACGCATTAGCCTATGGTGTAAATGAAGGGCTATTGGATAAAACAACTTTTATGCCCGCCATCGAAAAAGGATGGAAAGCACTGGTAAAAGCCGTGGAAAAAGATGGAAAACTGGGCTATGTACAACCCATCGGTGCCGATCCGAAGAAGGTAACCCGCGAAATGACGGAGGTATATGGTGTAGGAGCATTCTTATTGGCCGGAAATCAGATATATAAAATGGCTGAGTAGAAAAAAGATAATTATCCTAGTATAAAATAATAACGTTGAAAATAATATGAGAATCACAGTTCATCTTATTATATTGTTCATCATGAGCAGTATGATATCGACAAAGGCAAATGCAGTAACAAACCCCAATTCTTCGGGCAACAATGACGACTTTGAAGTATTGATGCAAAAAATCAGGATTGACTTTGCTCAAAACCCTTCTATTGACGAAGCTTTGAAGAAATACAATGAGGCTGACGGTTCATTTACAGATGTAGACTACGGTAGTATACAACGAACTAATTGGCCTCCTCTGGAACACATCGACCGTCTGTATAATTTCGTATTCGCATATACCAATCCGAGTAATAAATATTATAAGGATGAGAATCTCTTTGCAAAAATACAGCAAGGGCTGGAATACTGGCATGAGCGCAATCCCTGGTGTCACAACTGGTGGTATAATCAAATTGCCGAGCCCCAACGTCTGGGGATATTATTGATACAAATGCGGACAGGAGAAAAACAGTTGAACAAAGAATTAGAAAATAAAATACTGGAAAGAATGAAAACAGATGGTGGAAATCCCGCCAAATGGACAGGAGCCAACCGCACGGACATTGCCTTGCACTGGATATATCGTGCATGTCTTTCCGAAAATGAAGCAGACTTGAAATTTGCACTCGAAAATGTTTATAATCCAATTGTATATACTACCAAAGAAGGGTTTCAGCATGACAACAGTTACTTCCAGCATGGACAACAACTCTATATCGGTGGATACGGAGATGAAATACTGAAAGGGGTAACTCAAATAGCCATGTACACCAAAGGTACACAATATGCAATACCACAAGACAAGTTAGCCCTACTAAGTAAATTTATGCGTGAAACCTATTATTCTACCATACGCGGTCAATACATGTTGTTTGACGTGCTGGGAAGAGGCGTAAGCCGCCCCGGAGTCACCCAAAAGATACATACAATGCTATTTGCCAAACGTATGGTCGAACTGGACCCGGAGCATGCCAATGAATTCAAAGAAATCATAGCCCGCCTGGATGGTAAACAGCCTGCCAATTATGCATTGACAGCAAAGCATACTCACTATTTCCGGGGAGATTATACTTTGCACGTGCGGCCCACTTATACTTTTGACGTACGCATGGTATCTAACCGCACGGCACGTTGTGAATACGGAAATGGAGAAAACCTAAAGACCTACTTCATGTCTGACGGATGTACCAACATAGCTGTCGATGGAAACGAATATGATGAAATCTTTCCCGTCTGGAACTGGACACGTATTCCCGGAACAACGGCTCCGCAAGTGGACGAAATTCCTATGGCAGCCAGTGATTGGCAAACTCCCGGAACTTCAACCTTCGCCGGCGGCGTATCCGACAGTCTATACGGAGCATCAGTCTATTCGTACACAGACTCGTATGCCGGAATCAACACCGGTGCACACAAAGCATGGTTCTTTTTCGACGATGAGGTAGTATGTCTTGGAGCAGGCATACACTCCACATCATCGTACCCCATATTCACGACTATCAATCAATGCCTGTCATCTACCGAAAATGCCATAGTCTGCCAGAAAGGAAAAATATCTGAGATTAATGACGGAACTTTCAATTACAATTCTCCTGAGTGGATTCTACACAACAAAGTAGGATATTTACTGCCTGACGGACAACAAGTGGTTGCAACCAATCAAGTACAAACTGGAAGTTGGTACGATATCAATCATTCCACTTCCAAAGGTAGCATACAGAAAAAAGTATTCACCCTGGGGCTAAATCATGGCATTACACCGGAACTGGCAACTTATGCTTACATTGTCGTTCCCGGCATTCAATCCGCTGAGGAGATGAAGAATTACCGGCGAAAAAATAATATTGAGATTTTAGCCAATACAGAAAATGTACAAGTAGTAAGAAATAAAAAGGCCGGCATTTGGCAAATGGTATTTCATAATGCAGGAGAATTCACCAGCAAAGATATGACGGTAAAAGTAGATAAAGGTTGCGCTTTGATAATCAAGAACATTGATAAAGATAAAGTAGAAGTTCATATAGCCGACCCTGCACAGTCCCAGTCCGGCATAACCGTGAATATTTATACCAGGAAACGTTCAGGAACCGTAAATTGCGACTTCAGTAATAGCGATGTCTATGCCGGACGTACCCAGGCATTTGAAGTTCAACTTAAATAAATAAGACCTCAAAAAAAATCAACTTACACAATCCCCCAAGAAGAAGCTTCAATCGGTTGAGATGTTCAACTTTGATTGAGGCTTCTCTCTTCTTGCCTCATAAACAGAAAAAAGGCAGTAACTTCCCAGCTACTGCCTTATTTTGAAAGAGAAAATTCTCTTTCTATAATTACCAAAAAGAATTTAAATTATTTGAGGCGATATAATAACCAAGCACCCTGGAAATCCTTACGGTTAGAGTACTTAGACTTGAAAGCGTCGCGTGCATCAGCCGCAGAAGCTCTGTCGGCAAATGTGCTCACAATCACACGATACATAGCAGCATCCGGATTAAAAGCAATAAAAGCATTGTAACCTTCCTTATCCAGGAAATCCTTCAAGCTTTCAGCATTAGCTTTCACACTGAAACTACCGCAAACCACGCTGTAGTCTTTCAAACCACCAACACCCGATACTACTTCAACTTTTTCCTGACGTACACCGGCAGTTGCAACAGGCACACTTTCCACTACTTTTGCTTCAACCGGAGCACTAACTACCGGAGCTACTTCCACCGGTTCGGCAGTCTGAGGCTCAGCCAATTCTTGTTGCTTTGCCTTTTCATATGCTTTTTTATAAGCGCTTTCACTCGATTTGCAAGAAGAGAATGCCAAAACAACACACAGTCCCATTCCTAAAATTGCTAATTTTTTCATAATCATATTGTTTTTATTAATAATTTCTATCTCAATATTTCAAACTATATTCAATATTTACGGAACAAATAACGAGTACCCTCATATTCTAAACGCAGAGATGAAGATGTCAGTTCTTCCATTGTAAACGTCCGTTCTCCATTTTCCCACCCTATATAGAACGCATAGTTTTCGTCTTCCATACTTTCAGGCAGCAAAATAATAGAAATTTTATCTCCTTTCAAAGAATAATTCCCAAAAAACGTTTGATAAGCACCATTTTTCAACAAACAGATGGCAGAAAAGCTGCCTTTCTGAAAATTATAGAAGATACTATCTTGCCGTTCCACAGAACCATCAGCATATTGATATTGCCTCAACTGCCACTTATTATCCAAATCTCCATTCGTATTGCTACAAGCAACCAGCACAAGTGCTATCCACCCGATGATCAAAAATATATTTCTTTTTCGCATCTCCATGTAGCTCATATTCCGAATAATAGGACAAATGTACACGGAACAATCAATCTGAACGCTACTCTTGTAGTTAAATTTAATTAAACGAAGGAAATGATAAATCTGGTTTTGGTCAGAAACTCTTCCGATTCATATCTGCTCCGCGTCTTGTTCGCTTCTATACGGAGAAGGACAGAGCAAAGGAGGTACGAACCGGATACGAAGCAGATACAGACCAAGTACGATGAGAGTGGTTTTGGTCTGTTTATCGGTTATAAAATCAAAATGAGTCGAGCAGACTTATTACTTAGTATTTTTATCGGTTTTACGCTGTTTAATACGATTATACAACTTAACAATGAACAAAACAAAGTAATTAAGCTCATAAAGAGGAGACATGTAATAATAATCAAATTTAGTCTTCATAGTGCAACATTTTATGAGGTTTTCTCAAATATAGCTTATTTTCCAGAGAAAAACAAATAAAATTAAATGAAAGTGGTAGAGAAAGACATCATTTCCCCCATACAATCAGGTAAAAAAATAAATATATCAAAAAAAAAGAAGTTAAGCGAACAACTATTCAAAGAAAAATGTTAGTTTTGTAGTATTAACCTCTTTAAAAATAGAAAGGAGAACATTATGAAAGGATTAAATGTACTTGCAGCTTTTCTGGGCGGTGCAGCAGTAGGCGCAGCCGTCGGTATTTTATTTGCTCCCGAAAAAGGAGAAGACACTCGTCACAAAATCGCAGAAATCCTCCGTAAAAAAGGTATTCGCTTGAACCGTACCGAAATGGAGAACCTGGTAGACGAGATTGCAGCTGAAATTAAAGGCGAAGCCGAATAAATCAATTCTACAAAAAAACAGAGCCACTATGATGTTTGCAGACGATAAAAGCATTGACACTCTCCAACAATTATTCTTTGAAGTCAAGAAGTATCTGAAACTACAGAAAGAATACACCCAACTGGAGATAACCGAAAAATTATCAATCCTGCTTTCCGCCCTGATTTTACTCTTGGTGGTAATTACACTTGGCATGGTGGCACTGTTTTATTTGTCGTTTGCTTTGGCTTACATTTTAGATCCGCTCGTGGGCGGACTGACGGTAAGTTTCAGTATCATAGCCTGCTTCCACATTCTGCTGATTTTATTAACAATTATTTTCCGCAAGCAGCTCATCATTAATCCAATGGTAAGTTTCATTGCGGGACTATTCTTTGATAATAATAAATGATTTCATCATGAATAATACGCCGGATACAACCTACATCACTCTTGAAAGCATTGCGCAACGAAAAGAAGAAGTACGTAAGAAATTACATCTGCAGAAACAGATAATGACGGATACGGCTAGAGACCTTTTTGCCCCGCTTGCTCCTGCAGCCGACAAAGGTAATGCCATCATGCGCGCTTTCAATACAGGTATGGCCGTCTTTGACGGAGTAATGCTGGGATTGAAAATGATGAAAAGATTCAGGAGAATGTTTAGCTCCAAGAAATAACAGAATCAAAAATGGCTGCGCTTCAAATGAAACGCAGCCATTTTTGTATCAAATCGTAGCATTTTACACATACGTTTCGAGTAGTTTCACGCTACTGCCTTCTTCGGGTACAATCGTAACTTCCTGCGTGGATGCAGGCAGCAACACTGTCTCTCCGGCACGGAGCGTGATTTCATTCTGGCTGTCATCCGTAAGGCGGCATGCACCTTCCACACAAATGAAAATAACAAATGAGTCCAGTTCAGAATAGTCACATGTGATTTCTTCCGTCATGTCATAAAGAGAAGTCGTGAAGTAAGGGCTGGCAAGCAGTTCCACCGGTTCATTCTCCAGATGCTCGTATTCAGTACGGAAATCATCCTGCACATCGGCAAAGTTAATGGCTTCAGTAGCCTGAGTAGTGTGCAATTCGCGGGATTTGCCCTGTTCATCTTTCCGGTTGTAGTCGAAAATACGATAAGTAATATCCGAAGTCTGCTGAATTTCGGCAACAAAAGCACCGGCACCGATACCATGTACACGACCTGCAGGAACATAGAATACATCCCCCGGCTTTACATCACACGTTTGCAGCACTTCGGCAAATGTCCCGTTATAAACCCTTTCCTTATATTCCTTCGGAGTAATTTGCTCGGCAAAGCCGGAAATCAGCTTTGCTCCCTTATCCGCAGAAACCACATACCACATTTCATTCTTACCGAAAGAGTTGTGGCGTTTTCTCGCCAGTTCGTCTCCCGGATGCACCTGGATGGAAAGATCCAGCTTGGCATCAATGAACTTTATTAACAAGGGAAATTTAGTGCCGAAACGAGAATAGTTCACTTCACCGACCAGTTCCTGACGGTATTTTCCCACCATCTCCGGGAGTGTAAGCCCTTTGTCAGGACCATTGGCAACAACAGACTCGTTGTTTTCTACAGCCGAGATTTCCCAGCTTTCGCCTACTCCGGATAGCGTTTCATTCAATTGCTTAAAAGCAATAATTTTGTCGCCTCCCCAAAGCGTTTGCTTCAGAATAGGCTCGAATTTCAAAGGATACATTCGTAGTTTTTGTTAGAGCTTTAAATAAAAATGTTACATTTTTCTAGATTAACGCGACAAACTTACAAAAAATATCAATTCGCCTCGTAAATGTTAAACGCTAAACTTTCCTAAAATGTTCTTCACATTTCAAGATAAACACTTGGGAGTACGGAAGAATTTCTTTTTATTTGCAAGAAATTTAATTAATACCATGGTTATGATAAACACCGCTTCAACAGAAAGTAATTTGTCCGGCTTGGACAAGCAAGACTTTCAAAAAGATATTGATAACAAGAAAACAGATTTGTTCATTCTGAAAAACGCTCAGGGAATGGAGGTTGCAGTTACTAACTACGGATGCGCCATCCTTTCCATTATGATCCCCGACAAGAACGGGAAATATGCTAACGTGATTCTGGGTCACGACAGTATAGACCATGTAATCAATAGCCCCGAGCCTTTCCTCAACACTACCATCGGACGCTACGGCAACCGCATCGCAAAAGGAAAATTTACTCTTTACGGTGAAGAACACAATCTGACAATCAACAATGGCCCTAATTCTCTGCATGGTGGACCCACAGGTTTCCACGCCAGAGTATGGGATGCTGTTCAACCGGACCCGACAACCGTTGTTTTCAACTATACGTCTGCCGATGGCGAAGAGGGCTTCCCCGGAAATCTGGAAGTAGAAATGACCTATCGTTTGGAAGATGAAACCAATGCACTGGTTATCGAATACCGGGCAACCACCGACAAAGCAACTGTCGTAAACCTCACTAACCACGGCTTCTTCAATCTGGCAGGCATTGCCAATCCCACCCCAACGGTTCTGAACCACTCCATCACCATCAACGCCGACCATTATACTCCTATTGACGAAGTGTCTATCCCTACAG
The DNA here is from genome assembly GCF_905207245.1 of uncultured Bacteroides sp. Classification (GTDB taxonomy): domain Bacteria; phylum Bacteroidota; class Bacteroidia; order Bacteroidales; family Bacteroidaceae; genus Bacteroides. The sequence continues at coordinate 104,971 of NZ_CAJLKP010000006.1, read as the reverse complement.
GAGAAGTCCTGAAAGTAGAAGGTACTCCTATGGATTTCCGCACACCGCACACAATAGGTGAGCGTATTGATGACAAATTCGAGCAATTGGTGAATGGTGCAGGTTATGACCATTGCTATGTATTGAATAAGACTGAGAGTGGTGAATTGAGTCTTGCCGCTACTTATACAGAGCCGGAAAGCGGACGTACCATGGAAGTATATACCACAGAGAACGGTGTGCAACTCTACACAGGAAACTGGTTGGGCGGCTTTGCCGGTGCACATGGAGCTACTTTCCCTGCACGAAGTGCCGTTTGCTTTGAAGCACAATGTTTCCCCGATACTCCTAACAAACCACATTTCCCGTCGGCAGTATTGCTTCCGGGCGACGAATACCAACAAGTAACTATTTACAAGTTCGGTGTACAAGAATGAATATAACTAACCTAATTTTATAAACTAATAATTTATTAAAAACCATGACACAACAAAAACAGAACGGTAATCTTGTCGCTATTATTACCATGTTCTTTATTTTTGCGATGATTTCTTTTGTTACGAACCTTGCTGCGCCATTCGGTACAATATGGAGAAATGAGTATGCAGGTTCTAACACTTTAGGTATGATGGGAAACATGATGAACTTCCTGGCATATCTGTTTATGGGAATTCCTGCCGGTAACATGCTCGTTAAGATCGGTTACAAAAAGACTGCATTGATTGCAATGGCAGTAGGTTTCCTCGGTTTATTCACACAATACCTATCCAGCTTATTCGGAGCAAATGCCGAAGTATTCGCCTTCGGTGAATATGTTATCAAGTTAAACTTCGTCATCTATCTGCTGGGTGCATTCATCTGCGGTTTCTGCGTTTGTATGCTTAACACAGTGGTGAACCCGATGCTGAACCTCCTTGGTGGTGGCGGTAACAAAGGTAACCAGTTGATTCAAACAGGTGGAGCCCTTAACTCTTTGTCCGGTACATTGACTCCGCTTTTTGTAGGTGCCCTGATCGGTACAGTAACTGTCAAGACAGCTATGTCGGATGTGGCTCCTCTTCTTTTTGTTGCTATGGGTGTTTTCGTAGCCGCATTTATCATTATCTCTTTTGTCGCTATCCCCGAACCGCACCTTCAAAAAGGTGGAGTGAAAAAAGAAAAATTCTCTCACAGCCCGTGGAGCTTCCGTCACACTGTATTGGGTGTAGTGGGTATCTTTATCTACGTAGGTATCGAAATCGGCATACCGGGTACTTTGAACTTCTATCTTGCCGACCCGGGTGATAAAGGTGCCGGAATTCTGACGAACGGTGCTGCTATCGGTGGTGCCATTGCTGCCATCTACTGGCTGTTGATGCTTGTGGGACGTACTGCAAGTAGTGCCATCAGTGGTAAGGTTTCCAGCCGCACACAGTTGATCGTTGTATCTGCCACTGCTATCGTTTTTGTATTGCTTGCTATCTTCACTCCGAAAACTGTAACGGTTTCAATGCCCGGTTACACTGTAGGTGAAGGATTCATGATGGCACAAGTACCCATCAGCGCGTTGTTCCTGGTGCTTTGCGGTCTTTGTACTTCTGTAATGTGGGGTGGCATCTTCAACCTGGCAGTAGAAGGATTAGGAAAATATACAGCACAAGCATCCGGCATCTTTATGATGATGGTTGTGGGTGGTGGTGTACTGCCACTGATTCAACAAAGCATCTCTGACTCTGTAGGCTATATGGCCAGCTACTGGCTGATTATCGTAGCCCTTGCATATCTGCTGTTCTATGGCTTAGTAGGTTGCAAGAACGTAAATAAAGATATTCCTGTAGAAGATTAATAAAACTAAAAGAGTATAGGTAATTAATTTATTCACTTATAAATTTGAAAATATCATGGATATAGAACACGTAAGAAGCCGTTTCATCAAGCATTTTGACGGAACAACAGGAGCAGTTTACGCTTCTCCGGGACGCATCAACCTCATTGGTGAGCATACAGACTATAACGGTGGTTTTGTATTCCCCGGAGCAATCGACAAAGGCATGATTGCTGAAATTAAACCGAATGGCACTGATATAGTGAAGGCTTATTCCATTGATCTGAAAGATTATGTGGAGTTCGGTTTAAAGGAAGAAGACGCTCCCCGTGCAAGCTGGGCAAGATATATCTTCGGTGTATGCCGTGAGATGATTAAGCGTGGCGTTGATGTAAAGGGCTTCAATACAGCTTTTTCCGGTGATGTGCCTTTGGGTGCGGGTATGTCTTCATCCGCCGCTTTGGAGAGCACATATGCGTATGCGTTGAATGACTTGTTCGGTGACAACAAAATAGACAAGTTTGAACTGGCTAAAGTGGGACAAGCTACTGAACATAACTATTGTGGTGTGAATTGCGGTATTATGGACCAGTTTGCTTCCGTATTCGGCAAGCAGGGCAGTCTCATCCGTCTGGACTGCCGTTCATTAGAATATCAGTATTTCCCATTCGATCCGCAAGGCTATCGTCTGGTATTGGTAGACTCCGTAGTTAAACATGAATTGGCTTCTTCTGCATACAATAAGCGTCGTCAAAGTTGCGAAGCTGCTGTTGCCGCTATCCAGAAAAAACATCCGCACGTAGAATTCCTGCGCGACTGTACAATGGAGATGTTGCAAGAGTCAAAAGCTGAAATCAGCGAAGAAGACTTCATGCGTGCAGAGTATGTAATCGAAGAAATCCAACGCGTGCTCGATGTTTGCGATGCTTTGGAAAAAAGTGATTACGAAACTGTAGGCCAGAAAATGTACGAAACACATCATGGTATGAGCAAACTTTACGAAGTAAGCTGCGAAGAACTCGACTTCCTGAACGATCTTGCATTTGACTGCGGCGTAACAGGTTCTCGCGTAATGGGCGGTGGCTTCGGCGGTTGCACAATCAACTTGGTAAGAGATGAATTGTATGATACATTCATCCAGAATGCTAAAGATAAATTCAAAGAAAAGTTCGGCAGAAGCCCGAAAGTTTACGATGTGGTTATCAGCGACGGTGCACGCAGATTAGTTTAAAAACAATCCAACTCAATTTAAAAGGGCGTCTTCCCATCACGGGGAGACGCCCTTCTCTTTTTGCCTTTTTCAATAAACTAATTAACTAACCTAATCTCTAATTCTAATCTCTGATCCTATTGTATTCCTTCTGTTGTCATCTGAATGCGCTTCATGGTTCCATCTTCATTATAATACAGGCGATCAATGCATACAGAACGCCTATAACTTCCTCCTGCGGGATTAATTCCGCCATTGTGATAGATGAAGTACCAGTCGCCTTTAAACTTGATGATGGCCTGATGATTGGTATTTGAATTACCGGCTATTTCATTCAGTATTCCTTTATATTCCCAAGGCCCGGTAATACTACGGCTCATTGCATAACAAATCTTCTCGGGAAACTCAGATGCGTAAGAAAGGTAATACCAGTCGCCGCGCTTATGTATCCAAGGAGCTTCCGTAAAACGAGGCAGATCTACATAAACAATCGGACCATCCAGTTCAATCATATTCTTTTTCAATTTAGCATAATAGCACTGGGTATTGCCCCAATACAGATAAGCTTGTCCGTCATCGTCTATAAAGACTGTCGGGTCTATATCATCCCAAAAGATTTTGGTTCGCTCTGTGGTCATATCATTGGTAATTAAAGCAGAGCCACGGGCATCGACAAAAGGCCCGAGTGGTGAATCGGCAACAGCCACACCGATAGACTTTCCGGGAACATCCTTATGCTCCACAGTGACATACCAATAGAACTTACCATCGCGCTCAATAACCTGACTTGCCCATGCTTCCCCCTTCGCCCAGGAGAAATCTTTTGCTTTCAAGGGCACAGGATGCTCTGTCCATGTCTTCATGTCAGATGAAGAAAAGACACACCAGTCATTCAAAAGATAATGCTCAGCCGGTGGCGGGCACTCATCATGTCCGGCATAGATGTACACCTTACCATCATGCACCATCGCACCGGGATCAGCCGTATATTTATATTTAATGATCGGATTACCGTCGGCTACAAAAGTGGTATCTTTTTGTGCTGATAGCCCTTGCGAGGCTACCAGTACAAAAGAAATCAACCAAAATCTAACCTTATTAACTCTAAATCTATCCATTAGTTTTATCCTTTTTTGAAAATATAAACAGCAAATGTCTTCGGTTCCAACTCTACACTCAACACTTGACCATCAATGGATACCGAAGTTTCCTGAGGCTGAATAGCAGACGGCTGCTCAATCGTATTGTCTTTGTCAGGATCAGCCGAACGAAGCTTGATGCAACGTCCACCGGACAGTACATCCTGTTTCTTCAATCCTTCAAACTTCAATGACAGAGGTTGGGATTTATCAGAAGTATTGGCAACCTTTACTATAATTTCATTCTTATCCTTATCATAGACCGCACTTGCAAACAGTCCGTTCTGGCCTTCGGCACCTGTTACAGGCTTCTTGTTCATCGTTAAAGAAAGCACATTAGTGCCCTTGTGATGCCCGTAGAGTTGCTGTACATAGTAACTTACAGTACGAACAGAGTTGAGATTATCAAACCAGATCATATCCGGACGCCATTGCCAGCCTTCCACATGAGCAAACAAAGGAGCATAAGTGGCCATGTGTACAATATCCGCATTGCGCTCCAATCCGGTCATAAATGCGGCTTCAAGCAGAGCGGCATTGAAATGGTTCCATTTCTTACCCTTACCATGGCAAGCATATTCTCCTGCAAACACTTTCGGACCTTTACGATCATAGTTATCATAACGTGCCCCCTCATTCAGGAACCAGTTTTCGGGACGATAGAAATGTTCATCCACCAAGTCAACTTTCAGGCGTTTCATTTCCGGCCATAGATATTCGAATTGTTTTCCTTCAGAATCCGGACCGGAGCTTCCAATAATCTTGATATCCGGATAGGCTTTACGAATAGCCTTGATAAACGGTTCGAGGTGCTCCGGATATTCCGGTCCCCACTGCTCATTGCCTATACCAATGAATTTCAGGTTGAACGATGCAGGATGTCCCATATCGGCACGCAGTTTTCCCCATTTCGTGGTCACATCCCCATTGGCAAATTCTATCAGATCAAGAGCATCCTGCACATAGCTATCCAAATCGCAAACAGCCACGTGTGCCTCTGCATTAGAGTTCTGGAACTGGCAAGACAGACCACAACTCAACACAGGAAGCGGCTCTGCTCCTATTTCCTCCGAAAGTTGGAAGAATTCAAAGAATCCCAATCCATAGCTTTGGAAATAATCGGGATAAAAACGATGCGGGAAAGTATATTCCCAACGGTTCTCATTCAACGGGCGGTTCTCTACCGGACCTACAGACTTCTTCCAGTCATAGCGTGTAGCTAAATCTGTTCCTTCTACAATACATCCGCCGGGAAAACGGAACACACCCGGCTTGATATCAGCCAAAGCTTGCGCAAGGTCTTTACGCAAACCATTCTCATGTCCTTTCCACGTATTGACCGGGAAGAGAGATACATGTTCCAGATCAACCGTCCCCTTTGATGCCAGGAAAATGCGAAGAGTCGCTTTCGGATCAGTTACACCTGGTTTTAGGATAACCTGATACTTTTTCCATTCTTTTGAATCAATCACCAACGTCTCAGTGGCAAAAGCATGGTGCTCACCCATAGATTTGGTATCTACAAGCTCGATACGGATTTTTTCGGATGTTCCGCCTTGAGGTAAACGTGCCCATACAGAGAAACGATACTCCTCTCCTGCTTTTACACCGATACCGAAGAAACCTTCATTATCCAGTCCCGTATGCTTATGCGGATGCCCCGGGTCAGCCAGACGAACATAGTGCGGATTCCTTTCAAAAGGACCGTCATCTTGAAGCGTTACATTACCAAAGGTTTTCCATCCCATCAGATGTTGCGGGAATTCAAACGAACGATTCTTCACTAACTCGGCATAAAGTCCGCCGTCAGCGGCATAATTGATATCCTCAAAGAACAACCCATACATAGTAGGCTGAATCTCTGCGCCTAATTTCTTGGTTTGTATCACAAACTCATTGGTTTGTGCCTGAAGCGCCATACCTGCAGTAAGGGTTAGCGCTGCCAATAATCCAGTGTATCTTTTCATGGTTTCAAAATAAAAATTATAATTGGTTATTTAGTTCTTTTTCCCCATACGGAACGCCCACGACTATCCAAGCCTGTAAAGAGAACCGTTTCTGTTTCATTCTCCCAGTCGTGCCCTGCAAACACAATCAGGTTCTTCACCACTTCTCCGTCCAGTGTCAATTGTAAGGATTGGTCTTCTTTGGCAAAATCCCAGGTTCCTTTATCCTCTCCTAAGTTTCCATCTTTTTCCAGATATAAGAAGTGGGACATATTCCATTCTTCATCTTGCAGTTCGCCTTCGCCCCACAATATCTGTCCGGCTTCCAGTTGGCGCTCATACAGGGGTTCCTGTACGCGGATAATTTCCCACTCGCCCGCTAAATCCTCCGCAGAGAACTCTCGAGGATTAGTACCTGCGTAGCGTTCAGGCGATACGACAGGCCATCCATCTTTAGTAAAAAAGACTTGTCGCACATGGAGATCCATCATCTGGTTTTGTGGTGACAAACGTCCCTGATGAGCCATGAAATATTGTCCGTCATCTGAAGTGAATACTGCACAATGCGCTGTACCGGCCCAACCCGGATGGTTCTTGAAACGATAAGGAGCTGTCAAGATAGGAAAGTTATTCGTCGTATCTTTCAACTCTTTGCCGAAGTAATCAATGAACGGACCTTCCGCTTTGTCTGAACGCCCCACACGTACATTGTAGGTTGTCATCAACGGATCATAGGATACAAACAGATAGTATTCTTTCAAATCTGGATTATAGATAATTTCCGGAGCTTCCAGATTATCCTTTTTATAATTGGCGCGACGGGCTACCAGATGTCCCCTGTCACCATCCAGCATAGGAAGACCGGTTTCCGGATTCAGTTCCACACAATACAGGCCACCGAAGAATGAACCGTAATGCATCCACCATTTACCGGTTGAAGGGTCTACAGTAATACTGGGATCAATAGCATTCATGGCTGTCGTATCATCTGTCTTAACAGCACACCCAGCCAACGTCCAAGGACCTTCAGGAGACTCCGACTCAGCCAGTCCGATATAGGATGTTTTACGTCCGAAAGCCGACACACAATAGTATAGCCTATACTTATTATTATAGGGAATGATATAAGGTGCCCAGATATTTGTCGCCCCATGCCCTCCTGCATGAGAGCGCACCCACTCCACCGCCTCCTGCGGAATCTCGGGCAATGCCCAGCCCAGAAATTCCCAATGCACCAGGTCTTTGGAACGGCGCATCTGAATAAAGCCCAAAGGCACACCCTTTTCTTTTGCCTCTTTACGATTTTCCCGGAAGATGGCATCCGTGGAATACATATAATAATAGTCGCCTATCTTACGGCAAGATGGGTCATGTACGTTGTAGGTTCCCCATGATTGATAATTCTCCATGGGAGATAGTGAAGAGTAATCATCTGCCCACGGATTAGGTGAAGCAGTAGGGGTAAAAACAGAAGAAGTGCAGCCGGCAAACAGGCTGCTCATCAGCAGTACAGCTACGTGTAGTAAGTTTCTCATAATATCAGCAAATAATAAATTCTGTTGCAAAAATACGCCCCGTCGGATGTCAGAAGGTGGACAAATGGACATTTAAGGTGGACAATCAAACAATTCCGGTAAAAAAGCGCATTATGTATTTTAGAAATAACGGATATTCTTCTAACTTTGCTATAGTAATACGAAACAATATGAAAAGTCACTCCTTTATATACCTTATTATATATAGCTGTTTTATAATGTCGATGTCGTTACAGGCTCAAGAACATTTTGCAGACCGATACAATGTTTCTTACATCACTATGGACGATGGGTTACCTCATAATTCCATTGACGACATTTATAAAGACACCTATGGTTTCCTATGGATATCCACTGCCGGAGGCGGACTGTCACGCTATGATGGCTATGAATTTATTCATTTCAACCCCAATACTCCTCACTGCAAACTCAAGAGTAACTTTATCCACAATGTATATGAAGACAGATTCCACCGTCTTTGGATTGTATCCGAAGGAGGCACAGATATTATCGACTTATCTACTCTACAATCTGTAGTGCCCAATGATCCTAAAGGACTTTTGCCCCGCTTTATAAATCAACCCACCTATATCGTCATTCTCGATTCGCAAGGTTGCATCTGGCTGCAATGCGACAATGCACTTCACCGGATATCCTTCAATGCCGAAGGTGACATCGATACATTATCCACATTAGATTTACCCGAACTATCTGAACCTGACCTTATATTAAAAGATATCGACGAAGATGGTAAGATATGGACCGGCATTAATGGCACTATCTATAAAATCTCCCCGACACCACAAGGGCAGTTAGAAAAAAGTTCCATATCAGAGCAACTAACTTTTTGGCCTGGCATATATTTTAAGGACATGATAGCCAAAGAAAATGAAGTCTGGATAGCTACACACATAGGACTGTTTCGCTATAACAAAAACAACAATACAAGAAAACTCTACGAAAATATCCAAAGTGACCCTCATTCTTTATCGCAAAATTATCTGACCAATCTTGCCATTACTGATAATAAACAGTTGATTGCAGGAACTTTGCGCGGAGCTAACATCTACAATCCTATTACCGATAACTTCGAACGCTTTACTCATAGTTCAACCGGTAACAGCCTGTTGAACAGTAACTTTATTAATTGTATAAGAGTAGACGGGCAGCACATTTGGTTCGGTACTGAAAGTGGTGGAATTAATAAACTGACTCCGAAGCGCTTGGTAATACACAATTACCAACATGATAAAGAAAATCCCGCAAGCCTGTCCGACAATCCGGTAAATGTCATTTATGAAGATAAGGAGGGCAGTTTGTGGGTAGGCACAGTAGAGGGAGGACTGAATCTGAAAAGACAAGGAAGTGAACAGTTTATTCATTACAGATGGGAACGTGGTGAGATAAGTCATAACTCAGTAAGCAGTCTTGTCAATGACAATCAGGGCCGATTATGGGTAGGCACCTGGGGCGGTGGAATCAACATAGTGAACCCTAAAGCACCGAATCGCCCCCTTCAAGTAATATACACACATCCTGAAACCGGATTTCCATTATTCTTCATAGCAGTACTCGTTTATGATCCTACCAATAATGGGATGTGGGTAGGCGCCAATCGAGGTCTCTTTTTTTATGATATGGCAACTCAAAAGTTCATTTCCCCTTTTGCTAACCGTATGGCAGAAAACGTTCGTGGTTGCCTCGGCGCCATTATCGACAAAGAAAATAAGCTGTGGGTAGGTTCTACGGAAGGGGTCTACATCATAGATCTTAATTCCCGGTCTCCCCAGTCAAAGGAAGGAGAATTCCAGTATCGTCACTTAAACTATAAGCTCGATAATCCCCAATCGGGACTGATAGAGAAAATCAGTTGCTTTTGCGAAGCTAAAGATGGTACATTATGGTTGGGCAGTAATGGATATGGCATATATAAACGGATAATTGATAAGCAAGACAAAGAAAAATTCATATCTTATAATACAGGTCAAGGCTTAATCAACAACAATGTACGAAGTCTGGAAGAAGATGTCAATGGAAGTATCTGGATAGGAACTAATAACGGACTTTCCTGCTTCCACCCAAACGAGAACCGCTTCACCAATTACACCAAACAAGATGGTTTTCCGGATGCACAATTCTATTGGAATGCCTCATACCGTTCTTCCGATGGTACACTCTATTTCGGCAGCGTAGCAGGACTGACAGCCATCGATAGCAATCTGCCTGTTGTTACTGTTCAACCTGCCAACATACGCTTCACGCGGTTGAGAATCGGAAATGAGAACATCTTGCCCGGCAATAAATATCTGCCCAAAGACATTGCCGTAACTCAGGAAATAAAACTCCATGAAAAAGAGAAGTCCTTCTCGTTGGAATTCTCCGCCTTGAATTTTGAACCGGATAATACAGCCACTTATAGCTACCGCCTACTTGGTTTTGAAGACAAATGGGTACAAGCCCCCGGAAACAGACGGTTTGCAAGTTATACCAACCTGCGTCCGGGTAACTATACCCTGCAAGTGAAATATACACCTGATGGAGGAGACGGGACAGAGAACATGGCAGAGCTAAAGGTCACCATCCTACCCTATTTTTATAAAACAACTTGGTTCATATTGCTTCTTGTGGTTTTGGCACTACTTGCCACTTGGCAAACTTACCAATGGCGCATACGAAACTTCAAACGCCAGCGGGAATTCTTACACCGCACCGTGGAAGAACGCACCTACCAACTGGAACAGCAAAAACTATTATTAGAAAACCAGACCGAAGAACTCTCCCGACAGAACAGGATGCTGACACTGCAAAATGAGAAAATCACCCGGCAAAAAGCACAATTGAGCCGTATGGCACGCAAAGTACAAGAACTGACATTAGACAAGATAGCTTTCTTCACTAACATAACGCATGAATTCCGGACACCGATAACTTTAATTATCGGTCCTATCGAGCGTGCACTAAAACTAAGTTATAACCCGCAGGTAATAGAACAGTTAAACTTCGTGGAACGTAACTCCAAATATCTGCTATCTCTTGTCAACCAACTGATGGATTTCCGGAAAGTAGAATCCGGTAAGCTTAATATCGTTACGACAAAAGGTGACTTTGTGAGTTTTATACATTCATTGCTTACTCCTTTTGAAGTATTTGCCGGAGAACGGAATATTTCAATAAAACACTATTTCCACATGAAAAGTTCCGAAATCTTCTTTGATGAAGAAGCAATGCACAAGGTTATTACCAATCTGCTAAGCAACGCCATCAAATTCACACCGGATGGCGGAAGCATATCCATATATATAGCCACTCTTCCAGCCAAAGACGATAAAGAAGAAACACTTTATCTCTGCGTCAGTGACACGGGAACAGGTATTCAGGAGCAAGACACCGCACAAATATTCAACCGTTTCTATCAATCCAAGAAGCAAGCGAAATATCCTGTATACGGTCAAACGGGTACAGGAATCGGGTTATATCTTTGCAAACGCATCGTGAAGATGCACGATGGAGAAATCTGCGTTCGTAATAACCATACTATCGGCTGCTCCTTCCGCATCCTACTCCCACTTCCAAAAGAAGAAAACATAAGCGACCAACTTATCGTTGAGAACAATATACCACCGGCAGCAACAACGGAAAAGAAAGAATTACCCAAAGAACGGCTGACCCTGACCATTCTTGTAGTGGAAGATAATGCAGACATGAGAGGATACATTCGTTCCATTCTCCGTGATTATTATAATGTGCTCGAGGCTACCAATGGTGCAGAAGCCCTTGATGTATTAAACAATCAGTCTGTAGATTTTATCATCAGCGACCTGATGATGCCCGTAATGGATGGTATAGAACTATCACGCCGGGTCAAAGAGACATTTAGTATTTCACATATTCCTTTCCTGATGCTGACTGCTAAAACATCGCCGGAAACCCGGCTGAAAAGTTACCGCACGGGCGTAGACGAATATCTGCTAAAACCTTTCGATGAAGCTCTGTTACTGACCCGTATCGAAAACATCCTGGATAATCGCAGACGCTACCAACGAAAGTTCAAGACGGACATGGACGTGGAAGCACTGAATATAGAGGAGGAATCCGGTGACAAGAAATTCATCAACCAAGTGATGGAAGCTATAAAAGAACACTATAAAAACCCTTACTTTGAAGTGAGTGATTTCAGTGAGGCCGTCGGAGTCAGCAAAAGCCTGCTGAATAAAAAGCTTCAAAGCCTCATCGGGCAATCAGCGGGACAATTCATACGTAACTACAGATTAAACACTGCCCGGGAACTACTCCTCAAAAACCGGGAAACCAAACAGATGAATATTGCTGAAATAGCATATGAAGTAGGCTTTAATGATCCCAAATACTTTGCCCGTTGTTTCAGCAAGCAATTCAATATGACACCCAGTGAACTGATGAATAACGAGGAATAGGGACTGCGTTACTGTAACCTTACTACTCTTCTTTTTTTAGGTCCTCACCAAGATTGTACGAGTTGTACAACTGGCGCAGCCTGAGTTGTACGACTGGAGCTGCACGAGTTGTACAACTCGTACAATCTTGGTAGGCATCATAAAAAACAAAGGTAGTAAGCTGACGAAGCTGTACAAGCATCTTAAAAGAACTCATATAAGTCAATCACTATAATAATTGTAATTTCTACACTTATATACTCATTTGTCCACCTCTAATATTCGTTTGTCCACCTCTAAAAGCATGTATGAGTGTACTTTTGCATCACTACTCTACATCACAAGTAAAGTAGAATAACTAATTGTTAAACCAATAATATCTGTATTATGAAGACAAGAAAGTGGCCGACACTCATGCTGACGGCATTTACAGTCCTTTCATTTTGGGCCTGCGAGGATTGGGGGCAAATGGATCCTCCGGCAGGAAATCAGAAAACTCCCAAATTAGAGCAAGTCGCGAAGATTACTTTTGAGGATAAAGATTTTGATCCTCAAAGTCTCAACTATTATGCCTACGAAGGCGGAGACATAGCTGAGATTGAAGCCGACGATGTACATGGCAAAGTACTTCACCTACCTAATGGTTATGCCCGCATGTTCAATCCGCTGAATAAAGTGGAAGTACAGAATGGCGTGTCACTGACATTCTGGGTGAAGCAGGAACTCCGCATCGATGAAGAAACGAAGGAAGAATTGGAACCGGACTTGGTTGGTGCCCTCTTTTCTTTCCAAAACAGCAACGGCACACAGCGCATGTTTCTCACCTCCAACGGCTGGCTGAAGTATGAAGGTGTGGATGGTGAATACGAGGTCAACAACCCCGAAACGAACAAAGTATCCAAAAATCCATTGCTGCTACCTGCCGGAGAATGGCACTACATGGCCATTACTATCCGCAATGACGGTTATAGCATCTATGTGGATGGCAAACAACGTATCGATAAAACTGTAGAGAAATCAAACTTTGACTTCGGAAAGATTGTACAGTTCATGGCCAGTACACCTTATATATATATAGGTTATGGTTCAGATACTCCCACTCAAGAAATGTGGATAGATGATATCGCAATTTACCGCAATCAAATTACCGACAGCCAATGCCAAATGCCGAACATAGGAGAGGGAGCATTCGAATATCTTGTGGGCGACCCCATCATCACTGTAGGTGCAGAAGATAATTCAGCAGCTTGGTGGACAGTATTCTCCAATTATTTCAGGATGCCCGCCGACGGCAACATGAAATTCAAATTCACCAACTACACCAGCGGTGCTGGCAACTGGAACAACTGGTGCTTCTGTCTCTGTACCGATGCCGAGCGGGATGGCAATGGTTATGCCGAATACTTTGTTATCCGCTCCGACCTTTACGGATGGGGTGACAGTTATGCCTCAGGTACATGGACTAATGAGGGCTACGGTGACTGGGATGCATTCCGTGCTGACATGCAAGGTGCAGAAGTGACTGTAACTGTCCAACGCAACGGAGCAACGGCAACTGTAGAGGCAGTAGCCAAAGCCATCAACGGCAACGTATACAAAGAAACTTTCACCACCACTTGCGGTGACGGTACACAAGTAGTCCGCGGCTTCTTTATAATGGACGGCTCACACATAGTATTCGACACTGAAGAAACCGCAGCGTTGACCACAGTGCCACTGACAAAGACTACTATTGGTGCCGAAGACTGTTCGTCTGCCTGGTGGACGGAATTCTCAGACTATTTCCAGATCCCCGTCGGACAGAATCTGCATCTCGAATTCGAGAACCATACCAATGGTACCGGCAACTGGAACAACTGGAATCTCTGCCTCTGTACCGATGCCGAGCGGAATGGCAATGGTTATGCCGAATCGAGGATGCGGTTCTCCGATCTTTACGGATGGGGTGACAGTTATGCCTCGGGTACATGGACCAGCGAGGGTTACGGTGACTGGGATGCTTTCCGTACGGACATGGAAGGAGCCACAGTAGCCATCGACATCCAGCGTAACGGTGCTACGGTAACCACCACTGCGGTAGCTACCAGCAAAAATGGCAATATATATAAAGAAGCTTTTGTGACAGACTGCGGTGATGGAAACCAGACAGTACGGGCATTCCTTATCGTGGATGGAGCTCATCTCAAGATGGATAATTCAAATTGCTATCTGTACACTCCGTTATTCAAGTAATAACCTCATATAAACAAGAATATATTATGGACAATAAAACAATCACAATATCAACAGCCCCACGCTTGGCGAGTATGCTGCTGGCATTCGTCTTCCTACTGGCAGGACAAATGCTGTTCGCCCAGTCAAAGCAAGTTACAGGTGTCATAAAAGACGTCACCGGAGAAACTGTCATAGGTGCCAGCGTAGTTGAAAAAGGTACTACCAATGGTACTATAACAGATTTTGACGGAAACTTCAAATTAACAGTAGGCGACAAAGCCGTATTGCAAATCTCTTTCGTCGGTTATCAGACGCAAGAAATCAACACGGCAGGCAAGACTTCTTTTGTCGTGACATTGAAAGAAGACTCAGAGATGCTGGAAGAAGTTGTGGTAGTAGGATATGGCGCACAGAAAAAGGAAAGTGTTGTGGGAGCTATCTCGCAAGTATCTTCCAAGGAGTTGCTCCAATCTCCTGCCGCCAACGTATCCCAAGCCATTGCCGGTAAAATATCAGGTGTCATCACATCACAGACTTCCGGCGCTCCCGGTTCGGATGATACACAAATCTATATCCGTGGTCGTGCTACATTTGCCGGTGATGCCCAACCGCTTGTATTGGTAGATGGCGTGGAACGTGAATTCTCACAGATAGCCCCGGACGATATTGAAACTATTTCAGTATTGAAAGATGCTTCGGCAACAGCCGTTTATGGTGTACGTGGCGCAAACGGCGTTATGTTGATTACGACCAAACGTGGTAGAGAACAGAAACCTGAAGTAAGCCTGACCGCCAACTGGCAGATACAAAGCCCAACGCGTACGGATACTTACCTGAACTCTTACCAGTCTGTCAGCCTGCTGGAAGAAGCCCTCGCCAACGACGGACTTCCTTCACAATTCTCTGCCAACGACCTGGAAATGTATCGCAGATCGGTTACCGGCGAATTGAGCGGCTTAGAGGCAATGCTATATCCCAATGTAGACTGGTATGATGAGGTATTGAAGAGTTCTTCTCCCGCACAACGTTATAACGTCAGTGTACGTGGCGGTACAAAGCGTATGCGCTATTATGCTTCCGGTGAACTATACGACCAAAAAGGGTTGATTAAGAATTTGAGTAATGACAAATATGGCAATTCTTCAAGCCCAAGCTTCCGTCGTTATGCATTCCGCGCTAATATGGACTTGTTCCTGACGAAAGATCTGACTTTCTCTGTCAACTTCGGTACTCGTTTTGAAGAACGTAAAGGTTCCAATACGACTGAAAGATCTGATTATAGCCAGATATTCTATGAAATGAACCACACCCCCGGATGGCTTTTCCCCGTATCTACAGTAGTACAAAACGGTGAAAGACAGGAAACCATCTATGGCGGTAGCTCACAGTATCAGAAAAACATCGTAGCATCCCTGGCCAAAGGCGGATATTATAAAGCTACGAATACCATCAATGAAACCAACTTCATCCTTGATTACAAGATGGACTGGCTGACTGAAGGATTAAGCGTAAAGGGTATGGCTTCATTCGACTATAACTCCTACGACAAAACCCTTTACCAGGCCACTTTCGCCACTTACGAGCTGAACAACCGCGATGATTTCGGAAATATCGATGCTTACAACCGCTTCGATGCTGATGGCGAATTAGCAGGTAGCAAAGATTCTTACACAATCTATAAGCTTTACATGGAAGCGCAAATCAACTATGCTCGCAAGTTCGGCAGACATGATGTAACAGCTATGGTGCTCTACAATCAAAATGACTATCGCTACAGAGCTGATCTTGCCAAGCGTTATCAAGGTCTTGTAGGTCGTGCCACTTATGGCTACGACGATCGTTATCTGGCAGAGGTTAACTTCGGTTACAACGGTTCGGAAAACTTCATGAAAGGCAAACGTTTCGGTTTCTTCCCCGCTTTCTCTTTAGGTTGGCGCATCAGTAATGAATCTTTCATGGAGAGTACTAAGGAGTGGCTAAACAATCTGAAGTTGCGTGCTTCTTACGGTCAGGTAGGTAACGATGTATATACCGTAGGCGGAGTGGCACAACGCTTCCTCTATGAAGAGAAATGGAGCCAGATCAGCAATGACTATATTTTCGGCACCAGTGGTAAGTCCGGCATCTACGAAACTCAATATCCTAACTATGCCGTTACTTGGGAGCGTGCCCACAAGTACAATATCGGTTTGGAGTTCGGATTGTGGAACGGATTGCTGAACGGTAACATCGACCTTTTCTATGAAAAGCGTAACGATATCCTGACCAACTATCTGACGCGCCCGGAATGGGTAGGCGTAACAATGGCTGCCGGTAACTTGGGTGAAACCGTAAACAGCGGTTTCGAGATTGAGTTAAAGCACAACAACCGTATCGGCGAAGACTTTTCATACAACGTCGGCCTGACATTCTCTCATGCCAAGAATGAAATTAAGAACATGGACGAGCCCGCACTGAAAACAGACTATCGCAAGCGCGAAGGTCATCCTATCGGTCAGTACTACGGACTGGTATGCGACGGCTTCGTAACTGCCGCCGACGTGGCTGATCCTAATTTCCCGACATCGACCTTTGGTAATGTACAGGTAGGCGATTTGAAATATCGCGATATGAATAATGATGGTTTTATTGACGAACGAGACGAAACATTCATCGGCTATAGCGATGTGCCCGAAAACACATATGCACTCACCTTGGGATGCAATTACAAAGGTATCGGTTTCAGCGTAATGTTCCAAGGCGTCGATCACGTAAGCCGTTATTATGATGCAGAAGCTATGTATGCCTTCGTCAGTGGCGGTAAAGTGAAAGAACACCATCTGGATCGTTGGAATCCTACTAAATCGGAATCCGAGAATTTGGCAAGTGCCAAATATCCATTGCTGCACTACGATAGTTACGGTGACCACAACCAGCGCCAGAACTCCTTCTTCCTGAAGAACGGTGCTTTCATGCGTCTGAAGAACATTGAGTTGAGCTATACATTGCCTGCCAAATGGGTAGAAAAAGTAGGCATGAGTGACTGCCGCCTCTACGTAAACGGTAACAACCTCATCACTTGGGATCATCTGGATGATCTGTGTGACCCGGAAAGTAACGGTTCCAACCGCTATCCGATTATGAAGACTGTGAACTTTGGTGTAAACATTAAATTCTGATAAAATGAAGAAGACATTATTATATGGCATATTTGCCCTGAGCATCGCCTCTGCCACACTTACTTCCTGCGAAGATATGTTTGGAGGCTTCCTTGACAAGCAGCCCAGTAATGAGTTGACGGGCGAAGAAGTATTCAGCGACTGGAACCTGATGTTACAGTTCCATTACGATACCTACAACTTTCTGCGCCACGGTGCCTGCCGCATCAATAATTCATGGCTGGATGCCGCTACAGACCTGGCAGAAACCAGTTACGCGACCGGTGGCGTGCGTACTACATTCAACATAGGTAATTATTACGGCAGCGGTGGCGCATCCGAACTAAGCGGTACTTGGGAACATTATTACCGTGGTATTCGCAAATGCAACATGATACTTACGCGCATAGAAAGCGTCCCCAAAAATATAGACCTGAAAGAAGATGAGTATATCAAACACAAAACTTATATCATCTCTGAAGCGCGTTTCTTGCGTGCTTGGTTCTATTGGGAACTCTTCCTGCGTTACGGTCCTATTCCTATAGTAACGGAGGTACTCGACCCTAATGGTGATTTATTGAGTAATTATACAACCCGTCCAAGTATAAAGGAATACGTTGTTGACTTTGTTCTAAAAGAACTGAGCGAATGTGAAGAAGGCCTGATGGTTTATAAAGACGCTTCAGACCAAGATGTTGCAGGACGTATCGGACAACCTATGGCTCGCGCGCTTTATAGCCGTATTATGCTGTATATGGCAAGCCCGCGCTACAGTAGCGAATCAAGCATCACGTGGCAACAGGCAGCCGATGCAGCAAAAGGTTTCATCGAAACCTACGGCGGTAACTACTCGTTGATGCAAGGTACGGACTCAAAGACAGCATTAACCAATGCCTGGTTATTGACTCCATATGAAGAAAGCAATAAAGAAATGATTTTCTATCGCAATGATGGAACCATCTCATGGAATAACATTCGCTATGATGTCCCGGTAGGTGAAGGAGGCAGTGGTGGTCTCTGCCCGTCCCAAAACCTAATAGACATGTATGACATGATTGACGGTAGTTCTCCTTTTCAGGAGTACGACGAAACCGGAGCCCCAGTTTATAACGGGGTTAATCCGAGCATCAACGCCGCAAGTGGTTACAGCGATGCCAACATGTGGGCTAATCGCGACGGACGTCTGGCAGCTTCCATTCTTTATAATGGCGTATCCTGGGGGAATGGTGTAATCAATGTTGTCAAGGGACAGCGTGATAATCCTGTAGGAAATGCTAACGCTACCCCGACCGGCTATTATGTACGCAAATACATGCCGGAAACCATCCTGAGTGCAAACCATAGCGGTAATTCACGTCGTCTCTGGACTATCATCCGCTATGCGGAAATTCTGCTGAATTATGCCGAAGCACTGAATGAAGTGCAAGGTCCTTGTAAGGAAGTATACGACCAACTCGACCTGATTCGGCATCGCGCAGGCATTACCGGCAATGTTGCCGACCGTACAGATCTGAACACCAAAGAGAAGATGCGCAACTTCATCCGCAAAGAACGCACGGTAGAATTGGCATTCGAAGAACATCGCGCATGGGACGTACGCCGCTGGAATGTAGCGGAAGAGGCATTGGGACGCAATATCATCGGTATCGATGTAGCTGCCAATGGAACCATCACCCGCAAAGTGGCCCAAAAACGCGTGTTCCAAAAGAAGATGTACCTCTATCCTATCCCTGAAGGTGAATACTGGAAAACAGGAATTGAAAACAATCCGGAATGGTAATCCTTAAATCAAATATAGAATATGTATAATTTGAATCATATCATAAAGAAAATGACCGGAGCAGGCAAAGCCTTGCTGCTGGTAACTTTACTCTTTGCCACCGGCGCTGTCTGGGCACAGAACACACAGACGTTGAAAGGCCGTATTGTGGACACGGAAGGCAATCCTATTGCCGGAGCCGTGGTGAATGTGGCCGAAGAAAGCCGCATCGTCCTCTCCGACGAGAACGGGTACTTCAGTTTGAAGAATGTAAGAGCGTCGGATGAAATATGCATCAGCAGCGTGGGATATAAAAATGCACAAGTAGCGGTAGACTTTAATGAAGGTTTCAAGATTGAACTGGAATCAGACCTTGACGAATACCTCCACACCACTCCTGTGGCATTCGGGCGCAAAGCCAAAAAGCTGGTTACCGAATCAACCTCTGTAGTAACCGGTGAAGAATTGCAAAAGCATCCTATCACAGTGCTTCAGAATGCATTCACCTCTACCGTTACCGGTATGGAAACTTACGAATGGTCCAGTGAACCGGGATGGACGGAAACAGCCATGTATATACGTGGTATCCGTACCATGAATACCGGTGCACGTGCCCCGCTGGTTATGGTGGATAATATGGAACGTGACCTTTCTTTCCTCGACGCGTTCCCTATTGAGAACATCACCATCCTGAAAGATGCTGCCGCCACTGCAATTTACGGCATGCGCGGTGCCAATGGTGCAATCCTGGTAACTACCAAACGCGGTAGCGCCGGAAAGACGAATATCGACTTCACGCAGGAGGTAGGTTTCCAGATGTTGAGTAACAAAATGGAAAACCAGAATTCTTATAACATGGCTCTGACACGCAACCGGGTGAAATATTTGGATGGTCAGGATCCCATGTACACCGACGAACAGATTGAAATGTACCGCCGCGTATGCAACGGAGAAACACTGGAAGGTATCGATCAATACAGATACTTCAATACCAGTTGGGCCAACGAACTTTATCGCGAAACAGCTCCTATGTACAAGACTAACCTGCAAATCAGTGGTGGTAACGAACGTGCCCGCTATTATGTTTCATTCTCTTACCTCCGTCAGGAAGGCATGTGGAATGACAAGTGGACTAATTACAACGAGAACTACAACACCGGTCATACATTGAACCGCTGGAACTTACGTTCGAACATCGATATTGATGTAACCAAGCACCTCAACGTATCTCTTGACTTAGGTGGACGTATCGACAACATTACCCAGCCCACAGAAGGTGTGTTCAATTTAACTACATTTGGAGTTGTCGAAGCCAACCCTATGGAACCGGTATTCACACCGAATGGTCAGATCTACGCCTCCAGTACCGCTAACAATGCAGGTCGCTACCTCGCCGCTTCGGGTCAGGAAAAGAACCGTCGTCGTAATTTGTATTCTACATTGAACGTCAACGGTGATTTAAGCCCCATATTGAAAGGTCTGAAAGTGAATGCAACCATTAGTTTTGACTCCTATGAAACGTTCGAATCCACTCAAAGGAACAGTGTAAATTCATATAACTATGATTATATGAATATGGATGTAACCGATCCGTCACAATTCAAATATACGCAGTACACCACGTATTCCGCATTGAGTGATCCGACTCCTAACCAGCGTGAGTTCTACTACAATCTGAACTTGATGGGAGGTTTAGGTTACAGCAACAAATTCGGTCAACACACCGTTGAAGCCCGCGCATTCGCTCGCGCTTACCGTAACCAATCGAACGGATATGCATCTTCCAACCGTTATCTTTCATACAACGGACAAGTAACTTACGACTACGCCAACCGTTATATCTTCTCCGGAAACATCTCACGCATGGGTTGTGATAATTTCAGGGAAGACCAACGTTGGGGAACTTTCTACGGTGCATCCGCAGGTTGGGTAGCTTCCGAAGAGCCCTGGCTGAAAAATAAGAATATCAACCTCTTGAAACTTCGCGCTTCTTACGGCCGTGCCGGACAATCCACCACAGGCGGGGGTCGTTATGCTTATCAAAATACGTATGGTTCCGCTACTGGTTACGGTTTTGGATATTCCGGTTCTTACATCAACGGATTTGCGGAAACAATGGCTGGTAACGCCAATAACAAATGGGAAATCTCGGACATGCTGAATATCGGGTTAGACTTCGACTTCTGGAATAAAAAGATCTATGGTTCGGTAGATGCTTTCCAAGAATGGCGTTCTAACATTCTGGTTACTCGCACCAGTGTACCTTCCCTCTTGGGAATCTCTGTTGCACAAGACTCATACGGAAAAGCTGAAACGAAAGGTTTTGAAGTTACACTCGGACATCGTCATCATATTGGTGATTTCAACTACTATATTGAAGGTATGTTAACCTACAATACGAATAAGATTACTGAAATGGACGAAACAGAACCTAACGTGGAATGGCAACGTAAAACAGGCAACCGTATCTATGACTACACTTCTGTAGCCGGCCTATACGAAAGCTCATTCAACAACGGTGTCGGCGGTTGGAACCGTTACAAATTCATTCAATGGGCCAGCGACGCCAACCTGATTGCAACCAGCCAGCAGGATGCTATTGACCATCCGGAAAAATATCCGTATAATACAGCCTCCAATGGTGCACAGAAACTCGGTACAGCCGTATTCAAAGACTTGAATGGCGACCGCCAGATTGACTCTAACGACATGATACCGGATACATACACCATTATCCCCGAGTTGATTCCGACCCTTAACTTCGGTTTCGAATGGAAAGGTTTCGATGCCCGTGCCGTATTCACCGCTTATCTGAACCGTGATGTATTCTTGTCTCCGGCTGTTGCCTGGTCAGGATGGGGTAATCAAGGTACCCACGAAGTGGTAAAAACATGGGGTTACTATACTGACGATCCGCTTGATTCGCGCAACGTGAATGCAACCTATCCTCGTCCTACTTACGGTAGTTATAATGCCATCGACAGTGACCGCGATACGGGAACTTATCAGAATGACATTTGGATTGTAAATGGCAACTTCTTGTCACTCCGCAACGTCGAAGTAGGTTATTCATTACCCAAACGGTTGATTGCAAAGGCCAACCTGACCAAGTGCCGTCTCTACTTCAGCGGATATAACCTCTGCACATGGAGCAGCGTACCCGATGGTTGTGACCCGGAAAAGCCGATGAGCTACGTATGGTGGTATCCAAAAACCCGGACATTTACATTCGGTATAAACATTGGTTTCTAATATGAAAAACAGAGAAATATGAAAAAGATATTCAAATATATGGCAGCCGCACTGCTGGCTGTAAATTTCACCTCTTGCAGCGACTTCTTAGACAAAGAGGTAGACTTGACCCTGGATGCGGAACAGGTGTTCCAGAAATTTGAGAATACCCGCGGCTATCTGGCAAATATATATACCTACCTACCGGATGCGTTCGTAGGTTATACAGATGGCCAGTTCCGTGGTGCATCACGCGATTGTATGACGGATAATGCACTCTCTTTCTGGAGTGTACATTACTATCACAGTGTATTGACAGACGCTTATTCCGCAACCAAACATTCGTTTGCAGAAGATTTCTGGCCAAAGAACTTCAAAGGCATCCGTGCCGCCAACAACTTTCTGAAGTATGCCCGCGAAAGCGTTGTGAAGAATACTGAAATGGAGGGTGACGACAACCGTTTGTACGACCGTTACATGGCTGAAGCCCGACTGCTCCGTGCCATCTTCCACTTCGACCAGGCCAGTTGGTTCGGCGATATCCCCATCGTAGGTGAAGATGAGAACGGCGAGCCCATCATTTTCGAATACACCAATCCGGAACAAATGAACATGGCACGCACCAATTGCGCCGATGCACTGAAATGGATTGCTGACGAATGTGATAAGATAAAAGACGTGTTGCCTTTCCGGTATGCACAGGAAGAGCTGAACTGGGGACGTGTGAACGGTGCTGCAGCGTATGCATTAAAAGCAAGAGCATTGTTGTACAGAGCATCGCCTTTGCACAATCCTAACAATGACGCTTCCCTATGGAGGGAAGCTGCAACGGCTGCAACAGACTTCATCACGAAAAACAGATCCCAGAGCAATCCGTACAGACTGTATACTACGGCAGATAATGATACGGACAAGAACTATTATGAATGTTTCGTTTCCACGCCTCACCTGAACAACGAGTATATCTTGAGCCGTTCAGAATGGCAAACCCGTGAAATAGAACTGTTCCTGGCTCCCTGCGGATTCAGTGGTAGTGTAAACTCAACCGGACGTACCAATCCGACACAGAACCTGGTGGATAGCTATGAAACTAAAAATGGTCTTCCTATAGATAAAGATCCGTCTTACGATCCGCAGAATCCGTACGCCAACCGTGACCCACGTTTGGAGCAAACCATTCTGCACCACGGTTCTATCTGGGGAGATGCAAAACAAGATGAAGAACGTGAAGTAGATGTTACTTATGGTTCCGGCAAAGATTATCATGAACTGCACGGTGGAACACTCACCGGATACTATACTAAGAAGTTCCTGAATAATATGTCGTTCAAGAGTCCGACTACTTATACACACGCCTGTCCTATCTTCCGCTATGCCGAAGTATTGCTGAATGCTGCCGAAGCCATCAACGAAGCTGAAGGCCCGGACAATGCTTATCAATATGTGAACGAAGTGCGTGCCCGTGTAGGCATGCCACCCTACAGTGGAATGAGCCAGTCGCAGCTTCGCGAACGTATCCGCAACGAACGCCGCATCGAACTTTGCTTCGAGGACCATCGTTTCTTCGACGAGCGCCGCTGGAAGTTATTCGAAGGCAAAAGTGCTGCCAGCGAAAAGAGTCTGCCCTACTACCAGCAGGTTTACAACCTTTACGGTGTAGCTGTAACTCCGGGGCAAAGCACGGTGTTCAATTACGGTCCGGCGGAAATGCACCAATCACGTGCTTTCAACAGCCCGAAGAACTACTACTTCCCGATACCGGATGCCGAAGTCAAGAGATTGCCTAACTTAGGACAAAATCCCGGCTGGGAAATGCAATAAAAAAATAAACTCATTAAAACTCCGAAAATATGAAACTTAATAAATGGTTAAGCATACTAATGGTGAGTTGCTCACTGCTCATCGGTTTTACCGCTTGTGACGATGATGACAATGATAGCCATGAACTATCTCTCGGTGCACCTGTACTGACCGAGATTGCCGCTCCTACCGCTATAGCGACTTCTGATGTAATAGTCAGTCAGCAAGATTTGGATGAAGGCATTATCAGAGTAATGGCCTATGGCTTCTGCTATGATACTTCCAAGAATCCTACCATCTACAGTGCCACAGTGAAAACTCTTCCTGAGAATGGAAAGATGGAAGCGACTCTGACTGAGTTGGCAGACAATACTGTATATTATGTACGGGCTTTTGCTACTCTTTACCCTAATGGAGTAGTTTATTCGCCTGAAGTGAAAATGACTGTAGGAGTAACAGAACCGGAAACGCCTTCTGAAGAAACTCCTACTGAATAAAACTATATTAATTACGAGTTACAATTTAACAGCATTGCTTTTATAATTGTAACTCGCAATTTGCTTCTCTATAGTACTAATTTACCTATAACGATTTACCTATGAAGTTCTTCAAGTGGACCCTATTACTCTTCAGTTATTCCGTTTTATCAGGAGCGTGCAGCAGCGAAAGCAATGAGCCTGACATAGACGAGACAACTATTTCCATTTCGACACCATCTGTGTCAAATGTTACGGAAGATAGAGCAACTATAATTGCGACTATCACAACAAATACCCCATCCGCTATCTTAAAGAAAGGTATTTGTTATGATACCCAGTCTAATCCGACCATTTCCAACCGGACTGTTGAAATGAGCAGCGCAGGTCTGTCACTCAACCTGACCATAACGGAACTTGAGCCTGAAACTAAATACTATGCCAAGGCTTTTGCCACTGTAGCCAATGGGAATCCTGCCTATTCAACAGAAATTTCATTCACAACGGCAGCCCGCAGCATTACTTCCGAATTGGACAAATACATAGCTCCTTCCTACCCTGATAATTATATCAGCATTGCAGACTGGAGCAACAGAAGCCAATGGAATTTAGCCAATGTACATGACCCCAGTATAGTATTAGCCGAAGACGGTTATTATTACATGTATCAGACGGATGCCTCGTATGGCAATGCGCATGAATACGGCGGACATTTTCACTGCCGTCGATCCAAAGACCTCGTGAATTGGGAATACATGGGAGGTACCATGAACTCACTACCCGACTGGGTGATTCCTAAATTGAACGAAATACGCAAAGCCATGGGGTTGAATGAAGTTCAGCCTGACATAAGTACCTTTGGCTATTGGGCACCCAGTGTCCGGAAAGTCAGAAACGGGCTTTATCGCATGTACTACTCCATCGTATGCCCGGGTCTGATCAACGGTGAGAACACCTGGGGCGAACGTGCCTTTATCGGTATGATGGAAAACACCGATCCCGCCAATAATGGAGGTTGGGAAGACAAAGGATACGTCATCACAAATGCCTCTGATAAAGAATTAAATTTCAACGTCAAGCCCGATGACTGGACAAATTGCTATTATAAATGGAATGCAATCGACCCCAGTTATATTATCGACAAAGATGGCAAGCACTATCTGGTTTACGGCTCATGGCATAGCGGCATAGCGGCTCTGGAAGTAGATGCAGCCACCGGAAAGCCACTGAATACATTACCCAAACCTTGGGGAACGGAAGAAGATATAGCTCCTTACGGGCAACTACTCGTCACCCGCCAGATTGGGAATCGCTGGCAGGCATCCGAAGGACCGGAAATCATTTATAATCCAAACACCGGATATTATTACCTGTTCATGGCTTATGATGCATTGGAGGTACCTTATAACACACGCGTGTGTCGTTCTCAAAGCATTCTGGGTCCTTACTTAGGCATTGACGGAACAGATCTCACCAGATTCGGCGGCGAAATGCTCCCCATCGTTACACACCCCTACAAGTTCAGCAACAGCAACGGATGGGTAGGTATCGCTCACTGTGCTATTTTTGACGATGGAAATGGGAATTGGTATTATGCCTCGCAAGGACGTCTGCCCAAAGATATACCGGGTATCAATGCGAGCAATGCCGTGATGATGGGGCATGTACGTTCCATCAAATGGACCAGTACGGGATGGCCGGTAGTAATGCCGGAACGTTATGGCGCCGTGCCCCAACTGCCCATAACAGAAGATGAACTGACAGGAAGTTGGGAACATATAGACCTCTCCTACTCTTACGGAAAGCAGAAAACATCCAATACAATGGCACTTTCTGCCGATCATAAAGTAACCGATGGTTCTTGGAAAGGCGCAACGTGGAACTATGATGCCGACAACCAGCGCATCACATTCAGCAATGGAGTAGAAGTATGTCTGCAACGGGAAGTGGATTGGGAAGCCAGCCCGAGAACTCATACAATTGTTTATGCAGGGTATACCAACAGCAAGACGTATTGGGGTAAAAAGAAGAAATAAAATAAGATTTCGTCCATATCCGGATAGGATATGAACCGTATCTGCTTCGTGTCTATACATTTGGACTTGATAGGGAGTTGGTAAGGAGTTGATACGAACTTGGTAGGGAATTAGTAAATCTGGGCTCTAAAAACAGCCTCAACAACCCGACATTTGAGGCTGTTTTTTTACTTTTATGTTACATAACATATACAAGTGTAGCTAACACACTCAAATAAAGTGTTACTTTTACACCCAAAATTAGATAATTATCTCATTTACATTAAAAATAGAACCATGAAAAACAGTTTTCTACTTGCAGGAATTGCCGCACTGATGTTATCTGCGTGCAATAACAAGCCAGCTCAGGAGTTGACTTTGTCCGGTCTGAATCCGGTGAATTTTCAAACAGAAGTGAACAATGCCAAAACAGATCTTTACACCTTGAAGAACAAGTCGGGCATGGAAGTATGCATCACTAACTTCGGAGGACGTATCGTTTCTATTATGGTTCCCGATAAAAACGGGAATATGCAGGACGTTGTTCTAGGCTTTGACAGCATTGCCGACTATGTCAACATTCCGAGTGACTTCGGTGCTTCTATCGGCCGCTATGCAAACCGCATCAACCAGGGAAGAATCGTACTGGACGGAGATACTATCCAATTACCGCAAAACAACTTCGGGCATTGCTTGCATGGTGGTCCCAAAGGCTGGCAATATCAGGTATATGAAGCCAATCCGATTGACGACACTACCTTGGAACTGACTCGTATTTCACCGGACGGAGATGAAAAATTCCCAGGCAACGTAACAGCTAAAGTTCTTTTCAAACTGACTGATGACAACGCTATAGATATAAAGTATAGTGCTACCACAGATAAGAAAACGGTTATCAACATGACCAACCACTCCTACTTCAACTTATCCGGTAATCCTGCAAATGCTGCAACAGATCATATCTTATATGTAAATGCAGACAATTACACTCCAGTAGACAGCACATTTATGACTACAGGAGAAATTGTAACAGTGAAAGATACTCCGATGGACTTCACTACTCCCAAGACTGTAGGACAAGACATCACAAACTTCGATTTCGCACAGTTGAAGAATGGAAACGGTTATGACCACAATTGGGTGCTGAACACAAAGGGCGACCTCTCTCAGGTAGCTGCAAAAATGACATCACCGGTAAGTGGTATTACACTGGAAGTTTACACCAACGAACCGGGTATACAGGTTTATACAGGCAATTTCCTGGATGGAACCGTAACCGGCAAAAAAGGTATCACTTATAATCAACGTGCTTCCGTTTGCCTGGAAACACAGCACTATCCCGACAGTCCCAATAAGCCCGAATGGCCGAGCGTTGTACTGGAGCCGGGACAAACTTACAACAGCGAATGTATTTTTAAATTCTCAGTAGAGAAATAATAGTTAACTTTTAAACATAAGTATTGTGGAAGCATTAGATTGGATTGTAATTGGAGTCTTCGCTTTGGCTCTGATAGGTATTATTGTTTGGGTTGTCAGACAAAAACAGAACGACTCAGCAGATTATTTCTTGGGTGGACGTGATGCTACATGGATTGCGATTGGTGCATCTATTTTTGCATCAAATATCGGTTCGGAACACCTGATTGGTTTGGCAGGCGCAGGAGCTTCCAGTGGTATGGCTATGGCACACTGGGAGATTCAGGGATGGATGATTCTTATTTTGGGATGGGTATTCGTGCCTTTCTATTCAAGAAGTATGGTATATACGATGCCTGAATTCCTGGAACGTCGTTATAATCCGCAATCACGTACCATATTGTCTGTTATCTCTTTAATCAGTTACGTATTGACTAAGGTAGCAGTTACGGTATATGCCGGTGGTTTGGTTTTCCAACAAGTATTCGGAATTAAAGAACTTTGGGGAATTGATTTCTTCTGGATTGCAGCAATCGGTCTGGTTTTGATAACTGCGTTATATACAATCTTTGGTGGTATGAAGTCTGTACTTTATACTTCTGTATTGCAAACACCTATTTTGTTATTGGGCTCACTGATTATTCTCGTTCTTGGTTTCAAAGAATTAGGTGGATGGGACGAAATGATGAGAATTTGTGGTGCAGTTACCGTAAACGATCAAGGAAATACTATGACGGAATTAATCCGCAGCAATAGTGACCCTAACTTCCCCTGGCTGGGAGCATTGATAGGATCAGCCATCATCGGTTTCTGGTACTGGTGTACCGACCAATTCATCGTGCAACGTGTTCTTTCAGGTAAGAACCAGAAAGAAGCACGTCGCGGTACGATCTTCGGTGCCTATCTGAAACTGTTACCCGTATTCTTATTCCTGATTCCGGGTATGATTGCTTTTGCATTGCATCAGAAGTATCTGGGTGCCGGTGGTGAAGGTTTCTTGCCGATGCTGGACAACGGTGTGGCAAATGCCGATGCAGCTTTCCCGACATTGGTAGCAAAACTATTGCCGGCAGGTGTTAAAGGTCTGGTAGTTTGCGGTATCCTGGCAGCTTTGATGAGCTCACTGGCGTCTCTTTTCAACTCCTCAGCTATGTTGTTTACAATTGACTTCTACAAACGCTTCAGGCCCAAAACATCTGAAAAGAAATTGGTGGGTATCGGGCAAGCAGCAACTGTTGTAATTGTGATTCTGGGTATTTTGTGGATACCTATCATGCGTAGCGTAGGTGATGTACTTTATACTTACCTGCAAGACGTACAGTCTGTATTGGCACCGGGTATCGCCGCAGCCTTCCTGTTGGGTATCTGCTGGAAGCGTACTTCTGCACAAGGTGGTATGTGGGGATTGATTGCCGGTATGGTTATTGGTCTGACTCGTTTGGGAGCCAAAGTATATTATAGCAACGCAGGCGACGTGGCAGGCGGTACATTCAAATATCTGTTCTATGATATGAACTGGTTGTTCTTCTGTGGATGGATGTTCTTATTCTGTATCATCGTAGTTATTTTGGTCAGCCTGGCTACGAAAGCGCCAAGTGCGGAGAAAATACAAGGCTTGGTATTTGGTACTTCAACTCCAGAACAATTAGCGGAAACGCGCGTCAGTTGGAACCATTGGGATATTATCCATACGGTTATTATCCTGGGTATCACTGCCGCTTTCTATATCTATTTCTGGTAAAACAGTTACAAGCTACGGGCTACAAGTTACGAGTGTCGTCCGGGTATGATAGCACAACCTACTTGTAGCTTGTAGCATGCAGCTCGTAACTAAAAATATATGATGAGTAATTACTATAGTTCAAATCCAACCTTTTACGTTGGTATCGACTGCATCATCTTCGGTTTCAACGAAGGAGAACTGAGCCTGTTATTGCTGAAACGAAACTTTCAGCCGGCAATGGGTGAATGGTCTCTGATGGGTGGATTCGTGCAACAAGGTGAAAGTGTGGATAATGCTGCCAAACGTGTACTGGCGGAACTCACCGGTTTGGAAAATGTATATATGGAGCAAGTAGGGTCGTTCGGCGAAGTGGAACGTGATCCGGGAGAACGGGTTATCTCTGTTGCTTACTATGCATTGATCAACATCAACGAGTACGACCGCGAACTGGTGCACCAGCATAATGCCTACTGGGTAAACATCAATGAATTACCGCCTTTGATCTTCGACCATCCGCAAATGGTGAAACAAGCACGGGAATTGATGCAACAGAAAGCATCCACAGAGCCTATCGGCTTCAACCTGTTACCGAAGTTATTCACGCTGTCTCAACTGCAAAGCCTCTACGAAGCTATTTACGGTGAACAGATAGACAAGCGTAACTTCCGTAAACGGATAGCCGAAATGGACTACATTGAAAAAACAGATAAGATTGATAAAACAGGTTCCAAACGCGGAGCTGCCTTATACAAATTCAATGAGAAGGCATACCGCAAGGCACCGATTTTTAAACTGTGATAGATAAAGTGATAGGGTGATAAAGTGATAAAGTGATAGGGTGATATTACCTTTATCACTCTAAAACCTTACCACATTATCACTCTAAAACCTTATCGCATTAACAAATGAAATTATGCTGGAAGAACTGAAAGAAAAGGTATTCCATGCCAACCTTGAACTGGTGAAGCATGGACTGGTTATCTTCACCTGGGGAAATGTATCGGCTATCGACCGTGAAACGGGGCTGGTAGTCATCAAACCCAGTGGTGTAAGTTATGACGATATGAAGGCGGAAGACATGGTGGTGGTTGACCTCGATGGCAAGGTAGTGGAAGGGCGATTGAAACCGTCTTCAGACACTCCGACCCACGTGGTACTCTACAAGGCTTTCCCTGAAATCGGCGGTGTGGTACACACCCACTCTACGTACGCTACTGCCTGGGCGCAAGCCGGATGTGACATTCCGAATATCGGAACGACACACGCAGATTACTTCCACGATGCCATACCTTGCACGGCAGATATGACAAAGGAAGAAGTGGAAGGAGCGTATGAAATGGAAACCGGAAATGTAATCGTGAAGCGCTTTGAAGGGCTGAACCCTGTACACACCCCGGGAGTACTGGTAAAGAATCACGGTCCCTTCTCTTGGGGAAAAGATGCGCACGATGCTGTACACAACGCAGTGGTAATGGAACAAGTGGCTAAGATGGCAAGCATTGCTTATGCCGTCAATCCGAAACTGACCATGAATCCGCTGTTGGTAGAAAAGCATTTCAACCGCAAGCATGGGCCTAACGCTTACTATGGACAGTAAACAATCGACAATTAAAAATTAACAACTAAAAATTAAAGAATTATGAACGCATTTGATCAATATGAAGTATGGTTCGTAACCGGAGCACAGCTCCTGTACGGAGGTGACGCAGTTATCGCAGTAGACGCACACAGTAATGAAATGGTAGCCGGATTGAACGCCAGCGGCAAATTGCCGGTAAAGGTGGTTTATAAAGGTACGGTAAACTCTTCTAAAGAAGTAACTGAAGCTTTCAAAGCTGCTAACAATGATGAGAAATGTATCGGTGTTATCACCTGGATGCACACTTTCTCTCCTGCCAAGATGTGGATTCACGGTTTGCAGGAACTGAAGAAGCCGTTGCTGCACTTCCATACTCAGTTCAACAAAGAAATTCCTTGGGATACCATGGATATGGACTTCATGAACTTGAACCAGTCAGCTCACGGTGACCGTGAATTCGGCCACATTGTAACCCGTATGCGTAAAAACCGTAAGGTAGTGGTAGGCCACTGGCAAGATGAAAAAGCACAGGGCCAGATCGCGACATGGATGCGCGTTTGCGCCGGATGGGCTGATGCACAAGATATGCTGATTATCCGTTTCGGTGACCAGATGAACAACGTTGCTGTTACTGATGGTGACAAGGTATCCGCTGAACAAGTTTTGGGTTACCACGTAGACTACTGTCCGGTAAACGACCTGATGAAGTACTACAATGCAGTGGAAGACAAAGACGTACAGGCAATGGTAGATACTTACTTCAAAGAATACGACCATGCTCCTGAACTGGAAAAAAACGGAACAGAAGCTTATACCAAAGTATGGAACTCTGCAAAAGCAGAAATCGCTCTCCGTCGTATCTTGAAAGACACAGGTGCCAAAGCATTTACTACCAACTTCAACGACCTCGGTGACTTTGACCAGATTCCGGGATTGGCTTCTCAACGTCTGATGGAAGAAGGTTATGGTTTCGGTGCGGAAGGTGACTGGAAAACTGCCGCTTTGTACCGTACCACATGGTTCATGAGCCAAGGTATGCCGAAAGGTTGTTCTTTCCTGGAAGACTATACTTTGCATTTCGACGGTGAAAAGAGCGCTATCCTCCAGGCACACATGCTGGAAGTTTGTCCGCTGATTGCTGAAGCAAAACCGAAACTGGAAGTACACCGTCTTGCCATTGGTATCGATAGCGAAACTGCACGTCTTGTATTCACCAGCAAACAAGGTGAAGGCGTAGCCGCTACTATCGTTGACCTGGGCAACCGTTTCCGCCTCATCGTGAACAAGGTAGAATGTATCAAGAGCAAACCGCTGCCCAAACTGCCCGTTGCCAGCGCATTGTGGATTCCGATGCCGAACCTCGAAGTAGGTGCCGCCGCATGGATTCTGGCAGGTGGTACTCACCACACCAGCTTCTCTTATGATCTGACTGTAGAATACTGGGAAGATTATGCAGAAATGGCAGGTATCGAAATGGTAGTCATCGATGAAAATACAACTATCAGCGAGTTCAAGAAAGAACTGCGCATGAATGAAGTATATTACATGTTGAACAAAGCGCTTTGTTGATTATGAAACCAGACGCAAAATCAACCATCGAAGCAGGCAAGGCCATTCTTGGCATAGAATTCGGTTCCACTCGAATCAAGGCTGTTTTGATTGACCAGGAAAACAAACCCATCGCTCAAGGAAGTCACACCTGGGAGAACCAGTTGGTTGACGGACTTTGGACATATAGCGTTGAGGCCATCTGGTATGGACTGCAAGATTGTTACGCCGACCTTCGCTCAAACGTGAAGAGCCTGTATGACATAGAGATAGAAGCTTTGGCGGCAATCGGTGTCAGCGCCATGATGCATGGTTATATGGCATTCAATGATAAAGAAGAGATTCTCGTGCCCTTCCGTACTTGGAGAAACACCAATACGGGTGAGGCTGCGGCGGCTTTATCAGAACTGTTCGTTTATAATATTCCTCTGCGCTGGAGCATTTCTCACTTGTATCAGGCCATTCTGGACAACGAAGAACACGTGAAAGATATCGATTATCTGACAACGCTCGCAGGTTTTATCCATTGGCAGATGACCGGTAAAAAGGTATTGGGCATAGGCGATGCATCTGGTATGCTCCCCATAGACCCGGTTACCAAAAACTACTCCGCTGAAATGGTGGCCAAGTTCGACGAGTTAATCGCTCCGAAGGGATACGACTGGAAATTGCTGGATATTCTTCCCAAGGCATTGCCGGCTGGTGAAAATGCAGGTTTCCTGACACCGGAAGGCGCTAAGATGCTCGACGTATCCGGCCATTTGAAAGCTGGAATACCGGTTTGCCCGCCCGAAGGAGATGCAGGTACCGGTATGGTGGCAACCAATGCCGTTAAGCAGCGTACAGGAAACGTATCGGCAGGTACCTCTTCATTCTCCATGATTGTATTGGAGAAAGATCTGTCAAAGCCCTACGAAATGATCGATATGGTAACAACTCCCGATGGAAGTCCCGTAGCCATGGTACATTGCAACAACTGTACATCTGACCTCAACGCATGGATCAACCTATTCAAGGAATACCAGGAATTGCTGGGTATACCTGTAGATATGAACGAAGTATATGGAAAACTCTACAATCATGCCCTGACAGGCAATGCGGATTGTGGCGGCCTCATTTCATTCAATTACATCTCAGGCGAGCCTGTAACAGGATTTGCGGATGGAAGACCGATGTTTGTACGTTCGGCCAATGACAAGTTCAGCCTTGCGAACTTCATGCGGACGCACTTGTACGCTTCTGTCGGTGTCCTCAAGATTGGCAATGACATCCTTTTCAAAGAAGAAAAGGTGAAAGTTGACAGAATCACAGGACACGGAGGCTTGTTCAAGACTAAGAATGTGGGCCAGAGAGTACTTGCGGCAGCACTGAACTCACCCATTTCCGTAATGGAAACGGCCGGTGAAGGTGGTGCCTGGGGTATTGCGTTGCTGGCTTCATTCCTTGTGAACAACCAGAAGAAGCAACCTCTCGACGCTTTCCTGGACGAGCAAGTGTTTGGCGGAGACGCGGGTGTTGAGATAGCGCCTACAGCTGAAGATGTGGCAGGCTTCAACGCATACATCGAAAACTACAAGGCGGCACTGCCCATCGAAGAAGCGGCGGTGAAATTCAAGAAGTAAGCGGGTCACTGTGATACATTGAAAAACATCTGTCATGCTGAGCGAAGCCGGAGCATCTCATCTCACCGGGTGCAAAGAGAAGAGAGCCCGCGGCAAGCTCAGGATGGCAGATACTTTATGTATCGCTCGGTACGCACACCCTGTACCGCTCAGTACGCACACCCCGTACCGCTCAGTACGCACACCCCGTACCGCTCAGTACGCACACCCCATACCGCTCAGTACGCACACCCCGTACAGTAAAGTACCAATAATTCCAACCCCAAATCTCTGATACAATTATGAAATCAACCCTCATAACCTCCCTGTTCCTTTTCAGCTTTCTCTTCACCGGGAAAGCTCAAACCCAACAAGAAGTTTCCTATTTCCCTTTGCAAGACGTCAAGCTGTTGGAAAGCCCCTTCCTGCAAGCCCAGCAGACCGACCTGCACTACATCATGGCCATGGAGCCCGACCGCCTGATCGCCCCTTTCCTGCGCGAAGCCGGACTGACGCCCAAAGCGCCAAGTTATACCAACTGGGAAAACACCGGACTGGACGGACACATCGGCGGACATTACATTTCCGCACTCTCCATGATGTATGCCGCTACCGGAGACACAGCCATATACAATAGGCTGAACTATATGCTCGCCGAACTACATCGTGCGCAGCAAGCCGTAGACACCGGATTCATCGGAGGAACTCCCGGAAGCCTGCAACTTTGGAAAGAAATTAAAGCCGGGAATATCCGTGCCGGAGGTTTCGACCTCAACGGCAAATGGGTGCCCCTATACAATATACACAAGACTTATGCCGGACTGCGCGACGCTTACCTCTACGCCGGAAGCGACCTTGCCCGCCAGATGCTAATTGCCCTCACCGACTGGATGATAGACATCACCGCCGGACTCACCGACCGGCAAATGCAAGACATGCTCCGCAGCGAACACGGCGGACTGAACGAAACTTTTGCCGATGTTGCCGAAATCACAGGTGACAAGAAATACCTGGAACTGGCACGCCGCTTCTCCCATAAAGTCATCCTCGACCCTCTCATCAAAGACGAGGACCGCCTGACAGGCATGCATGCCAACACACAGATACCGAAGGTTATCGGCTACAAACGTATCGCCGACCTCGCACAAGATGATAAAGACTGGAATCATGCTTCCGAATGGGATCACGCCGCCCGCTTCTTCTGGAACACCGTGGTAAACCATCGTTCCGTCTGCATCGGCGGCAACAGTGTACGCGAGCACTTTCATCCGGCAGACAACTTCACATCCATGCTCAATGATGTGCAAGGTCCGGAGACCTGCAATACCTACAACATGCTTCGCCTGACGAAGATGCTTTACCAGACTTCTCCCGACATTCGTTTTGCCGATTATTACGAACGTGCTTTATATAACCATATCCTTGCCTCACAACAGCCCGAAAAGGGTGGATTTGTTTACTTCACCCCTATGCGCCCGGGACACTACCGCGTTTATTCGCAGCCGGAAACATCCATGTGGTGTTGCGTCGGTTCCGGTTTGGAGAATCACACCAAATACGGAGAGTTTATTTACGCCCATGCAAAGGATACGCTGTATGTAAACCTCTTCATCCCCTCCCGCCTGACCTGGCAAGAGAAAAAGGTAACACTGGTACAGGAAACCCGTTTCCCCGACGAAGAGCAAATCCGCTTCCGCGTGGAAAAGAGCAAGAAGAAAGCATTCAGCCTCAAACTCCGTTACCCCTCCTGGGCTAAAGGAGCCAGCGTATCCGTCAATGGCAAAGTACAGGAAACGAACGCCCAACCGGGAGAGTACCTGACCATCCACCGCAAATGGAAAGCCGGAGATGAAATCACCCTGAATATGCCCATGCAGGTTGCCTTGGAGCAAATACCGGATCGGGAAAATTTCTATGCATTCATGTATGGCCCTATCGTACTTGCCAGCCCCACAGGGACGGAGAATATGGACGGGCTATATGCAGATGACAGCCGTGGCGGACACATTGCCCATGGCAAACAGATTTCCATGCAAGAAATACCGATGCTGATAGGTTCCGCCGCGTCTCTGCCTCAATCACTCCGCAGGATAAACGACGACCTGGTTGCATTTACCTATACCGGTAGCGTCTATCCGGCACAGAAAGAAGCGCTGAAATTGATTCCCTTCTTCCGTCTTCACGATTCCCGTTATGCCGTTTATTTCCATCAGGTAACCGAAGCTGAAGTAGAAAGTATCCGCAAAGAAGTGGCATTGAGCGAGCGTAAAGCAATGGAACTTGCCAACCAGACTGTAGATCTCATTTTCCCCGGTGAACAACAGCCTGAATCGGATCATGGTATTCTGTACGAACAGGCAGAAACAGGAATCAATAAAGACCGTCACTTCCGGCGTGCCAAAGGTTGGTTCAGCTATAACCTCAAAGTAAAAGAAGAAGCCACCCAGCTTATGATCACTGTACGGAAAGAGGATCATAACAAGGTAGCCATCCTTCTTAACAATGAAAAACTGACTGTTAGTCCAACGATCAGCAAACCTGATAAAGAGGGTTTTATAACGCTCTGTTATTCTTTACCCCAAAAGTTAAGTGCAGGCAGCTATCCGATACGCTTCAGCCCCGACGGAACAGAGTGGACACCTGCCATTTATGAGGTTCGCTTACTCAAATAATAACATTACAAACATCATATAACTAATAACCATTATGAGAAACAAATTATTATTCAGCAGCGTACTTTTAGCTGCATCCGTATCGCTGTCCGCACAAAAGAGTGCAACGATCACGCTTCATGCCGACCAAGGCACACAAGTTATTCCCAAAGAAATCTACGGCCAGTTTGCCGAACACCTCGGTACTTGCATCTATGGTGGACTTTGGGTAGGAGAAAATTCGGATATCCCCAATATCAAAGGTTATCGTACCGATGTATTCAATGCACTGAAAGAACTTCAGGTTCCCGTACTTCGTTGGCCGGGTGGCTGTTTTGCCGATGAATATCACTGGATGGATGGTATCGGCCCGAAAGAGAACCGCCCCAAAATGGTAAACAATAACTGGGGAGGTACAATTGAAGACAACAGTTTCGGTACACATGAGTTCCTCAACCTCTGCGAAATGCTGGGTACTGAACCTTATATCAGTGGAAACGTGGGTAGTGGTACTGTAGAAGAACTGGCAAAATGGGTAGAATACATGACTTCCGAAGGCGACTCTCCGATGGCAAGACTTCGTCGCCAGAACGGTCGTGACAAAGCATGGAAAGTGAAATACCTCGGTGTAGGTAACGAAAGCTGGGGCTGCGGCGGAAGCATGCGTCCTGAATATTATGCTGATTTATATCGCCGCTACTCCACTTACTGCCGCAACTACGACGGTAACCATCTGTTTAAGATTGCCAGTGGTGCCAGCGATTACGATTATAACTGGACTAAAGTCCTGATGGACCGTGTAGGCGGACGTATGAACGGACTCTCTCTCCATTATTACACCGTAACCGGCTGGAGCGGAAGTAAGGGAGCAGCCACTAAGTTCGACAAAGACGATTATTACTGGACAATGGGCAAGTGCCGTGAGATAGAAGACGTTATCAAAAAGCACTGCGCCATCATGGACGAATATGACCCTAAAAAGCACGTAGCCCTTATGCTCGACGAGTGGGGTACCTGGTGGGACGAAGAACCCGGCACCATCCCAGGACACCTTTACCAGCAAAATACATTGCGTGACGCTTTCGTCGCATCTCTTAGCTTCGACATCTTCCACAAATACACCGACCGTCTGAAAATGGCGAATATTGCCCAGATAGTAAATGTATTGCAGTCCATGATCCTGACAAAAGGCAAAGACATGGTGCTGACTCCCACTTATTATGTATTCAAGATGTACAATGTACACCAGGATGCCACTTACCTCCCACTCGAACTGAACTGCGAGATCATGGATGTGCGCGACAATCGTAAAGTACCTATGGTAAGTGCTACAGCCTCTAAAGACAAGGACGACAAAATTCACATCTCAATGTCTAATATCGATGCCGACAATGCACAGGAAGTTACTATCAACCTGCCGGATGTGAAGGCTAAGAAAGCCGTTGGTGAAATCTTAACTTCTGCCAACCTGACGGATTACAACTCTTTTGAGAACCCTAATAATATAAAATTAGCTCCGTTCAAAGAGGTAAAAATCAATAAAGGCGTATTGAAGATAAAACTACCAGCCAAGTCTATTGTTACTATAGAGTTACAATAAATCAGTCGAAAAGGCTTATTGTATTTTAAACAAGAAGCTAGCGGAAGTACAGCAAAAAAAGAGGCTCTTTCTATGTTGCGAATTACGCATAAAGAGTTATCTTTGTCGCTGTTAAAATTAACAAGTGACACTTCAACCAGCTTTATTATAGTATTCAAATCAAATAAATATCAATATGAACGACAACAAACTTATGAACCGTGCAGCGGATAATATCCGTATCCTCGCTGCTTCTATGGTTGAGAAAGCTAATTCCGGTCATCCGGGCGGTGCCATGGGCGGTGCCGATTTTGTGAACGTACTCTTCTCTGAGTTTCTGGTGTATGATCCCGAAAATCCTGCATGGGAAGGTCGTGACCGCTTCTTCCTGGACCCGGGTCACATGTCACCGATGCTCTACTCTCAGTTGGCATTGGCAGGCAAATTCACACTGGATGAATTGAAGGAGTTTCGCCAATGGGACAGTCCTACCCCGGGACACCCTGAACGCGACATCATGCGTGGTATTGAAAACACTTCCGGCCCGCTCGGCCAAGGTCATACTTTCGCAGTGGGTGCAGCTATCGCAGCTAAATTCATGAAAGCCCGTTTCGAAGAAGTGATGCAACAAACCATCTACGCTTATATTTCGGACGGTGGTGTACAGGAAGAAATTTCTCAGGGTGCAGGCCGTATCGCAGGTGCACTGGGACTGGATAACCTCATCATGTTCTATGATGCCAATGACATCCAGCTTTCTACTGAAACCAAAGACGTAACCATCGAAGATACTGCCAAGAAATACGAAGCTTGGGGCTGGAAGGTGATCAAGATCAACGGTAATGATCCCGACGCTATCCGTGGCGCTTTGAACGAAGCGAAAGCAGAAAACGAACGTCCGACCCTGATTATCGGTCATACCGTAATGGGTAAGGGTGCACGTAAGGCAGATGGTAGCAGCTACGAAGCTAACTGTGCGACTCACGGTGCTCCTTTGGGTGGTGATGCTTATGTAAATACCATCAAGAACCTGGGTGGTGATCCGACGAATCCATTCGTAATCTTCCCCGAAGTGAAGGAACTGTACGCAAAACGTGCCGCTGAACTGAAGGAAATTATGGCTAAGAAATATGCAGCTAAATCAGAATGGGCAAAGGCTAATCCTGAAAAGGCTGCCAAACTCGACCTGTTCTTCTCTGGTAAAGCTCCTGAAGTAAACTGGGCAGCTATCGAGCAAAAAGCAGGTGCTGCCACACGTGCTGCATCAGCTACCGTATTGGGCGCTCTTGCTACTCAGGTAGAAAACATGATCGTTGCTTCCGCCGACCTTTCAAACTCTGATAAGACAGACGGCTTCCTGAAAAAGACGCATGCTTTCAAGAAAGGTGATTTCAGCGGTGCATTCTTCCAGGCTGGTGTTGCCGAACTGACTATGGCTTGCTGCTGTATCGGTATGGCACTGCATGGTGGTGTAATCCCTGCTTGCGGAACATTCTTCGTATTCTCTGACTATATGAAACCTGCCGTACGTATGGCTGCACTGATGGAAGTTCCCGTGAAGTTCATTTGGACACACGATGCATTCCGTGTAGGCGAAGATGGTCCTACTCATGAACCGGTAGAACAGGAAGCTCAGATCCGTCTGATGGAAAAACTGAAAAACCACAAAGGACACAACTCTATGTTGGTTCTTCGTCCGGCAGATGCAGAAGAAACAACTATAGCATGGAAGTTGGCAATGGAAAATACAACTACTCCAACAGGTTTGATTTTCTCCCGTCAGAATATTGCTAACTTGCCCGCAGGAAATGACTACGAACAGGCAGCCAAGGGTGCTTATATCGTGGCAGGTTCCGATGAAAATCCGAATGTGGTGCTCGTTGCTTCCGGTTCGGAAGTATCCACACTGGTGGCAGGTACGGAATTGTTGCGCAAAGATGGTGTAAAGGTACGCATCGTATCTGCTCCGTCCGAAGGTTTGTTCCGCAGCCAGGCTCCGGGTTATCAAGAAAGCATTATCCCTGTGGGTGCAAAAGTATTCGGTTTAACGGCTGGTCTGCCTGTCAACCTGCAAGGCTTGGTAGGTGTCAACGGTAAGATTTGGGGATTGGAATCTTTCGGTTTCTCTGCTCCTTACACTGTGCTGGACGAAAAACTCGGCTTTACGGCTGACAATGTTTACAAGCAAGTAAAGGCAATGTTATAAGAATTATTCAATGTGCTGATGTGCTAATATGCTAATTGGCTGCGCTATATACGCTGCATAGCCATTGGCACATTGGCACATCGCCATATTATCACATTAAGGACATGAAAACAATTGGAATTTGCTCCGACCACGCCGGATTTGAATTGAAAGAATACGTTCGCGGTTGGCTGGAAGTTAAAGGTTGGGAGTACAAAGATTTCGGAACATACTCTACTGAAAGTTGCGATTATGCAGACTTCGCCCATCCTTTGGCACTCGCTGTTGAAGCCGGAGAATGTTATCCGGGAATCGCTATCTGCGGAAGCGGTGAAGGTATCAGTATGACGCTGAACAAGCACCAAGGCATCCGCGCTGCATTGTGTTGGACAGCAGAGATTGCCCATCTGGCACGTCAACATAATGATGCCAATGTGCTCGTGATGCCGGGACGCTTTATCAGCACGGAAGAAGCTGACATGATTATGAGGGAATTCTTCAGCACACAGTTTGAAGGAGGACGCCACCAGAGGCGGATTGAGAAGATGCCGGTAAAATAAAAAGAAATGTATCGGTCTGCATATGCCAAAGGAAATGCCTTTTGGAGATGCAGACCGATTTGCTTTTTTATTTTATAACTACCAATCGTTTATAATTCAACATTTTTGTAGTAAGTTTGCAGCAGAATGCAATAAGAAGAGTATGGACAGCAATAAGCAGCTATATATTATCAGTGGTTGTAATGGAGCCGGGAAGACGACTGCATCGTACACAGTATTGCCCGAAGTGCTGCAATGCAAGGAGTTTGTCAATGCTGATGAGATAGCACGAGGTCTTTCTCCTTTCAACCCCGGAAATGTAGCGATTGAAGCCGGACGGCTAATGCTGCAACGCATCAATGAATTGCTGAAGAATCAAGAAAACTTCTCTATTGAAACCACCCTCGCCACACGTTCCTATACCCGTCTTGTCAGTCAGGCCCAAAAGCAGGGCTACAAGGTCAGCCTGATTTACTTCTGGTTGAATTCACCGGAACTAGCCATCGAACGTGTCGCACAACGTGTCAGCAAGGGCGGACACGACATCCCCAAAGAAACTGTCCTGCGCCGCTACCAGGCAGGACTCAACAATCTGTTTGATATTTATATGCCCTATGTGGATTATTGGCTGCTGGCCGATAATAGCTATACCCCACGCGTTATTGTCGCAGAAGGTGGACGTAACATAGTAACTGAGGTACATGATGTGAAACTCTTTAACACCATACAGAATTATGTCAGATGACGAGAGAAAAGAATTGAGCCGCAAACTGCACTACGGATTGGCGCTTGCCGAACGAAGAATGCTCGAAGAAAAAGCTTTGCGCAACGAGGACGTGATTCAAGGCACGCCCGACGGAGAAATCAAAGCCGTACCGGCCCGGCGATTACTACGGAAAATTTATAAAGAAACGAAAACTTCGGACAAGTAATCAAAGCCACTTAAGACACTAAGACACAATCGGTCCGCATCTCAGAGAATAATTTGTCTGAGATGCGGACCGATTCGTTTATATTCAAAATGATAGTATATCTACCTTATTAACGTGAGTTCGATATCCATCTATTTTTCATTCCTTACTATATCTAATTTTACAGCGCATAAATTTATAGATTTACCGGCTATGAAGCAACTAATTATTCCTTTTTCCCGTCTTATGATACGTAAACTCACCTCTTGTTTGTACTTCCGTCAAATATTACACATTTTCTATCAAAAACTCACCTGTTGCAATGGGGTTCTCCGCTTATCTTTGCCATCAACATCTAATAACCATTTAACAGAAAAACAGGAAACACATGAAAAAAGTATTCGGAATTCTTTCCCTGCTTCTCTCGGCCTCATTGGCAATCGCCAACCCGATAGACTTCGATAAAGCCTTCAAGGAGAGTGCAAAGATTGAAAAGCAAATCAAGAAAACATCTTTCCCCAAGCAAACGTATCTCATCACGGACTTCGGCGCCAAACCGGATACTCCCGATGCACCTTGTCATGAGGCAATCAACCAAGCCATAGTAACCTGTTGCCTGAATGGAGGCGGCACGGTTATAGTTCCCAAGGGCACATTCTATACAGGTCCCATCACGCTGAAAAGTAACGTCAACTTTCATGTAGAAGAAGGAGCCATATTGAAATTTTCAACCGACCAGAGCCTCTACTTTCCCGGAGTTATCACCCGTTGGGAAGGGATAGACTGCTATAATGCCCACCCGCTGATTTATGCTTATGGTGAAACAAATATCGCCATCACCGGTAAAGGTACCATTGACGGGCAAGGTTCCAATGATACTTGGTGGCCTATGTGCGGTGCTCCCCGCTATGGCTGGAAAGAAGGCATGGTGGCACAGCGCAACGGCGGACGCGAACGCCTGTTGATGTACGGCGAAACTTCCACCCCCATTTATAAGCGCATAATGACGCCTGAAGACGGGTTGCGTCCGCAACTCATCAACCTGTACTCATGTAATACAGTGCTGATAGAAGATGTAACTTTATTGAATTCTCCTTTTTGGGTTATTCACCCACTATTCTGCGAAAGTCTCACCGTGCGTGGCGTATACGTTTATAACCGTGGTCCAAACGGTGACGGCT
This sequence comes from uncultured Bacteroides sp., assembly GCF_905207245.1. Taxonomy (GTDB): domain Bacteria; phylum Bacteroidota; class Bacteroidia; order Bacteroidales; family Bacteroidaceae; genus Bacteroides. The sequence continues at coordinate 61,401 of NZ_CAJLKP010000006.1, read as the reverse complement.
GCGACCCCGAATCTTGTAAAAACGTATTAATAGAGAATTGTACTTTCGATACCGGCGACGACTGTATTGCCATCAAATCCGGTCGTAACCAAGACGGACGCAAGTGGGACATTCCCAGTGAAAACATCATTGTACGCGGCTGCTATATGAAGAAAGGACACGGTGGCGTAGTCATCGGCAGCGAAATCTCCGGTGGATACCGTAACCTGTATGTAGAAAACTGTAAGATGGATAGTCCCGACCTTGACCGAGTCATCCGCATCAAGACTAGTACCTGTCGCGGCGGACTGATTGAAAACGTATTCGTGCGCAATGTCACCGTAGGCCAGTGCCGCGAAGCAGTGCTGCGTATCAACCTGCAATATGAGAACCGCGAGAACTGCAACCGTGGCTTCACTCCTACCGTCCGCAACGTGCACCTAAAAAATGTGACTTGCGAAAAAAGCAAGTTCGGTGTTCTCATTATCGGCCTCGACAACAATGACCATGTATACAATATCAGCATTGAAGATTCCCATTTTAATAATGTTGCCAAAGATGGAAATGACATAAAAGGTGCAAAAGACGTTACGTTCAAAAACCTCTATATAAACGGCAATCTTGTAAAGTAGACAATTCACATTTATCATAGTTAAAGCCCGAAGTTGTGACATTCTGATAGAATTTCATTCAACTTCGGGCTTTTTATTTCCTCATTTTTCTTATTTTTCACAGAATACTTGCTTATTGTCTCTAAATAAAAACTATCTTTGTATTCCAATAATCCGGAATTCAATACGATATGGAGCAACTGAATACAATCAAAGAGCTTATCAATCAGGGAAATGTAGTCGAAGCTATCCAACTGCTTGACGAATATCTGGCCACCGGTTCCACTAACCGGGACGAGGCTTTCTATCTCCGGGGAAATGCCTATCGCAAACAAGGAAATTGGCAGCAAGCTTTGAATAATTATCAATATGCCATCGACCTCAATCCGGACAGCCCCGCCCGTGAAGCCCACCGTATGGTAATGGATATCCTGAATTTCTTCAATAAGGATATGTACAATCAATAACATATAAAAGTAACGTGAATTATGGCAAAGATTAAAGGAGCAATCGTAGTGGACACCGAACGGTGCAAAGGCTGCAACCTATGCGTGGTAGCCTGTCCTCTGCATGTAATAGCCCTCACCAAAGAGGTGAACGTAAAAGGGTATAACTATGCCCACCAAATACTGGAAGATACCTGCAACGGCTGTGCGTCGTGCGCCCAGGTTTGCCCGGACGGATGTATCTCTGTTTATAAAGTAAAAGTTGAATAAATCTGTAAATCAGTAGAATATGGCAGAAGAAGTTGTATTAATGAAAGGAAACGAAGCCATCGCCCACGCAGCCATCCGTTGCGGAGCGGACGGATACTTCGGCTATCCTATTACTCCGCAATCGGAAGTATTGGAAACTCTTGCCGAACTGAAACCCTGGGAACCTACCGGTATGGTGGTGCTGCAGGCAGAAAGTGAAGTGGCAGCTATTAATATGGTGTACGGCGGTGCCGGAAGTGGAAAAATGGTGTTGACGTCATCTTCCAGTCCCGGTGTCAGCTTGAAGCAAGAAGGTATCTCTTATCTGGCAGGTGCCGAATTGCCCTGTCTGGTTGTAAACGTGATGCGTGGCGGCCCCGGATTGGGAACCATTCAACCGAGCCAAGCAGACTATTTCCAGACCGTAAAAGGTGGAGGACACGGTGACTACCGCCTGATTACATTCGCCCCCGCTTCCGTACAGGAAATGGCGGATTTCGTAGGACTGGCTTTTGACCTTGCCTTCAAATATCGCAACCCGGCTATCATCCTTGCCGACGGTGTTATCGGACAGATGATGGAAAAGGTGGTATTGCCCCCGCAAAAGCCGCGCCGCACCGATGCAGAAGTTATTGAACAATGCCCGTGGGCTACTACCGGGAAGGCTAACGGACGCAAACCCAATATCATCACTTCTCTGGAACTGAAACCGGAAGAAATGGAAAAGAACAACATTCGCTTCCAGGCCAAGTACAAACTGATAGAAGAAAACGAAGTACGCTTCGAAGAAATCAATTGTGAAGATGCCGATTATCTGATTATCGCATTCGGTTCTATGGCCCGCATCGGACAAAAAGCAATGGAAATTGCACGCGAAGAAGGCATTAAAGTCGGTATATTACGCCCCATTACTCTTTGGCCATTCCCCACAAAAGCCATCGCATCTTATGCCGAGAAGGTAAAAGGTATGTTGGTCACCGAGTTGAATGCCGGACAGATGGTTGAAGATGTACGCCTCGCTGTGAATGGTAAAGTACAAGTAGAGCATTTCGGACGCCTCGGCGGAATCGTACCCGATCCGGAAGAAATTGTAAGTGCGTTGAAAGAAAAAATAATAAAGAAATGAACCCTGATAAAATAAGAAGTGTATTGAATATACTCTTCATGATACTCGCTTTAGCAGCTATCATCGTATATTTCGTTGCAAAAGATGATTTCAAACTATTCATCTATGTTTGTGGCGCAGCAATATTCGTCAAGCTGATGGAGTTTTTTATACGGTTCACCAACAGGTGACAAGGGAACAAGTTAACAAGATACAAGGGCCTCGTAAACTGAAGCCTTGTCAACTTAAAAAACAAAAGTTATGACAAAAGAAGATATTATCAAGCCTGAGAATCTGGTTTATAAGAAACCGACTCTGATGAACGATAATCCCATGCACTACTGTCCGGGATGTAGCCACGGTGTGGTACACAAGCTGATAGCTGAAGTAATCGAAGAAATGGGCATGGAAGACAAAACAGTAGGTATCTCCCCGGTGGGATGTGCCGTGTTCATCTACAACTATCTGGACATTGACTGGCAGGAAGCTGCACACGGACGTGCGCCCGCACTTGCCACCGCTATCAAGCGCCTCTGGCCGGACCGCCTGGTATTTACCTATCAGGGCGACGGTGACCTGGCATGTATCGGTACTGCCGAGACTATCCATGCATTGAACCGCGGTGAGAACATCACCATTATCTTCATCAACAACGCCATTTATGGTATGACGGGTGGCCAGATGGCTCCTACCACACTGGTCGGCATGAAGACTTCTACCAGCCCTTACGGACGTGACGTACATCTGCACGGTTATCCGTTGAAGATGGCTGACATTGCTGCACAACTGGAAGGAACAGCTTACGTAACCCGTCAGAGTGTACAGACTGTCGGTGCTATCCGCAAGGCAAAGAAGGCTATCCGCAAGGCATTTGAGAACTCTATGGCAGGCAAAGGTTCTAATCTGGTAGAGATAGTCTCTACTTGTAACTCCGGCTGGAAGCAGACTCCTGCACAATCCAACAAATGGATGGAAGAACACATGTTCCCGTTCTATCCGCTGGGTGACTTGAAAGACAGATAAAATCAGTTAACAAGGAAACGAGGGAACAAGTTAACAAGAAGGAGATACTTCCTCGTCAACTTGTCAACTGTAACTTCGTTAACTAAAAGAAAAGAACAATGAAAGAAGAAATCATTATAGCAGGCTTCGGTGGACAAGGCGTATTGTCTATGGGAAAGATTTTGGCATATTCGGGACTGATGGAAGGCAAAGAGGTGAGTTGGATGCCCGCTTACGGACCGGAACAACGCGGTGGTACGGCCAACGTAACGGTTATTGTAAGCGATGAGAAAATTTCCTCTCCTATCCTGAGCAAGTACGATGCCGCCATCATCCTGAACCAACCTTCTTTGGAGAAATTCGAGAATAAGGTTAAGTCAGGCGGTATCCTGATTTACGACGGATACGGCATCATCAATCCTCCTACCCGCAAGGATATCAAAGTATATCGTATCGACGCAATGGATGCAGCCAATGAAATGAACAACGCAAAAGCATTCAACATGATTGTATTGGGTGGATTGCTGAAACTAAAACCAATGGTTACACTGGACAGTGTACTCAGAGGCTTGAAGAAAACATTGCCCGAACGCCATCATCACTTGATACCGATGAATGAAGAAGCAATTAAAAAAGGAATGGAACTGATTAAAGAGGTATAATTCCATAAGCTCTTACAATAAAAAAATTAGCCCTTGCAATAAATTCTTTTTGCAAGGGCTATTTTTTTATGGATGTCAAAAGTCATTTTATACATTCCGGGAAGAGAGAAATTGATATAGTACGTTTGTAAAAATAGGCAAAAAAGGCTGAATTCCGCAAGCGAATAATATTTTATTGTATCTTTGCGCCTAATTATGAGACGCATTCTACTAACATACATACTTCTATCCGTATTGGGATTGCTGACAGTGCAGGCGCAGCGTACCCTCAATACACTGGACAACCGTGACCGTTATGGAAATCAGATTGACCCATCAACACAACCGGACAGCCTGGACACCAGCACTGACGTGCAAAGCATTCCGCCCAAACTCTATATGTGGAAAATAAGTGAGACTCTGGGCAACCGGACAATCGTACCCGCCGATACCGCCAACCTGAATTTCCAGAATACAAATATGGTAGATGGAATGACAGGGCAGTATAATTTCCTGGGTAATCTTGGTTCTCCCCGCCTCTCGCGCATCTTCTTTGACCGTGAGGATGATGAACCGACCATCTTTTTGGCACCATTTTCCAGTTTTTATTTCCGTCCCGACCAGATGTTTTTCACCAATAGCAACGTTCCTTTTACAAATCTGACTTACTATAAAGCAGGTAACAAGATAAATGGTGAAGAACGGTTCAAGTCCTATTTCTCCGTCAATGTAAACAAACGTTTGGCTTTCGGTTTCAATGTCGATTACCTGTACGGACGTGGATATTACGCCAACCAGTCCACCTCATATTTCAATGCCGGTATATTCGGAAGCTATATAGGCGAACGTTATCAGTTACAAGCCGTATACAACAACTTCTTCATGAAGATGAACGAGAACGGCGGTATAACAAATGACGGATATATCACCCGCCCCGACACCATGGCAGAAGGTAAGAAAGAGTATGAATCCACTACCATTCCGGTAAACCTGGAGCAAACCTCAAACCGCAACAAAGACTTTTATGTTTACCTTACACAGCGCTACCGATTGGGGGTCACGCGAAGAGTGTTGAAAGAAGAAGCAGCCAAGAATGGCATTCAACAAAGTTTTGCCTCCTCAAATACTGCTGCACAAATAAAACCATCAGTAGAGACAGATAGCCTGAACACAATCGGGTTGTCAGCAGACAGTCTCTCGACAGATAGCCTTATGCAGGCAAATAATCTCCGCTTGGACAGCCTCAATAACAGCAGTTCTCTTCCGGAAGATACGAACTTTATTGAAGAATTCGTTCCCGTCACGAGCTTTATCCATACTATCAAAGTGGAACGGTCACGCCACCATTTCCGTTCGGTAGAAGCGGCCAACGAAAATGCTAACTATAATAAATTTGGTGTCAGTCGTGACTCCACTACAGCATTCAGCGTGAAGAACGTCTTCGGCATAGCCTTGCTGGAAGGATTCAATAAATATGCAAAGGCCGGACTGACCGCCTATATTTCGCATAAATACAGTCGTTATGACTTAATGAACAAAGATTCCATAACGGTGGACCGCTTCACTGAACAGGAAATCTTCGTCGGTGGTGAACTTGCCAAGCGACAAGGCAAAACCCTGCACTATTCCGTAGACGGCGAAGTAGGTATCATGGACAAAGCATTGGGACAATTCCGTGTCAATGGAAACATGGATTTGAATTTCCGCCTTTGGAAAGATACGGTCAATTTTATTGTGCGAGGTTTTGTGAAAAACACATTACCTTCTTTCTACATGCGCCATTACCATTCCAACCTGTATATTTGGGATAATGACAATATGGAAAAAGAATTCCGCACCCGTGTAGAAGGTGAACTTAACATCGGTCGGTGGGGTACCAATCTTCGCGCCGGTGTAGAAAATATAAAGAACTACACTTACTTCAACCAAAGCGCCATGCCTACACAGCATAGCGGCAACATACAAGTCCTTTCCGCCACACTGAAACAAAATTTCCGCGCCGGTATTTTCCACTTGGACAATGAAGTAGTCTGGCAGAAGTCGAGCAATGAAACAGTGCTTCCTCTGCCACAAATTTCACTATACTCCAATCTCTACATCCTGACCACGATGGCAAAGAAGGTACTTACCGTGCAATTGGGCGCCGATGTACGCTATTTTACCAAATACCATGCACCGGCTTATACACCTGCCATCCAGCAGTTCCATCTGCAACCGGACAATGACCAGGTGGAAATCGGTGGTTATCCGATAGTCAACATTTATGCTAACATACACCTGAAACGTACACGTCTCTTTGCCATGTACTCCCATGCAAACCAAGGAATGGGTACACGTAATTCTTTCCTCGTACCACATTACCCCATCAATCCGAGCTTGCTCAGACTGGGTGTTTCATGGAATTTCTACGACTAATCCCTTTTGCGTATGAAAATATCGAAAGCTAAGATTCTGAAATACGTTGCGATAGGCATTACGGCTGCCTGCATTGCTACCTTCTTCCAGAAAAACGAGAAGCCGCAGGGACATCCGCGCGACTATGCAGAAATAGCTACCGAGGGAATCATCCGTGCCGCTACGGAATATAATTCCATCAGTTTCTATGTAGACGGCGATACATTGTCGGGCTTTCACTACGAGTTAATAGAAGCCTTCGCCCGCGACCATGGCTGGAAAGCTGCCATTACTCCCGAAATGAGTTTTGACAAACGACTGAAAGGACTGGCAGAGGGCAAGTTTGATGTGATAGCTTATGGCATCCTGGCTACCAGCGAATTGAAAGACTCTTTGCTACTCACTACTCCTATTGTACTGAACAAGCAGGTACTTGTACAGCGTAAAGCCACTTCACCTACCGATTCCTTATTCGTCAAAAGCCAGTTGGACCTGGCCGGCAAAACCTTGCATGTAGTAAAAGGATCACCGTCCATCCTTCGTATCCATAACCTGGGAAATGAGATAGGCGACACCATCTATATAAAAGAAATAGATAAATACGGTTCGGAACAATTAATATCCCTCGTAGCCCACGGAGATATTGACTATGCTGTATGCGATGAAAGCATTGCACGTGCCGTGGTAGATAGCCTGCCTCAAATAGATATCAACACAGATATCAGTTTTACACAATTTTATTCATGGGCCGTCAGCAAACAATCCCCTGTTCTACTGGACAGCCTTAATACCTGGCTTCAGACTTTCCGCACCAGTAACGAGTTCAAACTCATCCACCGTAAATATTACCCTTCTTCTGGCAAAAAATAATCTCTTTTTCAGTCAGGGAAAGCCCATCACCGAAATTTAGAACATCTATTCTGAAAGGAGGAACGCAATTTCAGGCATCATAATTTGCCAGAGTCCCTTATTGTTTAGAACTTTGCAACGGATATTTATAAGAGACTATTCATTTAAAGTACTAAACGAAGATGAAAAAGAGACCTTTATTCTATTTATTCTGTATGGTTGCTTCCATTGGAGGAATATTTCTCACCTCCTGCAACGATGATGATTATGCGGGTGCAGCACCCGACGAAATCACTGCCCATTACAGCAACAAACTATCAGACGGCACACGTTCCAACTTCGCCTTAACTTACAGTGGACATGAACTGATAGGAAAGAGTGTAAACCTCGAAACCAATGATTCACGGACAGCCCAACTCTCTTTACAATGTATATTGCCCCACGAGGCGGAAACCCGACTGACAGATATCCCCCTGTCTCCTGACGGACAAGGCGGATATACATTTTCGGGAAATGCCACGGGCAGCCAGACCGGGACCACCTTCAGTTACAGCGGAACCGTACAAAAAGGCAAGCTGGCACTTGATATAGAAAACCCTCAAATACCAACTAACCCTTTGGTACAAGCCCAAAAACTGAACTTTGTGAAAGCCGGAGTTGTGTTGCGCATCTCCATAGGTGGCATGGATATAGGAGAACTAATCGAGGCTAAGATTGACGAATTCCTGAAAACTGTTCTCAGAAACGTCAGCTTCCATGCCGATGGCAATATTACCGCCTCCTATTCCGGAATGCAGGGAAGCGACTGGAAAAGCTCTCCCGCCAATCTGGCATCTTTCTATATGACGGACGGAAATACCCTGTACGTCACCCCAAACGTGGATATGATAATCCGCCAGATACGACTTAACCAGGCGGTGACACGTGCAAGTGACAACCTGATTACCGTACTCCCAAAAGTATATGCTTTACTGAATCAATGGTCTACCACAGGACTGAAATTCGCATACACGGAGAACTATGCGATCACGCTCAACAAGGCAGAACTGGACCCCATCTTTGCATTACTGAAAGTACTGCCGGATGCCATCAGAGACATCAGTATCGGAGAAATCCCCGTACTGGGAGAAACTACGATAGGCACATTGGCCGATCTGTCAGCCTTAATCAGCGACCTCAGCCTGACACTCTATTTTAGTGTAGAAAATGCAGGATAATTTAAAAACCATGTAATCAGTAGCCATATGAAAAAACAAATATACCTTATAGTAAGCCTCCTTTTGCTGACGGGCACATACGTCTCCGCACAGACTTTGAAAGGACACATCTACGACGCCAATACGAACGAACCATTGGCAGGCGCCACCGTCACCTATACACTGCACGGCAAGCAAGGTGTCGTTTCCGACATAAACGGTGCATACGAAATCAGCCTCCCCGAAGGTGGGGTTGACCTTATATTCAGCTACGTAGGTTATGACGACATGCTGGTACCTATCGTCATCAGCAAACGTGAGAATATGACCAAAGATATCTACATGAAAGAAAGTACCAACCTGTTGCAGGATGTTGTCATCAGTGCCGGTCGCTTCGAGCAAAAGCTCTCCGATGTGACCGTTTCAATGAACGTGCTGAAAGCAAGTGACATTGCACGCCAGGCACCTACGGACATCACATCGACGTTGCAGACCCTTCCGGGTGTGGACATCGTAGACAAACAGCCTTCCATACGTGGTGGTGGCGGATGGACGTACAGCGTAGGCGCCCGTAGCCTCGTGTTGGTAGACGGCATGAGTACACTGAGCCCAAAAACAGGAGAAATCAACTGGAACACCGTACCCCTGGAGAACATAGAGCAAGTGGAAGTTATCAAAGGAGCATCCAGCGTGCTCTATGGTTCGTCTGCCCTGAACGGGATTATCAATATCCGTACTGCACGTCCGGGACTTACTCCGCAAAGCCATTTCAGTACATACGTCGGTATCTACGACGACCCGACAAATAAAAGTTATGCGTACAGTGATAATACATTCTGGAAGAATGACAAGTATCCCGTCGAACCTATCCTTCGCAACAGCCTGTACAATGGCATCCGTAAACCCATCTACGAAGGTTTCGACTTCTCACACTCACGCCGCATCGGTAATTTCGACGTAAGTGGCGGACTGAACCTCTTCACTGACGAGGGGTATCGCGAGCAAAGTTACAACAAACGCTTCCGCGCTGGCGGTAACCTCACTTACCATCAGCCGGACATGGGAACGAAGTTTATGAATTATGGATTTAACATCGACTTCCTGAGCAATAAGTATGGTGACTTTTTCATCTGGCGTTCGCCTGCCGAACCCTACAAGCCCTCGCCTTTCACCAACATGGGACGTGAGGCGAACAACATACACATCGACCCTTTCTTTAATTATGTAAATCCCGATAACGGTACGTCGCATAAAGTAAAAGGACGCTTCTATTACAGCTCCGACAACCTTGCCGAGCCTACTCAGGGCGCATCTATTACGGATATCTTAGGCAACATGGGTACCGATGCCCAACAGATACAGAACATCGTGAACGGCGACCTGAGCATTTTAGACCCGCTGTACCAAGGTATTCTGCAAGGCAACGTCAATGATATAGTGAACGGTGCATTCACGGCACTGGAGAAAGTTTTCCCCAACGCCACCACAGCCGACTATTGCGACCTGATTTCCTGGGTCATGCAAAATGGCCTGCCCTCGGACATAGGCGCTGTACTGGAGGGCAAGATACCTTCGGATTTAGTGCCCTGGCTGTCCAATGCCATGAACCCCACCAAGAATAATGCGCGTACCAAACAGGACAAGTGCTACAACTACTATCTGGACTACCAGTTCAACAAAAAGTGGGACGGTGGCGCACAGCTCACTGCCGGAACCACTTTCGAACACATCCGCTACAACTCTGCCGTAATGGGCGAAACGCACAACAGCGATAACGTGGCCCTCTTCTTCCAGTACGACCAGCGTTTCTGGGACCGCCTAAGCGTGTCAGCCGGCGTACGTGCCGAATATTACCGCGTCAACGAGCATTACCGCGAAGCGGAGTCCAAAATATTCGGAGCGAAAGTACCGTTTCGTCCCGTATTCCGTGCAGGTCTTAACTACCAGCTTGCCGACTACAGTTTCCTGCGTGCCAGCTTCGGTCAGGGTTACCGCAACCCTTCTATTACCGAAAAGTTCCTGCGTAAAGATATCGGCGGTGTAGGCGTTTACCCCAATTACGACATCCAACCGGAGAAAGGTTTCAATGCCGAACTGGGCATCAAACAAGGCTATAAGATAGGCAACCTGCAAGGTTTTCTCGATGTGGCAGGTTTCTACACCCAGTATAAGAATATGGTGGAATTTCAGTTCGGCCTGTTCAACAATGCCAACAACCAGATGATTAACAGTATCCCGAGCGCGCTCCTCATGCTAGTAATGGGACAAGGTTTCGGCATTGGCGCACAATTCCATAACGTATCCAAAGCGGAAATCTACGGTGCGGAAATCAGCACTACCGGAGCCTACAACTTCAACAAGAATACCAAACTGGTTTACAACTTGGGATATGTGTACACCGAACCACGCGATGCGGATTACAAAAAGCGCAACGCCATTGAAGATGCCTATACCGACCCGTTGCAGATGAAAGAGAAGTCAAACAACTCCAAATATCTGAAATACCGTCCGAAGCATTCCTTCAAAGCCTCGATGGACTTTCAGTGGAAACGCTTCAACCTTGGTGGAAACGTAAACTGGAAGAGCAAAATACTGGCAGTGGACTATATCATGCTGGATGAACGTCCTAAAGAATTGGGTGAATTCGACCTCATGAATACCATCCGCACCATCCTCTTCGGATATGGCAACGGTGAAACGTTGGCAAGTTACTGGAAAAAACATAATACGGATTACTGCACCGTAGACCTGCGTATGGGGGTAAAAGCCACCAAAGAAGTAGCCTTTCAATTCATGGTAAACAATTTGTTTAATAAGGAATACAGCTACCGCCCCATGGCATTGGGTGCCCCGCGTACGTTTGTTGTAAAGATGGACGTTACGTTCTAAAGACGAATCCTACAAATGACTGTGCCCCCGTAAAGTGAAACCTGTTCACTCTACGGGGGCACAATCGTTACATGCCATGATAACATTGTTTACCCCAAATGGTAACTTCATTTACATGCCGAGGTAAAGGTCGTTACATACCGAGGTAAAAGCCGTTACAACACGGGGTAAAGGTCGTTACATACGGTGGTAAAGGCTTTTACATCACTAAATAAAAATCGGTAAATGCAACACATTAAAAATCAACGTACTAACAGAAGTGTCTTTTAAGTTCCTATCTTATACCTCTTTTATATCATAGGTTTTCCACTTCCCTTAACCATGCTTCCGACGATGCATCGCTTGGCATCCGCCAGTCACCCCGCGGACTGATGGAAATACTGCCCACTTTAGGTCCGTCTGGCAGACAAGAACGCTTAAACTGCTGGTTGAAGAACCGGCGGAAGAATATCCGCAACCATTTCTTGATAGTCTCTTCATCATACACACCCATGAAAGTGCGGGCTGCAAGGAAGAATATCTTGGAAGGGCGGAAACCACAACGCAGGAAATAATACAGGAAAAAGTCATGCAACTCATACGGACCAACCAAGTCTTCCGTTATCTGCTTGATGTTTCCGTTTTCATCCGCCGGAATCAGTTCCGGGCTGATAGGCGTATCCACAATATCAAGCAGCGTGGCACGCGAAGCCTCATCCATATCATTCTCAGCCACCCACTTCACCAGATGTTTTACCAAAGTTTTGGGTACACTTCCATTGACACCGTACATGGACATATGGTCGCCATTGTAAGTCGCCCAGCCAAGTGCCAGTTCAGACAAGTCGCCCGTGCCTATCACCATTCCATTGGTCTGATTGGCTATATCCATCAATATCTGCGTACGCTCCCGTGCCTGGGCATTCTCATAAACCACATCGTGCACGTTGATATCGTGATCGATATCCTTGAAGTGCTGGATACAGGCGTCTTTGATGCTGACCTCACGGACGGTTATTCCTAAAGAGTTCATCAAATCCACAGCATTCGTGTGCGTACGGTCGGTTGTTCCGAAACCCGGCATCGTCACACCGATAATGCCTTTACGCGGCCATTCCAGTTTATCGAACGTCTTGACGCATACCAGTAATGCCAACGTGGAATCCAATCCGCCGGAAATCCCGACAACCGCACTCTGGGCATGGGTATGCATTAAGCGCTGTGCCAGTCCGGACACTTGTATGGAAAAGATTTCTTCGCAACGCTCATTCAGTGCAGCTCCCTGCGGAACGAACGGGTGTGGTTCGAAGGTACGCGTCAGATTCAAATCCTTACTATTCACATATTCCGTAGAAATCCGCACTGCTTCCCCCGGTGCACAATGTGCCCGGCAAGCCGCAAATGTCGTATTCACACGGCGTTCCATACGAATATGTTCCACATCTATCTCACTGATAACAACCTGTCCCTCAAAAGAGAAACGATTGCTACGAGCCACCATCGTCCCGTTTTCAAAGATCAATCCGTTCCCTGCAAACACCACATCTGTAGTAGACTCTCCGAAGCCACATGAGCTGAACACATAACCGGCAATGCAACGTGCCGATTGCTGACTAATCAATGAACACAAATAATTGTGCTTACCTATGCCTTCGTTATCCGCCGACAAGTTGAACAGAATTTCCGCTCCCTGCAATGCCAGTGAGGAACTGGGGGGAATGGCTGCCCATAAATCCTCACAGATTTCAATGCCGAATGTCGTATCCGCCATCTCAAACAGCAGATTGGGTCCCATAGGAACCACTTGTCCGCAAAGGCGCACACTTGTTTCCGACACATCAACAGCAGACGTGAACCAACGTTTTTCATAAAATTCCTTGTAGTTGGGAAGATAGGTCTTAGGCACCACACCCAGCACTTTCCCTTTCTGAATTACAACAGCCGTATTCAGCAACATTCCGTTCAGCGCCACCGGCATACCCAATATCGCAATGATGTCCAGTTGTCTCGTGTTGTTTATAATCTGTATCAGCTCCATTTCCGCCTCTTCAAGCAGTAATTGCTGGGCAAACAAATCGCCACATGTATATCCTGTCACACACAATTCGGGAAATGCGATAATCTGCACGCCTTTCCCTTCGGCAATGATTATTTCCTTTTCAATCTCCCGGGCATTGAACTTACAGTCCGCCACCTTGACACGGGGCACAGCCGCCGCTACCTTTACATATCCGTAATTCATAAGGATGTCATTTATAATATTTGACGGCAAAAATACGCTTATTTATCCACAAACACAAAATTATCATTTCTTTCACTCGGTATATCCTAAATTATTAGTACTTTTAGCGGCATTTTTAAAACACGTTATGCAAAACTCATGAAAACCCGCAACACACTTCATAGATGGCTACTTTCCCTGATACTTCTGGCAGGGTGTCTCTCTCTTTCAGCCCAAGAAAAGGAAAAAGAATATGTACTGTTTCTCAGTTCCGTCAGTGAAGAAGAAGCATGGATACATGGTTTCCTGAATGAACTTCGTGGGTATTTCCCTTATAAGGAAAAACTCGGATTACAGACTTATTTCCTGACAGTGCCGGTGCTTCAGAATAAAGAGGAAGTGGAACAAGCCCAAAAAGATATTCTGCAAGCATGCCCCACTCCCCCAAAAGCTGTCATAATTGTAGGAGATCCGGGGTGGCTGGTCAGTGCTCCCATATTCGACGGTCCCTGGAAAAATATTCCCGTCATACTCTGTTATTCACGCGACCGCGTCCCGTCCACGTTGCAAACATTGCTGGACAAATCTCCCTTGACGCAAGCAAACAGCATACCCATCGAAGAGTTCAACAAGAACTACAATATCACCGTATTGAGGCAACCCTATTATATCAAGCAAACCCTGGAGCTAATCAAGCAACTTCAGCCGGAAGTCAAACGGATAGCCTTTATCTCCGACGACCGCTATATCAGCGTTGTCACCCGGCAATCCATAGAGGCAATCATGCAAACAGACTTTCCCGACCTGAAACTGGAACTTTTATCATCGGCACAGATAGCCACCGAAGAGTTACTGGACACACTTACCGTTTACGATAAGACGACCGGCGTCATTTACTATGCCTGGCTGCGGCAATACGGCAATAAGCAGAATTATTACTTATCCGACCACCTCAAGAAGATACTTCCCACCTTCCTGAAAGTCCCGGTATTCACTTTAGCCGACCTGAATTTGCAGGAAAACCTATATGTAGGCGGACACTATATTTCCGTTCAGGATTTCACAGCCACGGTAATGTCCATAATCAGCCGTATCATGAAAGGTGAATCCGCCTCATCCATTCCTTACCAAAGCGGCGGAACTCCCCGCACATACCTCAATTTCTCCGATCTGAAATGGTGCAACATACCGGAAAAGCTATATCCTGAGAATGCCGTTTACTATTTTCAGCCTCCCACATTCTATCAGCAATACAAAACCTACATCTGGATGACAGGTATCTTTTTTACCCTCCTCCTCACCTTTTATATCTTCTATCACATCCACTCACGGAAACACAAAAAAGAACTTATCCAAGCCAAAGAGCGTGCCGAAGAATCCGACCGGCTGAAATCGGCTTTTCTCGCCAATATGAGCCATGAGATACGCACCCCGCTCAATGCCATCGTCGGCTTTTCCAGTATCCTCGCCGAAACGGCGGATACTCCCGAATGTCACGAATATATCAAAATCATAGAAGACAATAATTACTTGTTGCTGCAGCTCATCAATGATATTCTCGACCTATCCAGGATAGAAGCCGGGCTACTGGATTTCAGTTATACCAATGTAGATGTCAACGAATGTATGCGCAAACTCGAAGATGCTTTCCACTTCCGGATGCCTGCAAACGTGATATGCGTCATAGAACTCGGCATGAAGAAATGCCACATACATACCGAGAAGAATCGCTTGTTTCAAGTACTTGGGAACTATTTTTCCAATGCCATAAAATATACCAGCCAAGGCAGCATCACTATCGGTTATAATCCGCCCCGGGAAGGCAGACTACGTTTCTACGTCCGGGACACAGGCTGCGGCATCTCTCCCGACAAGCAACAAACTATTTTTCAACGCTTCGTAAAGCTGGACACCTTCAAGCAAGGTACAGGACTCGGACTGTCCATCTGCCAGATGATTGCCGAAAAGATGAATGCCACTGTCGGAGTATCTTCCGAAGTAGGCCAAGGTTCGGAGTTCTGGATAGAAATCCCCTATGAACCCGTATAAAAGAGAAGAAATTTACATTTTATAGCGTAATCACCCAAAAAAAGATGGAAAATCTTTTGGAGAAATCAGAGAAGTCTTTATCTTTGCAAGCGAAATAAAAATGTAATTATTACAAGTTTGAACTAAAAGAATATGGAAGTAGTAGTAGAACGATTGCAAGGCCATAGCATTAAACCTTCAGTGCAGCGCATAGCTATCATGAAATACCTCATGGAGCATCGCACGCACCCGACGGTAGATGAGATTTACACAGCGTTGTCTCCTACTATCCCTACTCTCTCAAAAACCACAGTCTACAACACACTAAAGATTTTGAGTGAGCAAGGAGCTGCACAGACCCTGACAATCGACGAGCGTAACACATGCTATGACGCCGACACCACTCCACACGCACATTTCCTTTGCAAACGTTGTGGAAGAATTTATGACTTACCGTGCGACGATGCGGTTAAAAAAGTGGTTGACACGGATATGGACGGACACGAAGTGCAGGAAATCCACTATTATTACAAAGGTATTTGTAAACAATGTAAAGAAGACTAACGTTTTATTATAACGAACGAATAACTAATTCAATTAAATCAGAAAAAAAAATGAAAAAATTTAGATGTACTGTATGCGGTTACGTATATGAAGGTGATGCCGCTCCTGAGAAATGCCCGTTGTGTAAAGCTCCTGCAAGCAAATTCGTAGAAGTAGTAGAAGCTACGGAAGATGGTCCTCTTACTTTTGCTGACGAACACGTTATCGGTGTAGCTAAAGGTTGTGATGATGAAATGATTAAAGACCTGAACAACCACTTCATGGGCGAATGTACAGAAGTAGGTATGTACTTGGCAATGAGCCGTCAGGCTGATCGCGAAGGTTATCCCGAAGTAGCAGAAGCTTTCAAGCGTTATGCTTGGGAAGAAGCAGAACATGCTTCTAAGTTCGCTGAACTGTTGGGTGACTGCGTATGGGATACAAAGACTAACCTCGAAAAGAGAATGAATGCTGAATCAGGTGCTTGCGAAGACAAAAAACGCATCGCTACCCGTGCAAAAGCTCTGAATCTGGACGCTATCCATGATACTGTTCACGAAATGGCTAAAGACGAAGCTCGTCACGGTAAAGGCTTCGAAGGTCTGTATAACCGTTACTTCAAGAAATAATCCTTTTAATAATATATATAAAAAGGAGAAGGTTGTCGGAAAATTCCGACAACCTTTTTTATTTCCCTTTCACCACATATGAATGAAGTGTAACATATCAATTATCTAATGTTACACATGTACCTAGATACAGTAAAAGAGACGCTTTTCTTTAGATATTCTTAGGAACGTATTACTTTTTTCAGCTATTTTTGCATTGTAATCGTTAACCTAATAGAGTCATGAAAACACTACTATCTTTTTTATTTCTCTTCTTTGCAATATGTGGATATGCACAGTCTGAAAAACTATTCACAGTAGACCGTGAATTATCAAACAGCAATATCAATCAGATATATCAAGCTAAAAATGGAGTCATATGGATAGCTACCGAAGATGGACTGAACCGTTATGACGGTGCTAAATTCAGCGCCTATAAACATGAAGAAGGAAAAGAGTGCTCTCTGGTAGATAATAATGTACGAGCCATTTTTGAAGATAGTAAAGGAAATTTCCTAATAGGAACACAACGTGGATTACAATTATATGATCCGGCAACCGAACTTTTTAAGGAAATACCCATCTTATACCAGACAGGGACAAACATGAATGCACACATCTCCATGATACTGGAACGGAAAAATGGAGACCTGCTAATTGGTACGGCAGGACATGGCATTTATTCGTTACGTTTAGACGGACCGGAACCTGTCATCACGGAAACCCAACTTGTACCCAGTTTTTTTATCAAATACATATTTGAAGACCAAGCCGAAAACCTTTGGATTTCTACAGAAGGAAAAGGTGTATATTGCATTGATACTTCAGGAAAAACACACCACTACTTCACCGGAAAGGAAAATGCCTGGAATATCGTAACCAATATATGCGAAGACGAGAAAGGACATATTTATGCCAGCAGTATTAGTAAAGGAATGTTCATTTATAATCCCCAAAAAGATACTTTCGATTCCATTCCCTGTCCCATACTTCCCCGCCTCCCTATTAACACCCTACATGCTGCCGGAAAAGGAAAAATATATATAGGAACTATTGGTTATGGAATAAAAGTATATGACACACATACACAACAAATAAAAGAAAGCGAATTTAGCTTCACTACTTTCGACTTCAATAAAGCCGATGTATATGCAATCATGAAGGATAAGGCAGATAATTTGTGGTTAGGTATCAACACAAAGGGAGTTATGTTACTTCCTGCCACCACCAACCAATTCAAATACATGGGTCATAAATCAGTAGCAACAAACCGGATAGGTTCAAACAGCATAAAATCAATCTGTAAAGATAATGAAGGGACTTTATGGCTTGGAACTGCCAATGATGGTATTTACGGAATAAAAGGCAAGAACAGACCAACAGTGCATTTCGAGCACAAAGATAACGGGCAATCCGTCCCTTCCACTATTGTTAGTATCCATCAGACACCAGACGGACGCATATGGCTGGCCTCTCCATTAGAAGGATTAGCTGAAATGAACCCGAAAACCGGTACATGCCGCTATTACAAACTACAAGACCGGAATCAAAACGACGTCAGGAATATCTCATGCCTGACTTCTGACAAAGACGGAGAACGCCTATGGATAGCAGCTATGGGAGGAGGTCTCTTCTATATGGACCTAAAGACAGGAAACATTAACAGATGCGGGTCTTTTGAAAATGGTAAAGAATATCAGGAAAACTACAATGTGCTTCATAATGGATGGATAGCCTCACTACTCTATACCCGAGACCATAAATTATATATTGGAACATACGATGGTCTGGGTTGCCTGGATACAAAAACAATGAGTTTCATATCAACCTATGGCAAAAACAGGTTATTCCCAGGGAGCATTATTCAAACGCTTTTTGAAGACGAAAAAGGAGATATCTGGGCAGGAACCACCAAAGGACTCCTCCATATTGACAGCCAAAATGGTGCTTCTAAAACTTATACTACCCATGACGGATTACCCAATAATACGATTTGCGCCATACAAGGTAACAATGAAAACGGATTATGGATTAGTACCAACTATGGTATTACCAATCTGAATCTACGAACAAACAATTTCATCAATTACTATGCTGGAAACGGATTACAAGGAAACGAATTTAGTAAAAATGCTGCCTGCACTGATGAAGATGGATACCTTATTTTTGGTGGTATTAACGGCATCACTTTTTTCCAGCCATCGAAAATCACCATGGAAGTTAAAAAGCCGGAAGTGAGAATCGCAGACTTCTATATTCATAACAAAGCCATTAAAAAAGGTACAAAATCCGGCAGACACCCGATTATTAATACAAGTTTGCAAGATGCAAAACAGTTCCGTTTATGCTATAAAGACAATTCATTCAGCATAGAGTTTTCAGCTATGGAGTTCTATAATCCCGAACGCATCACATATCTATATTCCATAAATGGAGCCACTTGGACTGCACTATCGCCAGGGATCAACAGAGTTTCATTTAGTGATCTGGCTCCGGGAACCTACCATTTCAGAATGAAAGCTAAAAACTACACAGTCTACTCAGAAGAAAAAGAAATCACCATCCAGATAGATCCGGCATGGTGGGTATCTGGTTGGGCTAAATTAATATATACAATATTATTACTAGGAATAATCGGCTTTATCATCATGCAGATACGTCATCGATACCAGATACGTCAGCAGATGTTACAGCACATTCATGCTGAACAGATAAACGAAGCCAAGCTACAATTCTTCATCAATATTTCACATGAAATACGAACACCGATGTCTCTTATCATCAGTCCTCTGCAACAGTTGATGGCTAAAGATAAAGACACAGAATGCAGAAAACTCTATGCCACTATCCAACGGAATGCAGAACGTATCCTGCAACTGGTAAACCAGCTAATGGATATCCGAAAAATAGACAAAGGGCAAATGTCACTCATATTCAGGAAAACAGAAATTGTGAGCTTTATCCAAGATATCCTGGTTACTTTTGACCAGCAGATAAAAGCTAAGAAACTTAAACTGAACTTCCAAACATCCAATCCTGAAATAGATTTGTGGATAGATATCAAGAACTTTGATAAAATCATCTTAAATCTACTTTCCAATGCTTGCAAATTCACTCCTGAAAACGGACAAGTGGAAGTCAGCATCAACACAGGGGAAGATGACACCCTACAGGCAAATGCACCTTTACGACACTATATTGAACTGACAGTAGCAGATAACGGCATCGGCATTGATCCTGCAGAACGCGAACATATATTCGAACGCTTCTATCAAATACGAAACAGTTCCAATAATTCAAATATCGGAACAGGCATCGGACTGCATCTGACACGATCCTTGGTTGAACTGCATTATGGAAACATCCGCGTAGAAGATAATGGAGAGGGACAAACTGGTTCCCGGTTTATAATACGGTTACCGTTGGGACACGCCCATTTGAAAAAAGAAGAAATAGAAGAAGATACAATAACTAACATTACAGCAGAACATGCTGAAAGTAACTATATGCCGACTGCTCCTTCTTCGACATACGTTGATGAGGAGGAGACCGATGGTAAAGTGCGCGCCCGTAGTCGCCGACATGTACTTGTAGTAGAAGACGATGAAGAAATCCGCCGCTATATCTGCCGTGAATTGAGCAATGACTTTTATATGACCGAATGCAACAATGGCAAAGAAGCACTAGCAGCAATATTAAAACAGACACCTGATCTCATAATCAGTGATGTGATGATGCCGGAAATGGACGGTTTGACATTATGCCGTAAGATACGTCAGAATGTTAATATCAACTATCTACCCATTATTCTGCTCACTGCCCGTACCCGTGAAGAAGATAATCTGGAAGGATTGGAAACAGGTGCCGATGCTTACCTGATGAAACCGTTCAGTATTGAATTATTGAGAAAAACCGTTCTAAGCCTTATCCGTAGACGGGAACAACTGCGCAACACCTTCAGTGGTCGTCAGAATCAGGAAGAGCAAATATCCACCCCTGAAGTGAAGTCTCCCGATGACCGGCTAATGGAACGCGTTATGCGTGTTATTAATGAAAATCTTGGTAACCCGACATTAACAGTAGAAATGATTAGTTCGGAAGTCGGTATCAGCCGTGTTCATTTACACCGTAAACTTAAAGAATTGACGAACCAAACCACTCAACACCTCATCCGTAACGTACGCTTGAAACAAGCAGCCTCTTTGCTGGCAGAAAAACGACATAGCATAACAGAAGTGGCGACATTAACCGGATTTACACATCCTACTTATTTTGCTACGGCATTCCGCGAAATGTATGGTGTATCCCCATCTGAATATATGGAACAACATACAGGACAAGATAAAGCAAATTGATCCTTTTCTATCATCCGGGCAAATGGTCCGTTTTAAAGCCTAAGGCCGATCTCAAAAATATAGCCTTAGGCACAGTTTTCAAATTCCATATCGTTGCCAAATAACAACATTACAGGCACTTCCATCCACATTATATCTCTTCAAAAACAACTGTGTTACATCAATTAAAATCCATGTTACACTTTTAATACAGGATGCAACATCAGTTAATCTTTCTGCAATAGCAACATATTAGCTGTCATTACTATACTTTCTACATTTGTCTCCGAGAACAAAAGTTCTCTATCATTTATTTATTAATCTTAAAAACTAACAAAGTTATGGAAAGCATGTATGACGATGGTTAACCTCACTTTATGACATCAGAGAAAATATAGTTATTAACTATCTTAAACTAATGGTAATGAAAAATGTAACAAAGAAAATTCAAAGGATTCCTTACTTGTTTCTTTTGATGCTTTTCAGCTGCCTGACAGCTTCGGCACAACAAGGAATAACAGTGAAAGGAACAGTTGTAGACGACAATGGAGAGACTATTATTGGAGCCTCGGTAGTTGTAAAAGGTAATAATTCAATAGGTACGATCTCAGATATAGACGGTAATTTTGTGTTGACCGTGCCCAATGAGAAATCTGTTCTTGTCGTTTCGTTTGTAGGTATGGAGCCACAGGAAGTGAAGGCTTCGAGAGGAATAATCAAAGTGATTCTGAAAGATGACACACAGCTATTGGATGAAGTAGTCGTAGTAGGTTATGGACAACAGAAAAAGGCATCAGTGGTGGGAGCCATCACACAAACTTCCGGAAAGACGCTTGAACGCTCCGGAGTAAGTAATTTGGGAGCTGCCTTAACTGGTAATCTTCCAGGTGTCATCACTTCCAGCTCTACCGGTATGCCCGGTGCGGAAGACCCGAAAATTATTATCCGCACGCAAAGTTCATGGAACAATAGCGAACCTTTGGTGCTGGTAGACGGTATTGAACGTGAAATGAATTCGGTAGACATCTCCTCCGTGGAAAACATTTCGGTATTGAAAGATGCATCAGCCACTGCTGTTTATGGTGTGAAGGGTGCCAATGGTGTAATCCTGATTACTACCAAACGCGGTAAGGAAGGAAAAGCCAACGTACAGATCAAGGCTAATATGACGGCTAAAGTAGTATCGAAGCTCCCTGAAAAATATGACGCTTACGATACGTTTTATCTAATGAATAATTCTATTGAGCGCGAAGCTGCTCTCAATCCTGCCGGATGGGCCAACTATACACCGGCAGCCATCATTGACAAGTATCGTCATCCGGCCAACGCTGAAGAGTGGGATCGCTATCCCAACGTAGATTGGGAGAAGGAGCTCTTCAAGAAAGCAGCCATGTCCTACAATACCAGTGTCAACGTATCGGGCGGTACAAAAGTAGTGAATTACTTTGCAGCTGTGGATTTCGTGAACGAAGGAGACTTGTTCAAAAGCTTCGAAAACGGACGTGGTTACAACTCCGGCTTTGGCTATAATCGCATCAATGTACGCAGTAACCTGGATTTCCATTTGACTAAGACTACCAAATTCTCTACTAACTTATTCGGTTCGAATGCACAACGTCAGTTGCCTTGGGATATGAATGATAACGACACCGGTTTCTGGAACTCGGCCTACAAGTCAGCTCCAGACGCCATGCGTCCCGTCTATTCCAATGGCATGTGGGGTTGGTATGCCCCACGCGATGCCGATGTGCCCAACTCGGCCTACTTCCTGGCTGTAGGTGGTAAAGAAAAACGTACCACCACCAAAATGACAACGGACTTCATTTTGGAGCAGGATTTAGCCATGCTGACAAAGGGACTGAAATTCAAGGCGAACTTCTCCATGGACTACACTTTTGCAGAGAACAAACGCGGTCTCAGTGACCAATTCAATGATGCACAACGCATCTGGGTAGATCCCGACACAGGAAATATCTCCTACAAATTTGATCCTGATACAGGAACCGGACTTGATAAGGTTACCAACCCTATATACTGGTTACAGCAGTCCGGTAGTGCAAACATCGGTGCCACTTATCGTAAGCTCTACTACTCTATGCAATTTGACTACGCCCGTACCTTTGGCAAACATGAAGTGACCGCTCTTGGTCTTTTCAGCCGATTGAAAGAAGCACAGGGAAGTGTATTCCCTATTTATCGGGAAGACTGGGTATTCCGTTTGACCTATAACTACGCCATGCGCTATTTCTTCGAGGCTAATGGCGCTTATAACGGTTCTGAGAAATTCGGTCCTGATTATCGTTTCGCCTTCTTCCCTTCCCTTTCACTGGGTTGGATGCTCAGTGAAGAGAAGTTCATGAAAAAACTGAAATTTGTCGATATGCTGAAACTTCGCGCTTCTTGGGGACGAGTAGGTGATGATGCTGTGGTTGCCCCGTGGCAGAGATTTACAGCAGGTCGTTTCTTATACAAAGACCAGTTGAGTAATGGTGGTAATACTGTTATGGGTAGCATCAATCCTGACAACTCTCCTTATACCCATTGGAAAATCTCTTCACTGGGTAACCCCAATGTTTCTTGGGAAACTGTAGAGAAACGTAATATCGGTTTAGATTATGCCTTCTTTAATGGACTGATAGCAGGTTCAGTAGATGTGTTCAATGATACTCGTACAGACATTATAGTTAGCGGTGACAGCCGTGCCATCCCTTCTTATTTCGGCACAACTGCTCCCCGGGCCAATTTAGGTAAAGTCAATAGTCACGGTTATGAATTGGAATTACGATTGAACCATATCTTCAACAACGGTTTGCGTGCCTGGTTAAACACCAGTATGACTCATGCCATCAATGAAATCAAGTTCAGAGATGATGCCCCTTTGCTGCCTGCCTATCAGAAAGGTGCCGGACATACCATCAACCAAGTCTATTCATACATAGACCATGGCAATTTGGCCACTTGGGATGATGTGATAGGTAGTAGTACTTGGACAACCGGAAACGATATGAAATTACCGGGTGACTACAATATCATTGACTTCAATGGTGATGGTATAGTCGACAATGATGACCGTGCTCCCTATCAGTATGCCAGCACACCGCAGAATACCTACAATGCTTCTCTCGGTTTTGAATGGAAAGGATTCAGTTGCTTCGCCCAGTTCTACGGCGTAACCAATGTGACCCGTGAAGTTAATTTCCCGACATTCCGTTCCACAGCCCACGTAGCATATGCAGAAGGTTCATATTGGACACCGGGAGGTAATGCCACCCTACCTACTCCACGCTGGGGAACTACTGTAGATGCAGCTGCTACCGGAACACGTTACTGGTATGATGGTGCTTATCTTCGTCTGAAGAATGTTGAAGTATCCTATACATTTAAAAACAATTGGCTGAAGAAAATGGGCATCAATTCCTGCCGTCTTTACCTGAACGGCGATAATCTCTACATGTGGACCGACATGCCGGATGACCGTGAAGCCAACTATGGTACAGGATCTTCGGACGGTGCCTACCCAACGGTACGTCGTTTCAATCTTGGTATCGACATAACCTTATAATAACGAAGAGATGATTATGAACAAATATATCAATAAACTATTTGTGATGTCGGCTATTGCAATGGCTGGCATAATGGGTATGACCTCATGTACCGACTATTTGGACAAAGCTCCGGAAAGCGACTACCAGGAAAATGACCCCTACAAAAATTTCAAGAATTTCCAGGGTTTCACTGAAGAACTCTATAATTGCATCCCAGTAGTTTCCAATAACAAAGATGCCGGACATACTTGCTTCAACTATGGTGAAGAAGAATATTGGGAACCGCAAGAAATGCGTATGCAAGCTCGCAGTATAGACAATGGCGACTTTTGGGGTTGGACAACCGCTTACTATGGTTATCCAAACAATCAAGGGTCGGCAGGTTCGGCAAACCGAACTGACAAAGGTCACTTATGGGCCAACTCTTGGTATGCTATTCGTAAAGCAAACATTGGTATCGCCAATCTCAGCAATCTGGTAAGTGCAACCGAGGAAGAACGCAACCTCATAGAAGGACAACTTTATTTCTTCCGCGCATGGTTTCACTTTCTGCTAATGGAATGGTGGGGCGGTATGCCCTATATCGATGAAGTGTTACCTTCGGACGTGACTCCCACATTGGCCCGTCTCAGTTGGCAAGAGTGTGCGGAAAAATGTGTTGCCGACTTTGAACATGCAGCAGGTTTGCTTCCTGTCGACTGGGATGCAACGACCGCTGGAAAAACAACATTAGGTAAAAACAATATGCGCATCAACCGGATTATGGCTTTAGCTTACAAAGGTAAGACCCTGCTCTGGGCAGGAAGCCCGTTGATGAATTGGGCTTCCGGAGGTGCAAAGGAATACAATGCAGAGTTGTGTAAACGGGCTGCCGATGCTTTCGGACAGGCACTTGCCCTTACCGAATCAACCAATCGTTATGAACTGGCTAACTTTTCCGAATACAACGATATTTTCCTTTTACACAACTCCAGTGGCAAACTGAATGGAGTAAAGGAGTCCATCTTTATGGAGAATATCAAAGATTATGCTGCACGCTGGCGTTGGAATATGGTCAACGATTTCCGCCCACAATCCATTGAGTATTCCGGTATCAAGTGCTATCCCACAGCCAACTACGTGAACTACTACGGAATGCAGAACGGTTACCCGATTAATGATATGACAAAAGCAGATGCAGAATCGGGTTATGACCCTACACATCCTTGGAAGAATCGTGATCCACGCTTCTATAAAACCATCATGTTCGACGGTGTAAAGTGGAAAAATACCGGTGGTGCAGGTGGAACGGCAGAATTGTTCACCGGAGGCAGGGAAAGCGAAGAGGTAAACGAAAAGAAAGGTTGCTTCACAGCCTATATGAATAGCAAACTTTGCCCGCAATTAATGAACACAGTTGATGGTTACAAAGAAAACAACATTATGATTCTCAGCCTTATGCGCTTGGCAGATGTTTATTTGATGTATGCTGAAGCTACAGCTGTTGGCTACAACGGTCCGAAGGGCAAAGCCGCGACTTACTCGCTCACAGCCGAAGAAGCATTGAACAAGATACGCGAGCGTGCCGGTGTAGCTCCCGTACTCGAGAAGTTCCTGGGCAGTACTGCTGACTTTCTGAGTGAATTGCGCCGCGAACGCGCTGTGGAACTATCCTTTGAAGGTTTCCGCTTTACCGACCTTCGCCGCTGGATGCTTCTTACCCAATATCCTTACACGCTGAAGACAAAGATTGAGTTCGACCGCGCCAATCCTGATGACTATAATTATGATGCACCGGAAGAAAACGCTATCAAGAATTTACGCGAAATAGTATTGCTTGAACGTAAATATACCGATAGACATTATTGGTATCCGCTTCCCAAAAAGGATGTCAGCATGTATGAAGGATTTTATCAGAATCCCGGATGGTAATCTTGACGTATTAACTAATAATGACGCAAAAAATGAATAGAAAGTATATATATATTGGCTGTACTGTTTTCGCCATGTCCCTGTTTCATACAGGAAGCATTCAGGCACAAGAAGAAAGCAAGGATAGCCTGGTGAATGTAGCTTTCGGTACGGTTGCCCAGGAAGACTTGACACATGCCATTTCTACTGTCAACACGTCCGAACTGACAAAAAAGGTGAATAGCTCCAGCAGCTTAGTAGGTCTGGAAAGCCTGATAGGTGGATACACCGGCAACATATGGGGGCAAGAAGCGCTTGTCTTGGTAGACGGAGTACCTCGTAGTGCAAGCAATGTACGCGCTTCCGAAGTAGAAAGTATTTCGGTAATGAAAGATGCCGCCGCTGTAGTGCTTTATGGTAGCCGAGCAGCAAAAGGTGTTATTCTGATCACTACCAAACGAGGTAAAAATGAACCGATGCGCATCGACATACGGGGAAATGCAGGTATCAATGTCCCTAAATCTTATCCTAAATACTTGGATTCGGACTGCTACATGACCCTTTATAATGAGGCTTGTCGCAATGACGGCTTGTCGGAGAGATACAATGCATCAGATATTTATAACACCGCCATGGGAACCAATCCTTATCGGTATCCGAACATTGATTTCTATAGTTCGGACTACCTGAGAAAGGCATATTATAATGCCGACATGACCGGTGAAGTATATGGAGGTAATGATCGCACACACTATTATCTGAACTTCGGTATGGATTATAGCAACGACCTGCTGAAATACGGCGAATCAAAAAATGCCTATAACATGCGTTTCAATGTGCGGGGTAATGTAGATATGACACTTGCCTCATGGCTGAAGGCTACTACCAATGCAGCAGTTGTCTTTACCAATCAATATGCAGGTCGTGGAAACTTTTGGGGAACCGCATCCACTTTGCGTCCTAACTGGTTTTCACCGCTGCTTCCCATTGACATGATGGATACCAATGTCGCCCAAATACAGGAATATATTACAAATAGTAATCACCTGATTGATGGTAAATACCTGCTTGGAGGAACATCATCCGACATGACCAATCCTTTCGCAGATCTTCTGGCTGCCGGCTATGTCAAGGAAAAAGCACGTATGTTTATGTTTGATGTCAGTCTTGCAGCTGATTTGGGTTCTTTCCTAAAAGGCCTGTCGTTTAAGACTTCTTATAGTGTAGACTATACTTCTTACTATTCGGAAGCTTTCAGCGAAACCTACGCTGTTTATGAGCCAACATGGTCTCAAGTGAATGGCAAGGATATGATTATCGCCCTGAAGAAACACAATGAAGACAAAAAAGATCCGAATGAATATGTTGGCAAATCCACTTACGACCAGACTATGACATTCAGTGCGCAGTTTGACTATGCCCGTACTTTCGAAAAATACCACAACATAGCAGCCACGTTTATAGGTTGGGGCTATCAGACGCAGAATTCTGCTGATGAAAACCATGAAAGCAGTGATTATCACCGCACCAGCAATGTAAACTTAGGCTTACGCGCATCTTATAACTATAATCACAAGTATTACGTTGACTTTAGTGGTGCTATGATCCATTCAGCCAAGTTACCCGAAGGCAAACGCAACGCTTTCTCCCCGGCAGTTACTTTAGGGTGGAGAATTAGTAATGAAAAGTTCATGGAAAATGTGGACTTCATAAATGACTTGAAAGTTACGGCTTCCTATGCCAATCTGCATCAGGATCTCGACATCTCCGATTATTACCTGTATAAAGGAACTTTCTCCAAAAGACAAAATGAAGGTTTCTACGTACAATGGCATGATGGCACAGCCGGCGGATGGACACCAGCTTCCAAGCGTGGCGATAATCCTAACCTAGGCTTCATCACACGTGAAGAGTTTCGCGCAGGCATTGACGCTACACTATTCAACCGTTTACTGAAGTTGAATACCAACTATTTCAGACAGGATACAAGAGGCTTACTTACCCAAGGCTCCTCTTCCATTTACCCTACATACTTTGCTTTAAGCAGTAACTCCACCTTCATGCCTTGGATCAATTATAATGATGACAGACGCAGCGGTTTTGATTTCTCGCTGAGCGCCAACAAGAAATTTGGAGACTTTGACGTAACACTTGGGTTCAACGGTATGGTATACTCTTCTAAAGCTCTGAAACGTGATGAACTTTATGACGAAGATTACCAGTATCGCAAAGGCCGTGCACTTGATGCTTCTTACGGCTACGTATGTGAAGGCTTCTTCCAAGATCAAGCAGATATCGATAACCATGCCCGACAAACTTTTGGTACAGTAAAACCCGGTGACTTGAAGTATAAGGATATCAATAAAGATGGCGTAATCGATAGCAAAGACCAGATTGAATTAGGAAAGAACGGTTGGGCTGCCCCTCCTTTCTCCTTCGGATTGAATCTAACCGTAAAATGGAAGAACTTCTCATTGTTTGCCATGGGATCAGGACAGACCGGAGCAGTAGACTACAAAAGCAGTTCTTACTACTGGAACCGCGGTACAAGCAAGTTCTCAGAAGTAGTATGGGGACGCTGGACTGAAGAGACCAAAGATGTGGCTACTTATCCACGCCTCACTACAACCAACGGTGATAACAACTACCGCAACTCCACTTTCTGGATGTACAAGCGTAACTATTTCCGCCTGAACCAGACACAGTTAACGTATGACTTCCCTGAAAATACTTTCAAAGGAACATTTGTTCGCGGTTTAAGCGTCTATTGTGGTGGCAACAATCTACTTACTATTTCCAAAGAACGTAAGCATATGGAACTGAGTACCGGTTCACCACAATGCCGCAACTTCTATGCAGGTTTTAAGGCTGCATTCTGATTTTATTGATTAATAAAGAAGAAAATTATGAAAAATAAAGTTATACCTTTTATAATAGGTGCCCTGATGCTTACCAGTTGTGATGACTTGTTTTCACCGGCCATCGAGAACTTCCAAGGCGTGGAAAACATGTACAACGACGCGGAATACGCACGGGGAATCTTGCACAATGTATACAGTTTAATTCCGGGTTATTACGACAACAGTGAATATGGCACAGATGATGCCGTGACCAATCAGCCAAGTAACGTGTATCTGCAAATGGCTACCGGTGCCTGGACCTCAAGTTCGTATAATCCACAGAACCAATGGACCAACTCTTATGGTGCCATTCAATACATCAACCTCTTTCTGGCGAATGTGGAAGGTGTAAAATGGTCGGATGATGAAGAGTTAAACAAACTATTCGCACAACGCCTCATCGGCGAAGCTTACGGACTACGTGGTATGTTCTATTTTTACCTGCTCCGCGCCCACGCCGGTTTTGGCACAAACGGTGAGCTACTCGGTGTGCCCATACTGACAGAGTTCCAAACAGTAGAATCGGACTTCAACCAACCGCGCGCTTCATTTCAGGCTTGTGTAGAGCAAATCTACAATGACCTCTCCGAAGCAGAAAGAAGGCTTCCTTATGAATATGAAGACGTTTCGGGAAGCGTTCCTGCAGACTTCCAAAGTCTCACAACAGATGTCGGGAAGTACAACACTGTTATGGGTGCCAAAGCACGTCAGTTGTATAATGGAATCATAGCCCGCGCTTTCCGTGCACGTACAGCCATACTGGCCGCCAGTCCTCTTTTCGAGGATGCTGCCAATACTGCCACATGGGCAGATGCCGCCAATGCCGCTGCTGCTGTGATAGACTATAAAGGAGGGGTATCAGGATTAGCCTCCGACGGAGTGGAATATTATTCCCCCGCCATTGTAAATACCATTCAGGATGGTGCTAATCCGAATGAAATCTTATGGAGAGGAAACAAAGGCAGTGGTGATAATGATCAGGAATCACAGAATTTTCCACCAAGTTTATATGGAAATGGTTATATGAATCCGTCGCAGAATCTGGTGGATGCATTCCCTATGAGCAATGGATACCCCATCAGTGACGTAACAGCCAGCGGATACGATGCCAACAATCCTTATGCAGGACGCGACCCCCGCTTAGGAAAATACATCCTCTACAACGGAAGTACAATCAGCGAGAAGAGTATAACCATCAACATCAATGAGGGAAACCAAGACGGTGTGAATGTAACCGAAAATCGCTCTACCCGAACAGGTTACTACATGAAAAAACGTCTGCGTATGGACGTGAACTGCAATCCGGCATCCACTTCCAAACAGCCACACTATACTCCCCGTATCCGTTATACAGAAATGTACCTTGATTATGCTGAGGCTGCTAACGAAGCTTGGGGGCCGAAAAACTCCAACGGCAAAGGTTACTCAGCTTACGACATAATCAAAGCCATCCGGAAACGTGCCGGCGTAGGTGGTACCGATGATGTCTATTTAGAAGCATGCGCTGCCAGTAAAGACAAAATGCGTGAACTGATCCGCAATGAACGTCGATTGGAACTTTGCTTCGAAGGGTTCCGTTTCTGGGATCTCCGTCGCTGGAAAACAAACCTGAACGAACCGGTATATGGTATCAACTGGAGCGGTAACAGCTATCAGAAGATAACCGTGGAAGAACGTTCGTATGAAGACTATATGTACTGTTGCCCTATCCCCAACTCTGAGATACTGAAGTACAGCAACCTCATCCAGAATAGAGGATGGAAATAAACAATAATCGTGAATACTATTAATAAAATGATATGAAAAAGAAATTAGCATACATCGGACTGGCTTCATTACTCTTGTCTTTCACAGCATGTGAAAGTTCGGACAATGAATTTCCCGACTTCGATTATCAAACTGTATATTTTGCCAACCAATATGGTTTACGTACCATTGAATTAGGTGAGGACGAGTTCCTTGACAACTCTTTGGACAATCAGCACAAAGTAGCCATCAAGGCAGCCTGGGGTGGCGGCTACACCAACCGTAAAAATGTGATTATTGATACCAAAGTAGATGAATCACTCTGTGACAACCTCTATTTCAAGGGTACCAACATTCCTGTTACCCCTATGCCATCTTCCTACTATACATTGGCTGCCAACCAGATCAATATTCCTAAAGGTGAAATTATAGGTGGTGTGGAAGTGCAATTCACCGACGCATTTTTTGCTGACAAGAAGTCTCTTGACAATTATTATGTGATTCCGTTAAAGATGACGGGCGTACAAGGTGCAGACTCCATTCTTCAAGGCAAAGCGGCCGTAGAAAATCCCATGTTGACAAATAGTGGAGACTGGAGCGTACAGCCCAAAAACTTCATATTGTATGCAGTGAAGTATGTCAATCCCTGGCATGGCGAATACCTACGTCGTGGAGTGGATCAAGCTGTCATAAATGGAGTCTCTTCACAGTTAGTACGCCATCAGCAATATGTAGAAAAGGATGAGAAAGTAAAGATTACAACCGAAAGCTTGAAAGATAACATCTTATCATTATCAACTAAAGATGCCCAGGGTAATCTTTTCAATTACAACCTCAGCCTGGCTTTTGCGGAAGACGGCAGTTGCACAATAGGTAGTCCCTCCGATGACTTCACTATTTCAGGTACCGGCAAATTCGTAAAAAAGGGTGAAAAGAATAGCCTTGGTGGCAAAGACCGTGACGCTATCTACCTGGACTATACAGTTGACTTCAAGACCAAGAACATGCAGTATGCCACCAAAGATACATTGGTGCTAAGCAGCCGTGCCGTACAAGGTGGTAAGTCATTCGAAATAGAGATAAAATAGTATTATCTGGTATAAACGTTAAAACTAAGAGAATATGAAATATTTTAATCATACACTAATCGGTCTTGCCATGATGGGCATAGCAGTCATGGCATGTACCGATGAGTACGACTGCAACCTTCAGATAGAAAAACCTGAGGAAGTGGCCAACAATGAATACTTAGCCAGCTTCGACTTGTTGAAATCGTACATCAACCGCGATGCCAGTTCACCGTTTAAATTTACGGCAAACATGTCTTCAACAGACTTTATAAAAAAAGATATCGGCTATAGCACCATCCTGAATAATTTTGATGGTATAGACATTGGCGGCTCTTTCACCCCTGTCAATTCATTGAAAGAAGATGGTTCCTATGACTTTGGCGGAATGCAATTAGTGACTGATGCAGCCAAAGAAGCAGGTGTAACGCTTTATGGTGGTACACTCTGCTCCAACCAAGGACAACGCGCCGCTTATTATAATGAGTTGATTCAGCCTATCATCATTCCTTTCGTACCCGAAAAAGGCAAAACCATAATCTGTGACTTCGAAAATGATGAACTTGGCACAGCCTATGGTATGACCGGCGGAAGTCAGGCAGTGGTGGAAAATGATCCGGATGGTAAGAGTGGCAAAGCATTGCATGTAGGTACCGATGATAACAAAGCGGTTTATTCGCATCCTAAGTTCAATGTAAAACTACCGGAAGGCCGAAAACTGGGCGATTATGTTAATCTGACCATTGACATGCGTATTGTGAACAGTGACGGTATATATGGAGCAGGTATGAGAGTTTTTATCAATGGGCAAGAATTCAACGTAGGTACAAATGCCGATGGACTTGGTTGTAAGCCCAATACCTGGAATCGCGGAGCGATCATTAGCCTAAATAGCGCCAAAGCTCCAGGCTTTATACTACCGGATGAAATGAAAGGACTTACTGAATTTGAACTTGCCGTTGGTTCTGCCTCTGGAGGAGCACAATACTTCCTCGACAATATCGTGATGAATTATGAGCTTCCTGGAACAGGTGTCACTAAAATTGATTTCGCACAAGATGAACTTGGCAAGTCTTATCCCATGACCAACGGCAACCAAGCTATAATCGAGAACGATCCTGAGGGCAGTAACAAAGTGCTACACGTAGGTACCGCTGCTACTCCTTGCAATAGGTCTTATCCTAAATTCACTGTAAAATTGCAAAACGGAAGAACGTTAGGCGATTACGTAGGTCTTTCTCTTGACATGTACCTGATAGATGGTAAAGGTGGCTGGGGTGACGGCATGCGAGTAGTGATTAACGGGCAAGAATTCAACAGTGGTCAAGGGCCGTTTGGTTTCGGCTGTGAGGCTAACAAATGGGGAAGAGATAAAATTTATATCACATTCCTGAAGGAAGGCGAAACAGCAGGAGGTGGAAAGATTGCCATTCCCAATTCCATGAAGGATCTAACCGAAATAGAACTGGCTGTAGGTTCAGGTTCGGGTGAATGGCATGCTTATATCGACAATATCCGCCTCCACTGGAAAGCTGATGACACTATTATCGAAAAAACTCCCGAAGAGAAAAAAGGCATCTTCACAGAAGAACTGAATAAATGGATCGGCGGTATGATAAACGCCGGCGGTGAAACGGTGAAAGTATGGAATATTGTAGGCGAACCACTTGACAAGACCATGGATGCCAACACCTTCAACTGGGGTGAGTATCTGGGCGACATAGAGTATGCACGTACAGCTGTGAAGCTGGCACGTGATACAGCAAAGGTTGACCTCAATCTCTTTATCAGCAACACATTCAATCAACAGGATGAAATGGGTCAAAAAGCTGATGAAATGATTGCATTGGTGAAATCCTGGGAAGCAGATAATGTAACCAAGATTGACGGATACAACATCATTCTTCATGCGGTTTACTCTAAAGACGCCACTATCCAGAAAAGAAATGAAGAAATGATTACCGTATTGTTCGATAAGTTAGCACAAACCGGTAAGCCAATACGTGTATCGGACCTCAGCATGATGGTGGGAAATGTGGATGGCAATTTCATTCAAACCAGCAAACTAACCGCGGATGAACGGACCGCTGCAGCCAACTATATGGCTTTCATCATGAAAGAATACCGAAAAACGATTGCTCCAGATAAGCAATACGGTATTTCAATTTCAAGTATGACTGAGACAAGCACAGGCAATAAAGTTTGTCCGTGGACATCGGGATACAACCGCAATGGAATGTATGAAGGAATAGTTGAAGGATTGAAATAAACCTAAATATTTACAGATGAAAAACATTGCATCATTATTCTGTTTCTTCCTGATGGGTATCCTCTTATGGGCTTGTTCGGATGGGGGAAATAAAGAAGCAAATGTAGATGAAGGGAAGAGCGCATACGCGCTCTTCCTTAAAAAATCTATTACCGTGAGTGCCGGAGAGAATCAAACAGATGTCGTTATAGAGTGGGCAAAAACATCCTGGGATATAACCCTTGGAAAAGGAGATGTTGTGAAAAGCATAACCCCAATGTCAGGTGGAAGTAGTGATGGGGAAAAACAGTACGCAAAGATTCAGATAATCTGTAACGCTAACACTACAATGAAACAGCGTATGCAGACCATTCACATTACTGACAAAGCCAATAAACAAACTGCCGATTTGTTAATAGAGCAGGATCCGGCATTCAAGTCAGTAATGCTCAATGTTGACCCTGCGGCAAAATATCAACCAATCGTAGGATTCGGTGGGATGTACAATCCTAAAATCTGGTGTGGTGGAAATCTTATCTCCGCCCGGCAGCTGGATAAAATGTATAGTAACGGTGGATTAGGTTACTCAATCCTCCGCCTGATGGTTTATCCCAACGAATCAGATTGGAGTGCCGACGTGGAAGCAGCCAAAACAGCGCAGGAAAACGGAGCAATCGTTTTTGCATGTCCTTGGGACTGTACAGATGCCCTCTCTGAGAAAATAAAAGTTAACGGTAAGGAAGTAAAACATCTCAAAAAAGAAAACTATGGGGCATACGCCGATCATCTTATCCGTTATATCAATTTCATGAAGCAGAATGGAGTAAATCTCTATGCCATATCTGTCCAGAATGAGCCTGATATGGATTTTACTTACTGGACACCTCAGGAAGTAGTGGACTTTGTGAAACAACACGGTGCCAGTATCCGTGAAACCGGTGTCAGGCTAATGTCACCCGAAGCATGTGGCACACAACCTGAATATACTGATCCGATAATCAATGATGCCGGAGCATTTGCACAAACTGATATTGTAGCAGGACACCTTTACCAAGGTTTTTCAGACTTAGATAACGGATATGTCAAAAATCGCCACGATTATATCTGCGATCTCTATCCCCGCATTCAGGGAAAGACATGGTGGATGACAGAACATCTCTTCAACGATGGAGAAAAATCGGATGATCCATCAGCATGGGAATTCCAAAAGTGGCAATACTGCCTCAATAATCTCGGCAAAGAAATTCACATGTGTATGGAAGGCTATTGCAGCGCATACGTATATTGGTATCTGAAACGTTTCTATGGATTGATGGGTGATAGCGACGAACGTTGTCCGGTGGGTGAAGGTGAAATTACAAAGAATGGCTACATCATGGCACACTATGCACAGTATGCTACAAGTACCACACGTATCAAGGCCGCTACAGATAATACAGGAATATGCGCCACAGCCTACATCAATGAAACAAACGACGAAATAACAGTAGTATTACTGAATTTGACAGGGGCTACCCAGTGTATTGAAATACCGTTGACAGGAGTAAAAAATGCAACTGCTGTTGAAACCAACGAAAACAAAAACATGGAAACTGTCAAAGTCGAATCTTTAGAAAATGGTAATGGGGTATATGTCTTGTTGTCCGGCAACAGCATAACTTCTATCCGATTGACTTTATAACTACATGAATAGATATTAGACAAACATATGAAGCGTATCTTTTATATTCTCCTTTTATTAACAGTCACGGTACTTTCACCAAGTGCTGCCGAACAGTTTGTGTCTTTTACCAAAACAAGTAACGGTTTCCCGCTCCTCTCTCCGGAGGAGCATTCATTCACCATTCTTTGCAGTGGTGAGGATGAACATAAAGGGGTACTCACGGCTATAGATAACCTGCAAACAGACTTTGAAAAGGTCTGTGGCGTAAAACCCGAAAAGGCAAACAGCACTGCAGACAATGTTAAGATTATCATAGGCTCGATAGATAGCAGTCCGATCATAAAACAATTGATAAAAGCCAAAAAGCTTGATGCGAATCTGCTCAAAGGCAAAAACGAAAAGTATATCATTACTACGCTCCATTCACCATTGAAAGGCATCGAGGGTGACGTATTGCTGATTGCCGGAAGTGACAAGCGCGGAACAATCTATGGTATCTACGAACTATCGAAGCAAATGGGCATCTCACCTTGGTATTGGTGGGCAGATGTTCCTGTGCAACATCAAGATGCTATCTATATCAAGGAAGGTATTTACACCGATGGTGAACCCAAAGTGAAATATCGTGGCATCTTCATCAATGACGAATGGCCTTGCATGGGTAGATGGTCTACCGAAAAATTCGGTGGATTCAACAGCAAAATGTATGTGCACTTGTATGAACTGCTACTACGGTTGAAAGCCAACTTCCTGTGGCCCGCCATGTGGAGTGCAGCATTTTATGCCGATGATCCGATGAACAGTCCTCTGGCTGATGAGATGGGAATCATTATCGGCACCTCCCACCACGAACCGATGGCACGCAACCATCAAGAATATGCCCGCAATCGAAAGGCTTATGGAGACTGGAATTATCAAACCAATAAACAAGGGGTAGACCGTTTCTTTCGCGAAGGCATCGAACGGATGAAAGGAAAAGAAGAAGTAGTAACTATTGCTATGCGTGGTGACGGCGATGCTCCGATGGGATCTGATACAGACACTCGATTATTAGAAAGCATTGTGAAAGAACAGCGCAAGATTATAGCCAATGTGACAGGTAAGCCTGCTTCTGAAACTCCCCAGTTATGGGCACTCTATAGCGAAGTATTGGAGTATTATGACAAAGGAATGAAAATACCTGATGATGTGATGATTCTGCTATGCGATGACAACTGGGGCGACGTTCGCCGCCTGCCGGACTTGAATGCCAAACGGCATCCCGGAGGATATGGTATGTATTATCATGTCGACCTGCACGGAGCACCACGCGCTTATCAATGGTTGAACATGACACAAATCCAGCACATGTGGGAGCAACTTATTCTAACCTATCAGTATGGTGTAGATAAAATGTGGATATTGAATGTCGGTGATTTAAAACCGAATGAGTTCCCCACAGATTTCTTTTTGCGTATGGCTTGGAATCCTACATCCTATACTGCCGACAATTTGATGGATTATACCCGTGATTTTTGTGAGCAACAATTTGGTGAAGCACAAGCTGATGAGGCCGCCCGTATATTAAATCTCTATTGCAAATATACATCGAGAATTACGGCTGAGATGTTGGATAGTAAGACCTATAACCTCGAGAATGGAGAATTTAAAGCCGTTACCGATGAATTTCTGGCATTGGAAGCCCATGCTTACCGACAGTTCTCGTCATTGCTTCAAGAGCAGAAAGATGCTTATAGAGAATTGATTCTGTTTCCGATTCAAGCAATGGCTAATCTTTACGAATTATATTATGCCGTAGCCATGAACCGTAAGTTGGCTCAATGTGGAGATGTACGTGCCAATCATTGGGCCGATCGCGCTGAATATTGCTTCAAACGTGATGCAGAACTTTGCCATGATTATAATCATCATATTGCCAATGGTAAATGGAACCATATGATGGATCAGACGCATATAGGCTATACCAGTTGGGATGAACCGAAGGGTGGAAACATTATGCCTGAAGTGAAACGTGTTGACATCTCCAAAAGTAGAACAGGAGGATATGAATACGAAGAGAATAACGGTGTAGTAGTAATGGAAGCCGAACGCCTTGCCTATTGTAAGCAAGGCAAAGAAACGAAGTGGACAGTTATTCCCGATCTCGGACGCACACTCTCCGGCCTGTCCCTCATGCCCTATAATAAATCTATTGAGGGTGCCTCTGTTTCATACAAATTCAAATTGAAGAGTGATTTAAAAGATGTTCGCCTCCGTCTGATCCTGGACAGTACATTACCTTTTGTGCAGGGCGGTCATAGCTATGCCATCAGCATTAATGGAGGCAAAGAACAGATTATTAATTACAATAAAGATTTGAACTGGACCCACAATTATAGTAAAATGTATCCGGCTGCCGCCGCCCGCATCATTGAATCAAAAGTATCATTCATTGATGCCGACCTTAAAGCCGGTGACCATATCCTGACTATTCGTCCGCTAGTTCCGGCTGTAGTTCTCCACAAGATTATTATAGATTGTGGCAGTGACGGACCGAGCCACCTGAATCTTCAGGAAAGTAAGTTCAATATGAAAGATTAATGAATCGGAGAAGAGGTTGTTAAAAAAACAACCTCTTCTTATATAAATACAATTTCACCCTAATTCATTCTGAACACAAACACATCTTCCCTCCATAAAAGAAATCACAAAAAGAGATTTTACGCAAACAAAAAAATAACCAATCTCACAAATTATTCTTTTTTTTATATTTGATGTCACGTTTGCCAAGTTCATTCGTCTTATCAATGTAAATGGAACTTAAACAATTTAAAATATCCGTTCTTCCTCTCCGCGATAAGTTATTGAATTATGCGCGGAAGTTGACCGAGAGTCCGGACGATGCAGAAGATGCAGTGCAGGAAGTCTTGCTCAAGCTATGGAATAAAAGGCTTGAACTGGAACAGTACCGCAGTATTGAAGCATTCGCCATGACCATGACGCATAATCTCTGCATGGACATGTGGCGCACCAGGCATACTACCAACGTACCACTGGAACATGTGCAGGATGCCACTCCCGGAGGGACACCGGAACGGCTGCTTGAAATAAAGGATGAAATCCGCCTGATGCGTGAAATTATCGATTCACTGCCTGCCTTGCAGCGCACCATCATGAGGATGAAGGACATCGAAGAATACGAAACGGAAGAGATTGCCAACATCACAGGCTGCAACCCGGAAGCTATCCGAAGCAATTTGTCGAGGGCACGGAAGAAAGTGAGGGAAATTTACCTGCAAACCATACAAGAAAGAATAAGGAGGAACCAAGCATGAAGATAGAAGAATTAATAGAACGCTATTTTGAGGGACAGACCTCGTGCGAGGAAGAACGTGAACTGCGCCGTTTCTTCAACCGGGAAAATGTGCCCGAACACCTTCAAGTATATCGTCCCTTGTTCATCTGTCTGGAACAAGAGGTAAAAGCATTCCAAGAAAAGAGTGTCCCTACAGCTAAGCTTCCCTCCCATCGCCGCCGCTTCATCTATATGATGAGCGGAGTGGCAGCCGGAATATTATTGCTTATCGGTATTGCCGGCACCAAGCAATACCTTCACGTTACTCCAGAGAATTATGTCATCATTGATGGCAAGCAATATACCGACGACAATCTGGTACGTGAACAAGCTCTTGCTGCTTTCCGTGATATGCGGACCACAGAAGATGAAGTACTTGACCTGATGTTTGAATAATAAAAAAAATTAATAGATATGATTATGAAAAAGTTCATTCGTACCCTGCTATGTTGCCTGCTGTTAGTGTTCAGCACCGGCATGTACGCCCAAAAAGAGCTACAAATAGCTTCCGTATTTCAAAAATACGGCAACCAGAAAGGGGCTACCTACGTGGAACTGTCCAAAATGCTATCCAAGAACTGGGACATCACCCACTATCAGAGCCTAAAACTGGCGAAAGCAGAAAAAGCATTACCCGAAATTTACCGTTGCCTGGAGGCTGACCGCGAACATGCCAAGAAGATAAAGGAGGTAGTGACTGACGGACAAATACAATCAGGTTACTACCAGTTGCCTCCATTACAGAATAAGACTAATCGTTTCATACTGTTCCGGCTCGGGAAGAAAGGTGAAGCTACTCTTATCTATATCGAAGGCGAAATAGATAGTGACGACCTTGTCACACTGATATTCAGCAAAGACTAACTCCAAAAATTATAAATCACAAATTATAAAACTTATGAAACGAATATTCTTTTTATTTCTGCTTATGACTTCCATGACAGTCATGGCACAAGAAAGCATCCCGCAAGACACCACTCTTTACCTCAATGGCCGTAAAGTTGTCATCAAGGAGCGTGACGGCAAAATCAAAGTAAAGATGTACGAAGCCAAAGCTGAAAACGATACCATAGAGAATACCCAAGTGTTTGAAGGTGTATATCTGGACGGCCGCAGTATCGAACGGACTACTACTGTATCCGTACCTTTCATGAAAAAGAAAAAGGGCAACTATCGCTTCGATCCGCATTATCCTGCCTTTTACTTTGGCTTTGATAAATTGGCAGGAAGCAAGTTCCAATATTCTGCTGAAGTCCCACAACTGGGTTCCAAGTCCTGGGAATGGGGTATCAACCTGTTCAATACCGGTGTTGCCATCACTCCTAACAATCACTGGGGACTGACTACCACCCTTGGTTTCGCCCGCATCGTCCATAAACTGGATGATAATTATGGCTTCGAAAAGCTGGATGGCATCACCGTTTGTCGCCCGGCTGAAGGAGATACTGAATATCAGAAAAGCTGGTTGCGCTACTGGGCTTTCCGTCTACCCGTCAGCCTTGAATGGCAAACCAGATTTGGTAGCCGCCGTGTCTTTCTTGCAGCCGGTCCGGAAGTGGAATGGCGTGTGGGAGTTAAGTCCAGAGCCAAATATGATAATAAAAAACATACATTAAGTGATAAGTTAAATACCCATCCGCTTGGATTGAATCTGTTGTTACAGGCAGGTTACGGTTGCCTGGGATTCAATGCTCGCTTCGCACTCACTTCTCTGTTTGAAAAAAATAAAGGTCCTGAACTCTATCCGGCTTCTATAGGTATAGGTTTATACTGGTAAGAGTTACACAGCACTGGCAATATCAATTGGTTTTAGCTGATAAAGCAAAAAGATTTCTTATCTTTGCCTTATTACTAAAACCAATCATTTTATTATGACCAAAGAAGAATTAATGAGAAAAGCGATTGAACTCTCCACGGAGAATGTCGCTAACGGTGGCGGTCCGTTTGGTGCCGTCATTGCCAGAAATGGTAAAATCATAGCCACCGGAACAAACCGTGTTACAGCTTCGTGCGACCCAACAGCACATGCCGAAGTTAGCACCATTCGTGCGGCGGCTGCCAAGCTGGGAACTTTCGACCTCAGTGGATGCGAAATCTATACTTCCTGTGAACCGTGTCCCATGTGCCTCGGCGCTATCTATTGGGCTCGACTGGACAAGATGTATTATGGAAACAACAAGACTGATGCTAAAAATATAGGTTTCGACGACTCCTTCATTTATGATGAGATTGCCTTAAATCCTGCTGACCGCAAACTACCATCGGAAATATTGCTGCACAACGAAGCCATCAAGGCTTTTGAAGCATGGACTAAGAAAGAAGATAAGATAGCCTATTAAGAGCCTGCCAACAAGAAGTTAAGAGTTTGTCAACAAAGAGTTAAGAGTTTGTTGACAAGGTATTAACTCCTTGTAAAAGTGTTATTTTCAAGACTTTATAAAACAGTAAAATCCCCGAAGTTCTGCAAAGCAGTCTTCGGGGATTTTGGTTTAATACACAAGGTATTTGCAATGAAAGGTTATTTGCTTATATTGTTGTTCTTTTAGAAACGCATACCTAAAGTAAATAGCACTTGGCTACGGGAGTTTGTGACTTTCGTTACTGCCGGCACATCATAATTACCATTATTACCCGGCAAAGCAAATGGATAGAAATCAGCTTTCTGAGCAGAGAATTTATAAGCCAGATCAACATAGAATGAAGAACCTCTATAGCCGATACCCAATGTATAATTACTCAGAGACTTCGTATTTGCAAAGTCAGTATCTACATTCAATGAATTATAAGGAAGTGTCTTAACCGCATCATTCTTAAATGCAGCAGAGCTATAGTTATAGCCCAAACGAAGAGCAAATTCCGGGATTACCTTATATTCAGCACCAATACGGAAAGTGTTCACTCCTTTATTATTAATTTTTGCTTCTTCACTCTCATACTCCATTTTATCACCTTCCGGATAATAGAAAGCCATTTTCGAATAATCCTGGTACTCATATTCGGCACCTAAAGCCAAATTACTTCCCACTGTATAACCTATACTTAAATTATATGTCCATGGAGTACGTAATTCAAACTCGCTCTTCATATCCTTATCATTCAGTTCATAATAAGTACTATAGGAGAGATGTTCCTGAAACTCTTCACCTGTTTCATTATTCACATACCAAATATTCGATTGTATGGCTGCTCTGGTAGTATAAGTCAGCTTATAAAAGGTTGGCGTATGGATAGCTAATCCAAGACGCAAAGGAGAGTCTTCCATAGGACGAAGAATAAAACCGAATTTAGCATCCCAACCCGCACCATTGATACGATTCTCACTGCTAAGACTATAATCATCGCCCTTTCCCATATCTTCTCCATAGAAATAAGACTTACGATAATTTACATCGTATGCTCCAATGGTAACACCAAAATAAAAGCGATCATTAAAATTAAAAGCAATATTAAAATCATATTGATCCACTCCACCTCTTTCTACAGATTTATAAGTAGCATAAGGGCTAATCCCCAAACTGAGATAAGGATTATTAGGATCGTCATCTCTATCAAACAAACGAGCATCCCATCCTAAAGCACCTAACCAACCAACTCTATCTTGATCATACGGAAGAATATTTTTTTCTGTCAACTGTTGAAGATCCATTCCCGCACCGTACATTTGATTTGCCTGGCTTGCCATCAAGTCTGTCTGCGACAGACCATATTGCCCTCCCATCGTCATTGTCCGATTGAATGATTTCGCTTTATGATAGTTAAATCCAAAGTTGACATAACGCAAGGTTGTTACATTCCCAAGTTTCGTAGAGAACACAAAACCAGCATTATCAAAATTCCAACGGTTCTTATCACTATTGAATGTATTGCTTCCGAGCTTACTTTCGACTCCCATACTGGAAAAGCCGAATGAAACCATTGCATCATTACTGCGATAGATACCAATTCCGGCAGGATTTGTTCCAATAGTAGAAATATCACCACCCAAAGCTCCCATTGCACCACCCATGCCCACAAAGCGGGCGGTTCCGTTCAAATCTTTACTTATTATATTTGCTGCATCATATACAGTCTGTGCACTCACACTTGTTGCCACG
This sequence comes from uncultured Bacteroides sp., assembly GCF_905207245.1. GTDB lineage: Bacteria > Bacteroidota > Bacteroidia > Bacteroidales > Bacteroidaceae > Bacteroides. The sequence continues at coordinate 17,840 of NZ_CAJLKP010000006.1, read as the reverse complement.
AGCACAGCTAAAGCTATCATCGTTGATTTCTTTTTCATACTAATTTCTTTTTATGGTAAACACTCCATATAGTTATCTTCTTCTACTGGAACCTCCACCACCGCCACCACTTGAGCGACTGGAAGAACCTCCACCACTACTACCGGATGAATAGCTGCTTGAACGTGAGCTACTACCGGAAGAGTAACTACTACTTGAAGAAGAACGACTATTGTTATAAGAACGAGTAGTACTACTATTGTTGTTAGAACGTCTGCTATTATCATTAGAGTAGCTTCTGGTAGGATTAGTCGAACTACCTCTATTATAAGTCGATGTAGAAGTGCTACTACGACGTGTAGTTCCTACAGAAGAAGAACGGGTAGAAGTTCCTCCACTATTACGAACACTTTCCACATTACTACTATTATATGAATTATTACGCGTACTGCTGGGACGAGTATAAGTCGATCTCCGTGAAGAAGCAGCATCTCGTCGGGTATTCATTCCCGGACGTTCACTTCCGGTTCGGGTGCCTACCACCCTGCGAGTTGTACTACCAGAAGTACCGGTACTACGTCTTACGGTAGTCCCATCCGAAGAACGACGTACGGTTTGTCCACCATTCGTTACAGAACCTCGACGTGTAGTTCCTTGCGCAGTAGAGACACGATTTCCACTGGTATAACGAGTCCCATCATGGCGCCTATTCGTATATACGCTGCCACTATTCCAATGACCACCTCCCCAGTGCCCACCGCCACCGGGATACCAGCCACCGCCGGGATAGTGATGATGGTGATGGTGTCCCCATCCCCAATTCCAGCCGCCATAGAAGCCGCCCCAGCCAATTCCCCAGCCACCGTAGCTATAATAAGGAGAGTAACCACCCCAACCATAATAAGGATAGCCGCCCCATCCGTAGGAATTATAGCGCCAATCCCACCACAAACGGTTAGAGAAAGTAGGGAATGCATAAGCATACAATCCGTCGGAGTATACATTCCAATCCCAAGAATTCAGGCCATACATAACATCCCAATAGTACGGGCTACTGATGCTCACAGCATAACGCGGGTTACGGAAACGTACAATACGCATTGCATATTCATAATCATCTTCCGAGCCTTCGAAGCCATTCACCCATTCACCATCCGGATCGGGCACTGCCTTTTCTTTAATATATAAGGTATCGTCTTCCATGGCAAAGTCATTCTCACGCGAATCATAACGACGGTTATATTCGTCCACATCGCGTGTATTTCCTTTACGATCCTGTACTACAACAGTAGTGTTCCCCGACGACGTATAAACCGTAGTCGGTGCATTCGACTTTACTACAATTTCTTCAGCACGAGTCGTTGTTTTCTTCTCTTGCTTCTTTTCCTTCTTATCCTTAGAAGGGATGTAGTAAAGGTCGTCATCTATGCTCTGCGCCGAAACCATCCAGGGGAGGCACAAGGCAAAAAGCGATAAAAAAACAATCTTTTTCATATGGGTGTGGTTTATAGGTTTTACAATAATCCATTCTATCACGTCACAAAGATAGCGATGGGATTTACCGTATGGAGGAGAATTTCCCCAAATGATTATAGGGATTTCCCTAAATACTTTATCTCTAAATTAAGATTAAGCTGCACCTCAGCATAACTTTTTCATGCAAGCATGAAAGTTCTGCATTCGATTTGCATTATCTTTGCACATGATAAACAAATATACAAAGAAACAGGTTCGCCATATAGAAAAGCTCTTTGTATTTAACAATAAATTGTATTCCAATGAAATATTTAGAATTTACCTTCCGCACCTCTCCCTGCACTGAGACTGTGAATGATGTGCTTGCCGCAGTTCTGTGTGATGCAGGTTTTGAGAGTTTTGTAGAACAGGAAGATGGCATCGCCGCTTACATACAGAAAGATTTGTATGACGAAACAGTCGTCAAAACAACAATCGAAGAATTTCCTCTGCCGGACACAAAGATTGAGTATACTTTTGTGGAAGCTGAAGATAAAGACTGGAATGAGGAGTGGGAAAAGAACTTCTTCCAACCAATCATTATTGGCGACCGTTGCGTTATTCACAGTACCTTCCACCATGATGTTCCCAAGTCGGAATATGATATCGTAATCAATCCGCAAATGGCTTTTGGCACAGGACATCACGAAACTACCAGCCTCATTATAGCCGAATTGCTAGACAGCGAATTGAAAGGCAAGTCCCTGCTTGATATGGGTTGCGGTACTTCCATCCTTGCCATCCTTGCCCGTATACGTGGTGCAGCTCCCTGTACCGCCATCGACATTGACGAGTGGTGCGTACGCAACTCTCTGGAAAATATCGAGTTGAATCATGTGGATAATATTTCCGTATTCCAGGGAGACGCTTCTTCTCTGGAAAGTAAAGGTCCGTTCGATGTGATTATTGCCAATATCAACCGAAATATTCTGCTGAATGATATGAAACAATATGTACGCTGCATGCATCCGGGTTCGGAACTCTACATGAGTGGATTCTATGTAGATGACATTCCTCTGATTCAGGCAGAAGCCGAACGCAACGGACTACACTTTGTCCATCACCAAGAAAAAAACCGTTGGGCAGCAGTAAAATTCAAACTATAAAACTATTCATCCTGCGCAGCATCAGCCGGACTTCTCCGGTAGATGCTGCGCGCCGAAAAAAACACATCGTCATTCATATCAGATAGCAACTAACACTCTTTAACGTTTTACCCATAGGGAGAAAACAGATCCCCCCTGTCTTTACTACACAGAGAACGAAATTAGACATTTACTATAAACTATCAACTTACAGGCAGAATGGGAAAACATCAAAAAAACATGATCGATGATATCATGGACGCTTTCAGGAAGTATGCAGAGAATCCTGCATTTGTGATTAATGATATCGCCTATACCTATCGGGAACTATCTGAAACCGCATATAGAATATCTACTTTAATCAACGAAAGAGAAGAAAAAACTATCGGTATTGTAGCAGAAAATAAGTTAGAAACATATGCCTCCATACTGGCAGTATTAATCAGTGGAAAGACTTATGTAATCTTACACCCAGCCTATCCTAAACATAGAAATAAAAAGATAGCAGAGTTAGCCAACATCCATTTAGTCCTATATACCAAAGATATTCGCGTATTGAATTTAGATACCCAGAACGTAGACTTCATATGCACTTCAGACCTACAAGAGACCATCCCGTCAGCGTCTGCCACTCATACGGATAAAAGTGAAAATGCCTACATCATCTTCACTTCCGGCAGCACGGGAGAGCCTAAAGGAGTCCCCATCTCCCACCAAAACCTGAATGCCTTTTATGCTGCATACAATCAACTGGGCTGGCAATTGGATGAGAATGACCGGATGCTGCAAATGTTCGAACTCACCTTCGATGTTTCTATCGTATCTTTCTTATACCCACTGACCATAGGCGCATGTGTATATACTGTTTCACCGGAAGGTGTGAAGTATATCAATGTCATTGAAACCTTGGAAAAATACAATCTCACATTTGCCGCAGTAGCCCCTTCCCTCCTCCAATTGCTACTCCCCTATTTCCCGGAAATTCAACTTCCCGATTTAAAATACCTGGTAGTGACCGCCGAAGCATCCGATGTGGAATTATTGTCAGCTTTCAGGGCCTGTGCCCCCAATGCCTCCTTTGTAAACCTTTATGGTCCTACAGAAGGTACCATCTATTGCACAGCTTACCCAATACCAACCACTCTATGCAAACACCACAACGGTATGATTGCCATCGGAAAACCCTTCGCCGGAATGGACGTGCTGATTATGGACAGTAATGCCACTTCCGTTTCTACAGGAGAAACCGGAGAACTCTGGATCAGCGGCATGCAAGTAATGAACGGCTATTGGAATTCCCAGGAAAAGACACAGGAATGTTTCACCGAAGGACCGGATGGGAAAACCTACTACAAAACCGGAGACCTCTGCCAGATAGATGCGGACGGTGATATTACTTATTGCGGACGAAAAGACTCCCAGATAAAGCTGCAAGGATTCCGTATCGAACTCAGTGAGATAGAACATGTGGTGAAGAATTACTTCAACAATGAATGTAAAGCTGTCGTCCTCCCCAAATATGGAGAAAACAATCAATGCGAACTGCATCTGGTCATTGAAAAAGTTCATCTCGACAAACAGCAGATAGAAGAGCACATGAACAGCCGGTTGCCTTTCTATATGATTCCCAAGTACATTCACTGTATGGAACACTTCCCACTGAATACCAGCAGCAAAACTGATCGTAAAAGAATACTAGAATTAATATAAACTAAACTAACATGGATACGCAGACTATTTTAGACCACCTGAGCCTGATTTTTCAGGAGATTTTAAAGAGAAACAACATCGCTCTCATGAGTGAAACCACAGCCCAGGATGTAGAAGGATGGAATTCATTGACTAATATGCTCCTAATAAGCAGAATAGAAAAAGAGTTCAATGTGCATTTCACTTTCAGAGACATCGTACGTTTCAAGAATGTAGGAGACATTTGTAGCGCTATTTTAACCAAAACAAAATAGAAAATGTCATTCATATCCTTGAATTTTGTCACACTGTTTGTGTGTACGTTCCTCTTATACTACACAATCCCACCCCAATACAAGAAAATTATATTACTGTTGTCGAGCTGCATTTTCATAGGCTTCTACCACATAGCCTTTCTGATGATAGCACTTCTTATTTCACTGACAACCTTCTTTCTTGGCAAATGGGTGAGGCGGGCGCAACGCGAGCAGGATGCAAAGAAAGTCTATGTCTCAGGCCTATGCTTTCTTGTAGTGAGTTGGCTGACATTCCGATATGCCAACCACTTGCCCGGCTTGCATTTATTATTTCCTTTGGGCATCTCTTTTTATACCTTCCAGGCCATTTCATATCTGACAGAAGTTTACTGGAAAGAAGAAGCACCGGAGGAGAACATTATCGACTTCATGATATACATGCTTTTCTTCATGAAGTTCCTCTCAGGTCCCATAGAGCGGGCAAGCGACCTGCTTCCCCAATTGAAAGCAGGTAAACCGACAGACTACTCATCCATCGTCTACGGCATGAAACTGATTGTAGTGGGTTTAGTAAAGAAGCTTATACTTGCCGACTATATCTCCCCATACGTGGATGGTGTTTTCAATTCCATACACGCAGCATCCGGTATCCAATTACTGATGGCATGCCTTTTATATCCTATAGAACTATACGGCGACTTCTCCGGTTACACCGACATTGCACTCGGAGGGGCTTGTATGTTAGGATTTAAGCTCAGCCCTAACTTCAACCGCCCGTTCATAGCACAAACCACCGCCGAATTCTGGAGAAGATGGCATATGTCCCTTTCTTTCTGGGTGAGGGATTATCTGTATCTTCCCTTATCCTCCGGGATGCGCAGTTGGGGGCAATGGGGCGTATTTCTAAGCTTATGCCTGACATTTGCAGGATTAGGAGCCTGGCATGGCGCAGGATGGAATTTCATCATTTACGGACTAATACAGGGACTTATCATTTTCTATGAGATGAAAACAACCACTTTCCGTAACAAGATTAAAAATTGGCTGGGTTCTCCTTTGTTCAGCACTTTATCCATTATCCGCACCTACCTTCTTTTTGCTCTTGCCCTGATTTTCTTCCGGTTGGAATCTGTTTCCGATGCACTTTATTACATCAAAAATATTTCGTTCAGCACCCATATCAGTTGGAGAGAAATGAACATCGGAATGCCGGACCACAACTGCATCGTAGCAGGTAGCGCCCTCGTTCTGATTTTAGTCTACGAGTACTTCATGTCCAAATGGGATGTATTAAAGGCTTTGGAAAAGCAGTCAATGCTCGTCAGATGGGGCATCTACTATCTGTTGGCCATCCTGTTCTTCACCTTGGGGCAGTTCAATTCTGACAGCTTTATCTATTTACAATTCTAACCATCAACAAAAGACAGAACAATGAAAAAAAACAGCGAGCAGAGTGCAGCCCTGCACTTCGCTATGAAATTATTCATACTCCTGATACCATTCATCGCCTTATTGGCGGTGTACTTCCTGAACGACCCTTTCATGGTCCTGAAACGTTATGAACGTTACGATAAGTCTCCTGTGTTACTGAATGAAGGATACGCCGGTTGGCAAATGTACATGAATAATCGGGATTCCATTACTTTTGATTCTTTTATAATGGGAAACTCCTGTACGATGGCTTATCAGTGTCATGAGTGGGAAAAATATCTGGATGGCGGCAGAGCAGTCCGCCTGTTCGGAAACGATGAAAGTCTGGCAGCCATCTGCCGGAAGTTACAAGCTTTAGATGAAAATGGTGCGGAAATAAAGAATCTGCTTCTGATTCTGGATAAGGAATCACTGAGTAAAGACCAGATTCAAAACAGTTATAACTACGTGCTTCCACCTGCCGTATCGGGAATGAGTAATTTCAGCTTCCAGGAGAAATTCTGCCAGGCTTTTTTCTTTCCCGGTTTTCTGTTTCCTTATCTCGATTATAAGATGTTTCATCAATATCGCCCTTATATGAAAGGAGTGATAAATCCTTATGATGCCATCAAGGACCCGGTAACGAATGATGCCATAAATCCCAGAGAGAAAATGATTCAGGATGAAGGAGAACAGTATTGGAAAACTCATAAGAAGGAATTCCAGAAAACAAGCGACAGCAATTACAGAAACGGAAAATATCGGGAAGATGCGCAAGTACTTTGGGAAGCGCAAACCGCATTATTACAAAAAATAGAATGTATTTGTCGGCTACATAAGACTTCGGTAAAAGTGATAATCAGTCCTAACTATAATCAAATCAACATCAATCCGGCAGATATAGAAATACTGAAAAACATCTTCGGAGAAAAGCATGTATTTGATTTCAGTGGTGTCAATGAATATACGAATGATATCCATAACTATTATGAGAAGGGGCATTACAGGCCTATACTTGGGGCACAATTATTGCAAAAAATATATGGCGGACAATAGGGAAAAGTCTCACTTTTGCAGAGTGAGCGCCCGCAAATCTTCTAATGTGCCATTGAACACATTTAAGTCCACCTCCTCCTTGATGCCGGGAACATTCCCTACATCCGTATGCTGCCAGAAATGCCACGAACCTTCGTATTTCACAGAGTCCACATAATAATGTGCAATCCAATATGGATACGTATTGAATACAGAATCGTTGAGAAAGCGGCTCTTAAATTTATAAGAAGTATAAAGGATGGGCTTTACGCCATAATGCGCCTCTACACGGTCGAGCCAAGTCTTGACGGCAATTTTTAAATCATGGGGGGTACTTTTGCCAATGGTTTCCACATCAAGCACGGGTGGTAAATCTCCGGTAGTAAGCTGAACGGTACGGATAAAGAAATCAGCCTGTTTGTTGGGATCAGTTTTGGGAGAAAAGAAATGGTAAGCACCACGAATAAAGCCGTAACGGCGTGCTTGGTCAAAGTTGAACGGAAAAGTATCGTCACCATGGTCGCCACCTTCGGTAGCTTTCATAAAGACAAAATGAATGGGGAATTTGGATGCTTTGTTGGAAGTTAGTTGCACCCAGTCTATGCTTCCCTGATAATGAGAAATGTCAATGCCATGCACTTCATAGTCGCAGGGCATGCAGACACCGTATCCTTTCTGACCCGCACAGGGTTTCCAGCGATAAGCATACGGACGAATGAAGAACCAATAGAAACCTGCGGAAAAAACAGCAATAATGCAAACAGCAAGTATAGTGCGTAGCCATGCAGGCATGATGCGCTCTTTACTTTTCTTCTTACCCCGACGTGCAACGGGTGCAGTTGGGCGAGAAGCAGATTTCCTGCGGGTTGTAGTTGTACGAGGTTTCTTGTCTGCCATAAATGACAATAATAGGAAAAGAAAGGGCGGAACCAAGCCCGCCCTTCTCTTTTCATTTAGAAGATTTATTTTGCTTGTTCTAACTGCAAAGTCTTCGTCGGCTGGTCACAAACTTCTGTAGGTCCGAAGTACTGGATAGGTCCCGGATATACATAGTCCGTAGTGATGGCCCACTGATCGCGCTGAGCGGCAAATGCCTTGAACGGAGCACCATCCAGTTTCACCAGAGCTTTCTGGATAACCGGTTTCATTTCGCCATGGCGGCGTTCCATGTTCATCATCATTGTGATGGGCACACCACCTGCAATCCATTGGTCAGCCGGAGCAGTAGTATTGCGTACAGAAGACATGTAACCGGTCTTACCGTTAGCAATCAAAGAAGCTGCCGTATAACCCAGTGAGTAGCAATAGTCAGCATCGTAATTAGACGGAGCAGCACAACGTCCTTCATAACCGAAGAAGTGGTGCTGGGAAGCGAATTTACCTACGAACTTACCTTCTTCTTTCCATGCAGCAAGCTTGGTAGCTACCATTTCGGACAACAGTTTCTCTGTTTCAATCAAAGAGACCTGTACGTTTCCGTGCGGGTCGCGGTCTAGTGTCAACTGACGTGCAACTCCTTCGGGCAAGCTGGCATAGATAGCTGCATTTTCCGGAGAAAGTTTACGGATGATATAATCACGCTGGTGTGACTTCTTGATTTGAGAGAATTCTTCTGCATTTGCAGCAAGGAAGTCGTTCAACTCAGCAATCAGACGCTTCATAGCAGGGATAAATTCGATCAAGCCTTCGGGGATAAGCACCGTACCGAAGTTGTTACCTTGTGCAGCGCGGTTAGCTACTACCTGAGCGATATAAGTTACTACATCGTCCAGAGACATATCGTTTGCTTCAACTTCTTCTGATACGATACATACATTAGGTTGTACCTGCAAAGCACATTCCAATGCGATGTGAGAAGCAGAACGTCCCATCAGTTTGATAAAGTGCCAGTATTTACGGGCCGAGTTACAATCACGTTGGATGTTACCGATAACTTCAGAGTAAACCTTGCAAGCTGTGTCGAAACCGAAAGAAGTTTCAATCATCTCGTTTTTCAAGTCACCGTCGATAGTCTTCGGACAACCGATTACCTGTACGCCGCATTTCTTAGCAGCATAGTATTCAGCCAATACACAAGCATTTGTATTAGAGTCATCACCACCGATAATAACCAATGCTTTGATATCAAGTTGTTTCAGGATTTCCAGACCTTTCTCAAACTGGTCTTCTTTTTCCAACTTCGTACGGCCTGAACCGATGATATCGAAACCACCCGTGTTGCGGTATTCGTCAATAATATCAGCAGTCAGTTCCATATAGTTATGGTCTACCAAACCACCGGGGCCAAGGATGAAACCATAGAGTTTGCTGTCCTTATTCAGATTCTTGATACCGTCGAAAATACCGGAAATCACATTGTGACCGCCAGGAGCCTGACCACCTGAAAGAATAACGCCCACATTCATAGCAGGGAAGTTAACCACTTCGTCAGTAGCCTCAAACTTAATCAAAGGCATTCCGTAGGTGTTAGGGAACAATTTCTGGATAGCCTCCTGATCGGCCACAGATTGAGTAGCTGCGCCAGCCACCGCCTTAACGGCACCCTTCAACGCTTTCGGAAGTTTGGGCTGATAAGCAGCCCTTGCAATTTGCAATGCACTTTTTGTCATTTTATCTAATTATTTAAAGGTGTTAGTAAAGTTTCGTTCAAAAGCGTCGCAAATTTCGTGTTTTTTTCTGAATTATGAAAGGATGCGCACATCAAAAAAAATATGAAATGTTGGTTTATACCGTGGAAAGTACTTATCTTTACCGGAGAAATATCAATTTATTCATTAAAAAAGTAAAGATTATGGCAAGTAGAAGAGAACTTAAGAAAAACGTCAACTATATCGCAGGTGAACTGTTCATGGAGTGTTTGGTAAACAGCTTATACGTACCCGGAACCGATAGGGCAAAAGCTGATAAACTGATGGGGGAAATTCTGGAAATGCAAGATGAATTCATTAGCCGCATCAGCCATACTGAACCGGGAAATGTAAAAGGTTTCTACAAGAAATTCCGCGAAGACTTTAACAAGCAAGTGGACGCAATTATTGACGGTATCGGTAAACTGAAGTAAGTATCCGGAATGAAAAAAGCAATATACGGCTTTATCTACTATCGCATTTTGGGATGGAAGACAAACGTGACGGTGCCGGATTACGATAAATGCGTGATAACCGCAGCACCTCATACATCAAATTGGGATTTATTCATCGGCAAACTATTTTATGGTGCCATCGGACGGAAAACCAGTTTCATGATGAAGAAAGAATGGTTCTTCTTTCCACTGGGACTGATATTCAAAGCGGTGGGCGGTATACCGGTGGACCGGGGACGCAAAACATCATTGGTAGACCAAATGGCAGAAAGGTTTGCAAGAAGTAAGAAGTTTCAACTTGCGATTACGCCGGAGGGAACCCGCAAGGCTAATCCCAATTGGAAGAAAGGATTTTATTTCATTGCTTCAAAAGCGCAGGTTCCTATTGTGATGATAGGAATTGATTATAGAACCAAGACGATTTCTGCTACAAAGGCAATAATGCCGTCAGGAGATATCGAAAAGGATATGCGTGAGGTAAAGCTCTATTATAAAGATTTCCAAGGAAAGAATCCGGAAAACTTTGCTTTGGGGAATATATAAAGGTATCGACTCCATATCTTCCCCGTAGTTTATCCATACCAGCTCCGTACCAACTCCGTATCTGCTCCGTAGTATCTCCGTACCAGCTCCGTACTCTATAGATACGGAGATACTACGGAGTTGGTACGGAGCAGACACGGACCGGATACGGTTCGGACTAAGAGCTGAACATACAAAGCGAATAATCATTTACTTCTTAGCTAAATATTATGCGTGTAACTCTATTACAAACAGATATTGTTTGGGAAGATAAACAAGAAAATCTCCGCCTACTCCGCAAGAAGCTGGAAATGCTTCGCGGAGAAGCGGAGATTGTTGTCTTACCCGAAACCTTCTCTACCGGATTCAGCATGAACAGCCGGCAATTGGCTGAGCCTGTGACCGGAGACACTATCACTACCCTGCACCAATGGGCGACAGAGTTCCAATTTGCTATCGCAGGCAGTTACATTGCCTGCAACGAAGATGCAACTTCTACAGAAAACCATCCCTACTACAATCGTGCCTTTTTCCTTACTCCCGAAGGAGAAGCTTATTACTACGATAAACGCCACCTTTTCCGTATGGGAAAGGAAACGGAACACTTCACTGCAGGAAACCGACGGCCCATCATTTCTTACCGGGGCTGGAATATTCTTTTGCTTGTCTGCTACGACCTGCGCTTTCCGGTCTGGAGCCGTAATGTGAACAATGAATATGACCTTCTGATATACGTTGCCAACTGGCCTGTGCCCCGCCGCCGGGTATGGGACGTGCTACTACAAGCCCGCGCACTCGAAAACATTTGCTACGTATGTGGCGTGAACCGTGTCGGCACGGATAACCATCAAATGTCTCATAGTGGTGGTAGTGTGATTTACTCCCCCAAAGGCGAACTCCTCGCCAGTGTACCCGACAACGAAGAAGGTACCGCCACCGCTCCTCTTGATCTCTCTGCGCTGAGAGAATTCAGGCAGAAGTTTCCCGCATGGAAAGATGCGGAATGTTTCCAAATTAATAATTAATAATTAAAGTTCATGGGACGAATGAAAGCTGAATGCTGTATAGCCAATCCGTTATTCTTTCTGTTACTGAGTATTGTTGTCCTTTCTTCCTGCACAAGCAGCAAGAAAGATATTGTTCCTTCCGCCGAATACGCTCCTTACGTGAACGCATATACCGGAGGAGTTATCTCGCAAACTTCGAACATCCGCATAGAGCTGACGCAAGACCAGCCTATGGTAGATTTGAATAATGAACTGAAAGAAAGTCCGTTCAGTTTCTCTCCTTCCCTGAAAGGTAAAGCATATTGGATCAGCAACAATACGATTGAATTTGTTCCCGAAGCGGGTATCCTGAAACCGGGGCAATTTTATGAAGGTACCTTCCAACTGGGCAGATTTATAGAAGTAGACAGCCGTCTGAAAGAATTTAAGTTCTCTTTCCGCGTGCAGGAACCCAATTTCTCGCTCAACATCGAACCACTGACAACAGCCGACATAAACAATCACTCCGAGCAGGTGGGTGTCAAGGGGGAAATACGTTTCAGTGACGCCGCAAAGAAAGAAGCGGTAGAAAAGATGCTGACTGCCGGGAGCGAAAAAGGACAGACCTACCCGGTAAACATCATCCCGACGGATAATCCGACACGCTATCAGTTCGAGGTTATCGGCATTCTCCGTGAAGAAGAAGATTATGAACTGGAAATAAGAGCAGATGGCAGTCCTGCAGGCATCGACCGAAAATTGACTGAAAGCGTACTGATTCCTTCAAAGAACAGTTTTCGTTTTCTTTCTGCCAACCGTATCGAAGAACCGGAAAACGGAATAGAAATCGTATTCTCCGACCCGGTGTCCACTACACAGGATTTAAAAGGATTGATTGAAATCCCCGAAGTATCTACTTCCATCTTCCAGGTAGAAGACAACAAAGTATATATTTACTTTGAAGCTAATCAACTGGCTAAACTGACATTAAAGATAAACGAAGGAGTAAAAAACAGTAAAGATAAACCACTCGGTACCTCCCACTCTATTTCGTTCAGCGAACTGAATCTGAAACCGCAAGTAGAAATGTCTACTTCAGCCGCCATCCTGCCCGACTCCAAAAGCCTGATTATCCCGTTCCGGGCAGTCAATCTTTATGCAGTGGATTTGAGTGTCATCCGCATTTTTGAGAACAATGTGCTGATGTTTATGCAGACAAATACCCTTTCGTCCGCCAGCGAACTGCGCCGTTCCGGACGGTTGGTTTATCAGAACACGCTCTGGCTGAGCAAAGACAGCACGAAAGATGTGCACCGATGGGAAGATTATTCAATAGACCTTGCCGGACTTATCCGGCAGGAACCGGGAGCTATCTACCGCGTCATTCTCTCTTTCCGACAGGAATATTCGGCATATCCTTGTAGTGGAACAGAGAATCAGGAAATGAGTTTTGCCAACAATACAGCTCCCGAAGGGCTGACAAAGGTCAGCGGAAGCACTCTTTCTGAAGAGAATGAGGCTGAATGGGATACTCCTGAAGCTTACTTCTATTATAATGGCGGAGTTAAAATGGACTGGCGCCAGTATGACTGGAGGCAACGCAACAACCCTTGTCACCCCTCCTACTATATGGATTCCGACCGAGCAGCATCCTGCAATGTTTTTGCTTCAAATATAGGAATGATTGTAAAACGGAACTCTCTGAATAAACTCTGGATTGCCGTAAGCAACATTCTGGACACCCGCCCGATGGAAAAAGCGAAAGTGACCGCTTATAACTTCCAACTGCAAGCCATCGGAACAGGCGAAACCAACAATGAAGGTTTTGTGGAAATCACTCCCCAAGGCATACCTTTCATCCTGGTAGCCGAAGTGGATAAACAGAAAGCATACGTCCGCGTGGCAGATGGAGAAGAACAATCCGTCAGCCGGTTTGACGTAGGCGGAAAAGATATCCAGAAAGGCTTGAAGGGCTTTGTATATGGAGAAAGAGGAGTATGGAGACCGGGAGATACGCTTCATGTAGCCTTTATCCTGGAAGACCGGGAAAAGAGAATTCCGGATAAACATCCCGTAGCACTGGAACTTTATAATCCGAGAGGCCAGTTCTATACAAAAATAATTTCTACGCAAAGTATGAACGGCTTCTATACTTTCGATATCCCGACACGGGCAGAAGACCCGACCGGGCTATGGAATGCCTATGTCAAAGTAGGTGGAACAGCTTTCCATAAGAGCCTCCGCATAGAAACCGTTAAACCGAACCGACTGAAGATTAATCTGAAACTACCCGATAAAGTCATTCAGGCATCAGTGAAAGAAATGCCGGTAGTACTTTCTTCCACATGGTTGACGGGAGCCACGGCATCCAGACTGAAGGCCAAAGTAGAGATGTCCCTGTCGAAGGTAAACACACAATTCAAGAATTACAGCCAATACATCTTCAATAACCCGGCAACAGAATTTACCACCGTGAAAAATGATGTATTCGATGGTACACTGGATGCAGAAGGAAAAACTGCTTTCACTCTGAAACTACCGGCTGCCACCCATGCTCCGGGTATGTTGAATGCAACTTTAACAAGCCGTGTATTCGAACCGGGAGGAGATGCCAGCATATACAGCCAGACTATTCCGTTCTCCCCCTTCTCTTCTTATGTAGGTATTAACCTGAACCAACCGAAAGGAAAATACATAGAAACGGATCAAGACCACGTATTTGACATTGTCACAGTGAATGCGGAAGGTCAATTGGTGAACCGTTCCAATCTGGAATACAGAATCTACCGCGTCTCCTGGAGTTGGTGGTGGGAGAACCGGGAAGAATCATTCGGCACATACATAAACAGCAGTTCCATCACTCCCGTGGCCAGTGGAAACATACAGACCATAGGCGGAAAAGCGACTTTCAAATTCCGGGTTAACTATCCGGATTGGGGACGCTATCTGGTGTATGTAAAAGATAAAGAGAGTGGGCACGCCACCGGCGGAACCGTTTATATAGACTGGCCCGACTGGCGCGGTCGTTCAAGCAAGACCGACCCCAGCGGCATCAAAATGCTGGCATTCTCACTGGATAAGGAATCTTACGAGATCGGCGAAACGGCAACCGCCATCATCCCTGCCGCCGCAGGAGGACGCGCGCTCGTTTCCCTGGAAAACGGTTCAACTGTATTGCAACGCGAATGGATCGAAGTTTCCAGCAACGAAGATACCAAATATACTTTCAAAGTAACCCCGGAAATGGCTCCGAATGTTTACCTGCACATCAGCCTGTTGCAGCCTCATGCACAAACGGTGAACGATTTGCCGATACGTATGTACGGTGTTGTTCCGGTATTGGTGACCAATAAGCAAACCATACTGCAACCTCAGATTAAGATGCCGGAAGTGTTGCGTCCGGAAACAGACTTCAACGTAACAGTCAGTGAAAAAAGCGGCAAGCCGATGACCTATACACTGGCTATCGTAGATGACGGATTGCTAGACCTGACAAACTTCAAGACACCCGACCCGTGGAATGATTTCTATGCCCGTGAAGCACTGGGTGTCCGCACCTGGGATATGTATGACGATGTGCTCGGGGCCTCGGCAGGACGTTACAGTTCACTGTTCAGCACAGGTGGCGACGAAACATTGAAACCCGCCGATGCAAAAGCAAACCGTTTCAAACCGGTAGTCAAATTCATCGGTCCGTTCTATCTGGATAAAGGGAAACAGAAAACGCATACGCTAAAACTGCCCATGTATGTGGGTTCTATCCGCACAATGGTAGTTGCCGGACAGGATGGGGCTTACGGAAAGGTTGAAAAGACATCGTTTGTACGGACACCGCTAATGCTGTTGTCTACACTTCCCCGTGTACTGAGCACACAGGAGGAAATCACGGTTCCGGTGAATGTCTTTGCAATGGAAAAAGAAGTGAAGAATGTAATGGTATCTATTCAGGCAACCGGCGGCGGTGTGCAAGTTGTTAGCAATAAGCAACAGTCCATCACTTTTGCGCAACCGGGCGACCAGCTTACCTTCTTTAAAATAAAGACAGGTAGCCAAACCGGAAAAGCAATTATCCACCTGACTGCCACTGGTGACGGAAAACAGACTAAAGAAACGATTGAAATAGAAATACGGAATCCGAATCCGGCAGTCACTCTGCGCACCAGCAAATGGGTGCAAGGCGGAGAAAGCGTAACAATTCCGTATAGTTTGAATAACGCATCTCCGGCAAGCAGCCGCCTGTTGTTGGAAGTTTCGCGCATACCTTCGGTGGACATCAGCCGACGGTTTGACTTCCTATACAACTATCAGCACCATTGCACGGAGCAACTGACGTCGAAAGTATTGCCGTTGCTGTTTGTCAACCAGTTTAAGGCCATAGACAGTGAAGAAGCCGAAAAAATAAAGACCAATATACAGGAAGGCATCCGGCAGATTTACTCCCGGCAACTCCCCAACGGCGGTTTTGTCTACTGGCCGGGAAATGCAGTGGCCGACGAGTGGATAACCTCTTATACAGGTATGTTCCTCGTACTGGCACAAGAGAAAGGTTATGCCGTTCATCCGAATGTACTGAATAAGTGGAAGCGTTTCCAGCGTGCCGCCGCCCAAAACTGGCGGATGCCGGAACAGAATGACAGTTGGACGTACTGGCAATCAGGATTGCAACAGGCATACAGACTATATACATTAGCATTGGCAGGTGCTCCGGAACAAGGAGCCATGAATAGAATGAAGGAACAGGCCAACCTGTCGTTACAAGCCAAATGGAGACTGGCGGCAGCATATGCCCTGACAGGCAAAACAAAGCCGGCAGAGGAATTGATATTCAATGCGGAAACAACCGTGAAACCCTACTCTTCACAAAACTTCATCTATGGTTCGTATGACCGTGACGAGGCGATGATATTGGAAACCCTGCTCTTGCTGCACAAAGACCAGGCCGCCCTGCAACAAGCCAAGAAGGTTTCACAGAATCTGGCAGATGAGAATTGGTTCAGTACACAGTCCACAGCTTTCTCACTGATGGCAATGGGACGTCTGGCGGAAAAACTCTCAGGCACTCTTGATTTCACCTGGAACTGGAACGGAAAGCAACAACCTGCCGTGAAGTCGGCTAAGGCTGTATTTGGAAAGGAACTGGCTACCACTCCGGCGTCAGGAAATATAATAGTGAAGAATCAAGGCAAGGGAGCGTTGAATGTGGATTTCATTACGCATACCCAGTTAGTCAACGATACGCTGCCTGCAATTTCCAATAATCTCCGTCTGGACGTGAAATATACGGATATGAACGGAGCTACTATATCTATAGATGACATTAAACAAGGTACGGACTTTATGGCTGTCATCACCGTAGGTAATATCAGCGGGACTACCGGTTACAGTAACCTGGCATTAACGCATATCATTCCGTCAGGTTGGGAGATTTACAATGAACGATTCATAACCCCGGAAAGTACTCCGACCCGCAATTATACCTATCAGGATATTCGCGACGACCGGGTACTGACATACTTTGACCTGCAACGCAGCGAACTGAAAAAATTTACCGTAAGGCTGCAAGCCACGTATGCCGGTAATTTTATTCTGCCTGCTATCCAATGCGAAGCGATGTATGACGCTTCGGCACAGGCACGGACAAAGGCGGGAAGGACAACGGTAAGCCGTTAAAGTAGTTTCATGGAAGCTCGGATTATCAATTTCTTCAAACACTTGTCTATCACCAGAAAAGTAATACTCAGCATTATTACAGTTCTGGTGATAGCCTACATATTATGTCTTCCCAGAGAATTATTCCATGTCCCCTACTCTACTGTCGTTGCCGACCGTAACGGAGAATTATTGGGTGCACGCATTGCCTCCGACGGTCAATGGCGTTTCCCGCCCCGAAGCACTACACCGGAAAAGATAAAGCAATGCCTGATTATGTTTGAAGACAGGCATTTCTATCACCATTGGGGTATCAATCCATTCGCTACCGGAAGAGCCGCCTGGCAAAATCTGAAAAACAAACGCGTCGTCAGCGGAGGAAGCACCCTCACGATGCAGACCATCCGGCTGGCAAGAAATGAATCACGCACCTTCGGGGAGAAATTCATTGAAATGATTTTGGCTACCCGCCTCGAATTCCGCGCTTCGAAAGAGGAAATACTGTCTATGTACGTCTCACATGCTCCGTTCGGCGGAAATGTTGTAGGGCTGGATGCCGCTGCATGGAGATACTTCGGACATTCCGCGGAAGATTTGTCGTGGGCAGAAGCTGCCATGCTGGCTGTGGGTT
>NZ_CAJLKP010000005.1 GCF_905207245.1 uncultured Bacteroides sp. | reverse complement strand
TCGTTATTATTAGCTTTTTTATCCTTGACCCGATTAAAAACAGAATCATAAAACGAACTAAAGAAAACAATATCCATAATTTTTAATTTAACAGTTAACTTGATATGAAAACATTTAGATTATTGACAGCTTCATTATTGATTGCTGTATGCGCAGGATTGGGTTCTTGTGGCGATGATAAATTGGACGACTTTCAACTAGAAGTAATGTTCCCTAATGGAGATTCATTTTCTACTTATGGACTGAATTTAAGAGATTATGAATGCTATGGTTCTTATTATTGGGGTAACATAAACCACTTCTCAGGCTTGAAGAATAATCATCTATGGATTAGTTCTTATGATAGGACGACTAAAGAAAAACTTTGGGAATGGACTGATAATAGAACTTTTGACAAAAAACGTACAGTTCATGTTGGATATGGAGAATATAAGGATATTGAAATATCAAGCATTACCACCTATGGAGCTTGCGCCAAGAACAACATCTTCGTTGCGAGTGTCAGTTATAATGGTGAGTCATACAATGAAGATAATATCTTGTTCAAAACAGCAGCAGGAACGCTCAAAGAAATAAAAAACGACTATCGTGCATATATTACTGATTGGTACAAGGAATCTGTGTTCGTTGGGAATTGTTGCTATAACGACATGGGAGATACACTTTATGTTAGCCAAATAAACAATGGCGCAGTAGGAGGAACACCTATTTCTTATGAAGAATCTGTTAGCGTCAATGTTGATGTTAATTTTGATGATTTTCTAACACAAATCAGTGCGTTAAGAATTAATTATAAAACATATAAGAACGTTTGGTACACGAAGCATAAACTTCCGTTTGAAATTTTCTCTGACACCAAGAGAGAATGCACTTTACTTGACAATTCCACCAATATATGGAAGTACAAATTAGACCTCTTATATTATGACGGAACGAAGAAAGATTATACATTTTACCTAAATATTGAGAACGGCACAATCTCTGAAACCCAAAATGTTTCTCCCATTGTTGGTAGTTGGGTTTATATCACAGATGAAGGATATAAAGAGATTATCACTTTTTACAGTGATAACACTGGTCGTTGGGAGTCAGTGAATATACATGACAACACTTCCAATTCAGACCCATTTACTTATACAATGGATGATAAGGAGGATAAGTTTATTATTGATTTTGGAGATAATTCACCCGAAACGTACTATTATAACATATCTGACAATAAGATGAAATTGATGTACGAGGACGGACATGTAGAACTTTATACCAAACAATAAAATTAACAGAACCACTACTATAAGGTACTATCGGAAATTTAAAATCCTTTAGTACCTTTTTTAGTGAAAGTTGGTTTTATAGACCCTAATTCAAAAAAGTACTATGCTTACTTTGAATAACTATATAGATATTTGAAACTTCATTTTATAATTGCTATTTTTGCAATGCAGGTTTATTCTGCAAAAGAGATTATTAAATTATTGTCAAACACTTCTTGTTTTGCCTCTAAGTTAAACCAAGAGTTAAACCGCTTCATTTAAGCGAAAAGTAGATATAAGCTAATCGATTTAATTCCAGTTATTTAATAATGATATTAATAAGGTTAGCGCACCTGCTTTGGGAGCAGGGGGTCGTGGGTTCGAATCCCGCTACCCCGACGAATAAAAGGTTTGACTAGAAATAGTCGAACCTTTTATTTTCTTATTTAATAATCGTCCATCGTATAATCTTAGCAATAAATATATTATCTATAATGAAGAAAGTTGATTTCTACAGCCATATTCTTAAGAAAGAAATGTCTATGAGTGTATATTTACCTGCAAATTATAATAATGCCATCTCTCTGCCAGTGCTGTATTTTCTACATGGAAGAAGTGGAGATGAGAATTTGCTATTTCAGATAAACGCAGATGTTGTGATGGATAGGCTGGTTAATGATGGAATAATTAAGCCTATGATAATTGTATGTCCAAGAATAGAGAATAGCCGGGGGATAAATTCGTCATTGATTTGTCGGGAAGTATCAGATGTAAATAATCGAATTATTAGTTTAGGGATGTATGAGTCTTATTTTGTTGAAGAGGTGATCCCTTTAGTAGACGCAACCTTTAAGACTGTAGAAGATAGACGAGAAAGATATATAGGAGGCGCATCTGCCGGAGGATATGCTGCTCTTCACTATGCATTTCGGTATCAACATTTGTTTTCAAAGGTGGGAGGACATATGCCGGCATTGGAACTTAAACTTGAGGAAGAAGATGTGCCGTATTTTGAAAACATGAATATATGGGAAAAATATAACCCAATATCTATTGCAGAAAGCACCCATATATCTTCTGATGTCTGTGTTTATCTTGATGCTGGAGATAAGGATGAAGGTCGGTTTTATGAAGGATGCTCAATTTTGCATGAAATATTGTGTAATAAAGGGGTAAATTCTAAGAATCAAATATTTCCCGGTCATCATAATATTGAGTATATACAATCACATTTTGAGAAATATTTAAAATTTTACGGTGAATAGGGATTTATAGAGGCATAATCTTACATTTTCAAATAAAACTCTTTTGTCAATGCAATATATTCAGGGGTGAATTGATTGTGTTCCACTTCAATGCATAAAGTTTCTTCTATGCACTCTTTTTCTTGAAGACTGAATGAGATAAGCACTCTTCGGCATGGTTTTCCGGGTTTTGTAAAAACACGAAGACGGCGGGAGGGATATAGCTTGTATTTCCAAGCCGTGTCAATCACCAGTTTTTCTACTTCGGCAGGGATAATGAAGCACGCCCTCCCCTGCTCGCAAAGCAGTTGGGCTGAACGCTGAAAAAGCAATTCGTAATTTAGTTCGCAGGTATGCCGTGCCATATTTCGTTGTTTGTCAGGGCAATTTAAAGCATCAACAAAATAAGGAGGATTAGAAACGATTAGATTGTATTTGTTTTCTGTTTGGAATAAACGAAAATCGTTACAGATAATATTTATTCTGTCAGCCCACGGCGAGCGTATGGCATTTATTTCAGCTTGGGCACTTGCTGTTTCATCTATCTCTATGGCTGTGATTTGCGCTTGCGGATTCCGCTGAGCTAACATTAGAGCTATCAATCCCGTACCAGTCCCTATATCAAGGATTTGGAGGGTGTTTTTTGCTGTAGCCCAAGCGCCCAGAAGCACTCCATCTGTGCCTACCTTCATAGCGCACTTATCATGCCATATGGTAAATTGTTTAAACCGAAAATAGGGATTTGACATAGTCTGTACTTGTTAATTGGGGACAAAAATAGGCAAAGTCGAGAATATTATGACAAATTTGGCACTGTTTTTGTCTTTTTATATAAAAGGTGCTTTATATTAATGAAGAATAGATTAACTTTGCAGGCGCTTTATAAGCCCTGTCAGTATGACATAAACTTAAAAAGAAAAAAATGAAGAAAAGACTTTACCTGGAAGATACAGAAGAGAGAGACGGAAATGCTTTCTCAGTGATTGCTGATTTTGAGGGGAATGAAGAACAATTGATGGATATTGAGGTGGATGAAATCCTTCCGATATTGCCTCTGCGGAATATGGTTTTATTTCCGGGCGTGTTTATGCCGGTATCTGTTGGGAGAAAAACTTCCATGAAATTGGTTCGTGAAGCAGAAAAGAAGAGTGCATATGTAGGTGTAGTTTGCCAGAAACTGGCAGACACGGAAGTTCCTTTATTGGAGGATTTGCATACCATTGGTACGGTAGGTAAGATTATACGTATCCTGGAAATGCCTGACCAGACAACGACTGTCATTTTGCAAGGCGTCAAGCGCATGGAGCTAAAAGAGATCGTTGACACGGTTCCCTACCTGAAAGGACGAGTAAAAGCATTGGAAGAAGATATACCGGATAAAAATGACAAAGAATTCCACGCATTGGTGGAAGCAAGCAAGGATTTGACTATCCGGTTTATCAAGTCATCCGATATGTTTCAGCAAGACTCTGCATTTGCTATCAAGAACATAACCAACCCCATGTTTTTGGTAGATTTTATCTGTACTAATCTTCCATTGAAGAAAGATGAAAAGGTTGAATTGCTGCGTATCGACTCATTGCGGGCCCGTACTTACCGCTTATTGGAAATACTGAATCGGGAAGTGCAACTTGCCGAAATCAAGGAGTCCATACAAATGCGTGCACGGGAGGATATAGACCAGCAGCAACGCGAATACTTTTTGCAACAACAGATTAAAACTATTCAGGATGAGCTGGGTGGCGGCGGTCAGGAGCAGGAAATAGAAGAAATGCGTCGCAAGGCTGCCTCTATCAAATGGAGTGCGGAAGTGAAGGAAACCTTCATTAAGGAATTGGATAAACTGGAACGTACTCATCCGCAATCTCCCGATTATAGCGTGCAGCTTAATTATCTGCAAACCATGCTTAGTCTGCCGTGGGGAGTATATACTACGGATAATCTGAATCTGACAAATGCGGAAAAGACCTTGAATAAAGACCATTATGGTTTAGAAAAGGTGAAGGAACGTATTCTGGAACACTTGGCGGTATTGAAGTTGAAAGGTGATATGAAGTCGCCTATCATCTGTCTGTATGGTCCTCCGGGAGTTGGTAAAACGTCTTTGGGGCGTTCGATTGCTGCTGCGTTGAAGCGGAAATATATCCGTATGTCATTAGGTGGTGTGCATGATGAAGCAGAAATCCGCGGACACCGTAAAACGTATATCGGAGCAATGCCGGGACGCATTATCAAGAGTCTGATTAAAGCCGGTTCTTCCAATCCGGTGTTTATTCTGGATGAGATAGATAAGGTTAGTTCCGACCGTCAGGGAGATCCCTCTTCTGCCCTGCTCGAGGTGCTTGATCCGGAACAGAATACGACATTCCATGATAACTTTCTGGATGTGGATTATGATTTGTCGAAGGTGATGTTTATCGCTACAGCGAATAATCTGAATACCATTCCCGGGCCATTGCTTGATCGCATGGAGCTGATTGAAGTAAGTGGTTATATCACTGAAGAAAAAATAGAGATTGCTCGCCGCCATCTGGTTCCGAAAGAACTGGAAGCTAATGGTATGAAGAAAAACGATATTAAGATACCAAAGAATACGTTGGAAGCTATTATCGAGTCATACACCCGTGAGAGCGGTGTGCGCGAACTGGAGAAGAAAATCGGTAAGGTGCTTCGTAAATCAGCTCGTCAGTATGCTACGGACGGTTATTTTGCGAAACAGGAAATCAAACCGGCAGATTTATATGAATTCCTTGGTGCCCCGGAGTATACCCGTGATAAGTATCAAGGCAATGAGTATGCCGGTGTAGTGACCGGACTGGCATGGACTGCCGTAGGTGGAGAAATCTTATTCGTGGAAACCAGTTTGAGTCGTGGAAAAGGCGGACGTCTGACGCTGACCGGAAATCTGGGTGACGTGATGAAAGAATCTGCTATGTTGGCTTTGGAATACATCAAGGCGCATGCTTCTCTGTTGAATTTGGATGAAGATATCTTTGATAACTGGAATATCCATGTGCATGTACCCGAAGGTGCCATACCTAAGGATGGACCGTCGGCAGGTATTACCATGGCTACCTCTCTCGCTTCTGCCCTTACCCAGCGTAAGGTAAAGGCTAATCTTGCTATGACAGGTGAGATTACGCTTCGAGGCAAGGTGCTTCCTGTAGGGGGAATCAAAGAAAAAATTCTGGCTGCCAAACGTGCCGGTATCAAAGATATTATCCTAAGCGAAGAGAATCGTAAGAATATTGATGAGATACAGGAGCTCTACCTCAAAGGATTGACTTTCCATTATGTGAAAGATGTGAAAGAGGTGTTTGCCATTGCGCTGACCAATGAAAAGGTAGCCGATGCCATTGACCTGTCCCCAAAGAAAGAAAAGACAGAAAAGAAAGCAGAATGACATTTGATTTACAATATACAGACAGTAAAAGTAACGCGCGTGCAGGACTGATTACCACTGACCACGGGCAGATAGAAACACCCATTTTTATGCCGGTAGGTACTGTGGGAACGGTGAAAGGTGTGCATGTAACCGAATTGAAAGAAGATATCAAGGCGCAGATAATATTAGGTAACACTTATCATCTGTATCTGCGTCCGGGATTGGATGTACTGGAAAAAGCCGGAGGACTGCATAAGTTCAACGGCTTTGACCGCCCGATGCTGACGGATAGTGGTGGCTTTCAGGTATTTTCATTGTCGGGTATCCGCAAGCTGCGCGAAGAAGGTGCTGAATTTCGTTCGCACATTGATGGTAGTAAGCATATTTTTACCCCTGAAAAGGTGATGGATATTGAACGTACTATTGGTGCGGATATTATGATGGCATTTGATGAATGCCCTCCGGGTGATTCAGACTATGCTTATGCCAAAAAGTCATTAGGGCTGACGCATCGTTGGTTGGATCGTTGCATCCAGCGTTTCAATGAGACGGAGCCGAAGTATGGTTATAATCAATCCCTTTTCCCTATTGTTCAAGGATGTGTATATCCCGACCTTCGCAAGCAGTCGGCAGAATTCATCGCATCAAAAGGCGCGGATGGCAATGCTATCGGTGGCTTGGCGGTGGGTGAACCGGTAGATAAAATGTATGAGATGATTGAGCTGGTGAACGGGATTCTGCCTAAAGACAAACCTCGTTATCTGATGGGTGTAGGTACGCCGGTCAACATTTTGGAAGGTATAGAACGCGGTGTGGATATGTTCGATTGTGTGATGCCTACCCGTAATGGACGTAACGGTATGCTGTTTACCAAAGATGGTATCATTAATATGCGCAATAAAAAATGGGAAACGGACTTCTCTCCTATTGAGGCAGATGGGGCTTCTGCTGTGGATACCTTATATACTAAGGCTTATCTGCGCCATCTGTTTCATGCACAAGAGTTGCTGGCTATGCAAATTGCTTCCATTCATAATTTGGCATTTTATCTATGGTTGGTGGGGGAAGCCCGCAAGCATATCATTGCTGGTGACTTCTCTACGTGGAAACCGATGATGGTGAAACGTGTATCTACAAGATTATGAAAAAACTGAACTGGAAGATAAAAGGTATAAAGCTGCCGGATAACTGGAAATGGTTGAAGCGGCTGGACTTCTACATTATAAAGAAGTTCCTCGGGACTTACGTGTTTGCCATTGCATTGATTATTTCGATTGCGGTGGTATTCGACTTTAATGAAAAGATGGACAGGTTCATGTCGCATGAAGCACCTTGGAATGCTATTGTTTTCGACTATTACCTGAACTTCATTCCTTACTTTGCCAATTTGTTCAGTCCGCTGTTTGTATTTATTGCCGTTATCTTCTTTACCTCAAAACTGGCGGAGAACTCGGAAATTATCGCCATGTTCTCTACCGGAATGAGCTTCAAACGGATGCTTCGACCTTACATGGTGTCGGCAGCCATCATTGCAGTGGTGACTTTCTTTTTAGGTTCTTATGTCATACCCCAAGGTAGTGTGACGCGTATTAACTTTGAAGATAAATACTATAAGCAACGCAAAAATAATACTGCTCGAAACATTCAGTTAGAGGTAGATTCAGGGGTTATTGCTTACATTGAACGCTTTGAAGATTACTCCAAAACCGGATATCGTTTTTCATTGGATAAGTTTAAGGATAAACAGTTAGTTTCTCACCTTACAGCCCGTTCTATCACTTACGATACGGCTTCTGTGCATAAGTGGATTATTAAGGACTATATGATACGTGAAATGGATGGCATGAAAGAGAGCATTACCAAAGGCGATCGCATTGACAGTACGCTCTTTATGGAACCTGCCGATTTTTTGATAACAAAAAACCAGCAGGAAATGATGACCAATCCACAGTTGAGTGAATACATTACCCGTCAGCGGCAGCGTGGTTTTGCCAATATCAAGGAGTTTGAAATTGAATATCACAAGCGTATCGCCATGTCTTTTGCATCGTTTATTCTTACGTTGATAGGTGTTTCTCTTTCTTCGAAAAAGACAAAGGGTGGAATGGGCTTGCACCTGGGTATAGGTTTGG
Source organism: uncultured Bacteroides sp. (assembly GCF_905207245.1). Taxonomy (GTDB): domain Bacteria; phylum Bacteroidota; class Bacteroidia; order Bacteroidales; family Bacteroidaceae; genus Bacteroides. Next base: position 126,409 of record NZ_CAJLKP010000005.1, on the reverse strand, counting down.
CATTAAGCTTCTCATATATCTTGTTCCAGACGATTGCGTCCACCTTTGCGGTGAATGGCAATGTGCCTCCGGTAATTGCCGTATGGATACCAAACATACTTTATGCATTCATTGCATTCTATCTGTATCAGAAAGCACCGAAGTAAGATAATCCGAAAAACTGATAAAAATAAGAAGCCCCTCCCGCTCCTGTGTTACCACAAGTGCGGGAGGGGCTTTTTGTTGTATCCATTTCCTCTTTTGTCTTTATCTCCTTTTAACCTTAGCGGCAATCAATTGTCGTTTGATTCTTTGGAAATAAACCCACTTTCGTCTTACAGGTTCTTTAAGTTTTTCATTGTATTATGGCAGTGAAAACACTTAATTCAAGTAAGCTGAAAGCTCTGCGGCAGAGATGTTTTTGGCTATAATCACACCATTATCATCCAGTAAATAGTTAGTAAATCCCCGGCCTAAGCGATACTTTTTAAAGATGCCGGACGACTCGCCTTTAGTTTCCACGAAACAAGTGGGCGTAACTATTTGGTCCTTACGAATGGTTTCCTCGAAGATAGACTGATATTCATCGAATGAAACGGAAACCATTTCCACATTATTATTTGGAGAAGTTGAGCGAAGCGCATTGCTTAAACTTGCGTTTTGCATCCGGGACTGCGCGTCGTAACTTGCCCAGAAACTGAGTAACACATACTTTCCCTTCATCCGGGAAAGGTTTAGAGTAGGTTGCTCAGTCGACATAGTTTCGATTTTAAAATCAGGGGCCATGTCACCCACATTCAAACCACCGGTTGGTTTGTCTTTTTCTACGAAAGAAGTCAAGGAACTAATTAGTAATACAACAAAAATCCATTTTACATACTTCATGTAAGGCGGTTTTGGTTAATACTGGTTGATTTACAGTTGCTTGTTGTGATGCTAATTTAGCGTCTTATGAAACAAATGTATAATCAACATTTACTAAGATTGTAGAACCACTTGTCCTAAATCGGCGTCAAAGGTACAACATTATTATTGAAAACCAAGTGAATGGTTGAATTATTTATGTTATATAACATGTTTTATACCTCTGCCTATCTTCTATAAGCATTGTTGCTCACTTATTTTTCCTTATTGCAAACAGCGAACATTCCGTTGCTATTCTCGTTCAATAAAGGGTGTAAAGCATATATTTTTCGTATATTAGTATGAGTAGCGGGAATTTTCCCTACTTTTGCACTGTATTATTCATTAATTTAAATAGACAACTTGATATGCAACCATTGAGCACAGAGCTTATTCTCATCCGTGTCACGGGTGAAGACCGTCCGGGATTGACTGCGTCGGTCACGGAAATTTTAGCAAAATACGACGCTACTATCCTCGACATAGGTCAGGCTGATATTCATAATACGCTATCACTTGGTATTTTATGTAAGACGGAGGAGCAACATTCCGGCTTTATTATGAAGGAATTGCTTTTCAAAGCATCTTCTCTGGGAGTCACTATCCGCTTCTACCCTATTTCGGTGAAAGAATATGAAGATTGGGTAAATATGCAGGGAAAGAACCGCTATATCCTTACATTGCTGGGACGTAAGCTATCCGCCCGTCAAATTTCTGCGGTTACTCGTATCCTGTCTGAACAGGGAATGAATATTGATGCCATCAAGCGTCTGACCGGACGTATTCCGTTGGACGAATGTGACTCGCGTACCCGCGCTTGCATTGAGTTTTCTGTCCGGGGTACTCCCAAAGACCGCATTGCTATGCAGGAGCAACTGATGAAGTTGGCCAGTGAACTGGAAATGGATTTCTCTTTCCAGCTCGATAATATGTATCGCCGTATGCGCCGTCTGATATGTTTTGATATGGACTCCACGCTGATTGAAACGGAAGTTATCGACGAATTGGCTATACGCGCCGGTGTGGGTAATGAAGTGAAGGCAATCACCGAACGTGCCATGCGTGGTGAGATAGACTTTACAGAAAGTTTTCGCGAGCGCGTGGCTTTGCTGAAAGGATTGGACGAATCTGTGATGCAGGAAATTGCAGAGAGCCTGCCTATTACGGAGGGGGTAGACCGATTGATGTATGTACTGAAGAAGTATGGTTATAAGATTGCCATTCTTTCCGGTGGTTTCACCTATTTCGGCCAGTATCTGCAAAAGAAATATGCTATTGACTACGTATATGCCAACGAATTGGAAATTGCGGACGGTAAACTGACCGGTCGCTACCTGGGCGACGTGGTGGATGGCAAACGGAAAGCCGAGTTGCTGCGTCTCATTGCACAAGTGGAGAAGGTAGACATTGCCCAGACTATTGCTGTGGGTGACGGAGCCAATGACCTTCCAATGTTAGGTGTTGCCGGCTTGGGTATCGCTTTCCATGCGAAGCCGAAAGTGGTGGCTAATGCTAAACAATCCATTAACACCATCGGTTTGGATGGAGTACTCTATTTCCTGGGCTTCAAGGATTCCTACATCGATTTGCCGAAGTAGCCTGAACTATTCCGCAAATATATTTGTTTCATATAGTGACATATATATTTGCGGAACCTCTTAAATAATAATACTATGAAGAGAATCAGGAATCTGTTCTATCTCTCTTTACTTTTGATTGTACCCGGTCCTCCTGCCGTTGCACAAAAGCAATTTCATGCTGCTCTACCCGACTCCATAACGACTGTTGGATATGCCACAGGTCTTCGTAAGAACCTTTCCGGACTGGTAGAAAGAATTACTGAAAATCAGATGAATAAGGATCAGATAACCAATCCGCTGGATGCTATTCGCGGACGGGTGCCCGGACTGACTATTCTAAAAGGTTCAAACGGACCTGCTGCACTTGATGCTGTCCGTTTACGCGGTACCACTTCATTGACTACCGGAAACGACCCGTTGATTATAGTAGATGGTGTTTTCGGTGATTTAAGTATGCTCACATCTATTTATCCGGCAGATATTGAAAGCTTCGTGATCCTGAAGGATGCTTCGGAAACAGCGCAGTACGGCTCCCGAGGAGCATCGGGAGTAATAGAAATCACTACAAAGAAAGGTGTCAGCGGGCGTACAAGTGTTAATTACAATGGCAGCTTCGGCATTGCTTCGAGTTATAAAACCGTGAGGATGCTTAGTGGAGACGAATTTCGTAGCGTGGCCCGGGAACGTGGTATTTCAATTACTGATTTGGGTAACAATACTGATTTTCAGAAAGAGATAGAACAAACCGGATTACAGCATAATCATCACATTGCCTTTTCCGGAGGCACGAATACTTCTAATTATCGCGTCTCACTTGCCTTGATGAACCGTGAAGGGGTTATCGTCAATGAAAAATTGCAGAACTTCACTTCAAATATGAATATGACGCAGTATGTTTTCGATAGCTTCCTGAAATGTGACCTTGGTATGTTCGGTTCCATACAAAAAGAGCGTAACCTGGTGAATCTGCATAAGGTGTTCTATTCAGCAGCTTCATTCAACCCCACCTTCCCTAATCATAAAAATCCGGAAACCGGGAGTTGGGACGGGAGCGCCTTTGCCAGCCAGTTATCTCACCCACTGGCTTGGATGGATGTGAATGATAAGGATGCTACGTCACATATTAGTACACATGCCCGGCTGACGTTTAACTTGTCCGAAGCATGGAAACTTACTCTTTTTGGTTCCTATACCTATAATGTTATAGAGGATTCACAGTATCTGCCTGTTGCTGTTTGGGCAAATGGGCAGGCATACAGAGGAACTAAAAAGATGGAATCATTACTTGGCAACCTGATGTTGTCTTACAAAAAGGAGTGGCGAAAGCATTTCTTTGATATTTTAGGGCTGGCGGAATTACAGAAAGAGCAATATACAGGTTACTATGTTACAGCTACAAAGTTCAGTAGCGATGATGCTGGTTACAATAATCTGCAAGGAGGTGCTCTCCGTCCATGGGAAGGTACTGGCTCCTATTATGAAGATCCACGGCTTGTTTCTTTTATGGGGCGCGCGAATTATACATACAACAACCGTTATATACTGACGGTGAATGCCCGTGGAGACGCTTCCTCCAAATTCGGAAGTAACCATAAGTGGGGATTTTTTCCGGCAGTGTCAGTAGCTTGGGTAGTCAGTAATGAGAAGTTCATGGAGAAGCTGCCTTTTATTGACAATCTGAAAATTCGTGCCGGATATGGATTGGCGGGCAATCAAAATGGCATTGACTCATATACTACATTGAATCTGATGCGTCCTGATGGTGTGGCTCCGGTCGGTTCATCACCTGTAGTCACAATGAATAAGTTGCGCAATACGAATCCCGATCTGAAATGGGAGGTGAAGCAAACATTCAATGCCGGTATAGAGATAGCTTTGTTGGGCAACCGGTTATTGCTGACGGCGAACTACTATAACTCTAAGACGAAAGACATGCTCTATCTTTATAATGTCAGTGTACCGCCTTTTACTTACAACACTCTGCTGGCAAACATTGGTTCCATGCGTAATTACGGAACAGAGCTATCCATTGGCGTTACTCCACTTAAAACTAAAGATATGGAGCTGAATATCAATGCCAATCTGACTTTCCAACAGAATAAACTGCTTTCCCTCAACGGAACATACCAGGGCGAGCAGATTTCAGCAACTGAGTATAAAAGTATTGCCGGACTGGATGGTGCGGGATTTCATGGTGGATACAACCACATTGTTTATCAGATTGTAGGTCAGCCATTAGGTGTATTCTATTTACCCCATTCCACTGGGTTGGTATCCGATGGCAATGGCGGCTATACTTATCAGATTGCCGATCTCAATGGCGGCGGTGTCAGTCTGGAAGATGGTGAAGACCGTTATGTGGCAGGACAAGCTGTGCCGAAAACAATTCTTGGCTCTAACATAAGTTTCCGTTATAAAGACTTTGATGTGTCATTGCAGATTAATGGCGCTTTTGGTCATAAAGTCTATAACGGCACCTCACTGACTTATATGAATATGAATAGCTTTCCTGACTACAACGTAATGAAGAAGGCACCTGCCCGGAACATAAAAGACCAGACCGCCACGGATTATTGGCTGGAAGATGGGGACTATGTCAACTTCGATTATGTGACAGTAGGCTGGAATGTTCCACTAAAGAATGCCCGCTATTTGCAGTCGCTCCGTTTATCACTGACAGTCAATAATCTGGCTACCATTTCCGGCTATTCAGGGTTGACCCCTATGATAAACAGTTCGTCGGTAAACTCTACTTTAGGTATAGATGATAAACGTACCTATCCTCTATACCGCACATATACCATCGGACTAAGTGTAAACTTTTAAACCCTAAAGCTATGAAACGTTATTCAATATTTTGCATTTTAGCCGCCCTTTGCTGCTTCGTGGCCTCATGCGATGATTTCCTGAAAGAGAAACCCCGCGATGCACAACCCGAAGAAGAAGGCTATCGTAATATCTCCGAACTTTATCTTAACACAGTAGCTTCCCTTTACAACTATGTCGGTGGTAATTCTGACAGTCAGGGTTTGCAGGGAACAGGTCGCGGTGTATACGATCTGAATACTTTTACTACCGACGAAGCCATAATGCCCACCCGTGGTGGCGACTGGTATGACGGTGGTTTCTGGCAAGGTCTATTCCTGCACAAATGGGGTGTAAACAATGATGCAATACAGGCCACCTGGGAGTATCTCTATAAAGTAGTCATGCTCAGCAATAGTTCCTTGGAACACATAGAAGCTTATGCCCTCAACCATTCCGATACAGAGCTTCCCGTCTATCGTGCCGAAGTACGTGCTTTTCGTGCGATGTACTATTATTATCTGATGGATTTATTTGGACGCATTCCGGTAGTTGTGGCTTCTCAGGTAGCCTCCAAAGATATTGTGTTGAGCGAACGTAAGGAAGTATTCGACTTTATATTCAGGGAATTACAGGAATCCGCTCCACTCCTGCCCGCTGAATTCAGTAACCGCTCAGGCAATTACTACGGACGCCTGACACGCCCCGTTGCCTACTTTTTACTTGCGAAACTGGCGCTGAACGTTGAAATTTATACCGATAATGATTGGACAGACGATACGCACCCCGACGGGAAAACAATCTTTTTTGATGTGGATGGAAGTATATTTAATGCCTGGCAGACAGTAGAAGCTTATTGCGACAAAATTACCGCCCTTGGTTATCGTCTTGAACCGGACTACACTGATAACTTTGCTGTATATAATGAAAGCTCTGTTGAAAATATTTTCACCATTCCGATGAATAAGACATTATATACCAATCAGATGCAATATCTTTTCCGCTCACGCCACTACAACCATGCTAAAGCATTGGGACTATCCGGTGAGAATGGATCGAGTGCTACTGTCGAAGCTTTGCAGACCTTTGGATATGAGACCGATGAACAAGACCCACGCTTTGATTATTGCTATTATGCCGGTACGGTCTACGATTTGAAAGGGAATGTCGTAAAATTGGATAATGGAACAGTTCTAGTTTATGAACCTTGGAAGGTTAAGTTGGATTTATCTGACGAATCTTATGAGAAGACCGCCGGTGCCCGTATGAAAAAATATGAAATAGACGATAAAGCAATGAAGGATGGTAAATTGATGGAAAATGATATTGTCCTGTTCCGTTATGCCGATGTGCTGTTGATGAAGAGTGAGGCTAAAGTCCGCGATGGACGCAACGGAGATGAGGAACTAAATCTGGTACGTGCCCGCGTTGGAGCACCACAACGTACTGCGACTTTAACAAGCCTTCTTGCTGAGCGTCAGATGGAATTTGCCTGGGAAGGTTGGCGACGTCAGGATTTAATCCGTTTCGGTCAGTTTACCCGTGCTTACAGTAGTCGTCCGCAATTACCTGATGAAAAAAACGGATATACTACTGTCTTTCCTATCCCTGAGAAAATCAGACAGATGAATCCGGGATGGAAACAGCATCCGGGGTATTAAGAGAACGAGCCGCAAAGTAGCTTTATTCTTTTGCGATAATCACTTTATTTCCTATCTTTGCGGCTAAATAAAAAAGAAACATGAAGTTTTCCGAACTACAACTGAATGACCAGGTGCTTGATGCGCTGGAAGCCATGCGCTTCGATGAGTGTACACCTATACAAGAGAAATCCATTCCCGTTATACTTGAAGGCAGAGATTTGATAGCCGTAGCGCAAACCGGAACCGGTAAGACTGCCGCTTATTTACTGCCGGTACTGAATAAACTTTCCGAAGGCGGACACCCTGAAGATGCTATTAACTGTATTGTCATGTCACCCACACGAGAGCTGGCGCAACAGATAGATCAGCAGATGGAAGGTTTTTCTTATTTTATGCCTGTCAGTAGCGTGGCAGTTTATGGAGGTAACGACGGAATACTTTTTGAACAACAGAAGAAAGGCTTGATGCTGGGTGCTGATGTCGTGATAGCTACTCCGGGACGTTTGATAGCTCATCTCAGTCTGGGTTATGTTGATCTCTCCCGTGTCTCCTACTTTATCCTCGATGAAGCTGACCGCATGCTCGATATGGGTTTCTTCGACGATATCATGCAGATTGTGAAGTATCTGCCCAAAGAGCGGCAAACTATCATGTTTTCTGCCACCATGCCCGCTAAAATACAACAACTTGCTAACACCATCCTCAATAATCCCGCCGAAGTAAAACTTGCCGTTTCCCGTCCTGCTGACAAAATAGTACAGGCGGCCTATGTTTGCTACGAGAATCAGAAGCTGGGCATCATCCGTAATCTTTTTGCCGAGCAAACCCCGGAGCGCGTTATTATTTTCGCATCGTCCAAACTAAAAGTAAAAGAAGTGACGAAAGCGTTGAAATTGATGAAGCTGAACGTAGGCGAAATGCACTCTGATCTGGAGCAGGCACAGCGTGAGGAAGTGATGCATGAGTTTAAAGCCGGTCGAATAAATATCCTTGTAGCTACTGACATTGTGGCGCGTGGTATTGATATTGACGATATTCGTCTTGTTCTCAACTATGACGTTCCGCATGATAGTGAAGACTATGTTCATCGTATCGGTCGTACAGCGCGTGCCAATAACGACGGTGTTGCTTTGACTTTTGTCAATGAGAAGGAACAGAGTAACTTCAAGCAGATAGAAAATTTTCTGGAGAAAGACATTTATAAAATACCCGTACCGGAGGAATTGGGTGAAGCCCCCGAATATAAACCCCGCAGTTACGATGGTGGCAGACGGAATTTTCACTCCAAGGGAGGTCGGAATGCGAATCGAGGCGGTGGAAATGCCCAGAAAAAAGGTAATGCTTCGAGAGGAAGAAGTGGTGCTCCGAAGAGGAATAATAATGCTTCGGGGAGTAATCAGAAATAAAAGGATATTTTCCTATAATATTATTTATTTGATGGTGGAGATTACTCCACCATTTTTATATGCAGTTGTTTGTCGGGACTGATAGTCAGGTTCACGAGGTGATAAACAGAACTTTCCGGAACACGTAGCGTTGCCTCATAGTGATATCCTTTTCCGTCTACTCCCATGAAGTTCATATCAGTAAGGATGCTTTGCTTCAATTCTTCCTCTGGGAAGATGTCTACAAACATTTTCTTGGTTATATCTTTTCCATACAGCAAATTCCGTCCTTCGTATACACAAATGTGTATCACATTGTCATAATATACATTATCTATGCCTATACCCTCTTCAGAATAGGAGGTCTTTATCACTTTCATTTGGGAAGGGTTGATATAGACATAGCCTCGATAGCGCGTACCTTTATATACTACCACGCTATCCTTTTTCACGACTTCCGGGATGCTGGGAGTGATTTCTGTTTCTTGGTTGGAAAATGCCAGTGTATCTTCCGGATTATCTGACTTATACAACTTCACAATCTCATCAGAGAGACTGTGGAACCAAAAACTATATTCCGTTTGCCGATCTATCTTATAAGCTATTGGTGTGTTTCCACGCACGTATATCGTATCGCGGATAACTTTAAAGTAAACGGGCAGATTCTGTGGGTCGAGATAATAGATCGTATCGCCGTTAATACGCATTAACGGTATATCCGTCTCGTCATCCAGCCATATGCCTTGCAAAAGTCTTTTTGCGGTCAGGTCTTCCTTGTCGGAAGCCTCTCCGTTTTTAGCATTATTGCAAGAAGCCAGCATCATAACGAGCACCATGGAAATAGCACCCCACTTTATCATAACTCCCTCTGTTTTGTTAAATTCTTAATGTCCAATGCAATGGTAAGCAAACCCTTGCTCTTCCATATCCTTTTTATCATAGATATTACGTCCGTCCAGCACTACTGCCTGCTCCATAGTCTTCTTGATAACTGCCCACGACGGCAAGCGGAATTCTTTCCATTCCGTAACCAGCATCATGGCATCAGCATCGAGTACGGCATCATACATATCCTTTGCATAATAAATGCTTTCACCTATTCGGCGGCGGCATTCGTCCATTGCAGCAGGATCGTAAGCACGCACTTTACATCCGACTTTAAGCAATTTGTCTATCAAGACCAGTGAGGGTGCTTCGCGCATATCATCGGTTTCCGGTTTGAAAGCCAATCCCCACAAGGCGATGGTCTTTCCTTTTAAGTCGTTATCGAAATGCTTACAGAGCTTTTTGAAGAGAATGCTTTTCTGCAATTCGTTCACTTCTTCTACAGCATGGAGCACGCGCATCTGATAACCGTTCAACTCAGCAGTTTTGATAAGCGCTTTTACATCTTTAGGGAAACAAGAACCGCCATAGCCGATGCCCGGATACAAGAATTTGCGTCCGATACGGGTGTCCGAACCAATGCCGCTACGCACCATATTGACGTCTGCACCTACCAACTCGCAAAGATTGGCAATATCGTTCATGAAACTGATGCGGGTAGCAAGCATGGAATTGGCTGCATATTTGGTCATTTCGGCAGATGGAATATCCATGAAGATGACGCGGAAGTTGTTTAGCAAGAACGGTTTGTAGAGCTTACTCATTAACTTCTTTGCACGTTCGGACTCCACTCCCACTACTACGCGGTCGGGACTCATGAAATCATTGATGGCATTGCCCTCTTTCAGAAATTCGGGATTGGAAGCTACATCGAATTGAATGTTGACGCCCCGTTTATCCAATTCTTCCTGAATGGCGGCGCGCACCTTCTTTGCCGTACCTACGGGAACGGTACTCTTTGTAACCACCAGCATGTACTTCTGCATATTCCGTCCGATGGTGCGAGCAACTTCAAGCACATAGCTAAGGTCGGCACTCCCATCTTCATCGGGCGGAGTACCAACAGCACTGAAAACGACTTCCACTTCGTTCAGGCAACTTTCCAGAGAAGTGGTGAAGTGCAGGCGGTCAGCTTTTACATTGCGGTTCACCATTTCTTCCAAGCCACTCTCATAGATAGGAATGATACCTTTCTTCAGTGCTTCTATTTTCTCACTGTTGGTGTCTACGCAAACAACGTTAACACCGATTTCTGCAAAACAGGTTCCGGTCACCAGACCGACGTACCCTGTACCGACAATAGCTATTTTCATACTCTCTTATTCAAAATATACCGCATCCCGGAAAAGCGGGGCAGCTTTATCTTTGGGGGATAATAATAATCGTTCTTCGGCAACAGGCCAGTCTATACCTATTGTGTCATCATTGAAACGAATGGATGCTTCTACTTGTGGGGCATACGCATTATCCACTTTATATGTAAAAATAGCTTCATCGCTGAGTACCAGAAAACCGTGTGCAAATCCACGGGGAATGAAGAATTGGCGTTTATTCTCCTCGCTCAGTTCCACGCTGACGTACTTACCGAACGTTGGAGAGGATTGGCGTAAGTCTACTGCCACATCCAGCACTCTCCCTTTTATAACACGCACCAGTTTGGCCTGACAATGTTCTCCTTTTTGATAGTGCAATCCGCGCAACACGCCGAAAGAGGATTTCGATTCGTTGTCCTGAATAAAATGGACATCCCCAATGTGTGCTCTGAATTCTTCTTCTTTAAAGGCTTCCATGAAATAACCGCGTTCGTCACGAAATACCTTTGGCTCAATCAGCCATACACCATCAATTTCCGTTTGTATATAATTCATCTTTTTAGAAATTTTTTCGTACTTTCAGTTGGCAACCCAAATTGTCGCCATATATCTCTCCTATGTCGAAAGCGATGGAAGCATTGAACTGCCATCCCTTCCATTTTCGGGGAGAATAGAAAACTGATGCAAAAGTAGAAAAATTTTCTAATATATCGGGTATAGGTTTGAAAGGAGTTCCCCAAGTTTTATTATACGATAGTTTTGCGAGATAAGTCCACTCATTATTGATGTTTCCGCTCCAGCCTAAATGCATGGCTCGGATGCGGTTGTATTTGAAACTCATATCACCATCTTTATTGTAGATGGGAGAAGCGATCAGTGGATTCCCCATCGCCATTCCCCAATGCACCCAGCCGGGATACCAGGCATTATTATAATAGTCATCAGCCCCACCCGTCTTTTCCACTACTGTGAAATCCACTCCATGCATGGGGCCGCTTTGGTTGGTAGTCTGATAATATTCCAGCACGAAGCCATTGATGGCTTGCCGGTGGTTGGATTTATATTCAATTCCCCACAAACCATCAAAACCATTCAATTTCCCCATTCCACTGAAATCGTCGTAATAATTTTCCAGATAGGCACTTATGGAGAAGTCGTCATGACGATAGGTCATGCGGATATGCTCACTACCCATGAAATTGCCTTGGTAAGCTATTTGTTCTCCTTCCGGACTACTTTCATCTCCACGGCTGGGGATGAATACTTTGAAATAGTCTTTCCAGCTATTTCCCAAATCTCCTGCATCCATTCCGGCACTTTTATAGCCGCCGAATTGTACATCCAGACTCATGCCTACATCCAGTTGCCATTTGCCTTGCGGCACACCGATGCGAAGGAAACCGCTTTTGTGGTGATACTTAATACTCTTGGTATACCAATAATCCTCTCCTACCTGTTTCTTTTGATAATTGTTGTCAGTAAACCATCCATACGAAATTTCCGCTTTCAGGGCAAGCCTCGGAAGTATCTGTACATATTCGGGAAGCCCTATCCATACTTGCGGAATGGGTCTTGCATTTCCCGACCAGGTCAATCCACCACTACTCAATTGTTGGTTTAATAATGGAGAATCAATCTCCTTACTACCAATAAGTAATCCTATCCATTTGTACCGAATATCCGTATAGCTTTGTTGCAGTACAAAGGTAGATGTGAAACCGGAAGTTACTGCCATATCCAAGCTACCTTCGAAACGCCAATTACGAAGTGTATCCGTATAAAAAACTCCTCCTCTCAGGTAAGTATTATTGTCGATTGAGGAGAAGCCGTGCTGGTTGCTCACTTGCCATAGAGGAGTATTCTTCCCTGTGTGGACAGAGGCACCATATTCTACAAAAGAAGATAAATTTTGCCGTTTCCACCCATTTTGCGCCTTTACTACCAATCCGGTGGAACAGCAAAATAGAATGGCAAGAATATGACAGACTGTACGCATAGGCTTATCGGAATATAATTTTCAGGGTGTTGAGCATGATTTTCAGCTCCAGTGCAAATGACCAATGTTCAATATACCAAATATCATATTCCACTCTTTTTTTCATTTTATCCAATTTCTCCGTTTCTCCACGCAGGTTGTGTATCTGCGCCCAACCGGTTATCCCCGGTTTCACCAGTAATCTCTTGTTATAGTCAGGAATGATGCCGCAGTATTGTTCTGTATGTATCAGCATATGGGGCCGGGGACCCACTATCGACATATCTCCAATGAGCACGTTCCAAAATTGGGGCAATTCATCAATACTGGTAACACGCAGGATGCGTCCGAATGGAGTGATGCGGGGATCGTCATCATAGGCTTGTTGGGTATCTGCTTTACAGTTAGGCAGCATAGAACGGAATTTGTAACAGGTAAATTCCCGGCCATACTGTCCGTTTCTCTTCTGAGAAAATATAATGTTACCGGGCATCTTAATTTTGATGCAACATCCTATGATGATATAAGCCCATGGGTATATCAGGACTAAGACTGTAGATGCAAATACAATATCTAGTATACGTTTAAGGATTCTATTACATTTCCGTTGCAGCGGAAAATGATATGATGGATAATGTATATTCATGCTAAAATATTACAATACTTTTGATTAATAGAACGGTAAATCTGATTCTATATTGTTTTAGATTATCAAAGAATCATAAATTTCTTTAGTCTGCCGGGCAATATGGTGCCAATCATATGAGGAAAGTTCATAAGCAATCCGTTCAGTCTGAATACTTTTTATTTTCTTTTCTAATGCCTGTTGCAAGCTGGCAAGATTACCATTTTTGAAGTAACATTCATCCGGCAATCCTATTTCCTTGTTGGCAGGTATGTCGCTTGCAAGTATAGGGCATCCATAACTCATAGCTTCGAGCAATGCAATAGGCAATCCTTCATGAGTTGACGGTAATACAAATATTCGGGCATATGTGTATAATTGTGCTAATTTATCTCCTTTTATAAAACCGGTCAGAAGTATATTTTCCTCTCTTTGGCATATTCCCTTTAATTTTTGGGCATATTCATCCTGATGATCGGCATCACCGGTTATTACTAACTTTACGGAAGATGGAGGCAGTTCTTTGAATGCTTCAACCAGCCTGTCGAATCCTTTTTCTTTTACCAGACGGCCAACAGCCAGAATATAAGAGTATTCGGTTAGCCCCAGACTGTGAAGATAGCCTGTATCAGATATCTCGGAGCTAACATTGACTCCGTTGTGTATTAAAGTGATATTGTTTTTCGATGGATACCGTTGCTGTATCATATTCCGTATGTGCCCTGAAATCACGATCATATGGTTTGCATAACGTACGCCGACCTTTTCTCCTATCCGAAGTATCCATTTGGCAAATGCTCCCCATTTTTCCCGGTCATAATCCGGACCATGATGTGTTACTACCGCTTTCATTCCTAACATACGTACAATAGGAGCCATCAGAGCCGGGCCTACTGCATGAATGTGCACGATGTCTGCTCCTATTTTTCGTGCATACAATACAGCCAGAAACGTATGTAAGAAAGCTTCCAGATGTTTGTTTCGAGGTACTTTTATGTCTTTTATAGTAACTTGTTTATAGCTTTTGACGGTATGGTCTACTGCATAATCTGACCGCCGAACCACAATCACTTCATGTTGTTCATCTACGATTAAAGGATATAGCTCTTCGCAATGCGTCTCTACTCCTCCTTGTATGCCGGGAATACCTCTGGTACCTGTAACTACGATTTTCATTTTTTAGCCTTTCAGATTTATAGGGTGTCCCATTGCGGACTGTATTTTTTGATGTAACACCCACCGTAATGGGATGGCAATATATTTCTTCATTACGGGAGCGGCAGTGCCTACCATCCAGCAATTCTTAGGACATTTACGTACGTGGTCTCTGACACGCTCGGCTTGTTCACTTCTCCATAAGTCCTGAAAAGAAGACATTGTGCGGATGTTTCCCATGCTTTCTTTCCAGTATTTACTTTCCAATCCATTGCATGGATACACATCACCATAAGGAGCTACAAAGAAGTTTACCAGTCCGGCTTCACAAGGAAGCAAACGTGGTTTTCCCTGTATATAATTTATTAATCCCCAATTGAAGTAAGCGCGAAACCAAGCTTTGGGATGCTTCTCTCTCAATTGCCATTCAATTAATTTGCCGAAGTTGCTACAAACTTCTTCCTTATTGGTAAAAGTATTATCTATTTTATGGAAGTAATACGAATTATGCAAAGCAGCAGTTGCAAATTCCATACCGAGTGAACGTGACAAACGATAGAGAGAAAGCATATCAGTTGAATTAGAATCGGAAACTGTAATGCCGAAGCCTATATCTTTGATACCCATTTCTTTTAATCGTAATAAAGTACGTATTCCTCTATCAAATCCACCTTGACGTCCTCTAAGCTCATCATTCTTTTGAGATAATCCCTCGATACTGATGCGTATTCCTATATTGGGAAACCTCTCAGCCAAATGAATGATGCGTTCTTCAAACCATCCTGAAGTTGAAATAACAACACGGGGAGATTTGCGGAATGCTACTTCTACTATTTCCTCCAAATCTTCCCGGATGAACGGCTCTCCGCCGGTTATATTAATGAATTTCACTTTAGGTAGTCTCTCTATCTCTGCAGGAGTAATCTCCTTATCTTTATCGGTCGGATTTTGCCAGATATTACACATTTGGCACTGCATAGGACAGCGGTATGTGACGATAATACAAATATCAGTAGGTGAGCTAATGGCTGATTTCATGTATATATAAAATTAATAAGTTTACAAACTTGGTACTTTTTACTCTCTTGCTGCTATTTGAAGCCACTTTTGATAATATCGTTCACCGGAAAAACGCCGGAGTGAAGTTGCTGCCAGACTGTCCCGATTTATAGAAGTTGCAGAAGCAAACATTTTGGTAATGAGTGCCGGCAATTCATTATCCTGTTCAAAGAGACAATTACATTTGTCGGTTTCCAATAGTTCCGGAATACCGCCGATATTTCTGCCTAATACAGGAGTACCATAACACAAAGATTCGATGACGCTGAGAGGATTGTTCTCATACCAGATAGAAGGAATTACGGTAAATGATACTTTCTTTAAAAGCTCTGTAATATCTTTCGACGTCAAATGTCCAAGAAAGACAATATTATCTGCTGTATATTTTCGTACTAAATCATTCTTTAAAGGTCCTGTACCGGCAATATATAATGTATAAGGTAACCGGATTGCAGCTTTTAAGAGTGGTTCCACTCCTTTCTCTTTTGATAAACGTCCGATATATGCATAGGATTTTTCTCGTTCCGAGCCGGATGGATTTACATTGGATTTGCTCTGCTCCTCTGATACGAAATTGTGAATAACTTGTAGCTTTTCAGCCGAATAACCTCCCTGTTGCATTTTCTCTGCCATAAAACGGCTGGGACAAATAAATGTATCTGTCCATTCCATCAGTTTTTTCTTATTCCATTTTTTAGCTTCTGCCCAGGCTAAAATGCTTGCCAGCAGATTATCTTTCATGCATTTACGGAGTATTACATTCTTTTTATGGAAGAAACAGACCTCGCATACTTTTCCCTTACATAGACAATTATATGCAGGGCATAGCAACTTGTAATCATGCAGTGTCCAGATAACCTTAATTCCCTGTTCGTGCGCAAGCTGGGCAACCAGAGGAGAAAGATAAGAGTGAATATTATTCAGATGCACAATGTCCGGTTGAAAATCTCTCAAGAGTTCTTTAAAAGCTTCTTTTACTCCTGTACCCCATAAGATACGCTTGGCGGCTTTTATTTTACCGGATAGATTTGCTGAAGCGAAGTTGATTTCTTTTGCAAAGAAAGGTTTGTCTTTATCCTGTATGTTTTCCGGATAATCCATAGCATAAAAGCGTACCGTATGCCCCGCTTCGCGCAGCATCTGGCCAAGGGTCAGGGTATGAATACAATCACCTCCCCGGGGATATAGGAATTTATTGACAAGAAGAATTTTCATTGCTGATATATTTATTTAGACCACATTTTCAGTGGCTTTATAAAGTTAGTATATGATATTTCAGACTTTATTTTAATGCAATAATAGAGACAACCATATAGATTAATACATAAAGATTTTGAGGCGAACCTGTGAGCTAATTTATAGATTATAAGCTGCTTTCTGTTCTCGATACCCAAACTTTCAAATAGCTTTAGCAGAGATTGAAAATACAAATATCGTCTTTTGATAAATTTAAATATCTTGAATATTTTCTTTTGTTTTTTGTGGTTAAGGAGTGTCATGGAGTCGTTATGCCTTCTCCAAAGGACCAGAGGATAAGAAATATACACTATACTATTGCGATATGCTGCCGAAATAGCCAACCACCAATCATAATAAACATCAAAGTTCCATTCGTGAATTTCCTTAATAAACTCCTTTTTTACCAACATCCGGTGTCCTGAGATTATATTATTGAACATGATATCTTCAATCTGATTCTCAGGTATAGAAGAATTACATTCAAAGGTTAGGTCTTTAAAACCGGAGATAGACCCAGAAAAAGGTATGGCACTGCTATAGGCAAGCGCATGATTTCCTATCTCTTCCATCATAACTTCTATTTTCTCAGGAAACCATATGTCATCCTGGTCTGAAATAGCGATGTAATCGCCTGATGCCATATCCATCAATCGCTTAAAATTGTAGTTGACTCCATGATGCTTATCATCTGGACTGATGATTTTGATATTCTTATATTTATGTGCGTAATCATTCAGAATAGTCATTGTGTTATCCGTACTCCCATCATCTCCTACGAGTAATTCATGGATGGGGTAAGTCTGAGCCAAGATGGAGTCTAATTGCTCTTCAATATATTTCTCACCATTATATGATGCG
Source organism: uncultured Bacteroides sp. (assembly GCF_905207245.1). GTDB lineage: Bacteria > Bacteroidota > Bacteroidia > Bacteroidales > Bacteroidaceae > Bacteroides. The sequence goes on along the minus strand of NZ_CAJLKP010000005.1, from coordinate 109,005 downwards.
AGTATGATTGATACTGTTTTCATTTTTGAAGTAAGATATTATAAAGTTTTTTGGTGTATATATCTTTAGAGCACTCTGATTTCAGTTTATCACGTAATGCCTTTCCTTTTGCTCTGGCAATATCGGTATGCTGCAAGTGATATTTAATTTCTTTAATGTATTGATCAGGAATGCTTTTACATAATACTCCTGATTTTTCATCAATATATTCTTTGGTGACCGGAGTGGATGTTGTAATAATCGGTTTTTGCTGTAATGCAGCCTGAAATATCACAATTAGCCCTGCTGGTGCATCAGTGTTTAGAGGGAGCACCACAATAGATGATTCTTGCAATAACTTGTTAAATTCAGCTAGCCGTACATTATTAAAAATATGTATGTTTTCGGGTAATGTCATCTTTGAATAATGTTTCCAAGCCGAATCGGGCATAACCAAAGTGAATTGCACATCCGGCATACTTTGGCCTATTTTTATGATTAGTTCCCAGTCCCTGCCATTGTTTCCTCCACAAAACACTTTATTGCCACAGTCTTTATATTCTCTTTCTTCTTCCTCGCTGAAAGGATAGACATCATGTAGCAGTGTGTATGATTTCCTTATTCCTAGTTGATGGTTTAACGCTTTTCCATATTCCATAGATGTGACGGTAGCTTCCAGGTTGGTTGATTGTAATGCTGATTTATACAAGTATGATACCATCTTATTTTTTAGTGTCGGTTTGTTCTTTAATAAAAGATTCAATATGATGATTCTTCTTTTCATGAACAGTAATCTACAAATCCAAAAAGAGATAATCCCCTGAAAATCATACCAAAAAATTAGCGTGTCATTGGATGAAGACTTGCAAATAGCACTCGATGCTCCTTTTAGCCAGGCTATCCATTTATATTTGCTGCTAGGAGAATATATCTCTTCTATGCTGATACCATTTTTTTTCAATGCACCAGCTATATATTCATGATTATCACAGGAATTATCGAATACAATATAGTTCATATATCCTCAGATTATTAATAGTATACTTTCTTTTTCAATCGCTTTTGTAAATAGAGCCATATGATTAAAGTGGTAAGCATCTCAATGAGTATATATACAAAGGCATATCCGTTTTCTTGCCAGTAGAAAATGGATATGGCGTACATGATACATGATACTGCATTCACAAATAGCATAATGGCAACATATTGCCGGATGTACCCTTGTGTAAAAAAGACTTTCATATAAGCCAAGCTCATGGCAGTGAAAGGCATACTAAATGTGAGCAGACCGATAAGATATGAAAGCTTAGTTGCTGCTTCAGCGGGCATTTTCCCTAATCCGAAAAGGGTTTCGGCAATGAAGCCGCGCAACAGGAATATCACCAATGATGTGAAAAAAGTGAGTAAGAATAAGCGGACTGCTATCCGGGATGCGGATTGGTAGATTTCATGTTCTTTTCCATCTCCTTTCAGATTATTGAGTTTAATTTGAAGTACGGCTGCAAATTGTTGTATCCATGCTAAAGGTGCTTGGATGAACTTTTGTGCATAATTGATTATAGTTATGACACCTGGCTGATAATATGATAACAGATACATGGGGAATGTTGAAGCGAAAATGACAACTCCTTGGTTAAAAGCCAACCCTGTTATGGATTTCCATTGATGAGATATAGCGGAGAAGTCTGTCAGGAGGAATTTCCATTGTAATTTTCTCTTCATGAGAATAATCAGTATAACTGAATTAATCACGCTGGCTATACAACTTCCATATATCATGGATGTGACACCGATAGTCTCTTTAAATAAAAGTAAGGCCAGAATGATTCCGCCGTTCAATAGCAGGTTGCAGACTAAGGGTAAAGAGAAAAATTTGAATGAAACTAATATTTCTGTCAGATACAAATTGGTAGCCATAAGTAGCATTAGCCAAAGCGACGCATAATAGATATGTATGTACTTTTCTATATCTTCCGATGGAAAATTGGTTATTAGTTCCGGTACTCCATCTCCTGCCAGACTCACAAGCAATATGAATAAAAGAATAAGAGAAATGAAACTGTACATAAAAGCATTCAGATATTTCATTTCCGCTTTTGTTGAAACAGAATGCCGCAACAACATAGATTGCGGTATGAGAATTGAAGTTGCGATTGTTTGTATCATCCCTCCTATCAGTATCACTAGATTGAAGAGATAAAAGTACAGGTCGGTTCCGGTATTGGCACCAAAATAATAGGCAATCAATAAATGTTGCACAAATGCCACTCCTTTAGCCAACACGCTAAAGAAAGATGAATGGATGGCACCTTTCTTATATGTTTCGCTGTTCAACTTCATCTTTTCTTTTCATCATGAGGGATAATATAATTAAAACAAATAATCCACGGTTATGTGTGAAAGTGGAATCTGCTATACCTTCTATAAGGAAGAACAAAAAGACCATCCAGATATATGCACTTTTATGTATGCTCATGTCAGTAGACTTCCGAACAATTGTATACCAAAAGAAGAAATACAGGATGACTCCGACTACCCCAAACTGAGCCAGTTCAGGATAAAAAGCGTCACAAATAAAGATGGGCATATCTTTTGATAGTCCCCATATATGGTTGAGGCTATATGTTTCATAAATGGGAGAATAATATTCAGCAGAAGCAAATGTGCCAAAACTGCCTAACCCACAGCCGAATGGGAAATAGTCATATAAGATTTGTCCGGAGGTGAATAACATGGCAGGTCGGCTCCACATTTCGCGGGAATTCATCATTCCATCAATATAATAGATTATTATTTTTTCTCTGGCAAACCAAATGGCAAGAAGACATATAAAGATACCTGCTATAATGCTTTTCCAGCTTAACCGTATCTGTCCGCCCAATTTGGTGAATATTATGAGGCTGGTGGCTACTGCCCAGAAACCATAAAATTTCGCCCGGGTGGAGAAGAAGCCTATGGTCAACAAAAATAGAAATATGAAAATATCACTCCATTTATAAGTACTGCAATAAAGAAATAAAAAGGCGGTGGCGATGGCAGCCGTCGCAAAGCGGGAAGGATGCCCGAATAGGGTATAAAGCTGACCCGACAATCCGACAATAATTAGTAATCCTCCCACAACTAAGCAGAGAATGCTGATAAAATATTTCTGGGAGGATGAAAATTGTGGTGCTATTAAATAGGCACAATAAAAACCGAGAAAAGGTTTTATCTGAATGAGCAGGTCGGTAAAAATGGCTTTAGGGACATTACTTTGTATGATGAAAGAATAAATGGCGTAAAAAAGAAATATAGAAATAATTATGATGACAGGTATCAATTCTTTCCAGTTTTTTCTTTCCCAAGCAATGATACCTGCAAACAGGCATAGGAAAAGTGCCATTAGCTCATCTGTATATTTAAATTCAATGAAGTCATATAATATGACACCAAAGATGTAGCCTGCTACAAGAAAGGCGAAAAATAAATTATTTTTGGAACAGACCAGCTGTGAAAGCATGAGATTATCTTTTAGTGAAAACAAATACTTTCATATAAATCGCAATCAGGGAGAGGATGCAAGCTGCGACAAAAGCTATTGCCAGTACAATCAGTTTTTTGGGGAAAACCGGTTTTGCGGAACAATAAGCTGCATCGACAACTCTTCCGGCTTGTTCGTCGGGAGAGTTCACCAGACTTTTTTCCTGTAGTTTCTGCATTAGAAACAGATAAATGGTTTCCTTGATTTTTTGTTGTCGTTTCATCTCAATATACTCCCGCTCTTGTGTGGGTAACTCGTTCAGTTGACCGTTGAATACCTGATTTTTCTTATGGAGTTCTTCCAGGCTGGCTTTGACACTATTCCGAGTTGCAGCAATTGTTTCTAATAACATTTTGCGTTGTTCTGCCAGTTGCTTATCGGCAAGAATCAAAGCAGGATTACCTTTCTCAGAAGCAAGAAGCAGGCGTTCTCGGTCAAGTACCAATTGATTGTACAAAGCGATGGACTTCTCTCCTATTCCGTCAAAGGAGGGAATGGAAGCATATTCATTCTCTTCTTTTTGCATATATTCCACTACATAATCCATCATTTTCACACGTGCTTCCGTTTCCAGAATCAAACTTTCCAATTCCATTTTCCCTGTCATGGCGGCTTTGGCATACAGAGTTGGTTCTGGAATATTGTTATGCTTTTTGTAAGCTTCAATTTGATGTTCCAAATAAGCAAGTTCTGTAGTGATGGTATCCAAGCGTACTCTTACAAACCGGGCGTTCAGATCAGCTTCCTCTACTTTTACATCTCGTGAGTATTGGTTAAAGACGGACATTAGTTCATTCAGAAAATCACACCCGCGTTGCTTATTTTCGTTATCAAATTCTAACAGAATAATATCTGAAATGGTTTCTTCCGCTCCGGCTGCTATGTTTTTATATAAATCTTCATATACCTTTTGCAGCGGAGTGATTTGAATATTGAACGTTTGCTTACCGGAAATTGAAATGTCAGCATTGGGGGCAACCATTATCGTGCCGACCGGGAGTTGTAAACGGTAAGGTAAAGTTTGTTCCTGTATTTTCACTGTTTCAAACAGCTTTGATTGTATTTTGGCTGATTGCAACATTCCATCAGATAATGTCATCTTTATCTTTATTGATTCACTGATAGTATCTAAAAACTGTTCGGGAAAGAGAAGGGTTATAGGATTGTCCTTTCCATAAAGTAATACTTTTTTCAGACCGCGCTGTTGCCGTGTCTCCACCTGATAACCGGTTTGGAGAATCGCTTTAGTCATATTGCTACGTGACATTAAAACGATAACTTCATCTTCTACACTAATGCCTGAAGCGCTACCACCAAGTAAAGCATTAAGACCACTGCTTTTTAACATTTTCAACTCAGACATCATGCCTTGATTATCGCCAATTAGTCGCATTCGGGCAGTAAAACCATATTCTTTGGGGGTAACCATAAGAAAGCAGATAGCGGCAATCAGGCAAATGATCCCGATAGGCACGTATATTTTCCTGTAACCGAGGAATTGCTTTAGTAGAGCTCCGATATGTATATTTTCATCATTCATAAGCGAGAGATATTTATTTTACCAGCAGTGCAATGCCCAATGATGCCAATACCGATAAGGCGCTGATTATTGTTGATGCCAAAGAAACATTGAACTGCCCACTCTGACTATATTTGGCATTTCCCTTTCTTGCTTTATTTGGTTCTATATAAAGTACATCATTTTGCTGCAAATAATAATAAGGAGATGTTAGTATTTCTGCAGAAGTAAGGTCGAAGCGATGATATTCTTTTCGTCCATTGTTATCACGAATCAGAAGTACATTGGCACGATTGCCATAAATAGTCAAGTCGCCTGCCATACCAAGCGCATCAAGCACAGATAAGCGTTCATTGGGTACATTTACTGTTCCAGGCTTGTTAACTTCTCCCAATACTGAAACTTTAAAATTCCTTATTTGTATTGTGACAATGGGGGATTTGACGTAAGCTGAGATTTTTTCAGTCAACATGTCTGTCAATTCACTGCGTGTCATGTTAGCAACCTGCAATTTCCCAAGTACCGGAAAATCAATCTCCCCTCGGGAATTTACCAAATAAGTATGGAGTACAGGTGTAGAGGTAACGTTTGTTTCTCCTGGGGCCAAATAACTGGCAAGTGGCATATTGAATGCTGCTACTGCATTCGGCTCTGTTCCTGATACGATGATTGACAACTGATCATCTGGAGCAATACGTGGGGCATAATTAATAGCCTGCTCGGTAATAATTGTCGCCTGATTATCTAAATCCTGAAAATAGGTAATATTATTAGTCGCCGTTTTGCACGACATCAGTAGCAGCAATGAGAGAGCGGGTATCAGCGTTCTTATTTTCATCGTATATCTAATCTGTTATTTAATTAATATGAACTATCGCAAAAGTAATAGTTCTATAGTCAATAAACGTTAGTCAGGTGGGTTTATTGTTGGGTTGTCTATAATTTGTTCATTGATTTTGGAACGCTTTTCATGAAATGTAAGTCCAATTGCCTTATTTTTATATGATGTGATGCTTTTATTGAATTATATAATTTATACTTAGATTAATGCTCCCTATTCTGTTCATTGCTCGCAGATGGTAATTGGATTGATACAAAGAGGATGATTGTAGCTAAAGTATAATTTTATAGCTATTGTATCGATTTGACATTAAAAGTCGGCAGATTCATGAGTGAGTCAGTCAGCTTTTTAAGATAAAAAAGCACTAAGCCGATTATATTGTTTATAATTTGTTGAAAAGAAAATCCCCTGAAACTGGCTTATATCCGAGATTTCCCTTACTTTTGCACCATGATTGAATTGGCACAACATATAGAAGCTTTGTTATTGGAAAATGACTGCGTCATTGTTCCGGGTTTAGGAGGATTTGTAGCTCATTATGCTCCGGCTACGAGAGTGGAAGAAGAAAACATATTTCTGCCCCCTACCCGCATCATCGGTTTTAATCCGCAACTGAAGATGAATGATGGCTTACTGGTTCAATCTTATATGTCAGTGTATGGGACCAACTTTTCAGATGCCACCAAAATGGTGGAGCGTGAGGTTGATGAGCTGATTGCCGCTTTACATGAAGAAGGTAAAGTAGACCTGCCAAATGTTGGCGAAGTACGTTATACGATTTATAATACGTTTGACTTCGCACCTTATGACAACAAGATCACAACTCCTTATTTATACGGGCTGGACGCATTTGAAATGCAGGAATTATCTGCTTTGGAAAAACCGAAGGCAGAGAAAGAAGCTTTCTCCATAGTTCCTACTACCACCAAGAAGGAGAAACGTACTTTTGCAATCAAAATCAATCGGGCGTATCTGACCAATGCGGCTGCAGTAGCGGCTGTCATTATCCTCTCTTTCTTCTTTTCCACTCCAATAGAGAATACGGAAGTGATAGAAGAAAACTATGCGACATTGCTTCCGGATGAATTGTTTGAAAAGATAGAAAAGCAATCCTTGGCAATTACACCGATTGTTTTAAAACAAAATACTCCTACGCGTAAAACCGCTAACAAACAAACAGGAACACCAAAGAAGGTTGTAGCTCCGGTTGCTGTCAGAGAGGTTAAAGTTGCTAAGGAGTCTGCTGCATCTACTGAAACAAAAGCAAAAGAACAAGCTTCCCACTCGGTTGCAACGACTGCCGATGCACCTAAACAAAATGTACAGCCTGTTGCTGCCAAACCTGCAGTTGCCGCTCCCCAAAGACCTTATCATATTATCATTGCCAGCGTAGGCACTGAGAAAGACGCAGAAGCTATGGCGGCGCAATTGGTTGCCAAAGGTTTTTCCGGTGCGAAAGCTATTGTAGGAGATGGTAAGATGCGTGTCAGCATTGAGTCTTGCGGAACAGAAGTGGAAGCCTATCAAGCTTTGGCAAGAGTTCGTGAGAACGAGACCTATAAGAATGCTTGGGTACTAAAAAAGTAATTTTTAATTCTTAATTTTTAATTTTCATGAAGCGTATCCGTTGCCCCAAGTGTGAGAACTATCTTTTATTTGATGAAACAAAGTACAGCGAAGGTCAGTCTTTGGTCTTTGTTTGTGAGCATTGCGGCAAGCAATTCAGTATTCGCTTGGGGAAAACAAAGATGCTTGCTCCCCGAAAGGAAGAACGCCCGGATGAAGAGGAATTTAAGGAAGCTTTTGGTAATATTACAGTGATTGAGAATGTATTTGGCTTCAAACAAGTGTTGCCCTTGCAAGAAGGAGATAATGTAATAGGTCGTCGCTGTGTGGGGACTAATATAAATACTCCCATTGAAACATCGGATATGAGTATGGATCGCCGCCATTGCATCATTAATGTGAAACGCAATAAACAAGGTGGACTGATTTATACATTGAGAGATGCTCCCAGCCTGACAGGAACCTTCCTGAATAATGAAATCCTGAGTGATAAAGACCGTATCCGCATTGAAGATGGTGCAATTGTCACCATTGGAGCTACCACGTTTATTTTGCATAGCGGAACAAGCGATGAACTCAGTAAGTAGCAATTACAATCAGAGTTTTGGATAAAGTTGCCTACATCCTACACCCGCTCTTTTAATCCTCTTATTATCTGCTGATTATATTATATAAAGAATATGAATAGCGGTGTAGGCAAAATGCTTCCCTACACCGCTGTTTTTTTATTTATTCAACAATATAACTTCGTATTGCATCCCTCTTTTGGTTCGTTTTGACTCTATCTGATTTTTCTTAAGGATGCGTCCAAATGTACTTATGCAACTATTGGACAATGAGATAGTATTTGATTTACCTTGCAGGTATTCGATGATTTCCATTGAGGTCATCCACTCTCCCATTTCACCTTCTTCCGGTGAACGAAAATAACAATGGAAAAGCTGTTCTAATGGGCTGGTTTGTTCGAATTCCCGGTTAGATTCCTTCAAGACAGCTTCATCCGTATCATCAAACCAGTAGCGTTCCCCTTTTGTGATGGCTTCCATCGCCTGTGCATAGAGTTGGCGGTAGTTGATGGTGACGTTCGTATTTATGGGTGCCGTTACTTCAATGCAGATGAAACGGCGGCTGCCACTCGGATCGGTCAGCAAGTCTTTCTGGTTGCTGGTACCGATGAATGAAGCATAGCGCCGTATTTCCCGGATACTGCTGCCATAAGGTTTACGCAGATTAGCAACAGGCTTCTGTAATAGATGTTTCAGAAAACCCTGCTGATTCATGCTGACCTGGTCAAACTCATCAATATTAATCAGCATAAAACGTCCCAGATACATTTCCGTATCCCGCTTGCTGCCGAAATCCAGACTATCTGTATAGCCGAAACGAAGTTCGGGTGGAAGAATAATCCGGCAGTAGGTTGATTTCCGGAAACCTTGCGCACCGACCAGAAGCGGCGACGTACTGTTGGCATATTGTTTATTGAGCCCGCGCCAATGGGCCACCATATTCAGAAACCAGCGATAGAAAAGTTGCCGCCAATGCGGATTATTGCAAGGCACGAGGTCGGCGAGCGCATGAATGCGGTCTTTACCGTCCCAACGTCCTACGCTGCATAGGTAATCTTCCACCGGATTGTATAGCGGCACGCGGTTGGATGCCAGATAGCGGTTCACATCCCTGTCCCACACTTTGATACCTTCCTGTAGGGCATCCATCGATATGCTGTTCCGCGCCCGTTGGTCAACGGGCTGGAAGTAGAAATGGATGGAGTCCTTTTGGCGGAATTCCAGATCATTGCTGACGGTGTTGAAACGGAATTCATACCTGCGCTCCATAAATTCTTCCAGTTGCAGCGAAAGTTTTTGTTCCGGTGTTAGTGCCGACTTCTTGCCGAAGCCTTTGCATTCACGATACAGATTGTGAATGGTTATTCTGACAGCCTGTTCGTCGGCCTGCCTGTAATAGTGCATCATAACCTGACGTACGGTTTCTTCTTCCGGTATCCCAGCCTTGAAACAATGCTCCGACAAGCACACCAGTAACGGATGTAAGTCATCTCCCCGCTTCCAGTCGTGCATTTCGTCCAATGCTTTGCTGAGGGCTGTTTCAAACAGTATGGTGAAGGTTTCTGATGTTTCAAATCCGGGTTTCAGTCTCAGCAACGGGTTTCTTTCTGCCAATTTCCGTTGCTGGAAAGTCTGTTCACCGGGCATACTGAATGGTTGCTCCTGGCAGAAAGGTATGGCATCAGGATTGAAATAAGGGTCAGTATCCAGTGTCATTCGGCAACTTTGTGCGGGAATGGGTTCTTTCAGGGTTATGGGAAACGGCAATATGGGTTGATAGCACTGTATGGCCATGCGATAGGCGCAGGCATGAAAGAGAGTGATATTTTCCTCTTTTACGGGTAAGTTTCCGTTGGGAAGCACAAATTTTACCCATATCTTTACGCTTCGCTCGCTGCTTCCGGTGATTGCTGTCCAGGTTTGTGGCAACAGCCTTGCCTGTTCTTTCACCAGTTCCACTTCGGACAATCCGGCCAGGTTGTTCACTTCAAGCATCACTACACCATTGTAGCGCTTCATCTTCCTGCTGCCGTCGCGGTTTCTCCCGTATTCAATAGACGGATAGATACGTGGCAATTTGTCGATATGCTCGTAGCGACCACAGGCATCAGGGGTGGTGTACAGTAGCATAGTCCGTAGTGCCGTGACGTGTGCTGCTTTGGTTTCTGTTCTTATTTTTTCTAATAATACGTCTGCTTTGCAGGTGCTGACGGTTTCTTTACCACTTTCTTTTTCTTCTCTGATTAGAGTTATTTTCATTTGCGTTTCTATTTAAAAAATAATTTATTAATAAGGAGGCCTTTCTAAGAAGCTGCAAGGTACGCATAAAATACATTTGAATCAAATAAATCAGGGCTTTTATTGAAATAACTCCTCCCTCTTTTTGTTGTCTGAAAATAATAATAAAAATTGAAATATAGTCGGTTGAAAACTTGACTTTCCCTTATTGTTTTTGTATCTTTGTCAGTAGCAAAACTTCGTCTTGCAGTTGTGTGCCGGACGGTTTTCAACCGGGGGCTGTGCAGCCTGCGATTGCAGGATGGACAGCCCCCGGTTGGAAAACGAAGTTTTGTCTATAGCTTAATGGCATTTTCCTTGAAGCAAATGAGGAAAAGGAATAGGGCAAATGATGATTAATAACTTAATAACATAGCATTATGGCAGCAGAATATGATTTTCAAAGGCGTCCCAATCCGAAAGGAGATGACGAATTACAACCTTTGTATCCGCGTATTGTAAATAAGGGTACGATTAAGATGGAACGTCTGGTTCAGGATATAGCCGGTATGTCCAGTTTTACACCCGGTGATGTGACGGGCGTAATGGCTTTGATTGAGGATCGCATCTCTTATTATCTATCCGAAGGGCACCATGTGCAATTGGGTGATATCGGATATTTTTCGGCAGGCCTGCAAGCCCGTCCGGTGATGGATCCTAAAGAAATTCATTCGCAGACTATTTTCTTTGGAAAAGTACATTTGCGTGTATCTCCCGACTTTCGCAAACGCTGTGCGGGTTATGTGGAACGTGCCAAATATGGTTTTCGGAAAAGCGCTGAGCTTACTGGTGCGGAACGTTATCGTCGTTTACTGGCTTTTCTGGAGACACATCCTTTCATTACCCGCCATGATTACAGCGGAATTACGGGACTTCTGAAGAATAAAGCGCTAAATGACCTCAATTTGCTCGTAGAAAAGGGATATCTGAATGTGATAGGGCAAGGTTCGCATAAAGTATATGTACGTGCTGATAATAAGGAGGTTACGAAATAATCGGAGGGCGTTTCAGGGTATATTTCAGGTGTAGGCAACTTTTTCCCTACACCTACCTACACCTCTTTCCTCCCCGATATATAGCTGATATTCAGAGGAAAATGCTAATTGGTGTAGGATGTAGGCAATATTGATGAAAACTTTTATTTTAGTTTAGTATGAGCAGATTGCAATATCTTATTGTTAGCCTTGCACTTTATCACTCTTTCTGGTCTTTCGAGACTCCATTCCACAAAGGGACTATCAGTTGATGTTATCTGATAAATAAGAACCTATGTCATTTGATGTTACTTCATACATAATCACATACTAGCGGGAAAAGATTCTAAAGAACGCTGCTATGAGGGCAGTATGTATAAAATACCAATCTATATATACCATTCTCATCACAGAATTGCTTCAACATGATTTCTATTTCTTTGAAATAAGGTTCATTGTTATCGATTCTTTCTTTATTGCAATAATTAAAGAGCCCATCATTCCTTATATAGCCAATTAAAATAGCTTTATCTTTATCCATCTTATATTTCTGAGAAATGGTCATTATCTCATTTAGAAGAACATTAGAGAGCTGTGTTTTCATTATAATAATTTTATTTTTTGCATTAAATGCTTTTGGTGTAGAATTAACTAACTGATTTGTTATTGCAAATTTCTCCTCCGGATGTGGGAAACAATCCAAATCACAACATTTCTTACCCACATTATACAATAATATAGTACTATCCTTTTCTTGCATCCACAGTTGAAATTCACACTCATTTTCTCTAAAAAATAGATGTACTTTATTTTCTTTCAGAGTTACAAGAGTTTGTTTTTTTAGTATGTCATAATAATATAATTCTTCTGGATATGCAACATGCATACTATCAATAAACTCCTCCAATTCATCAAGGTTATCAGGCATTGCCAAGTAATAGACATAATAGAAGTCTAATATGTCTGCTAAAAAGGGGAAGCGCGCAGAGATTGTATCTTTATTGTCAATTTCAAATTTTCCATCTTTAGAGTAAAAGGGGGATGATAATTCTTTATCTATCTCGTTGGTGAAAAAAATAAAGAATGGACATAATACAATGTATATACAAAAAAAATTATTTGTTTTCATAAAAAAATAGTTTTTTGAATATAGAATAGGTGTTATTTTTTGCTTCTTTAGTAGTAAAGACGACTCGTGCACTCCAGTTGTTGCTTGATCCACCACTTCTCGGAAATCTTAAATTATATCCAGATTTCATACTACCAGTTCCCCTGTTTGAATTATAAATGAAGCTATTTGTTGTTGTCCAGCTTTCAAAAATTCCCTTATTTTGTTGCCCTCTACCTATCATATAATAATAGGCTATACCAGTATTTCCCTGTGCTCCATATTCAAAACTAAAATAGGTATCTTCTGTTAAACCAAGAGCGGATGTTCTTGCGTATGCCCCAATGTCAAAATCTGTTTGTCTTTGTTTTATTTCAGGATCAATTACACTCTCTTTTAGAAAATCAACATAGTTAATTATCGCAGCGTCCAATTTGCTCATAGCTTTACCCTCCTTTGTGTTTGCATCTTCTGTTTGACCAAATAAACTATAATATGTATTATCAGACTTATATGTTAGTCCTAAATATTCTGCTCCTTTTATAGTCTTATCCAATTCTTTTTGTGAATGAATTTCCGTACTCCACTGGTATGTCCATTCATTATTCTCATCTTTAATACGATACCAGTCCCTACCATCCGGGTCAATGAGATTTGCAGGGTTATTCAGGCAATATGTATAAGAACTAATCCAATAATATTTTTCTGTTAATGGATCTATCGTCGTAAATCTTCCTAATGCCATATCATAATGCCTCGCTTCATAATCATACCAATCTAATCCATGCATACGATCCAACTCTTTCCCATTATACTTGTAATTCTGGTTACTAGTAGCTATTCCCTCGCCAAACAAGCCACCAAACGGATAATAGTGATTAACTTGTTCAACCGTTGTCCCATTTTGGTTCATGACTATGCGATTATTGCCTTGATGATCTTTCAGGTAATAATGATAAATAGGAGTATCTCCATTTAACGTCACATAACCTTCTTCAGTGAGAATCATGCTTAGAACTCCATTTTCATAGATCACATTATTACAATAGTCAGTAGTATTAGTCTGAGAAATCTGACTATTTGCCAATTCCTTTATCTGTCCCATTGGTACGGAAATATTGGCAATTGCTGTTTTATGAGTTACTCGTCGTTTCATACCATCAGCACCATATAAGTAATCCGTGCTATTACCATTTGCAAATTGTAGTGTACTTGGCAAATTTAAACTATTATATTGAATATTAGCTATTTTCTTATTATAATCTTGTTCTAAATTACCATTAGCATCATATTTGTACTCCTGAATAGAAGTTTTATTGCCATCAACGAAGTTAAATGCACCATTATAAAGAGGATCTGTTGCGGCATCGGTCACATTATTAAGTTGATTGCCCACATACGTTAAGGTTAAATCATCAATCTTTCCATAAGTACTTCCACTCATCTTACCATATCTTTGTAGACCGGTAATATTTCCATTATAATCATAACCGATCACATTCTCTGAGAAGTTTTTTCCTGTAGAAGGAGTGATACTTGTTCCTTCGCCATAAATAGCATTTCTCATGCGACTCATATTATCATAAGTAAACTTATAACCACGTATACCGTCTTCCCCACTCTTCCAAGTCATACTTCCAATATTGCCATTATAACATTGACTTCCATTTCCTGTGTTATAATAAAGATTTTGTTCGAAAAGTGTTCCGCTGATTTGGGTCAACCAATTACGTATATTATATTCATAAGTCAGCTTATGTCCTGAAGTGCCATGATGCGTTTTTGTTTTTAATCTCCCTAACTTATCATAGGTATTGATAACAAGCTTTACTTCACTATTCCCATTTAACTTGTGTCTTACTTCTTGCAGGCGTTCTGCATGATCATAAACATAAGTATATAATTCTGTTGTATTTATTGCTGTATGGGTATGACTTATTGTTAATGGTTTATCAGTAAAAGAATAAGTAATGTTATCCACTTCATATTCATTCATATGATTGCTTGAGACCTTTTTTGTAATTCTGCCTTTAACATCGTAATAATTAGCGGAATATAGTTTCTTACCATCTTCCAAAATGGTAACGACATTACCGGTTAGATAGCCTTTGGCATTGCTGCCCATTGAGAAATGTGGTACACCGGAAAATCCTGTTAATGAACAAAACTTATAATCGTCGTAATAATTTACAATATGTATTTCTTTGACCTTGTCAACCGGTATAAATGTAGAATAATATCCACTTCCCCCTAAACCTGTATTGCTATTTTCTCTGTAGCAAGTTACTACTACATCGGGAATTAAATTTAGCCGGTCTATCTCCATACAAATGCCTTGTATTGTAAGACGATTCAATCTATCATACAAATAGAAAGTCCATTCGTTTTGTAATCGTTGATTGCCATCTTGCGAGAATATAAGTCTGTCTAATTTATCATATACATATTTAATAGCTTCTGCTCCCGGCATCTTTTTCTCTATGCACAATTGTCTTCCCATATATTTATATTGGAAAGCATACATATTCAGATTGGTATTTGTCTGATACATCGGTTGAAGGACGTATCGTAAATTGTCGAGTCCATCATACACATAATAGGTATCAAGATTTTGACCTCCTGAGATTTGTCGTGTCAATATAGTGTGTCCCGACTTATCAGTAAAGGTATACCCGACGTTATTATCTTCATCAGTACTTTTGGTTACATATAACTGTCCTGCGGCGTAATACTGATTGCTGGACACTAAAGCTCCGTTGTCATTAACCATGTAATTAAGACAGTTCAATGGAGAAGAAGTGGTGTTTGTCATATATTCAATGTGTACAGGGTGATTATTCCAATCTTCCCCTACTCCGTATTGATTGACTATTTTATTCAAAGGAGAAGCTTCGTATTCTGTCTTTGTATAAGGATGTGTATCTCCATAATCAGCTACAGCTTGAGCTTTAACAGAAGCAGATGGCATATATGTACTGGTAGCAGACTCAACGGGTAACCATGTATATGTTTTCCTATTTGCAGCATCATATTCTTGTAAAGTGATTAAATTTTGGAATGGAGTTATTTTACATTCCACTGTCTGGTATGGGCGGCCTAAACCATCATAATAACTATATACTTCCATATATTTATTCCCTTCCTCATTCATCATAGTACGAGTTTTGAAGAAATTTTGTGATGTTCCATTATGGGATAACTGATATTGAAATGACATGATTGTTTTTCTGTTTAAATCTAATATCTCAGAAACTCTGCCTACAGCATCATACTCATAAAATGTTTTTAATCCATTGGGTGACCTCACTTCACTAACTCCGTATGATGGATTATAAAGCCATGTGGTAACTTCACAATCAGGAAATATATTTTGCAAATTATACACTGAAGTACTATTGGGGATATTGGAGTTGCATAGAGTATTCAATGAACTTTCTCCCAGTCGGGACAGTACTTTGGCATATGTAATATTAGTAATTTTTGCAATAATCCGGGAATATTTATATCCCCATAAATAAACAACCGACGAACTGTCTTGATAGGTTACTTCGACAGGATTCCATTTACTATCATATTTATATGAAACAGTACGTCTTTTGGGCGATACATTGCTTGACTCCGTACTTGAAAGCAATGTAAATTTAGTAAATACATTTCCATACTTATTTTCTAAAATGGCAGTTGAACTGCCTGATGTACGTTTATATCTCATTACTGCAGTAAGTACATTATAGTCCAAGTGATCTTTATAGAAAGAAGAATCGGCAGCATATTTATATGTCTCCTGAATGTAGTCAGAACGACTGGTACTTGTTTTACAGGTTGATATTTGATTGCGTTGGTTATATGTATAAAGTTTCTCTTTGCTTATTGGTACTGAATTGAGGTACTCAGTTTCTGTTTGTTGAGTTAACTGGATGTCATAAGCAATGTATGGATATAAAGTTATAAAAAAACGTCCATTATATATGTATGGATTACAAAAAGGATGTCCTTCAAGTGAAAGGCAATGATTTACAGGGCCAACATAATTGTCTATGACTTTTATATTGACTAATTCTTTAACCTTATTGACAATGGAATATTTATTATTTTCTTCTTTTACGAGTTTATTATTTGCATCATATATACTTTTCCTGATTAAGCGTCCACTATAGTTCTCTGGAAAATAGCAAAGTGTAGCATCAATAACTTCACAACTTTCATTAGCAAAGACAAATACTTCTTTTCCTATATTGATTATTTCCTTTTGTTTAATCACACGACTATAACCGACTGGATTTCCATTGGAAGCAGAAGCTGGAGGAGATAATGTTTGTGCATCATATCTACGAAATTGATGATCTACCATACTATGTATAGGGCAATTATCCAGACCATGACGAATATTGTGATCAGTCACAAAGTTAATAGGAATCATCAACAGACCGGAACTTTTATGATTATCCAATTCGTAAAGATATTTGGTCCTCTCTAAGATTTCTCCTGTGTTATTCCTTTGGGTAATAGTTTTTATTCTCACTCCGGCACCAATATGTTCCAAAGTATCTATATCTACATTGAATATTTGTGATTTGTAAGTTAATGTTGCAGCACTAACATTACGGGCGGTGTAACCTTGATTGGGGACTATTGACGCTAAAGTGGATGACAGTACATAATCTCCGGCTTCCAAGGTAAATGATTCAACAACATGATATGAGTGTTCATCAGTTGCATTTTGTGATGTTACTTTATATGATTTTATAATTCCTCCTCCAGTAGAACCAACCTGCCTGATAATTGTTCCTGAACCTTCGACTTGACTCGCTGAATAATCATCAAAACGAACTGTTACATTTATGGTTACAGTTTGTGCAAATGGAATATTGAAAGTTACAAATGGAGTGGAAAACTCTGCATTATTGTTATTCACCGTATTTAAATATGCCAATTTAGGAGCATACTTTTCTAAATCCTCTTTTGAAATGACTTTGGCATTAGTAAAAGTATGAGGTTCAAATTCGAATTCTATACTACCTCCCGTCGGGTATGTTATTTTCTTTAGCATATTAGCCGTTATATATTTATGACTCGCATTCCTGACAGCTGTTTGTGCTGGTAGCTCCTGTCCCTGAATTATAAGTGCGTCTTGGTTAATTCCTAATCCTTCAATAGAAGGTATAAGTGTGTGGCGATAGCCGGTAAGTGAAGATATATTTTCTGCACCATTGTAAAATCCCCAATAATCCACAGCGAAGGATGTCTTATATGGTAATGGTTGTTCTTCATTATAAATGAATGAATATGTTTCTCCTTGCATGTTGTTATTTTGTTTTGAAAGAGAAAGTAGTTTGAGACGTTTACGTAAAGTTACTTCTGGATTTTGAGAAACATATCCTGCTGCTCCTATACAATCTTCACTACTTAATGCATTACCTCCAATTGCATTCGTAGCACACATGAAATAACTATAGTCAAAATTATATGAGTATATAATTTCATTGTTTAACTTATTCTTTATTTCGATGGAAACTAGTCTCCCTATTGTTCCAGGAGAAAGATCTTCTCTGTTGCTTAATGTAAATTTTATCTCTTCAGTATTAGATTCTATTTTCGATAGATAAGGAGCTTTATTAGTTGTTGAATTGAAGTTCCGTTTAGTAAAATCATTATAAAGAGGATAGCCAATTGTGTAATATTCAGAGATAACAGGAATAGAGTAACAGGTCGCATCAACATAAGAAAGTGATATAACATTACCTCTCGTGTCTTTGATTGTAGTTAACAAATATGTCAATGGTGCATACTTGCCATTGAAAGTATAGACTGTGAAAGTATATTGAATTCCAGAATCATCAGTTACCACTATATCTCCCGTAGAGTGTATTATTTTGTAATTATGACGTGGCCCGATAATGATAGGAGTTTGATTTTTAGGATGTAATATGTATTTGAATGAACTCCCGTTAGGAAGAGAAACTTCGAAAACATCTCTTTCCCCTTGTCCGAATAACCCTTGATTTAATACATCATCGGTAGTTGTACTTGTGTATTGATCATAGCATAAACATCCCCATTTGTGAAATTGATCTTCAATACCTGTGCGAATATTGGCTGTATCTCCACCAATAACCTTCCATTGATATTTAATTTTCTCCCATTCCTCCCATGATGGATAATTTGCGGAACATGCATCTACATTACCAATAGCGTTCAAGGTAACACATCCTCCTGCAAGCAAATTCCATCCTAATCCCACCCATGTTGCTTCTTGTGCAACTTTTATACCACTTGCATGATATGATAGAGTAATGGGTAATTCTATTTGACCACTTTTTAGTGTATATAGGGGAATAGAGATATCAGGAGTGCCTGTATATTCATTAACAGGAATATTTCCATATAAATTCATACCGGCAGCTTCAGGTGTTGGTGGCGTATAATCCGATACATTTAAGAGGTTATTGTTCATGTCTGTATTACTTCGTTGCATGAATTTCGTTTCATATCTTTCATTTTGCTGTTTTCTAATCAAAGAATTTATGCTATCTGCAGAAAATCGTAACAATTCTATTGTATCATTGGATAACGGGCTACAATGCATACTAAATATATTTGTTACTAAATATATTATAATCAAAATATGTTTTTTCATAATTATTGTCTTTAATGATATCATACTTTAATTCATAATTCGCATCCTGGAGCTTAATATCTGTGAAATTCCAGACTTGTTGGTTACTACCTTTATTGGGTTGAATGAGAGAATAAGACCACCCCGAGAACAGTACATAGTGTCTTCCCCATAGCAGTTTGATTTTAAGAATTAACGCTTTAAATATACCAAAAGAGAATGATAAAAAGAATTTTTCGGAACAAGAAATACATAGTTATGCTTCTTAACATAAAAAAAGAAGGGTGAAGCCACTGCTCCACCCTTCTTTACGATACTTGTAGATTAATTAAAGGATACCCTTCACTGTTTCCAGCATTCCTTTTTCCTGAATAGAATCCAGATCAGCTTTTACAGCAGCGGTAAGTCCCGGAATATTATTTAAATCTTCACCCCAGATAGAAGTTGCGGCAAGTACGCCTTCGGCTACTTTTTGAGTATCGTTTGTTGCCCACAAATCTTTCAATAACTGCATGATTTCAGGAGCATCGTTTGGAACGATTTCAGCGCCATCTTCGCGAATACCACCTTTATAATAAGTAATGATGGCAGCCAGACCGAGAACTAATCCCTTCGGCAGTTCACCCTTGCGTTGCAGGTAAGTCTTCAAACCGGGCAGATCGCGGGTTTCATATTTCGGGAAAGAGTTCAGCATGATGCTGGTTACGGCATGGTCAACGAACGGATTGTTGAAACGTTCCAATACATCTTCTGCAAATTTCTTCAGCTCATCTTTCGGCAAGTTCAGAGTCTCCATCAACTCATCAAACATTACCTTATGGATATACTGGCCGATAACCGGATGCTGACAAGCATCGCGTACGATATTTACGCCAGACAGATAAGCAACCGGAGAAAGAACAGTGTGCGGGCCATTCAGCAAAGTAACCTTTCTTTCGTGATAAGGTGCTTCAGAAGGAACGAACAATACATTCAAACCAGCCTTGTCAGCAGGGAATTCTTTGGCAATTTCCTGAGGAGCTTCGATAACCCAAAGATGGAAGATTTCAGCCTGTACTACCATGTTATCATCATATTGCAATTTTTCTTTGATAGCTGCGATATCTTTGCGCGGGAATCCCGGAACGATACGGTCAACAAGCGTGGCATATACGCCGCAAGCTTCTTCAAACCAAGTCTTGAATTCATCGCCTAATTGCCATAATTCAATATATTGGTAGATGGTTTCTTTCAGTTTATGGCCGTTCAGGAAGATAAGTTCGCAAGGGAAGATAATCAGACCTTTGCTTTTATCACCGTTGAAAGTTTTGAAACGACGGTACAAGAGTTGAGTCAGTTTGCCCGGATATGAAGAAGCCGGGGTGTCAGTCAGTTTGCAGGAGGGGTCGAAAGCAATACCGGCTTCCGTTGTGTTGGAGATGACAAAACGCATTTCCGGTTGGTCGGCCAGCTTCATAAACTCCTCGTTTTGAGAGTAAGGGTTCAGTGCACGGCTGATTACATCAATCAACGTCAGGCTGTTTACGGTTTCTCCTTTATCCAGACCTTGCAGGTTTACGTGGTAAAGGTCGTCCTGTGCATTCAGCATGTCCACCATACCTTTATCAATGGGTTGAACTACTACAACACTGCTGTTGAAGTCAGCTTTTTCATTCATGTTGTAGATAATCCAGTCAATAAATGCACGCAGGAAATTGCCTTCACCGAACTGAATGATGCGTTCCGGGCGTTGAGCTTTGGGAGCGGTTTGTTTGTTTAATGCTTTCATCTTAAAAAATCGTTTTAAATGATTGATACTATTATGTTTATTCAAATTCAAAATAGAAATTGATGTTTTCTTTCATCAAGATGTCGATAGGCATATATTTCACGGCGGTCACCGGACGTTTGAAGACCATATGGTCGCATAACGCTTTTATGCCGCAATATCCCTGTAATCCGGGACGCTGCCCGATGAGGTAATTCACTTCACCGGATTTTAGATACTCCACATTCTTTTGCAGAAGGTCATAACCGACTAAGCCTGCCAGATGATGGTCTGTTTCCTGCAAGTAGTTTGCCACCTGGTAAACGCGTGAATTGAAAACAGCACCCAGCACAGCTTGCGGATGTGCTGTAAAGAACTCTTTTAGTGTCCGGCGGTTGGCGGCATCATCTTCCTTGTTCAGTACAACATCATGAACCACCAGATTGCTATGTTCTTGGGCAATAAAGCTCATGAAACCATCCATGCGGCGTTGCATCTGTATTTCTGCCGGACTATTTTTCTTGTTATTAAGGAATAATATCAACTCCTGCCCTTCCTCATACTTGCGCATCAGGATTTTAGCGGCGATATACCCGCTTGCCTTGGAATCTTGTCCGATATAGCAAAGCGCGTGAGTATCCTCTATATTGAAATCGATGAATGCATAGGGTATCCCCTTCCCTTCCAGATAGGAAGTGAGCGCCATCGTTTCTTCACGGAAATTGGGAGCTATCAGTACCGCATCCACCGGTTCCCTGCGGATTTTTGCACACGCCTTTTCATAAGAAAGCCTGTCGGCATGATGGTAATACAGAAATTCAATGCTGACATTGAACGGCCGCATCTCCTGCGCTGCACGGTTGATACCTTCCGAAACGGAATGCCAGTAATCGTACTCTATATAATAAGGTATAATGCACAGAATGCAATAGCGCTTTTTGGCCGCCAAACCGATGGCGAACATATTAGGGTGATAATCTATTTCATCCAAGACTTTTTGAACCTTTTCACGGCTTGAAGCAGAAACGTCTCCCCGATTGTGCAGCACGCGGTCCACTGTTCCGGCGGAAACACCTGCCATGCGGGCAATATCCTTAATGGTGTAGTTCTTGTTTTCCATATTCTCTTTCTCCTTGTTTTAAGGTGATAAAGGTTCGATGTCTAAAACTTAAATATTATAAATATTTGCCGCAAAGATACGAATTATTTTGTTTCTCCAAGTAAATTTTCTACTTTTGTGTTCGATAACGGTTAATAAAAGTAAAAACCAATATCTCACCTATTAGCTTTACAATCAATACTATATAGGTATAATAATTGGAAAGTAATATTTTTATATACTTAAAACACAGTAGAATGAAAAAATTTATGGATGAAAACTTCCTGTTGCAAACAGAAACTGCACAGAAGTTGTATCATGAACATGCGGCCAAGATGCCGATTATCGATTATCACTGTCACTTAATCCCTAAAATGGTAGCAGACGACTATCAGTTCAAGTCACTGACTGAAATCTGGTTGGGCGGCGATCACTACAAATGGCGTGCAATGCGCACTAATGGTGTGGACGAACGTTTCTGTACCGGTACGGACACCACCGATTGGGAAAAGTTTGAGAAGTGGGCGGAAACAGTTCCTTATACTTTCCGTAACCCGTTGTATCACTGGACACACCTGGAACTGAAAACGGCATTTGGTATCGACAAAATCCTGAGCCCGAAGACTGCGCGTGAGATTTATGACGAGTGTAACGAGAAATTGGCTAAGCCGGAATACTCTGCCCGTGGCATGATGCGCCGTTATCATGTAGAAGCTGTTTGTACTACAGATGATCCTATTGACTCTTTGGAATATCACATCCAGACCCGTGAAAGCGGTTTTGAAACGAAGATGTTGCCTACCTGGCGTCCGGATAAAGCAATGGCTGTAGAAGTTCCCGCCGATTTCCGCGCTTATGTTGAGAAGCTGTCTGAAGTTAGCGGTGTTGCTATTTCTAATTTTGATGATATGGTGGCTGCCCTGCGCAAGCGTCACGACTTCTTTGCTGAACAAGGTTGTAAACTGTCCGACCACGGTATTGAAGAGTTCTACGCCGAAGACTATACGGATGCTGAAATCAAGGCTATATTTAATAAAGTGTATGGCGGAACAGAGTTGACAAAAGAAGAAATTTTGAAGTTCAAGTCGGCTATGTTGATTGTGTTTGGCGAAATGGATTGGGAAAAAGGCTGGACACAACAGTTCCACTATGGTGCTATCCGCAATAATAACAGCAAGATGCTCAAATTGCTTGGTCCTGACACCGGTTTCGATTCTATCGGCGAATTTACTACAGCTAAAGCAATGTCTAAATTCCTCGATCGCCTGAATTCTCAAGGTAAATTGACGAAGACAATCCTGTATAACCTGAATCCGTGTGCCAACGAAGTTATAGCCACTATGCTAGGTAACTTCCAGGATGGTACAATTGCAGGTAAGATACAGTTTGGTTCCGGCTGGTGGTTCCTCGACCAAAAGGATGGCATGGAGAAACAAATGAATGCTCTTTCCGTACTTGGTCTGTTGAGTCGTTTCGTAGGTATGTTGACGGACTCCCGTTCGTTCCTCTCCTATCCGCGTCATGAATATTTCCGCCGTACGTTATGTAACCTTGTTGGTCGTGACATTGAAAATGGTGAAATTCCGGCTTCTGAGATGGAACGCGTGAACCAGATGATTGAAGATATTAGCTACTACAACGCTAAGAATTTCTTCAAGTTCTAAAAATAATAGCCGGAACAGGATTTTGTTCCGGCTATTTCTTTATATTTTTATCTCACTCTTTTTTCATTCTCAATGACAATGTCATTTCTTCAAAGCCACTGTTTCTTCTTTTTTACCCTGTTTTACAGTAGCATCTTCTTCCTGTGCGTAGATATCTTGGAATGTCTTATGTTCGTTTATCATCCGGTAGATGATGCCCCAATCGGGAAGACCGCCCAGGTTGCGGTCATCAATGAAAAGGTCTACTTTTAGTTTGCGGGAGAATCCATAGTCCTGCTGCTTTTCTTCGGGATAATCACGATTGACAGCATAGAATTCCAATCCTCTCTCTCTACACCAGACAAGGGCTTCTTCCAAAAGCTCACCTTCGCGCACACTCCATAAAATGAGCCTGTGCTGATCTTGTTGCAACAGTTTTAAAGTGTCTATTGCAAAAGGAACCTCTTTACCGATACGGGGATAGCGATGTTCTACTATAGTTCCGTCGAAATCAACTGCTATTGTCATAGTTTTATGCTGAAAAAAATTACAGAACAAAGATACGAATCTTATTGAAAAAACAAAGTGTTCTTTCTCTTTTTACAATAGGTAAATATGAAACAAATTTGCATATAATTTCATAATAATGTATTTTTGCGCTTAATTTTTCACTAACAACATAATATTAGGATGACTCAATCACCCAGAAATGTATCTAAAGGGTTCACTAAAGCCTTTTGGGTAAGCAATACGGTCGAGCTCTTCGAACGTATGGCATATTATGCCGTTTTCATTGTTCTTACCATTTATCTTTCTACAATTTTAGGCTTCAATGACTTTGAAGCGAGTATGATTTCCGGTTTATTCTCCGGTGGTCTTTACCTTTTGCCCATCTTTACGGGAGCTTATGCCGATAAAATAGGTTTCCGAAAATCGATGATTGTTGCTTTTTCGCTGCTGTCTGTCGGGTATTTGGGATTGGGAATTCTCCCTACCCTGCTTGAAGCTGCAGGTTTAGTGGAATACGGCAAAGTAACCCGTTTCATTGGGTTGCCGAATAGTGACTACCGCTGGATGATTGTTCCCGTACTGTTTGTTATCATGGTGGGTGGCTCGTTTATTAAATCTATCATTTCGGCTTCGGTGGCAAAAGAGACAACGGAGGCAACCCGTGCACGCGGTTATTCTATCTTTTATATGATGGTAAATATCGGTGCTTTCACCGGAAAGACCGTAATCGACCCATTGCGTAACGTCATCGGTGAACAAGCTTATATTTATATCAACTACTTCTCAGCAGCGATGACGATAATGGCACTGCTTTCGGTTATTCTGCTCTATAAATCTACCCACACGGCAGGCGAAGGTAAAAGCATGCGCGAAATCGGGCAAGGTTTTATGCGTATTATTACGAACTGGCGCCTGTTGATTCTTATTCTGATTGTAACAGGTTTCTGGATGGTGCAGCAACAGTTATATGCTACGATGCCCAAATATGTAATCCGTATGGCGGGCGAAACGGCAAAACCGGGGTGGATAGCCAATGTGAATCCGTTTGTAGTGGTTTGCTGCGTAAGTTTTGTAACGCGACTGATGGCAAAACGTTCGGCTATTACTTCCATGAATATAGGTATGTTCCTTATTCCGTTCTCGGCTCTGCTGATGGCATGCGGCAATCTTCTTGGTAACGATGTGATAACCGGAATGAGCAATATCACGTTGATGATGATAGCCGGTATTGTGATACAGGCTTTGGCAGAATGCTTCATCTCACCGCGTTATTTGGAATACTTCTCCTTGCAAGCGCCTAAGGGTGAGGAAGGCATGTATCTTGGTTTCAGTCATCTCCATTCCTTCCTTTCTTCTATTTTCGGTTTTGGTATTGCCGGAGTATTGTTGACAAAATACTGTCCCGATCCTGTGCTCTTTGAAACCCGTGAGGCATGGGAGGCTGCCAGTGTAAATGCACATTATATCTGGTATTATTTCGCTGCTATCGGTCTGATATCCGCCCTTGCCTTATTAGTATTTGCCAAAATCACCGCATCCATCGACAAAAAGAAGGAAGCTGGGGTCTGAATATCTCATTTTTTTGTATATTTGCCGTCACTTTGCCATAAAAGTGGCGGCTTTTTCTAATTAAGGAGAATAGAATGAAAGTAAAATTTATAAGCCTTGCTAGCGGAAGTAGTGGTAACTGCTATTATATAGGCACTGAAAGATACGGAATACTTATTGATGCTGGTATTGCAGCACGTACCATCAAGAAATCATTGAAGGAAGCAGGCATCAGCATGGAGACGATACGAGCTGTATTTGTAACTCATGATCATGCCGACCATATTAAATCGGTAGGCGGATTGGGGGAGAAATTGCATATTCCTATTTATACCACTGCACGCATTCATGAAGGAATCAATAAGAGTTATTGTATGACGGAGAAACTTCACTCTTCCGTTCACTATCTGGAGAAAGAACAACCCATGCAATTGGAAGATTTCCGTATTGAGTCTTTTGAAGTACCCCATGACGGTACGGACAATGTGGGATATTGTATTGAAATAGATGGTAAGGTATTCTCATTCCTCACTGACCTTGGTGAAATCACTCCTACTGCTGCGCGGTTTATCCGTAAAGCCAATTACCTGATATTGGAAGCTAACTACGATGATGAAATGCTGCGGATGGGTACGTATCCACAATATCTGAAAGATCGTATCACAAGTCGTACAGGACATATGAGTAATATCGCGACTGCAGAATTTCTGGCGGAAAATATTACGGAAGACTTGAAATATATCTGGCTTTGCCATTTAAGTAAAGACAATAATCATCCGGAACTCGCTTACAAGACGGTGGAATGGAAATTAAAGAGTAAGGGGATATTGGTAGGTAAAGATGTGCAACTCTGTGCTTTAAAGCGTAGTACTCCTTCCGAACTATACGAATTTGACTAAAAAAAGCCGCTTTCATCGAGAAAAAAGGCTTAATTTTGTTTGCATGAATAAAATAAAAGAACTACTTTTGCACCCGCAAACGAAAAAAACGATGCACTCTTAGCTCAGCTGGTAGAGCAATTGACTCTTAATCAATGGGTCCAGGGTTCGAGTCCCTGAGGGTGTACAAGTGAATTAAGGAAATACTGAAAAGGTTCTGAAAATCAAGTGTTTTCAGAACCTTTTTTCTTTAATTGCCATATTTTTGCAATAACTAGACCAAATAGTACCTGAAATCTCCTGTATCGATGCAACAACAGGAAGGATTTATCTGTTTTTTATATATAGTTTCGATCTTATCATGAATAATTGGAAGAAAAAGTTTATCATAATATGGAGCGGACAACTATTTTCCATATTAAGTAGTTCCATAGCTCAATTTTCTATCGTCTTGTGGATTAGTCTCAAAACGGGTTCTGCCGAAGTTTTATCCTTCGCCATGATTGCGGCATTGTTGCCACAAGCCTTATTGGGAGCTTTTGCAGGGGTATATGTTGACCGTTGGAACCGGAAATGGACAATGATTGGCGCAGACAGTTTCGTTGCACTTTGCTCCGGTATCATTGCCTTACTCTTTTATCTGGACACGATAGAGTTATGGCATATCTATGTGTTGCTGGCGCTTCGTTCTATTGGCGGAGCATTTCACTCGCCTGCAATGAAATCATCCGTTCCGTTGTTGGCACCGGAAAAGGAACTGACCCGTATTGCGGGAATTAATCAGGCCATTCAGTCTATTTGTAATATTGGTGGTCCGGCGTTGGGAGCAGTTTTGCTGCTGGCGTTTGATATGAGTGTTGTTATGTTGCTGGACGTGGCAGGCGCAATCATCGCTTGTACTGCTCTTCTTTTTGTGTATATTCCGAATCCTAAGAAAGAAAATATTTCTGCAAAGAGTGTATTGAATGATATGCGTGATGGATTCCGGGTAATTATGCAGAACAGAGGGGTGAGTTGGGTAATGGTTACAGAGATATTAATTACTTTCTTTGTGATGCCGGTGGTTGCTCTGATGCCATTGATGACGTTGCACACTTTCTCGGGAACAGCTTATCAGATTAGTTTGATAGAGACGCTTTTCGGGGCGGGCATGTTGGCCGGAGGGGCTTTACTGGGAATCTGGAACCCTAAGATAAGGAAGATATTGATGATTGCGTTCTCTTATGCGATTCTTGGTCTGGCATTGGCGCTTTGTGGAATGTTGCCCAGTACAGGATATGTACTTTTTGCCATACTGACAGTAATGCAAGGACTGATTGTTCCGTTTCTTTCCGGTCCCTTTACTGCTTTATTGCAAACGCAATTCAAGCCGATTTATCTGGGGCGTGTGTTTTCGTTGTTCGATAGCATAAGTTTGTTCCCTTCCATTTTCGGTTTGTTTGTAACGAGTTTCGTTGCAGATGCTTTGGGCATAGGCAATATATTTATCTATTGCGGGTTTGCTATTGTACTGACAGCCATTCTAATGATGTGTATTCCTTCAGTGAGGAATCTGGAGAAAGAAGACTATCCCTCTTCTTTGTAACATTTCAAAGTCCTCCTTTCTCATCCCGATGTCATCCAATGGGCGTGGCTCGTTGTGGTCATTTAGGTAAACCCTCGATTTCTCAGTATAGAGAGGACTGGTGACGGATAAGCTGTCATTCCGGTACGGAGTTTTTATTCCGGCCAGTTCCATCATAGTTTGGAAGAAGGAAGCGCTGGATGATATGTTTTTCTGCCGGTTCATCAGGGCTGCTCTCTGTATTTCAGGGTATGTTTTCTGATAGCTTGCGGATGTCCATAGTAGGAACGGAACATGCAACTGATAATAAGAAGGAACAGGCGATGCATGAAGGAACAGGTGTCGGTTGTCGTCAAATATATCTTCTCCATGGTCGGAGGTGTAAAGCATGGTAGCATCTACCTCCTGCTCTTTCAATAAATTTATAATACGTGCCAGAAAATCATCTGTATATCGGATGGAGTTATCGTAAGCATTCAGCAGGTTGTCTTTGTACTTCACTTCTGCATCTACCGGGAAATCCGGCAGGAAAAAAGCATGGTTCTCCGGATAGCGTTCACGGTAATTGAAGTGCGAACCGTAGGTATGCAGTACAATGAATTGCTTCTGATTCCTTTTTGCAAGTTCTTTCTCTACCAACTTTAGAAGTTCGTCATCAGACGGATTGTATTTGGAATCATCCGAATCTTCCTTGATGAAGTCATAAGTATCTGCTTCCATCCCGAAAAAATCGATAAAGGAATGGTTGTAGCGTTGATTTGAGAAGAAAGCTGTCTGAAAACCGGCTTCTTTGAAAGCTGTTATAATACTTTTCTGGTAATAAATGGAATCGAAATTAGTAGCTGAAATCGGAGAAAGCAACATCGGTACACTCTTGTGTGTAGTATTAGATTCTGTCAATACATGGCAGAAAGCAATAATTCCTTCTATATTGGAAAGCTTAGGATTGGTTTCCCGTTTGTAATCATAAAGACTCCAGTTCATGGCGCGGGATGTCTCACCCACTACCATGATGTAAATTTCCCTCTTGTCTTCCGGATGAGAAGCCTGGGCTTTGAAAGTAAAATTCATTGAAGTCTGATGGTAAGTTCGTGTCTGGGCATTACGTTGAAATGCAAGGAGTACATTATAACATACATTAGCCGGATATAAGTCAGATTTCAGTTCATAGCGTTTATCCAGTCCATAGGCAGCACCTAATGATATGAAGCCGACAATTAAGGCTACAAGTGCTCTTTTTCGTTCACGACTGATAAATACCGGAGAAAGTTTTCGTTTCTTTATAATAGAGATTGCTGCCAGAATCAAGGCAGGAATATAGAGGATAATTACGCTTACTAATGCCGGAATCAGATTATCCAACAGCTCCATAGCTTCACTCGAATTGGTAGTTACAAGGTTCAGAAACATGTCTACGGCGATAATTGACTGTCCAAAGAGATACAGCAATACTATTTGAAAAGCCCCGAAGAAGATAAAGAGGAAAAGTATCCAGAACATTTTTCCGCAGTTTCTCGATAAGGTCATTAACAGATAGTAGAAAGCGAATGGTAACAGTACATTGCATACTTTTGCCACCACAGGCATTGGCTCTGTAAAGCAGAGGATGATATTGGGTGTTATCAGGATAATCAGAAACAAATAAAAAAGATGCTCCTGATTGCTCAACCATTGTTTTATGTTTTTAAAAAGCTTCATTGATATTGAATATAAATCCGGTCTGGCCTTTTCCAAACCCTAAATCTAATCTTACATTTACTCTCTTTTTGAATTCCCAGCGATAGCCGAAGCCGTAGTTGGGAAGGATATGTTTAGTTTCAAACTCGGAGAATTTAGGAAATACGGTTCCCGCTCCTATCCATACTGCTACACCGTTTCGTTTCCAGACGTGCTGACGAAGCTCTAACTGGGCATCCATAGCACATTTGTCCCGGTAACGTCCTTCGTAATAACCGCGCATTGCATAAGAACTGCCCAATGTAGCCATCAGCCCCCAGGGAGGATTATCGTAGTTCAGCAATGTATGAAATTGTCCCGCCAACACTCCCCCTTTCCATACAGGATGATAGTAGCTGGTAGTCAGTTCTGTGCTACTGAAAGCATATTTATTTCCCAGAAATGCAGGGCTGAAACGTTGGTCTATTCTCAGATAATAGCCGCTATAGGCATTGGTAAGGAAGTCTCGTGAATCATAGAGCAATGAAAAACCAAGGCTGATATTTGTGGTCCGAGCCTTCATGCCCTCCCACAATTCGGGTTTCTCAAAATCGTGGCCATAAATATAATCGAAGACTGCCATCGGGCCAATGTACAAGTTTCTGGATATCCTTGTCAGAAAGTCTACTTTGACTTGTGCCTGAAAGCGGTCGTATTCACTTTCATTGTCATCATTAGAGCCATTGTTGTACCCCTTTCCCCAATACAGGCTAGGGAACGAATAGAAGTAAAGATTGTAATTTAGACGATATTTATCTTGTGGAAAAAGATGATTACCACGTACACCCAAAAGATAGAAGCCCACCGTAGAAACGTCGCCATACAGAGATACGTTAGATGGCGGAAGAATAGAATCATTGTAGTCTGTACGATATAATCCGGCAGCTACCAGCCCGATGCCGAACTTTGTATCACTGGAATAATGAGGTCCGCCAATGATGCTGAAATCAAACTTTTTATTTTTTTTCTCTTTGTTGGCATCGTTAAAATAATCCAGGAATTTTCTGAAGAGACTTCGCTTTAGTGGTAACGAATCGGTCATGGAAACAGGAGATGCTACCGGAACATCAGTTCCTGTAGAGCTAGCTTGTGCCCATACATCGGTTTCTGCCATTAACAACAGTACCGGAAGTATCCATTTCATTAGTTTAGTGTCCATAATCTTACTTTCGGAAAACTCCGTCAGCAAATTTAGTTTTATTTCAATTTTAATACAACAATAATGATATATATTTTGTTCATGCTTATTTCCTTTTACGCAGTAATAAGAAAATGTGATTAGAGAAAAAGTAAAACTGACCAGATTGATTATCCGGAAAAAAAACGAACTTTATTTCTCTTGCGATGTTATTCTTACATAACGAATAACTGACTTATTATGAAAACAAAAATGGATATTCCCGATAAAGAGGGACGGAAACGACTTGTTATTGTCGGTGGTGGCTTCGGTGGATTGAAGTTAGCACGAAAGTTGAAAAACAATAAATTCCAAATAGTATTACTGGACAAGAATAATCATCATATTTTCCAACCTTTACTTTACCAAGTGGCAACAGCAGGCATTGAACCGAGTGCCATCTCATTCCCTTTCCGCAAGATATTTAAAAGAAGAAAGCATTTCCACATACGTATTTGCGAGGCGCAACGGGTTGTACCTGAAGAAAATACTCTGGAGACTTCCATCGGAACTCTTTCCTATGATTATCTGGTCGTTTCTACAGGATGTCGCACCAACTACTTTGGCAATGACGGACTGGCTCAACAGACTATGGCTCTTAAAAATACTGCAGAAGCACTGTTTAACCGCAACCAGATATTGGAAAGTTTTGAAAAAGCCCAGAATACCAGTAATCTGGAAAAAAGGAAACGCCTGATGACGTTTGTCATTGTGGGTGGTGGTGCTACCGGAATCGAACTTTCCGGTGCATTGGCAGAAATGAAAAAGTTTGTGCTTCCACAAGATTATCCTGATCTCGATATAAACCTCATGCGCATAATTTTAGTGGATGGTGCTCCCCGCCTTCTCTCCGCTTTCTCCGAGAAATCATCAGAAGAAGTTGCGGATTACCTGTTGAAACGCGATGTTGAAATCAGAACCGGCGTACAAGTGAGCAACTATGAAAATGGTGTGATAACATTTAATGACGGCAATACACTGGAAACAATGAACGTTTTCTGGGTTGCAGGTGTACGCGCCAACAGTATAGATGGACTGGCAAAAGAAGCTTACGGTCCCGGCAATCGTTTGCAAGTGGATAATTACAATCGTGTTCGGGGCTACACTAATATTTTTGCCATTGGTGATACGGCACTTATGATTTCTCCGGAATACCCGAAGGGACATCCGCAAGTGGTGCAACCCGCCATTCAACAGGCACATAACCTCATTAGCAATTTGGATAGAACAGAGCGCGGACTTGAAATGCAGCCATTTGTATACCACAATAAAGGTTCTATGGCTACCATTGGCCGTAATCATGCTGTTGTAGAATTGAAGAAGTTACGTTTTGGTGGTTTTCTTGCATGGGCGGCATGGTTATTCATTCACTTAATGAGTATTGTTGGAGTCAAAAACCGACTGTTTATTTTCGTGGACTGGATGTGGAGCTACTTTACATACGATCCCTCTTTGCGGGTAATCATAAAACCTTTGCGCAGAGATAAACCATAACCCCTTATATTTTGTTATATAAAATATAACTAATTAAAATGAACGACTATGCTTTATAAATTTTTATTTCCGTCGAAGCCGGATGGTGCAGCAGCATCTACTATATTATTGATTGTGAGAATTGTATTTGGTATCTTATTAATGAACCACGGTATTGAAAAATGGGCAAATTACCAGGAACTATCTACTGCATTCCCTGATCCGCTGGGCATAGGCAGTCCTCTTTCATTAGGTTTGGCCATATTCGGTGAGATGGCTTGTTCTATGGCATTTATTATTGGGTTCCTTTATCGCTTGGCAATGCTACCGATGATATTTACAATGGGGGTAGCCTTTTTCGTTATTCACGGTAACGATCCGTTTGCTGTAAAAGAATTGGCCTTCATATATCTGGTCGTGTTTATACTGATGTACATTGTCGGTCCCGGAAAGTTTGCTGTAGACCATTGGTTGAGTAAAGTACTGACATCCAAAAAGGCTTAAAACCGCCACTTCTTTTTAACTGAAAATTTGTTTTTATAGTAAAATCAGGCAAATTTTTCACAAAAACAACTTATATTTGCTGGATAGAAAAAGAGCAAAAGAGTTAAACTCAAGAAACTCAGTAATATAAAAGAAAGTAATTATGAAAAAGAGTAATTTGAATTTGGCTGCAACCGTGATGATTTGTGGCGCATTTCTTTTCAGTTCTTGTATCGGTTCTTTCGGACTGCACAGCAAGTTGGTAAATTGGAACCAGAGTATTGGTACGAAGTTTGTAAATGAGCTTGTTTATCTGGCTTGCAACATTATTCCTGTATACCCTGTTTGCTACTTGGCAGATGCATTGGTAATCAACTCCATTGAATTTTGGAGCGGTTCTAATCCTATGGCTAATGTGGGTGACGTGAAAAAAGTGAAAGGTGAAAACGGAAACTATCTCGTAAAGACATTGGAGAATGGTTACTCTATTACAAAAGAGGGTGAAACTACTGCTATGGAGTTAGTTTACGACAAGGAATTAAGCACTTGGAATGTTGTTGCAGAAGGTGTTAGTACTGAATTATTGCAAATGAACGGTGATGGTACTGCACAAATGTATCTGCCAAATGGAGAAGCAATGAACGTGACATTGGATGCACAAGGCGTAGCTGCTGCTCGTCAGGCTACAATGATCAACACTTACTTTGCAGAGAATTAAAATTGAGAAATAAAAATTGAGAAATAGCCATGCGGCATAAAAGCGCAGCCTATTTCTCAATTTTTAATTCTCAATTTTAAATTTATTAGAATGGGTATCCCACTGCAAAGTGAAAAGCGAAGTCACGTCCGAAATCAGGGCGTATAATTGGGAAACGGTCTTTTCCTTTTTCAGGATTGACGGCTTTCATACCTCCATCAAAACGAAGTACAAAGAAGTCCAAATCAAGGCGTAATCCTAATCCGTAAGCTACTGCTATCTGCTTATAAAACGTATTAAATCTGAACTTACCCCCCGGTTGATCTTCATATTCACGAAGCGTCCAGATATTTCCTGCATCTATAAACATTGCACCTCTGAATTTCAAAAACAGCCGTGTGCGATATTCAATACTCGCGTCCAGCTTGACATCTCCCGATTGATTCAGGAAATTGCCGTCACCCGGGAAAGAACCAGGGCCAAGACTACGAACCGACCATCCGCGCACACTGTTGGCACCACCCGAAAAATAACGTTTTTCAAAAGGAACAACCTGTGCATTTCCATAAGGAATAGCAATGCCGCCTCCGATGTGGAATGCTATCGAGTTACGATTGTCGATCACGATATTCTTGGCAAAATCCAAATCTCCTTTTATATATTGTGCATATGGAATATTCAATATCGTATATTCATCCTGATCATTTTTCTTCAGATGGCTCATCTTGGAAATCACATATAGCAGATTTCCGGCGGATTCGAAGTTGAAGCGTACACTATAAGAATTACCGATAACTGTATTGTTCATTAATGCCTGCCCGGCACTATTATATGTGTAGCTATAACCGGTGCGTACAATTAAACGATCTTCATAGTTATACCTCAGAATGTAGTTCTGTTCATTATTCAGATATTTATCCTCGAATTCTTTTCCGATCCAAGGCATATACAGATAGTTGACATCCAACAAATCTATACGATGTTGTGAGCGTTGGCGTTGCAATCCCCATTTGTAGCTCCAGGAGGCCGATGCGACGATACGGGCAAATTCCGGGCGTATCTGGTAGTTATATTGCACGCCGAATTCAGTAGTTGCCCGTATTTTTCGTTTGAAATCATTGGATAGGAAGGGGAACATGAAGCGGGGAAAGTTTATGCTGCTTTCCACACCAAGCTCTGTATAATTATTGTGTCCATAACCTAAGCCGGAAACAGCCTCGTAAGCTCCACGAAGTTTGACCAGGAAAGTTTCAGACCCTCTGAATACATTGCGGTTCTGGAAAGAAACTGATGCTGCAGCTCCCAAATCACCGGCAGAGTTGGTGCCTTCCACTTCAAAGGAAACAGACTGATGCTTGTTCTTCGTCAACATTACATAGGTATTCAACTTTGTGCTGTCTCCTGACTGTGTCTCAAAGAAGCGGACATTTGTATATTTCAGTACCGGCAAACGTCCGAAATTAGAATAAGTGCGTTGCACCTCCTGTTCATTATAAAGTTCCCCGGGGGTTATGCTTAGATTATCAGTCAGTACCTTGGGACGTAGATATAATTTGTCTTTGTAATAAATGGGAAATCCTTTATAATGAATTGAATCATTGATTTCAACACTACTCAAGGCGGATGATTGCAACACATTGTAGTCTGTAATGAAGTTCACCTTACTGATAGTGTACTGGGGATGATTCCGTGGTTCATCATCAGAGTGTTGTTTGTAGCGTGCCAGATGCAAGGTCAAGTCTACCTGGTGGGTACCACGCACTGTATCTGCTGTATATGAGATGTAGTCTTTATTAAATTTATAATACCCATTCCGCAGCAGATTATTCGTAATGCGCTGGCGTTCACTATCCAGTATGTTGACATTGAAGTACATACCTTCAGAAATATAAGTAGTTGCAGAGTCTTTCTGCATATAATCCCATATTTTTTCATCTGCAATATCATATTTAAGGCTACGAACTATATAGGGTTCACCGGTAGTCACTTTGTAGGCCAGTTTCAGTTTTTTCTTTTTTACTTTTGGAATGTATTCTACGGTGGCACTCATGTATCCCATGTTCTGCACAGCCTTCGTCATTTCTTCACGGGAGCGTTCAGTATCTTCTTGACTGTATATCACCGGTGCATCTCCCAATCTGCGCAACGCACGGTTCACCCAACGGGTAGAGTCACGCCCCGACCAGTTGTAAACATACAACTGGGTCTTAATTAAACTAAACCATTTGGAGTTTGGGTTTTGTCGTACATAAATGGATAAATTAGAGGGCTTCACATTTTTACTATCGGTATGTATGCGCACTTCATCCAGCAAGTATGAGCCATCGGGCACATATTTGGTAGTCGAGCAGGAAGCCAATGTAAGTATGACAGCAGTAAGTATTGCGTAGTGGAAACCTTTTTTCATACCAGATTTTGTAAATTGCGCATAAATAGACTACAAATATAAATCTATTTTTTCTTTCCCGAAATAAAAAACCGGATGAAGTGTGTTCCGTTTTTTGATTATATAGAAATAATCACGTACTTTTGCCAAACGATAACATTTAAGCTATGGCACTAAGCAAGAACCGCATCAAATATATCCATTCGCTGGAATTGAAAAAGAACCGTAAAACGGAGAAAGTATTTTTGGCCGAAGGTCCTAAACTAGTAGGAGATTTGTTAGGGCATTTTCCTTGTCGTTTTCTGGTGGCTACAGCAGAATGGTTGTCGCAATACCCTCAACTTCCGGTAGAAGATATCTCGGAAGTTTCTGCTGAAGAACTTTCTCGTGCCAGTTTGCTGAAGACACCGCAACAGGTACTTGCTGTTTTTGAGCAGCCGGAATATAAAACGGATGCTTCTGTTATCAACCATTCCCTTTGTTTAGCTCTGGATGATGTACAAGATCCCGGAAACTTGGGTACCATCATTCGTCTGGCCGATTGGTTCGGTATAGAGCATATCTTTTGCTCTCCGAATACCGTAGATGTTTTCAATCCCAAGACCATTCAAGCTACTATGGGCGGTATTGCCCGTGTGAAACTGCATTATACTCCCCTGCCCGAGCTTATCCGTAGTTTGTCCGACATTCCGGTTTACGGTACCTTCCTCGACGGCGAGAACATATATACGCGACAATTATCTTCCAACGGACTGATAGTGATGGGTAATGAAGGTAACGGGATAGGAAAAGAAGTAGAGCAACTCATCAATCGCAAACTCTATATTCCCAATTATCCGGCAGAACGGGAAACATCCGAGTCACTGAATGTTGCTATTGCTACAGCAGTTGTCTGTGCCGAGTTCCGCCGACAGGCTGCATCGTTGTAAAATCAAAGGGGTAAAACAGATAAGGCACTAACCTTGCAAAAAATGGTTCTTTGTAGAGGGTTTCCGGCACTTTTTTCAATACTTCCTTTTGCTTTTGAAAAATATCATGAAGTTTTGCTGAAATATCATCTTTATCTGTAAGCAAAGCAATTACTCCAGGAAACCACTCCACTCCTTCCATTTCTTCTGTCAGTGGAAAAACAGACACAACACATCCTTTTTCCACTTCTACCACATATTGTTTGAGATAACCATATTCGGGAATGAAAATGAAATGCGCAGCGTATCGTTTCATTATTGCGGCTTATCTTTACGGAATTGAAGACTCCCGGGTTTTTCTACTTTCTTTATTGGCTCTGTCGAAACCGGACGAGGA
The DNA here is from genome assembly GCF_905207245.1 of uncultured Bacteroides sp. GTDB lineage: Bacteria > Bacteroidota > Bacteroidia > Bacteroidales > Bacteroidaceae > Bacteroides. Next base: position 71,813 of record NZ_CAJLKP010000005.1, on the reverse strand, counting down.
CGTCCTACATCACGTCTACGGGGATTTCCGTCTGTTTTTTCTTCTATTTGTTCTACAGACTTGATTTCCTCTTTTTGTTCAGCATTATTCACTTCCTTTTTTTCTTGAATAGAATCATTCCGGATAGAATCATTTTTTGCGAAAGATAAGGTATCTGTAGCATGATAACGCATAAGAGAAATACGGTCGGTCAACAATGTGTGAGTGGCTTGTGCCGCCGGATAGTAGATTGAGCCACGTACTTCTACGATTTCTCCCAAAGTATCGGCGAAGAGGGATATAGTTTCCATTCCTGATTTATATACCTTCTGAAGATCACTAATGATACTATCATTCTTATATATAATCTGCATAGCCATAATAGGAGCATACATAGAATCCACCGCGCCGTTGTGGAAGCGGAAACGCACGTTCCATCGCAAAGTATCGCGATCTTTGAAATTAGTGTCGGAGGGTAATGAGAAAGTTATCTTGTTATCCATTGGCATACCCGTCAACTGATAGATACGTTGCCATGCCCATACGTCAATACTGTCGCCCGGAAGGCTTTCCTTAGGTTTGTTGTCACGTATGGAAATCAGGTGGTTAATGCCATCCCGTTCAGCTTTCAACTTTGCATTTACTTTCTCATAAATTTTAGTGAGGACTTCCGGATTACGCGTATACCAAACCATAGAGGAGTCGAAAACAGCTTGCGTAATACCATGTTTTTTGAACACCGATTCAATGTATAACACCCGTTTATAACCATCGGTATATGGGACTTCTTCTCCCATAGCTTTTGCTATATGATAGTCATAGAGTACATTTTCCATTTTAGCATCTGAAATAACTACCTTAGGTCTTTTGACCTGACAGGCAGTAAAACAGAGTGCTAACAGGAATATATTAAGCCATTGAATTCGATGCAACCTTTTCATGATTTCTTTATTGCATGATAAGAATCATTCAAATATTTGCTGTAAAACAGTAACAAAGCTATGATACCGCAACTGATAGCAGCATCGGCAAGGTTGAATATCGGACTGAAGAATATGAAATGTTCCCCACCTACAAATGGCATCCATTGAGGCCAGTTCGTATCAATAATAGGGAAATAGAACATATCCACCACTTTTCCATGGAATAATGAAGAATATCCTCCACCTTCGGGCATGAATGAAGCTATCTGTGAATGCGTACTTTCGTTGAACAATACACCGTAGAATACACTATCGATGATATTACCCAATGCCCCCGTAAATATGAGGGAAACGCATACGATATAGCCCGTTTTCAGACCTTGTTTTATAATCTTTATCAGATACCATCCTATTGCTGTTACAGCAATAATGCGGAATAAAGTGAGAAACAGCTTGCCAAATATTTCCATACCGAATGCCATGCCGTTATTCTCAGTAAAATAAATGTAGAACCACGTTGGTGGTTCTGCATTTATTATTCCCAATTTCTCGTATATCCACTTTATAGCATTCTCGCTCTGGTGCCAATACATGTGCGTTTTGACATATATCTTGATTACCTGATCGATAATCAGCACCGAGAAAATAACGAGCAGCGCAATACGACCTTTCGTAAGATATTTGTTCATCCTTACTTTTTACCGTTATTTTTGGCTTCAATGCTCAATGTAGCATGAGGCACAGCACGTAGACGTTCAGCAGGAATCAATTTGCCGGTTTCGCGGCAAATACCATACGTCTTGTTCTCAATGCGTATCAATGCGGCTTGCAGCCCTTGGATAAACTTCAGCTGACGTTGCGCCAGACGCGTAGTTTCTTCTTTAGATAAGGTGTTGGCACCTTCCTCTAAAACTTTGTATGTCGGAGATGTATCGTCGGTATCATTACCGTCGGCTCCGGTTAAACTGGCTTTCAGCAATTCATAATCGCGTTGTGCCAACTCTAACTTCTCATTAATAATGGCGCGGAATTCTTCCAATTCAGCATCCGAGTATCTTGTTTTTTCTGCCATAACTTTACGTGTTTAATCGTTAGTATTATTATTCTTTTACAACGCTTACGTACAGGGAGAAATCGTCAAAGTTTAGTTCCGTGCCGTTTTCCACCTCATCGGTCAGCGTCAGTGAGGTTCCTAAAACCTGGTTACAAATATAGTCTTTATATTCGTTTACCGCATCATCTGTTTGCTGATTTTTTGATAATGTAATCTTTATTTTGTCTGTTATCTCCAAACCGCTTGACTTACGGATGTTCTGAATACGGTTAACCAGCTCACGGGCAATACCTTCGCGGCGAAGTTCTTCTGTAACGGTTACATCCAGGGCAACAGTCAGTTTTCCTTCATTGGCAACCAGCCATCCTGGAATGTCTTCGCTGAATATCTCTACATCGGCAGCTTCCACAACTACATCCGCACCATCCAGTTGCAAGGTATAGGAACCGTTCTTTTCCAGTTCGGCGATAGCTTCCTGTGACATTCCCGCTACAGCGGCAGCTACGGCTTTCATCTGTTTTCCGAATTTCGGTCCCATCTTCTTGAAGTCACATTTCACCTTCTTCACCAACACGCCGGCAGCGCCGTCTACGAACTTGATATCCTTCACGTTCACTTCGCTCATGATAAGTGCCTTTACAGCTTCGATGTGGGCACGTTGTTCTTCGTCCACTACCGGTATCATGATACATTGCAACGGCTGACGTACTTTGATGTTCACTTTACGGCGCAAAGCCAATACCATGGAAGTTACATCTTGTGCCATCTGCATGCGGGCTTCCAGTTCCTTGTCTATCATTTCCTCGTTGTATTCGGGGAATTTGGCCAAGTGTACGGATACCACGTTATCACGTCCCGTTGCGGTGATCAAGTCCATATAGAGCTTGTCGGCATAGAATGGAGCGATGGGAGACATCAATTTGGCAACGGTTTCCAGACAAGTGTACAGAGTCTGGTATGCAGACAACTTATCCTGTGTAAATTCACCACCCCAGAAACGTTTACGGTTCAGACGAACGTACCAGTTGGATAGGTTGTCGTTTACGAAGTCGGATATCAGACGTCCGGCTTTTGTCGGCTCGTATTCGCTATAGCAAGTATCCACTTCTTTCACCAGTGTATTCAGTACGGAGAGTATCCAACGGTCGATTTCAGGACGTTCAGCCATCGGCACGTCAGCTTCCTTGTATTCAAATCCGTCTACATTGGCGTAGAGTGAGAAGAAAGAATACGTATTATATAAGGTACCAAAGAATTTACGACGAACTTCCTCGATGCCGTCTACGTCGAATTTCAGGTTATCCCACGGAGAAGAATTGGTGATCATGTACCAGCGCAAGGGGTCGGACCCATACTTCTCGATAGTTGAGAATGGATCTACACCATTGCCCAGACGCTTGGACATCTTGTTACCATTCTTGTCAAGTACCAATCCGTTAGAGATAACAGCCTTGTAAGAAATGGTATCGAATACCATTGAAGCGATGGCATGGAGTGTAAAGAACCAACCGCGTGTCTGGTCCACACCTTCGGCGATAAAGTCGGCAGGGTAAACCTGATGGCTATCCAGCAGTTCTTTATTTTCGAACGGATAGTGGATTTGTGCATACGGCATGGCTCCGGAATCGAACCATACGTCTATCAAGTCCGCTTCACGCTTCATGGGCTTGCCATCTTTGGATACGAGGATGATGTCATCCACATACGGACGGTGCAAGTCTATCTTATCATAATTTTCTCCATTGTACTCACCGGGTACGAAACCTTTATCCTTATAAGGATTGGACTTCATGAATCCGGCAGCTACGGATTTCTCTATTTCATTATAAAGCTCTTCAACCGAACCGATGCAGATTTCCTCGCTGTTGTCTTCCGTGCGCCAGATAGGCAACGGAGTACCCCAGTAACGTGAACGGCTCAGGTTCCAGTCGTTCAGATTTTCCAGCCACTTGCCAAAACGTCCCGTACCGGTGCTTTCCGGTTTCCAGTTGATCGTCTTGTTCAGCTCTATCATGCGGTCTTTGCAAGCGGTAGAGCGGATGAACCAGCTATCCAACGGATAATACAATACGGGTTTATCCGTACGCCAGCAGTGCGGATAATTGTGCACATGCTTCTCTATCTTGAATGCCTGGTTGTTGGCTTTCATCATCATGCAGAGACTTACGTCCAGACTTTCGTCTTGATCTGTCAGATTCGGGTCGTAAGCGTTCTTCACGAAACGGCCTGCATATTCTTTATATAAGTCTACGTTTACGCGCTCTTTCACGAAGTTCTCATCCAGTTCGTCCAATTTATAGAACTTACCGGTCAGGTCCACCATCGGGCGGAGTTCACCTTTCCTATTGATGAGTTGCAAAGGCGGAACGCCGGCGGCTTTCGCTACCTGGGCATCGTCCGCACCGAATGTCGGAGCAATATGTACGATACCTGTACCGTCTTCCGTAGTCACATAGTCACCTGAGATTACACGGAATGCGCCTTCGCCCGGATTTACCCACGGTATCAGTTGCTCATATTCCATACCCACAAGGTCCGGACCTTTATATTCTCCTACAATTTTGAACGGTATCAGCTTATCTCCCGGTTTGTAATCTTCCAGAGCGATGTCTTCCGCTTTTTTATTGAAGTGCGTGTAGAGCAAAGCTTTGGCAAGTACAACGGTGATTTTCTCTCCGGTGTATCCATTGTAGCTTTGTACGGCTACATAATCTATCTTCGGACCTACGCAAAGCGCGGTATTTGAAGGCAATGTCCACGGAGTGGTGGTCCATGCTAAAAAGTACGGAGTTCCCCACTCTGCCATTTCCGGCTTCGGGTTCTTCATCTTGAACTGTGCCACACAAGTCACGTCCTTCACGTCGCGGTAGCAACCGGGCTGGTTTAATTCGTGTGAGCTCAGTCCTGTTCCGGCAGCGGGAGAATACGGCTGTATGGTGTATCCTTTATAAAGATACCCTTTTGTATAGAGTTGCTTCAACAGCCACCACAAAGTTTCGATGTAGCGGTTGTCGTAGGTGATATAAGGATCGGTCATGTCTACCCAATACCCCATCTTGTGAGTCAGGTCTTCCCATTCTTTGGTGAACTTCATCACATCTTTGCGGCAGGCAGCGTTATAGTCGGCTACGGAGATCGTTTTACCGATATCTTCCTTAGTGATGCCCATTGCTTTTTCCACCCCCAGTTCCACAGGAAGTCCGTGTGTGTCCCATCCGGCTTTACGTTTCACCAGGAAACCTTTCATGGTTTTGTAGCGGCAGAAAATATCTTTGATGGAGCGAGCCATTACGTGGTGAATGCCCGGCATACCATTGGCAGAGGGCGGTCCTTCATAAAAAACGAAAGAAGGACAGCCTTCACGTTCTGTCATACTCTTGGCGAAAACCTGGTTCTCGTCCCATTTCCTCAACACTTCCGCGTTTACCTTTGAGAGGTCGAACTGCGAATATTCGGCAAACTTCTTACCCATCTTTATTTGCAATTTAACGATGTTACAATTTTACGATTCGGGGGTACTTTTCTATATGAAACAATAACCCTCTTTATTTTAAGGGTGCAAAGTTACAAAAAAGTTAGAGAAAAGATATTTTTGAATAGAAAAAAACAAAAAAACAACCCTATTGAAGTTTCTGGATAATCGTCGCGAATTATCATTATAATGAAAATTTCATAAGATATATATCAAACAAGATTTTCATTATAATGATAATTTGCTTTATTCATCACTCCCTCCAGTACTCCGGTCTGTTCATGGCATCGGCACATTTAATCTTTCCTTTTCCTATGCCAAAACCAGTTTTACAGATTGACTGAACCATCCAGTATTCACCTGATTCATCGGGGATATGATAGGGGGCCGGATAGCCCATGCGTGCAGCATGTGGCAAAAATCCATATTGAGGATAATATTCCTTATGCCCTAATACGAAAATAAGATTGGTTCCCATTTCCTGCAGCAGTCTGATGCCTGCTTTTATTAATTCTCCTCCTACACCCTGACGTTGAAACTCCGGCTTCACGGCCAATGGAGCCAGAATGTGCATCATGGGTTGCACCTGTTGCCCGTCAAAATAAGCTCGGGTAAAAAGTATATGTCCGGCGGGTCGACCATTGTATAGGGCAAGTAATGAAATTGCCGGTTGACCACTCTCGTCAGCCAGCAGATTAGCAACTAATTCAGGTTCTTTTTTATTGCGGAATGCCTGCTCGTGGATTTCCATAACGGCGTTAAAATCTTCTATTTGAGTCTCTCTGATTTGAATATTGTTTAAGTTCATTGCTTCTGTTACTTTAGGATGCAAACTACATATAAGAATACACTTATCCCTATGCGAATTCGCTATTTGTTAATAACTTATATAATATAGAAATAACCCGGACAAGAATATGCCCGAGCAAAAAACGAATGGATAATCTGCAAATAGAGCTACAGATTATTTACCTCACCAAACTCTTCTTAGATTTAAACATAAAACTTTTTTTATCATTGCAAATATAAGCAATTGTTTTTGAATAAACAGATATTTATTTATCAAATATTTTATTACTTTTGCCTGTCACATTGATTATTCACCAAAACCTCAAAAATAATATGGATAAAGTTCTGAAGAAAGTTGTGGTATTGCTGGCACACCCCAACATGGAAAAATCGCAAGCAAACAAAGCCTTGGTCGATGCTATAAAGGATATAGAAGAAGTGGCTGTATATAATTTGTATGAGATGCCGGCAGATGATGTCTTCAATATGGACGCATGGAGTCGCATTATTTCACATGCCACGGCTGTGGTATATCAGTTTCCGTTTTATTGGATGTCGGCCCCTTCTTTGTTAAAACAATGGCAAGACCAGATATTTACCCATCTGGCAAAGACTCCCGCAGTGGCAGGTAAACCGTTGATGGTAGCTACAACCACCGGTTCTGAATTCGAGGCATACCGAAGCGGTGGAAGGAACGGTTTCACGGTAGATGAATTGTTGCGTCCCTATCAGGCAGGTGCCGTACATGGTGGAATGATGTGGCAGACTCCTTTTGTGGTATATGGGATGGGAACTCCTGATGCAGAAAGAAATATAGCCAAAGGAGTGGATATTTACAAGAAAAAGCTGACAGCATTTGTAGGAGAAGACAAAACTGAAGATGTTTGGTGATTATCGATTAAAAGAACTTTTTTGAGCTCATTCATTTACCTGCTCCATATCAAGTCCGTACTTGCTCCGTATCTGCTCCGTACCAACTCCGTACTAAGTCCGTGCTATAGAGTACGGAGATGCTACGGGCCTGGTACGGAGCAGATACGGAGCAAGTACGGACTTGATAACAATATCCTCCTTGGCTGAATTATTTTAAGAAATAATTCAGCATCCTTTTTGATGGAGTATGAAATATGTACTACCTTTGCCGCCAAAGCAAAACCATTGCATGTGAAAAGGTTACTTTCTAATACCATAAAGTTTTTACTAATAGTAGTATTCGCTTATTACTATGTAGGAAACACAGCCTTTGTCCATACACATGTAGTCGATCATTTCCTCGTAACTCACTCCCATCCATACCTACCAGGTACACATCATTCGCATACAGAAACAGAATGGGAAACTGTCTCCTGTTTTAATCTGTTATGCCTGGACAGTTCGCATGAGTTACCGGTTGTCCCCTTTATCTTATTCTTCTTAGGTTTCATTTTTTTGCCGGATGGAACGAATCGGATTGTACGCCCTTTCCGATTATTCCATTTACGTTCTCCTCCCTGCCATGTATTCCGAACAGGTGACTATGCCTGTTATTCTTAATACATGAGTAAAAACAAGTTTCCAACATAACAACAAAGAAATGAAATACATATATTTATTGTGCCTGACCGGCATGATGTGTTATGCCTGTACCGGTCGGCAAAAAGAACAGGAAATGCAAGAGTTTTCTGTCTCAGGAGATACTATTACTGTATCTTCAGAATCTCCCGTAGCAAAAAAACTGATAATAAGCGAAGTACATAAAGAATTGCATGAAACGACATTCACTGTATCCGGTATAGTGAAAGCCATCCCAAATCATTATGCAGAAATTGCCTCCCCATTTGCAGGACGCGTAACGCGCTCCTTTATCCGTCTGGGACAGAAAGTGGATAAAGGCAGCCCGCTATTTGAAATCAGCTCGCCCGACTTTTTTGAAACGGGAAAAGTCTATTATCAGGCCAAACAAGAAATGGAACTGGCTTCCAAAAACCTGCGCCGGGAACAGGATTTGTATGCGCATAAGGTCAGTGCACAGAAAGAGGTGGAAGAAGCCGAAGTGAACTACGAACTCAAAAAGAAAGATTATGAAAATGCGTTGGCAGCACTGAAAGTCTTCCAGATAGAACCGGATGAGTTGGTGTTGGGGCAACCTATGATTGTCCGCTCACCCATTTCCGGTGAAGTAGTAAAGAATGATATTGTTATCGGACAGTTCATGAAAGATGATGCAGACCCCATTGTCGTTGTTGCAGATTTGAATGAAATATGGGTGGCTGCCAATGTGAAAGAGAAAGATATGCCGCTACTTTCTTCTTTGAAACAAGTGGAAATTTCATTGGTATCGCAGCCAAGGCGCACCTTTAATGGTAGTATCTATCACATCAACGAAATGCTGGACGAGGATACACGTTCGGTAGAAGTACTGGTGGCATGTGACAACAAAGAACGATTGATGAAACCTGCCATGTATGCCACAGTAAAACTGACTGATGAACCTGCCGAAAGCGTCCTGATTCCCACTTCCGCCATCTTACAAGAGGAAGAGCAGGCGTATGCACTGGTATCTTTAGGCAACAATCAGTTTCTGAAACGAAAAGTGGAAACTTCCGCTACCGATGGTGACAAGTGCGTCATCATCTCCGGTCTGCAACCGGGAGAGAAATTCATCTCCGATGGCGCTTTCTATCTACTGAACGCCAACTAAACACCGGCTTGCACATATGAAGAAATTAATTTATCTGGCGATACATCGTCGAGGACTGATGTTCGTCTTGTTTAGCTTCATTGCCGTGGTGGGCTATTATTCGTGGACAAGGCTGGCAATTGATGCTTATCCGGACATTGCGGATACCACCGTACAGATTGTAACCCAAGTACCGGGACTGGCAGCCGAGGAAATAGAACAGCAGATTACGATTCCTATAGAACGAGCCGTGAACGGTCTGCCAGGGCTAAATGTGATGCGAAGCAAGAATACTTTCGGGCTGAGCACTGTGGTATTAGTGTTTGATGATGGTATTGATGACTATTGGGCACGCCAGCGCGTACAAGAGCGGTTGGTAGATGTAGAGCTGCCTTATGATGCCGTACCGGGATTGAATCCCCTGACCTCTCCCACCGGTGAGATATTTCGCTATGTTATTGAAAGTGATAATCTGGATTTGCGCGAGATGACCGATTTGCATAAATGGGTGATTATTCCCCGGCTGAAACAAGTAACGGGGGTGGCCGATGTCAGCAATTATGGCGGCATTACTACCCAATATCAGATTGAACTGAACCCGCGGAAAATGGAAGAGTATGATATCTCACTTTCTGACGTAACCGAAAAAGTGGAAATGAACAATGTGAATGCCGGTGGCAGTATGTTGAGCCGGGGTGATCTGAGCTATGTAATCCGGGGTATCGGTCTGGTGAAAGATTTGAAGGACTTGGGACGTATCGTTATCAAAACAGATAATGGCGTGCCTGTGTATTTGGATGACATCGGTAGACTGAAATATGGAAGCTTGGAGCGCAAAGGTGTACTGGGATTCTATGATGGCAAACGTAATTATTCCGACGGTGTGGAAGGTATTGTGCAGATGCTTCGCGGGCAAAACCCCTCGCAGGTACTTGAAGAAGTGCATGCCGCTATTGATGAATTGAACAACGAAGTGCTTCCTAAAGGAACGCGCATCCATCCTTTCATGGATCGTACGAATCTGGTAGAAATGACACTACATACGGTCTCACATACTTTGTTCATGGGGATGATTCTGGTGATAGTTGTCCTGATTCTGTTCTTAGGTAGTTGGCGGGGGGCATTGCTGGTAGCGGTTACCATTCCTCTTTCATTGCTGATTGCTTTTATCCTGATGCACGCCACTGATATTCCCGCCAATTTACTTTCATTGGGAGCTATTGACTTCGGTATCCTTGTGGATGGTTCCATTGTAATGATGGAAACTATTTTGAAAAAGCGTGAGCGGCATCCCGGAGAAATATTGGAAGAAGATTCCATTCTGCGACGTACAACGGAAGTGGCGCGTCCTATCTTCTTTTCCATCCTCATCATCATAACTGCCTATTTGCCGTTGTTCGCATTCGAGCATATCGAGAAGAAACTTTTCACTCCAATGGCATATACGGTAGGCTATGCACTGATTGGTGCTTTGTGTGTAGCCTTGTTCCTGATTCCGGGATTGGCATATATGGCTTATCGCAAGCCGCGCAAAGTATATCATAACCGTTGGCTGGAAAAACTGCAAATGGTGTATCATGCACAAGTGGTTCGTGTCATCGATTGCCCTAAAGCGGTGCTGGGTGTGCTGGCAGGGATTCTGATTCTGGCCGGTGTCCTGAGTTATACGGTGGGGAAGGATTTTCTCCCTCCTCTGGATGAGGGCGCCATCTGGATTCAGGTACAATTGCCTCCGGGCATCTCCATTGAACGTTCCAAAGAAATGGGAGCTGAATTGAGACAGAAGCTCGGGCAGTTTCCGGAAGTATCGTATGTGATGACTCAAGTGGGCCGTGATGATGAAGGTGCCGAGGCATTTTCGCTTTCGCATGTGGAGTGCGGTGTAGGTCTGAAGCCTTACGATACCTGGACTACGGGACGAAATAAGGCAGAATTGATTGAAGCCATGAATGATACGCTAATGACAATGCCGGGATATTCCGTTGGCTTTTCACAACCTATTATAGATATGGTGATGGACCAGATAGCAGGTGCACACAGTGACCTTGCACTGAAAATATACGGTGAAGATATTACAGGCACACGCCACATTGCCGACAAGATTGTCAACATCATCAAACAGATTCCTGGTGCAACGGATGTAGCTGTAGACCAGGAACCTCCCCTTCCCCAACTCCAAATTGTAGCCGACCGTGACCGCATTGCCCAATATGGATTGAATGTTTCGGACGTAGCCGATTTGATAGAACTTGCTATCGGAGGAAAAGCGATTTCACAAATATTCGTGGGTAGCAAATCTTATGATGTAATCTGCCGTTTCAGTGAGGAAACGCGTAACACGCCGGAACGCATCGGCAATCTGATGCTAACTTCCGGTACAGGGGCAAAGATTCCACTTAGCCAGGTTGCGGAAATCAAACTTACGACAGGGGCAAGCACCATCTCGCGTGAGATGAATAAGAGGCATCTGACCATTCGTGTCAACCTGCGTGGCATCGACCTTACTTCATTCTTGCAGAAAGCTAACAGGATGATTGATGAACAAGTGGATTATAATCCTGAAGATTATCATCTGAAATGGGCGGGACAGTTTGAGAACCAACACCGTGCATACAGTCGTCTGGGCGTGGTGGTTCCATTGGCACTAGGCATCATGTTGTTGTTGCTATTTGCCGCTCTTGGCAAATTTCGGAAAGCTGCCTTGCTGATGTGTATCATTCCCTTGGCACTCTTCGGAGGCATGCTGGCACTGAATGTACGGGGAATGACGCTGAATGTTTCATCTGCCGTAGGCTTCATTGCCCTGATTGGGGTAGCCATACAGAATGGGGTGATTATGATTTCACATATCAATAACCTGCGCGGACGGGGGCGCAATTTACGCGATGCCGTAATTACCGGTGTCCGTCATCGCTTCCGCCCTATTTTGATGACGGCTACTGTTGCCGTGTTGGGGTTGCTTCCGGCATCCCTGAGCACAGGAATTGGTTCTGATGTGCAGCGGCCACTGGCAACAGTTATTGTGTATGGATTACTGTTTGCCACTGTGGTGACGCTATATATTCTCCCTACTTTATATTATATGATGGAAAAAAAGAAAGATAAAAATGAGGAAAATGAAGAAAGATAGTATTGCATTATTTACGGCTATGGTTTGTGCTTGCTCAATGCAGGCACAAACTGTGGAACCAATTACTTACAAGCAGTATATGCATAAAGTAAGTATGGATAATCTGGAATATGCCGCAGAGAAGATGAACGTCAGTGCAGCACATGCCGATGTGATAGCTGCCAGGGTATTCGATGACCCGTCACTTTCCTTCACCTATTCAAACAATGAAGACCATACCTTGCAGATGGGGCAAAGTTATGAGTTGGGGCTTTCACAAAATGTAACATTGGGGAAGCGTACGGCGGGTATCAGATTAGCACGTAGCCAGAGCGAACTGGCGGAGATTGTATTAAATGACTATTTCCGGAATTTGCAGGCAGATGCCACTATTTCCTATCTGGAGGTAATGAAACAAAAACAGCTTTATGACATCAAAAGAAGTGCATGGAGCAATATGTACGATTTGGCACAATCGGATAGCATCCGTCTGGCATCCGGCAAAATAATGGAGGTGGAAGCCATACAAAGCAAACTGGAAGCGGACATCATGTATAACGAAGTGCTGCAAGCCGAGACAAACCTGAAACAAGCTTACATGCAGTTGTCTCTTTTCACTGGCACCGCAGTCACAGATACACTTTTCCATCCGGTAGAGGAACTGAAGAAACCGGAACAGGCATTCGTGCTGGGCGCACTGATTGAAACTGCTGTAGAACATCGCTCTGACCTGCTGGCAGCTTTAAAAAATACGGAAGTTGCACGTCGGGAACTGACTTTAACCAAACGTGAAAAACGTCCTGATGTAGAGTTTTCGTTAGGATGGAGCCACAATAAGCGTGTGCGTAATGAGGAAGCTCCGGCACCGGCATTCAATGGAGTCAGTGCGGGAATCGCTATTCCTTTAAACTTCTCTTCTCTGAACAGGGGGGCTGTAAATGCTGCCCGTTTCCGAGCCCGGCAAGCCGAGTTGCAATACGAACAGATGTGCCTGCAAGTGCAGCAGGAGGTGATGGGAGCCTATCAGCAATTTCAGTCACAAACACTCCAATTGAAGCATTATGAAGGTGGCATACTGAAACAAGCACAAGACGTGCTTGAAGGGAAGATATATAGTTATAACCGGGGAGAAGTCTCCTTGCTTGAAATATTGAATGCACAACGTACATACAATGAAGTACAGGCACAATATATTGAAACGTTGTTCAACTATAATGCAGCGCTTGTGGAGCTTGAACGTAGTTGCGGCATTTGGGATATCAAAGGATAAACCAACAGTTACATAAAAAAATGCAATTCAATTATTTGATTGAATTGCATTTTTTTGTATCATTACAAATAATAATTCTCTAAGAAAACATTCTGTTATGAAAACTAGACTTTTACTATTTGCAGCATTACTATTTGTCGGCACCATTGCCTTCGGCCAAGAGAGTGATAATAATAAGTATATCGAGGTGACCGGGACTTCGGAAATAACGCTTGTGCCCGACGAAATTCATTACCTGATTGAAATAAAAGAGTTTTGGGCAGAAGAGTTTGACGGAAAATCTAAACCGGAAAACTATCGGGTGATTTTATTTCTTCATCCTCACCTCATACAAATCACTTCTCCTGTCTTTCAGATTGCGCACACTGCCATATGTATGCAATTCGTTCAGTAAATCCAGGTCTACGTCAGAAACAAGAATCATTTCTGTGTTTGGCGTAGCTTCCGCCCGCTTGCCATCCGTAGGGAAAGCAAAATCACAAGGCGTAAATACGCCTGACTGGGCATACTGGATATCCATGTTGTGTACACGCGGAAGGTTTCCCACACTGCCGGCAATGACCACAAAACATTCATTCTCAATGGCACGGGCATGTGCACACACCTTCACTCGGGAATAAGCATTCTGCGTATCCGTCAGGAAAGGAACAAACAATATCTGCATGCCTTGGTCTGCCATGATTCGGGATAATTCGGGGAATTCCACATCATAACAAATCAGCACACCTATTTTAGCACAATCCGTATCAAATGTTTGCAAAGCTTTTCCGCCACTCAATCCCCAACTTTTAATTTCATCGGGTGTCACATGTAGCTTTTCGTACATCTCGTAACTGCCATCGCGACGGCAAAGGAAGCCGACATTATATAACAACCCGTCTTCCTTAATAAGAGGCATACTGCCTGTAATGATATTGATATTATAACTGATAGCCAGTTTAATAAACCGTTCCCTGATGTCCTCTGTATAAGCTGCCAGTCCACGGATAGCTTGTGATTCGCCTTCATTGTTGAACTTTGCCATCAGCGGAGCATTGAAGTATTCGGGAAAAAGGACAAAGTCACTCTTGTAATCCGACACGGCATCCACAAAGAATTCTACTTGTTCGAATAAATCATCCAGAGTTTTATAACTACGCATCTGCCATTGCACCAGACCGACGCGTACCGTTGTTTTGGGTGTTACATAATCCAGTGTAGGTTCCTGATAATAGATATTATCCCACTGCAACAGACAAGCATAGTGCTTCGACTCCTCGTCATTAGGCAGATAGTTGCGCATTACCTTACGCACGTGGAAGTCATTGGAGAGTTGGAAAGTCAGTACAGGGTCGAAGATTTCTTTTTGCTTCACCTTATCTATATACTCTTTCGGTCGTATCTGGTCGGCATACTTATGATAGTTAGGAATACGCCCGCCGAACATGATAGCTTTCAGATTCAGCGTTTCGCAAAGCTCTTTCCGATACTCGTACATGCGGCGTGCCAGACGCAGGCCACGGTATTGGGGATGAATAAACACTTCAATGCCATACAGGATATTTCCTTTAGGGTTATGTGTATTGAAGCTTTCTTTCCCGGTTACCTGTGCATAAGTATGGTCATTCTTCACATCATCGTAATTCACAATGATGGAGAGTGCACAGCCAACAATTTTTTCGTCCACTACCGTGACAATCTGTCCTTCAGGGAAAATCCTAATCAGTTTCTCAATTTGTTTATGTGTCCAAAACACATCGCTGCCATCCGTATATACACGGGTGAATGATTGCGCCAATTGCTCATAGTCTTCTATCTGTAAATTACGCAATTGGACCTTATTAATTTTCAATGAATCCATAGTGTTCTCTGTTATTCCAGAATGTTAAATCCACTGCAAAGGTACAGTTAAAAATCACACATTGTCTTTGGAAGCATATATTTTTATAGCACATTCATCTTGTTACAAAAACGCAGCAAGGATTTAACACTTTTACCAAGTGCTTATTTTACTTTTTTTTATACTTTTGTGGCGTTTTCGTAAGGGGTTATATTTTATTCACTAAAAATTAAAAATCATGGCAAAAAAGATGTTATTTCTGTTAGTGCTTTTACTTTCTGTTACAGGAATGGTAAGAGCACAGGTAACTACTGCCGGAATGAGTGGAAAGGTTATGGCAGACGGGGAATCTGTCATAGGAGCTACAGTGGTAGCGGTACACGAACCCTCCGGAACCAGCTACGGCACTGTTACCAATATAGACGGACGTTTTAGTTTTCAAGGTATGCGTACCGGTGGCCCGTACAAGGTGACGGTTTCTTATGTAGGTTATCAAACAGCAATATATACAGGTATCCAATTGCAATTGGGTGAGACTTATTCTTTAAATGTAACCCTGCACGAAGCTTCCGAACTACTGGGAGAAGTCACTGTGACAGCCAGTAAGTCGAAATTCAGTGCCGAAAAGACTGGTGCTACTACCAACATATCGACCGAGCAGTTGACCACATTGCCGAGTATTAATCGCAGCCTCAGTGACTTTACACGTATTTCTCCCTATGCTTCCGGCAATACTTTCGGTGGTCGAGACGGGCGCTCCAACACATTCACGGTAGATGGTGCCAATCTGAACAACAACTTCGGTTTGTCTTCCGAACTGCCGGGTGGTGGCAATCCCATCTCATTGGATGCCATTGACGAAGTGCAAGTGGTCATTGCTCCTTTTGATGTGCGCCAAGCTAACTTTATCGGTGCAGGCATCAATGCGATTACGAAATCGGGTACCAATACTTATAGAGGTAGCGCCTACATGTATTTCAATAATGAAGTGATGCGCGGCAATAAAATCGGTGATACGGATTTCGGTGCACGTGCCGAAGAATCTAAGACTGTGTATGGTGCCACTTTCGGCGGTCCGATTATCAAAGATAAATTGTTCTTCTTTGCCAATGTGGAATATGAAAAGAGTCCGCAACAAGTAGTAAAATGGCGTGCTGCAAAAGAGGGTGAAACCTCTAATAACTCCACTATCTCTCGCACTACAGAAGCGGATATGGCCGAATTCTCTCAAATACTGAAAGATAAATATGGTTATGATACCGGCTCTTTCACCAGTTTCCCTGCTGACATAACCAATCTGAAACTATTGGGGCGTATCGACTGGAACATTAATGCAGGAAACAAGTTGAGTGTGCGTTATAACTTTACTGATAACACAACCTGGAACGCCCCCAATGGAAGTTCAGGAAACACCGGCTATCGTTTGCCATACGACCGTGTTTCCAAGTACTCCATGGCTTATGCAAATGCCTGCTATTCCCAGCAGAATGTTGTAAACTCTGTTACCGCAGAATTAAACAGCCGCTTCACTTCCACTATATCCAATCAGTTACTGTTCACATACAGTGATATGAAAGATGAGCGCGGCACAAATTCCAGCCTGTTCCCTTTCATCGACATCATGTACGGATACGATGAAGACGGAAATCCGATCCTGGAACCGTACATGACGGCGGGATATGAGTTGTTTACTTACAATAATAAAGTGAAGAATACGGTAATGACCATCGTTGACAATTTCACTTACTATCTGGGAGCCCATAAATTAACGGCCGGTATCAGCTACGAACGCCAAAAGGCAAGTAACTCATACATGCGCAACGGAACAGGCTACTACCGTTATTCCAGTTTCGATGATTTCAAAAATGGAGCTGCTCCTGAGTCTTTTGCCTTAGCCTATGGTTACAATGGCAACACGAAGCCTTCCGCTGATGTGAATTTCGGTCAGTTGGGTATCTATCTGCAAGATGAATGGAATATTCGCGATAATTTCAAACTGACTGCGGGTATACGTATGGATAATCTGAGTTTCCTGAACGACCTGATGCGTAACCAGGCCATCTATGATTTGGATTTCGACGGTATGCACATCGATACAGGTGCATGGCCTGACAGTAAAATGCAATTCTCCCCGCGTTTGGGCTTCACTTGGGATGTATTCAATGATAAGACTCTGAAACTGCGTGGAGGTTCGGGATTCTTCACAGGACGCATCCCTCTGGTATTTTTTACCAATATGCCCACTAACTCCGGTATGATTCAGAATCTGGTGAGCATCACTACCAGATATAAGGATGGTAAAGTTACAAGCCGCGACCCGCGTCTGGACTTGCTGAAAGGAAACATGATAACGGATGTAAACCAGATGATTTCCACATTAGGACTCCCTACAACCATCACTCCCGAAGAAGGTGTACTGCCAAGCGGTATAGTAGGTATTGACCCGGATTTCAAGATGCCGCAAGTCTGGAAGACCTCCCTGGCGCTGGATTATCAGGTGCCTGTCTCCTTCCCTCTTACCGTTACATTGGAAGGAATGTTCTCTAAGGACATCAACGCCGTACGTCAATATAACTATAACATAAAAAGTCCGGATGATGCATGGCAGCATTTCAACGGGTCGGATGACCGTTATATCTATCCAAAGAACTACCTGGAACACAGCAATATCAATAGTGCAAACGTATTGACCAACACTTCCAAAGGCTGGGGTTGGACAGGAAATATCACTGTAACCGCCGAACCTGTAAAGAACGTGAATATCATGGCTGCCTACACGCATACTGAATCCAAAGAAATCAGTGGCATGCCTGGTTCCGATGCCAACTCTGCCTGGACAAATATGCCTTCTATTAACGGTCCGAACAACTCTGGATTGATGCGTTCGCGCTACGTCACTCCCGACCGTGTAATCGCTTCTATCAACTGGCGCGTGCATCTGAATAAGAAAACATCTTCTAATTTCAGCCTTTTCTATAGCGGATATTCTGCCGGAGGTTATAGCTTCATGTACACCAATGATATGAACGGCGACGGTGTGACGAATGACCTCATGTATATCCCCAAAACCAAAGATGAAATCAAATTCGCAAGCACCGAAGATGCAGATGCTTTCTGGAAATTTGTGAATCAGGACCCGTATCTGAAGAAGCATAAAGGCGAGTATGCCGAAGCATATGCAGCACGTGCCCCGTGGGTACACCGCTTTGATTTCCGTTGGAGCCGCGACTTCTTTGTGAAGATAGGCAAGACCCAGAACAGACTGCAACTCAGCCTGGATATCCTGAATGTAGGCAATCTGCTGAATAGTAAGTGGGGCGTAAACAAAAACATGTCTGTAGCCAATGGAGGACGAATCCTCACTTATACGGGTAAGGATGAAAATAACACTCCTATCTTCTCCATGTATAAAAACAGTAATAAGGAATATCCAACCGAAAGCTTCACCCGCAACCTGAACTACAGTGAGTGTTGGAAACTCCAAATAGGTCTACGTTATATATTCAATTGATGCGAATAAATAAGTAGTCTTCTTATATAAAGAAAGGTGCAACCAAATTACCCGGCTGCACCTTTTTCATTTATAAGATATTAAAGGAGAGAGAACTTACCTGTTTTTCTTCCAGAGCTTACTCATATCTTCCAGAGTCTTACCCTTTGTTTCGGGCACCCAACGCCATACAAAGATTGCAGCAGCGACGCAGATAATGCCATATAAGCTATATGCGAACATCGGGCTGAAATCGTACAATGCCGGGAATGTGGACGATATGATGTAATTGAAAATCCATTGGAAAGCAACAGCGATAGCTACAGCCTTGCCACGAATTGTATTCGGGAAGATTTCTGAAATCAGTACCCAGCAAATCGGTCCCCATGACATCATGAAGAAAGCAGCATATACGATTACGGAGAATACCGGAACAATACCTTTGATACCCATGCTGTCGCACATTGCCACGGCAAATGCACCTACTGCCATACCGATAGAACCGATAATCAGCAGCGGCTTGCGGCCAAAGCGGTCTACTGTAAAGATGGCAATCAGAGTAAACACGATATTTACAATACCCATGATGACTGTCTGCATCATACCACCACCTTCAGCACCTGCGTTTTCAAAAATACGTGGAGCGTAATACAATACGGCATTAATACCGATAGCCTGTTGGAATACAGAAAGTAAAATACCGATAACGATAACTGCTACGCCATAAGAGAATAACTTTTCTGTCTTTTCCTTCGAAGTAGCTTTGATTTCTGCCAGAATTTCTTTCGCTTTGCTTGCACCATTTACTTTCTCCAAGATAGAGTATGCCTTTTCATCCTGATGTACCAGTACCAGATAACGCGGAGTCTTCGGCACGAAGAAAAGCAGGAACCCGAACAATGCAGCCGGGAAAGCCTCTGAACCGAACATATAACGCCAACCAGTCTGTACACTCCACATATCCGAAGCGGGGTTTACGGACAAAATGCCATCCACACTCTTGTCAATAATAGGATTGGTGTGGTCGCCCATAATCAGGAAGTTGACGAAATAAACTACCAACATACCAAAAATAATGGCAAACTGGTTACAAGATACCAGCGTGCCACGAATATTAGAAGGAGCAATTTCTGCAATATACATCGGGCATACCGCAGATGCAAGACCTACACCAATACCGCCCAATACACGATACAGATTGAATGCGATGAGCAAGTTCATATTCGGCTCACCGTAGTTGAAGAATAAAACTTCGGGATAGTAAGAACCCAATGCCGACAAAAAGAACAGCACAGATGCCAGTCTCAACGAATTGCGGCGTCCCAGGCGGGAAGCAAAGATGCCGGAAAGGGCACCTCCGAGTACACAGCCGATAAGTGCGCTGGAAGATGTGATGCCATGCATCACCTTATCATATTGGAAATCCGTTGCTTGCAGGAAGAAGGCCTCCAGACCTTTCTCCGCACCGGAGATTACCGCTGTATCGTATCCGAACAGCAATCCTCCCAGAATGGCAACACTTGTGATAGAATATAGGTAGAGTTTACTACCATTGTTCGCATCATTCATGATAAAAAAGATTAGGTTGATAAATGAGAGAGAGTAATGATTAGCGGGATAGTGATTAGTGATTAGCTGCGTTGCTTATCACTAATCACTCACCGCTAATCATTAGCAATACATATTTACGATTGCTTCATACAATTCCTGCTTACCGCTGGTTTGCTTCGGTTCGCCGTTAGCTTTCGCATAAGCCACAACGTCTTCCAGAGTTAGCTTGCCTTCTTCGAATTCTTTACCTTTACCACCGTCGAATGATGAGTAACGGTCAGCCAACATCTTCTTGTAAGGAGATTCTTCCAACAATTTAGCTGCACTTTCCAAAGCACGTGCCATAGCGTCCATACCTGCAATGTGAGCGATGAAGATATCTTCCAGGTCGGTAGAGTTACGACGAGTTTTAGCATCGAAGTTTGTACCGCCATTACCCAAACCACCGTTACGGATAATTTGCATCATAGCCTGAGTCAGTTCATAGTTGTCAATGGGGAACTGGTCGGTATCCCAACCGTTCTGGTAGTCACCACGGTTAGCATCGATAGAACCCAACATACCGTTGTCAACAGCTACAGCCAGTTCATGTTCGAAAGTGTGGCCGGCCAAAGTAGCGTGGTTAACTTCGATGTTTACTTTGAAGTCTTTGTCCAGACCGTGAGCTTTCAGGAAGCCAATCACAGTTTCAGTATCTACGTCATATTGATGCTTGGTCGGCTCCATCGGTTTCGGCTCAATCAGGAAAGTACCTTTGAAGCCACGTGCACGTGCATAGTCACGAGCAATGGTCAGCATCTTTGCAAGATGTTCTTTTTCACGCTTCTGGTCAGTGTTCAGCAATGACATGTAACCTTCGCGGCCGCCCCAGAATACATAGTTTGAACCACCCAGTTCGATAGTAGCGTCAATAGCGTTCTTAATCTGAACAGCAGCGCGAGCCACAACATCGAAATCAGGATTGGTAGCAGCACCGTTCATATAACGTGCATGACCGAATACGTTAGCTGTACCCCACAACAATTTGATGCCTGTTTCAGCTTGTTTCTGTTTTGCATAAGCTACGATAGCTTTCAGGTTAGCTTCATATTCTTCAATACTTGCACCTTCAGAGATAAGGTCTACATCATGGAAGCAATAGTATTCAATACCCATCTTCTGCATGAATTCGAAACCTGCGTCCAATTTATTTTTAGCTGCCTGCAAAGCGTCAGCATCACCATTCCAAGGGAATTGTTTGGTTCCACCACCGAACTGGTCGCCACCTTCTGCACAGAGAGTGTGCCACCAAGCCATAGCAAACTTCAACCAATCTTTCATCTTTTTACCCATAATCACCTTCTCAGCATCGTAATAACGGTATGCCATCGGGTTCATACTTTCTTTACCTTCGAATTTAATCTTTCCTATTCCGGGAAAATACTCTTTTGTTGCCATAATTTTAATTGAATTTTTAAAGGGTTAATTATTATCAGTTTATTTAGCCATTGATTTTTCCAAACGATGTTTCCAGCGTGCATAAGCATCCGCATATTCCTGACGCTTAGCCTGGTTAGGCTCGATAACATCCAGTTTTTCCAGCGTTGCAAATGCTTCATTATTATCTTTATAGATACCTGCCCCGATACCTGCGCCTTTGGCCGCACCTACCGAACCGTCCGTATCATACAGTTCAATCACTGCACCCGTCACACCCGCCAATGTATCACGGAAGATGGAGCTAAGGAACATATTCGCATGTCCTGCATGGATTTTCTGTACGGGAATACCCATACCTTCCATAATGTCGATACCATATTTAAAGGAGAATACAATACCCTCCTGAGCCGCACGTACAATATGCTGTTTACCATGCAAATTGAAATTCAAGCCACGGATGGAACAGTTGATTTCCTTATTCTCAAGCATACGTTCCGCACCGTTACCGAAAGGCAGGATACTGATACCTGCACTGCCGATGGGAGCTTGCGATGCCAATACATTCATTTCATTGTAAGAGATACCTTCGGGAGCAATCGTGCGCTTCACCCAAGAGTTAAGGATACCCGTACCATTGATGCAAAGCAGAACACCCAGACGAGTCTGTTCGTCCGTGTGGTTCACGTGAGCAAATGTATTCACGCGCGATTTCGGATCATAATTCACTTCACCGTTCACACCATATACTACGCCGGAAGTACCTGCTGTAGAAGCAATCTCACCCGGATTGAATACATTGAGTGACAAAGCATTATTAGGTTGGTCGCCTGCACGATAAGTAATCGGCGTACCTTCTTTCAGGCCCAGTTCTTTTGCAGAGGCAGCATTTACTCGTCCCTGTTCGGAGAATGTCGGTTTGATGTCTGCAATCAAAGATTTGTCGAAGCCGTAGTAATCCATCAGGAAGTCGGCCACACGGTTGTTCTTGAAATCCCAGAACATACCTTCCGAAAGACCGGAAACGGTAGTACAGATTTCGCCGCTCAGCTTCATGGCGATGTAATCACCCGGAAGCATAATCTTATAGATTCTTTCGTAGATAGCCGGTTCATTTTCCTTTATCCATGCCAGTTTGGAGGCGGTAAAGTTGCCCGGGGAGTTTAATAGATGCGAAAGGCAGTTCTCCTCTCCCAGCGTTTCAAATGCTTTCTGCCCGAAAGGAACAGCACGTGAGTCACACCAGATGATGGAAGGACGCAGCACGTTCTGGGCTTTATCCACACACACCAATCCATGCATCTGATAAGAGATACCAATTGCCTTGATTTCACCTGCGTTTGCACCCGATTCAGTCATAACCGCTTGTGTGGCAAGTTTCAGATTCTCCCACCAGCTTTCGGGATTTTGTTCCGCCCAACCCGGTTTTACAGCAATGATAGCCGCTTCTGTCTTAGGAAAGAAAGCGGAAGATACACATTTGCCGGTTTCGGCGTTTACCAGACTCGCTTTTACGGACGAGCTTCCAATGTCATAGCCTAATAAATACATATAGATAAATTAAAAATTGAAAATTAAAAGTTAAAAAATGATGGTCTCTGTTCGCCTTTTAGCATCACCTATCTTCTTACTTTATTATATATTTTTTTGTCGAAGCGGTAGTAGCGTGCGGCACGGTGGGCAACTCCCTGTTGCTTTTCTTCCATCGGAACTACATATTCCATCATGGCGATTTTCTTGTGGAAGTTCCGCACATCAATCGGTTTGCTGTATATCAATTCATATAAGGTGCGCAATTGTGATGCGGTAAACTTGCGGGGGAGTAAATCGAACAAGGAAGACGGGTTTATCTCAACATACTGTCGGATATATACTAATGCTTCTTTTATAATCAGATTATGATCGAAAGCCAGCGCTTTTATATCTTGCAGCGCCACCCAATATGCTTCGAAATCGTCCAGATTACGGCTCAATGCGCGGTCAATCTTCACCAATGACAGATAGGCTATCGTAACGATACGCTCCACCCTCGATTGCATGGCACGCTCCAACCAATGAATATCTTTCGGGTCCTTTGTCCGGTCCTTGGAACCAAATGCCTTGAACTGCATCAGATTAACATTCTTCAATCCCGTCAATTCGTTCAGCACTCGTTTGGCTGCTTCGTCTAAGTCCTCATCCATATAGATAAGACTTCCGGGAAGCTTCATATCGTGAAAGATTTCGCCTTGTTCCTCACCTACACGCTTTATCAAAAGAACTTTTAATTGTTCTCCGTCAAAGCCAATCACTACACAGTCTACTGAGATATGATTGTTGGCCAATGGGGTTTTCTGTTCTATATCCTGCATAATATTTTTGTTTAAGCGCTGCAAATATAAACAGGTTTTTTGAATACACAAGCAAGTAAAACTTGAAAAATAACATGTTATAAAGCATTATTTTTCAATATGATACATATCGTATATTCTACAATATGAAAATGCGGGCTTATCGTTGAAAGGACAATATGTATTCCTGATAAACAAAGGAAGCAGGTAATTGTAGGAAGTACAATAAGAGTGAAGTGCTTTATTTTTAAGGATTTTAGTATAACCGGAGTGAAAAAGGAATAGCAGGTTCTTATTGTATTCTTGCGTCCTTTGCCTTGGAAGCATTGCACAAAAAACATACATTTGTGCGGTGGTTATCAGAAAAAGCTATACCTTTGCACCACTTTTTTAATTAACACCTAAAATAAGAACAATATGAAAGCATTTGTATTTCCGGGTCAGGGTGCCCAATTCGTAGGAATGGGTAAAGACCTGTATGAAAATTCCGCTTTAGCAAAAGAATTGTTTGAAAAAGCTAATGATATCCTGGGATATCGCATTACGGATATTATGTTCAACGGCACGGATGAAGATCTGCGCCAGACAAAGGTGACTCAGCCTGCTGTATTCCTCCATTCTGTTATTTCTGCCCTTTGCATGGGCGATGACTTTAAGCCTGAAATGACTGCCGGTCATTCACTGGGTGAATTCTCTGCCCTGGTAGCTGCCGGTGCATTGAGTTTCGAGGACGGTTTGAAGTTGGTTTACGCTCGTGCTATGGCTATGCAGAAAGCATGCGAAGCACAACCTTCCACAATGGCAGCCATCATTGCCTTGGCTGACGAGAAAGTAGAAGAAATCTGTGCGCAAGTGACTGCCGAAGGTGAAGTTTGCGTTGCTGCTAACTATAACTGTCCGGGACAAATTGTGATTTCCGGTTCTATCGAAGGTATCAACAAGGCTTGCGAACTGATGAAAGCTGCCGGAGCAAAACGCGCTTTACCATTGAAGGTGGGCGGTGCATTCCACTCTCCGCTGATGAACCCTGCAAAGGTGGAATTGGAAGCTGCTATCAACGCTACTGAAATCCATACTCCAAAATGCCCGGTTTATCAGAATGTAGATGCTCTGCCCCATACTGATCCGGCAGAAATCAAGAAGAATCTTGTTGCTCAGTTGACGGCTTCCGTACGCTGGACACAGACAGTTAAGAATATGGTTGCTGATGGTGCTACCGATTTCACAGAATGTGGTCCGGGGGCTGTGTTGCAAGGGCTTATTAAGAAGATTGCCCCGGAAGTGTCTGCTCACGGCATTGCATAATCCTTTGAAAATTATATTTATCAAGGCTGTCCTCCAATTTGGAAGGCAGCCTTTCTTTTTTACGGCTTCGATTGTGGCAACAGACCGGAAGATTCCTTATATTTGCACAAATATGCGTGATTATGGAAAAGATAGACGAGTTCAGAAATACTCTTGCAATGCCCCTAAGTAAGTTATCAATAGATAAGCTGGTACGGGAAATATGTCTGCATCCTGAATACCTGAAAGATATGTATCAACTGATTTCCGATGATAAAATCGTTGTTTCGTGGCGGGCTATATGGGCATGCGAGAAAGTGAGTGAGCAACATCCCAGCTGGTTTGTCCCATTGCAGGACGACATGATCCAGCGGTTATTGACTTGTCGGCACGATGGTTCTAAACGTCTGTTTCTATCCATACTGTATAATGTACCCGTGTCCACTCCTATTTCCATAGATTTACTGAACTACTGTCTGGACCACATGCTGGCTCCACAGGAAAGTATAGGCGTACAAGCTCTGGCCATTAGAATGGCTTATCGGCTTTGCAAGTGCGAACCGGAACTTTTGAAGGAGCTACAGCTCATATTAGAGAATGCAGATACGGAATATTACTCCACAGGAGTTAAGACTACCATTCGGAATATTTTGAAGAAGATAAATAAATAAGTCTTCGTTTCTACATTCCCCCTATCGCTTTCCGGTAATCCCCATCGCTTTTCTTCTTAAAACCATTACTCAGCAACACTTTTATTGAAACAGTATTCTCTTCGGAAGGGTCTGCCGAAATTTCGTGTCCTCCCAGCTCAATGATTTTCTCTTCTAACTTCTGGATCATTATTTTACCGATACCTTTATTCAGATACTCTTCTTCACCAATCAAATAGCCAATCTCGTAAGTGTGATTCTTTTCGGGTACATCGCCATACAAACTCTCAAAGTCGTGCCCCTCCTCCTCAAAATCTTTCAAGAAGAAACAATCAGCATAAAGGCAATACCCTATTTTCCTGTCCTTATAGTAAACAATGAAGTGTTTCATGAAATCGTACTCATCATTTCTATTGTTTACTTCATCCAGCCAGGCATCTCTTTGCCCTTCTCCGTCCGGACACAGCCATTTATAGATATAATCCTTGTTCAACCATTCATTAAACAACAGTATGTCTTCGTCAAGCAAGGGCTTTAATATAATCTCGTCTTTATGAATCATTGGCGCATTTAAGTTATTTCATTTTTTATATTTATTCAACCCGGTTTCCTTCCATATCTATAAAGAACGTTTCACCGTTTAGTTTTACCTTTGCTTTGCCATCTTTATTAAAATAGCGGGCATCATCATATATAAATGGAATCACCTTTTCGCTTGTAGCTGCATCCAGAAAGCCCCACTTGCCATTCTCTTCCGTTGGCACTAATTTTTGTATTTTCATCTTCTGAGTATCCTCCCTACAATAGTTCGTTAAACATTGAATTATCGGTATGCTGAGTAAGTCAGCGGTCAAAGATAAGAAATGTCGTGAGAAGTTTATGCCTGTAACAGAAAAGATTAGCACCATGAATTGAAAAACAGTTGAAAATAAGGACTGAAACACTTGACTTCGCCTTTCTGATGTAGTATATTTGTAGAAGTTTAAGAACAAAACTTTAATATAAACCTAAAACCTTAGCAAATGGCAAAACTTATCCTTTCTTTTTCGGAACTTGCCGGAATGTATTTTCCGGGTTGTTCTACTCCGAAGAACGCAGTGCGCTCTTTACAACGAAGCATCAAACGGTGCACTAATTTGACAATTGCTTTATCAGAAACAGGCTATTTGCCGTATAATCACCGATGGCTTACCCCTAAGCAATTCGGGTTGATTTTGGAAAATCTGGGCGACCCGTATCTGGAATAACGACGGGTGTAAAAGATGAAAAGGCGGTACTTCCTTACGAGGATTTACCGCCTTTTCTGTTGATATATATTTAGTTTAGGTCTTGTGACTGATTTCTGCGCTGTTAATAAACGTCGGGAACATTCTTAAAAAACGTTCCTGTTATTCTTTAAAAACACTGTTTACGGTTATTAATGGGATACTCGTAATTGTATCGATTTATCATTTACTTCTTTATCCCCAAAATATGTCTTGCTTTCTCTTCACTGGAGATGAAATCGAGTGCATCGATTATCTCGTCATAATTCTCCCGGTCGGCAATGTTCGGAGCCAGGATTTTCAACACTTTCAGCTTGTCATCATCGAACGTATATATTGACATCATCCGCACGCATTGCTTGCAACTCAGCTTTCTATTGCCAATGCCATTTTCCAATAATTCCAGTTGGTCGTCCTTGAAAGGCTTGCTTTTCACTTTATTATAAAGCGACTGGAAATCTCTTTCATTCATTCCCCTCCCAACGGTGACGTGCGGACGGGAAGGAATGTCTCCATTGACTTCTACGGAGGGATAAACAGCTACGGGCGGATTCGTATATTTCTCGTAGGAATCCATATAAGTCAGTCTCCCATCGACAAAACCAAGTTCGATAACCGTTATTCCGGGAGCTCCGGCAATGTTTTTCTCATAGGTCCATCCTTCCACTTCGTGATCGAAACTACGGTGCATCGGCTGCCCCAATATGGATGTAACGTCTTGTTTGGTCATCCCTTTCTGAACTTTCATCAAGGTGTTACTGTCAATTCCCAAAATCGCGGCACAGCTACTTATACAGATTGCAAATATCAGTAGCGCCAATGTCAGTTTTATTGTTTTTATTGTTTTCATTGTATATATTGTTTTTAGTTCTTATGTTAGCACAAATATAGGCGGGAAAAAGCATATAATATTATCTTTTTCCCTATTTTTGAGGGAGATTTCCCTAATATGAGCAATTCATGAAAAACATCATATACTTTTTATTATTTCTGGGCTATGTTTGCTATTCCTGTACCTATCGCCCGATAAGCAAACAAGAAGAACTCTTAGTCTGTGCAGACTCTTTGATTCAGAATTCATACTATGACAGTGCCTTGCAAACTCTAAATTCTATTCCATTAGAATCTTTATACACTTCTTCTTTACAAGCCCAATATGCACTGTTACTCACTCAAGCTCATGATAAAAATTATATTCGTCATACAAATGATTCGTTAATACGCGTTGCTGTACAATATTACGATAATACAGGAAATATATCAATGCGTGCAAAAGCACATTACTATTGGGGACGTATTTATCAAGATAATCAAGATGCAGTAGGGACTGTGCGTGAATTTATGAAAGCACTACCTCTGGCAGAAGAAAAGCAAGATTATGATTTGATATGTTTGTTACAATCTAATTTAGGACATCTCTTTTATACTCATGGCCTACTTGAAGAAGCAGATTCGTTATACAGTAAAGTAGAACGCCTTGCAAGTGAGCATCACGACTCATTGCGTTGGGCTGTCAGTTTAATTAAGAGTGCAGATATTTGCATGGAAAAAGGAGAGAAATCTTATCCGAAAGCGGAAGAAAAGCTCCTAAAGGTTTGGTCTATAATACACCTCTCGGATAATGTTCCGATAAAAAAGAAAACACTATATTCTCTTGCATCGCTATATCAATATATGGGTAGAACAAAAGAAGCGCGAGAAACAGCACAACTTTTCTTGGATTTAGAACCAAATGCAACAAAGCAATATGCAGCCTTTTTAATTATAGGAAGTAGCTTTTACAAAGAGGGGCAATATGACTCTGCTACATGTTATTTAAATAAAGCACTGAAGTCAGAATCGTATTATACAAAGTACGGAGCTTATATGAGATTATCTGATATAGCCAGAGAACAAGGCAGTGTGGTATAAAAATGAAATAGAAACCTATACTGCAGAATTGAACAATGGAATTAGTAAAAGTACTCACTATACAGCAGAACTTCAATGGATGTTATGGAAATACCAAGAATTATACAAAAAAGTATCAAAATAAAAATACAAAAAATATGAGAACATTATTAATCGCTTTATCATTCTGTTTTTCATTAGTTAGTCAAGCGCAAATAACTTATAAACTATCCTATGATAAGGATAATAAAATTGTAAACTTGAATTTAACTAATCAATTTGACGAATTGGTTGTTATCGAACCTCGTATGGATGATATCCCAGAAGCAGGTACATATTATACGATAAGCTATAAAGATATAAAAGGGAACATACTGAGCTCATCTTCTAACTATGTGTTCAAGAGACGTAGTGATGAGATATTTATAGATCCTAAAAAGAGTAAAGACTATAAAATAAATCTACGTAAACAATTCAAAGGAGATATTTTAGATGACATTTATATGGTGGAAATAGAAATATATATTCATGCTCGATCTAAAGGAGTTACTAAATTTAAACAAAAAGTAGTTGAAAAATATCAATGGAAATAAATCCGGTAACTGAATAGAATCAGAGCAAATAATATAAATTTTCAGTGTTCCTAGTGTAATTTTTCACTAGGAACACTATGAAATGAGAGAATAGATAGGCCTGTGAGTAAAGGATATAGCTTTACAACTATTTAAAAGTATAATTGATAGCGAAGAAAACGGAAGAGAATATATGAAATTCCATGAAAATAAAGAAATTAACAGCACAATTGCTAATGAAAAGTTTAATTATTTTTATCAGTATATTGTTCAGTGCTACATATTTGTATGTACAGACAAATTATTATATTGCTACCAAGACATTTTACGAGAGTGGCTACACTTATCAGTGTAATGTAAGAGCTTCTGGATTTGTTACACTTTATAACAAAAGTAACAAATGGATTAATACTTATCCTGTTTACAAAAGCACAGGTGGATCTTTTGCACAAACAGATGCAGGCATTAAATTGCTTGAGAGTGACACTTGGACACGTTCGAAACGTTTTTCCATTGTTAATGCTGCATTTTCGGATAGTGAAAAACAAAGAATAAAAGGACATGATTTTAATATAATTATGTATATAAATTCTAGTACAGGCAAAGTTGATGAGGTGAGCTTTGAATTTCATAAATCCGATCCTCCTGCGACTATTCCTATTTCCGTTTATCGTAAAATTGAAACAGAAATAAAAAAAGATATTTGGTTCACCCCTACTGACGAAGGAAAAAAACTGAGTTATATCTTTTATTGGTGGGCGCAAGAACCTAAATAGTAAGTCATTCTAATTATAATCGTCTGTATGTATGAATCTGCTTATAAATGAATCAAATGTTTTTCATTCTATATAACATATTTGCGCACAGACGAATTATATGCTTATACATCAAAATTTTTAAGAGGAGTTGAAATAGAAAGCATGAAAAGAATATTTATTTTATTCATTGTTGTCATTTTAGATATTACAGCAGCCTCTAAAATCAAACTTCTATGTATATAACATGTTTAAAGTTTCATTTAAAGATTTGAAATATAAATAATGAAGTGCTTATTCTTAATTATAACATTATTACTTAGCTGTATAAAGGTACTCGCAATCAATAGTATATGCCAAAAACTATGCAGACGAAAGTTGAAAGATACTTCCTAGAATAGAGTTTCAAAAGAAATATAGAAAATGGATATTTAGAGAAGTATTGACTGATTATCCAAAGTAAGATTATGAGATTTTTAATTATTTTCCCTATTATGGAATTGTTTTTCCTAGCAAATTGCTTAACTTTGTATTCACAAAAACAACGATTTAAATAAAACAGTATGATAATAAGCAAACACAATAACTCAAGAAGTCTTTTCATTTTTCTCCTAGTAGAAATAGCATTGTCGAATTTAACATTAAAATCAAGCATATGTCATTCACTAAAAAGCACAAATTAGGTTGCGTTTTTCTCAGCCTATTATTGACCTTATTTTGCTCTTCATGCAGCAAAGAAAAGGAAGATCCGCTGAATCCTGAATCTACTGCGGGAAGATTTGAAAATGCCCCATTCAAATGGGATTTTGTTCACCCTGCAACAACTGCAGATGACATGTTTATCGGAGATAGAAATATATCAGTAAAGAACTGGTATGTGGTAACTCCACCGGCTTTCTATGTTGGTGCGGCATACACAGAAAAAGAATTCAAAAGATCTTTCAAACCTGAAATAGCAGCGTATAAAAAGCCTATAGATGTTATCTTCACATTTACCAAGCCTTTTACCGGCACTCTTGAGAAAGGAAGCGGGGCATCAGGATATATGAAATTACTGGTGAAATCTTTAGACTCGCAAGAGTATAAAGAATATATTGAAAGCAAGCATTCTTCCCTTGGGGTCAAACTGGTAGAAATATATTCCTCTACCGATCTCAATAAAGTTTTTCCAAATAACGATGGAATACTTGGAGAAAATTTAGCGAAAGTAATGAGCAACGGAAGCAAAATAAATGATGTAAAAAGTAGATTAGCAGGAGAACTATCAAGCATTAATTTTACATCATATATGGATTATCCGGCAAATGGTTTCTTTCAAGATAAAGAAAATGATATGAGTCAGGACAACCCGGTGTATGTACGTTCTATTTCTTATGGGAAAGCTGCCTTTTTTGTTATTGAGAGTAAGTATTCGTATAAAGAAGTTGCGGATGCTGTCTTATCAAAACTATCATTGAGTAATGTGGAAAATACGGAAGACATCTTGAAGAATTCAACAATCACTTTATTTACCGTTGCTGATTCCCAACAAACGGCTGAGGTATATAGAAGTTTTACAGATTTAGATGCTTTTTTGAACACTCCTTTTACTGAATTGTCTTATGGATACCCTATATTTTGTCAGGGGGCATATGCCAAAGATAATACGCCTTTCAGAGAAGACTAAATCTGGTATAAATATAGAAGAGCAATAAAATGAATGAAAAGCCATTGGTCAATAAAGAATATCTGCTTGAAAAAATGCCTGGCAAATGTGGTTGGACTTATACGATCATTCCTGAAATTCAACCAGATCCGAATGCTCCGTTCGGTTGGGTAAAAGTACGTGGAAGCATCGACGGCTATGAAATCAGAAACTATCATTTAATGCCATCCGGAGAAGGTGATTTACTTCTTGCCGTAAAATCTGAAATCCGAAAAAAGATAAAGAAACAGGCAGGCGATTGCGTTCACATCACTTTGTATCCGGACAATGAACCGATAGAAATTCCCGAAGAGTTTTTGTTATGCCTGCAAGATGACAGCGAAGCTTTACAATTTTTCAATTCACTCAACAAGAATGAACAAGAGAAGTATGTCAAGTGGATATATTCTGCAAAGACGGAACAAACAAAAGTGAACAGGATAGCAGAAACACTTGTCGGACTTTCCAAAAGTAAAAAATATGCAGATAGAGAATAAAAATAAAATGAGTACAAATTACAATGTTGGTGATTTGATTTATGACGCAAATATTTATGATGGATTGAACACCTTCCTCTCTGATTTACCATTTTACAAAAAGTGGTTGCCGAAAAACAAGGACGCCAAGATACTTGAACTTTGCTGTGGCACAGGCAGACTAACACTTCCCATTGCAAAAGATGGATACAATATTTGTGGAGTAGATTACACTTCATCAATGCTTGAACAAGCAAAGGCAAAAGCTTTCGAAGCGGGTTTAGAGATTAACTTCATTGAGGCAGATATCAGAACATTGAACCTACAAGAGAAATTCGATTTTATTTTTATTCCATTTAATTCAATCCATCATTTATATAAAAATGAAGATTTATTTAAAGCATTACAGGCTATTAAAGGTCATCTCAAAGAAAAAGGAATATTGCTATTAGATTGTTTCAACCCTAATATTCAATACATTGTTGAAAGCGAAAAAGAGCAGAAAGTAATAGCCGAATATGTCACCGGTGACGGAAGGAAAATATTGATAAAACAAACAATGCGTTATGAAAACGCAACCCAAATTAATCGTATAAAATGGCATTATTTTATAAATGGTAAGTTTCATTCAGTTCAAGATTTGGATATGAGATTGTTTTTCCCTCAAGAACTGGATTCATATCTGGAATGGGCAGGATTTAATATTATGTACAAGTTTGGAGATTTTAAAGAAGAAACCTTTAGTGATAGCTCTGAAAAACAAATATATGTTTTGGCATTAAATAAATGATGTTTCTCATCTTCATTCTAAATCTACACGCAGCAGCAACGGATTGGAATCATCTTCATCATCCCTCAGTCCATATTTAGCCAATTCATTAGTAGAAAGCAGTGCATAACCTTTATCATTCTTAATTAAAGAAAACTGCGCATTTACAGTAGTCTTTTCATCTAAAGGCATAAAGTATCCACTTTTAGAATGTGTCAGCAATTCTCCGGTTTTTATATCCCAAACGGTATAATGCCGACCACGCTCCAAAAAGAAATTGTAGAACATTAAGTTACCCACAATTAATGCAGCATCCATCTGGATGTACTTTTGTCCTTCCGAGACAAGGCGGTCTAAAACACCAATGATTTCATTCGGCATCTTCAGTTTGCCCTTATTAATAACCAAAGCAGGAAAAAGCTTATCCTCTTTATTTGTATAAAGCGTATCGTCTACCATAGTATATATATGGTTATTAGCTTCTCTAAATCGGGGTGGAATATAAAAGTCTCCATTCACAAAAGCAGCCTCACGGTCAGGAAAAAAAGATTGCTTTACTTTCCAGTCCTTGTCCAGTAAAGCAATTAAATGCTGTTTCCAATATTCCCTCTCGTAAATCCCCCAATAACCATCGGTGGTATGCGCAAGGTTGGTAAAACTATCTTTGGGATATTCATTGACAAAGGTCCCGTCCGGCTTATAGGATTTAATCTTTTTGAGCGTTGCGATATAAACGAGTTCATTTTCTTCATCAAAATAACTGAAATATATATCATTATATTCTTCGGGGCCATCTCCTTGTCTGTCTATCTTCGAAAGGAATGTCCCGCTATGCGCATCAAAGAAATAGATTTTCTTATCACCTCCCACAACGATGTATTTAGGAGTGACGTCGCAAATAGAGACAAAACCACCCAACAAGCAGTCGTCTTTCGTTTCCAGTTGGAGAATCTTAGGATTTTTGAGCAGTGTTTTGTACGCTTCCGAAGTGTAATCATTCTCAAAATGCCCAGTACTCTCATCTATATTTATGATCGGGAGTTTGGCATCAGCTGTTTTTTCTCCCGAACAAGCAGTAAGAAGTAAAATAAAACAAGCGAAAGAATAGAAATAAGAGTGTTTCATAGCGCTTTCTTTTTTATGTGTTTATAAATTAGAGTACTAAGATATTGAATAATAATAGAATGTGCAAAACATTAAAGCAAAAACAGAGGGTAAAAGCATAATAATCTTCTATGCAAACCTTATACCTTTTTTCAATGCCTTGAAAATTAGCATCTTATTACTTTTCTCAGAAAAACACCTCTAAAGGTACCAAAAGGGGACAATACATCAAACATCTCGTTGTACCTTTGCAAAGTCATTGAAACAAATGACAACAGTAAACCTTATTTTTTTAACCATTTAAACTTTAACAATTATGGCTTTAGAGTATGTAGTAACAAAGAGAGTATTTGGTTTTGATGATTCAAAAACAGAGAAGTATGTAGCCAAATCTGTTCGTTCGGGACAGATGAGTTTTAGCAAAACGTGTGCTAAGGTTAGTCGTCTTTGCGGAGTGCATCGCAAGGTAGTGGACTTGGTAGTCAGTGGCTTAGTCGATATGATGGCGGAAGATATTGATGACGGTAAGAGTGTTCAATTGGGTGAGTTTGGAATTTTTCGTCCTACCATTAAGGCCAAGAGCGAAGATTCTGCTGAAAAGGTTACGGCAAGTAACATCATCCGTAAACGTATTGTATTCACTCCGGGTAAGATTTTCCAACGTACATTGGGAGAGATGAGTGTGACACGTGCCGTTCCGGTGGATACGGATTATACAGACGGAAGCAGTTCCGGTAATAGTGGCAATGGCGGCAACCAGGGCGGTGGCAGTCAAGGCGGTGAAGGTGGTTTGGAGGATAACCCGTTAGGATAATCTTCCTTCGGGATGAGAATGAAAAAGTAGTGAAAGCATTTTCGCTACTTTTTTTTGTTTTATACCTATTTATATGGATAATATCTGTTATTTTTGCACATACTATAATAATAAATAGGTATTATAATGGAAACATCAAAAGTATACTACACAGACTTGCGTACCTCTCCTACTTCCAATCTTCTCGACAAGATGGAACGCTTGGTGAAGCGGGCTGGTATTGAACAGCTCCCTTTAAAAGACAATTTTGTAGCTATCAAGATTCATTTCGGTGAGCCTGGAAATCTTGCTTATCTCCGTCCGAACTATGCGGCACGCATGGCGAACTTACTGCGTACGCATGGTGCAAAACCTTTCCTGACGGATTGCAACACACTCTACTCTGGTCGACGTGCCAATGCAGTCGATCATCTGCAAAGTGCAATGGAAAATGGTTATAATCCTATATCCGCGCAATGTCAGGTTATCATCGGAGACGGTTTGAAAGGTACGGACTGCCGGGAAATCCCTTTGAACGGTGAATATTGTGCCGCACCCAAAATCGGTACAGCCATTGCTGATGCTGATATCATCATCAGTATGAACCACTTTAAAGGACACGAACAGGCAGGCTTTGGAGGCGCTTTAAAAAACTTGGGTATGGGCTGTGCCAGTGTAGCCGGAAAGTTGGAATTGCATTCGGCTTCTCAACCCAGGATTGATACGGAAAGCTGTATCGGCTGTAATATTTGCGTGAAACACTGTGCACACGATGCTGTACATCTGAATGCAGGACGCAAAGCAGAAATCGACTATGCTAAATGTGTTGGTTGCGGGCAATGTGTTGCTCTGTGCCAATATGATGGTGCCGTGATGGGCGATGAAGATACCTCCGAACGCTTGAACTACAAGATTGCCGAATATTCACTGGCTGTTGTAAAGGATAAACCGAACTTTCATATCAGCTTTATCATGAATGTTTCTCCGGAATGTGACTGCTGGAACCATAATGATGCAGCCATTATCCCTGACCTCGGTATTCTAGCTTCTACAGACCCCGTAGCTTTGGATAAAGCATGCGCGGATATGGTTATCCAAGCTCCTATCCTACATACGGAAAACCGTCTCTCTTCGGAGCATGAACATGATGATTTGTGTGGTCACGATAAATTTCATCTGATGCATCCGAATACCGACTGGCTGGCCGGATTGTGTCATGCAGAAAAGATAGGATTGGGCAATATGCAATATGAATTGGTGAAGATTTAAACCTTTTCACTCCGAAAGAGTCTTAATACAAACATACCGATACAAAACTAATAGGGATTGATACAAATCTATAAACAGAATGACTACTCATCCCCTACCTTTGTATCTTGAAAAATTATCATAATAATAAATTAAAATCTAATCATTGAATAATGGAAACATCTGTTAAACTCTACTCTTTGTCGTTTGGTAACGTAAAGACTTACTTGTTTGCACTCTTATTTATTGCAGGAAATATTGCATTGCCACAGCTTTGCCATCTGGTGCCTATGGGGGGCCAAACATTACTGCCTATCTATTTCTTTACGCTGATTGCCGCTTATAAATTCGGCTTCCGTGTAGGATTGCTTACAGCCTTGCTTTCTCCGGTGATTAATCATTTGCTGTTTGGCATGCCTGCCGCAGCCGTGTTGCCTGTGTTGTTAGTAAAATCAGGTTTATTAGCGGGGGCTGCTGCGCTTGCCGCACGATATACTAAAAAGGTATCTTTAATTGCATTACTTGGTGCAATTCTTATTTATCAGGTGATTGGTACGGCTTTTGAATGGGCTTGGTGCGGTAACTTCTTCTTGGCCGTACAGGACTTCCGTATAGGTATTCCGGGTATGCTGATTCAATGGTTCGGTGGCTATGCTGTACTGAAAGCCATTTCCAAACTTTAAAAACCAACTCCTAATCTCCCATAGAATATGGCGAAAACAATGGAAGAAGTGCTGGAGCGCTTCCGCACAATCGAGTTCCACGATGATTTTGATATGATTGTGGCAATTGCTAATGGCGGCATCGTTCCGGCAGGTATCATCAATCAGCGGCTGCAAAAAGAAGTGCATCTGCTGCACATCAATCTGCGGGATGAATATCAACATCCGAAGTATGACGTTCCCCAGTTGCTTGCTCCGGTTGATTTTGACTTCAAAGATAAAAGCATCTTATTGGTAGATGACCGGATTAAAAGTGGTTCTACCATTCGTTTGGCATGCGAATTACTTAAAGAAGCACGCCTGATAAAAACATTCGCAGTCAATGGTACGGCAGATTATGCCTTGTTCGACGAGACATGTTTCAAGTTCCCCTGGATAGTGTAGACAATTGAAAATTAATAATTAATAGTTTAAAAAGGGCCTATGGATAGAAGAGATTTTTTAAAGACTCTGGCGGTAACGGGCGCAGTGATGACCGTGCAACGCTCTGAAGCAATGGATATACTGGCGCAGAAGCTGACGAATGCGGGTGGAGGTAAGGTTGATTTGGTGGCCGTTATGGGTGGAGAACCGGAAGCTATGTTTCGGCGGGCCATTGCCGAAATGGGTGGCATGAAACAGTTTATCAAGCCGGGACAAAAAGTGGTAGTTAAACCGAATATCGGTTGGGACAAAGTGCCCGAACTGGCGGGTAATACGAACCCGCAGTTGGTTGCGGAAATCGTGAAGCAATGTCTTGCTGCCGGTGCAAAAGAAGTGACGGTTTTCGACCATACTTGTGATGACTGGCAGAAGTGCTACAAGAACAGTGGTATCGAAGCAGCCGCAAAAGCTGCGGGTGCAAAAGTGATGCCGGCCCATCTGGAAAGTTACTACAAAAACGTTTCATTACCTCGAGGCAAGCGTATGAAGAGTGCCAAAGTGCACGAAGCTATCCTAAACAGCGATGTCTGGATTAATGTTCCCATTCTGAAAAATCATGGAGGCGCCAATCTGACCATTTCTATGAAGAATCACATGGGTATTGTCTGGGACCGTGGCTTTTTCCATTCCAACGATTTGCAGCAGTGCATTGCAGATATCTGCACTATGGATAAGAAAGCCGTGCTGAATGTAGTAGATGCGTACCGTGTTTTGAAGACGAATGGTCCGCGCGGGCGTTCTGCTTCCGACGTAGTACTGACTAAAGGTTTGTTTATTTCGCAAGATATTGTAGCTGTGGATACTGCCGCTACCAAATTCTTTAATCAAGTGCGTGAAATGCCTGTTGAAAGCGTATCCCATCTTGCTAACGGTCAGGCCTTAAAGATTGGAACAATGGATTTGGATAAACTGAATGTAAAGCGCATCAGGCTTTAATTCAAGAGTATAAAAACACACATTTATGTTAAGAAAAGCACGTGTTATACTGTCCGTTGTCTTCTTCGGACTGATAACTTTTTATTTTCTGGATTTTGCGGAAATATTGCCGAATAGTTTCCATAGACTGGCTCATATCCAGTTTATACCGGCATTGGTGTCACTCAGTTTTATAACGTTGGCTGTATTGATACTGATTACGTTACTATTCGGGCGTATTTATTGTTCCACGATTTGCCCGATGGGTATATTTCAGGATATAGTGACCTGGATTTCTAAAAAAACAGCAAAGAAGAAGAAACGTTTCCGCTACTCTCCTGCCAGAAATATATTACGTTGGGGTGTATTGGGGGCAACCGTTGTGGCTTTTCTCCTAAATTTCACTGTGATTTTAGGTCTGCTCGACCCATACAGTGCTTTCGGACGTATGGTGGTCAACGTGTTCAAACCTGTGTACATGTTAGGAAACAATCTGCTGGAAAGCATTTTCTCCAGATTCGATAACTATACATTTTATCAGGTGGACGCCTCCCTGCTAAGTATCTCTTCGTTTATTATTGGGCTGGTGACGTTCTTGCTTATCGGATTTCTGGCATGGAAATACGGGCGCACATGGTGTAATACAATGTGTCCGGTAGGTACATTACTTGGATTCATCAGTCGCTTTTCATTATTCAAGATACGTATTGATGCAGAAAAATGCAACCATTGCGGACTGTGTGCCACGAAATGTAAAGCATCGTGCATTGATAGTAAGGAACAAGCTATTGACTATAGCCGTTGTGTGGATTGTTTTGATTGTCTGGGGACGTGTCGCCAGAAGGCACTTCGCTATACGCTGCCTTCCGGAACAAAAGGAAAGGCTGTCGCTGATGCTTCTAAACGCCGTTTTTTGGTTGCAGGTTTTACAACCGCCGCTGTGGTTCCAAAAGTGATGGCACAGGCACAGAACGTAGTGGCAGCAGCTTCGGGTATGAAAAGCGAAAAGCGGACTATTCCTATAACACCGCCGGGCTCCGTCAGCCAGGAACACTTTCAGGCGCATTGCACCTCTTGTCATTTGTGCGTCAGCAAATGTCCCTCTCATGTATTGAAGCCAGCTTTTATGGAGTATGGCTTGGGAGGCATGATGCAGCCGACGGTTTATTTTGAGAAAGGATTCTGTAATTTTGATTGTACAGTGTGCGGAGATGTCTGTCCAAACAAGGCTATTTTGCCTCTGACGAAAGAGCAGAAACATTTGACGCAAATGGGCAAGGTTGTTTTTATTAAAGAGAACTGCATTGTCTATCGTGATGGCACCAGTTGCGGAGCATGTTCCGAACATTGCCCTACACAGGCTCTTTCAATGATACCTTTCAAAGACGGACTGACTATTCCCCATGTAGATACGGATATTTGTGTGGGTTGTGGCGGCTGTGAATACATCTGCCCTGTCCGTCCCTTCCGTGCCGTGTATATCGAAGGGAATGCAGTGCAACAAGAAGCTAAACCCTTCACTGATAATCATCAGGAAGAAATCCAAGTGGATGATTTTGGTTTCTGATTGAATATGTTCCCGATTCCATCAACGCCTGCCTTCTGCATAGTAAATCAGAGGCAGGCGTTACTTTTTCTTTATCTTCGCACATTTTTCTTCCTTTTTACTTTCAACCTACGATAAAATCACTAATTTCGTGCCGAACAAATATATGGTAGATTTTTGACATGGAGGTAACAACAAATAATTGGTTTACGAAAAAATATCCTATCGGTTTTGCTTTGAGTGGTGGTTTCATCAAAGGCTTCGCACATCTGGGAGTGATGCAGGCATTGTTGGAGCATGACATCAAACCTAATATCCTTTCGGGTGTAAGTGCGGGTGCGCTGGCCGGCGTGTTCTATGCCGATGGCAATGAACCACACAAAGTTCTGGACTTTTTTGCCGGACATAAATTCCAGGATCTGACTAAATTGGTCATCCCGAAAGTAGGACTTTTTGAATTAGGCGAATTTATTGACTTCCTGAAAACAAATCTAAAGGCAAAGACGATGGAAGAGTTGCAAATACCTCTCATCATCACGGCTACCGACCTCGACCACGGACGCATGGTTCATTTCCATAAAGGAAATATTGCCGAGCGTGTAGCGGCCTCTTGTTGTATGCCTATACTTTTTTCTCCGGTTAAGATAGAAGGTACACACTATGTAGACGGAGGTTTGTTCATGAATTTGCCAGTTACTACAATCCGGCGTGTTTGCGACAAGGTGGTAGCGATAAATGTCAGTCCGCTGATGGCAAATAAATACAAGATGAATATTGTAAGTATTGCTATGCGCTCTTACCACTTCATGTTTCGCGCAAATACCTTTCCAGAGCGGGAAAAAGCAGACTTGCTGATAGAACCATATAATCTGGACGGATATAGCAACACGGAGTTGGAGAAGGCTGAAGAGATATTTATGCAAGGATATAATGCAGCTAATACTCTTTTAGATCAATTGAAAGTGGAAAAAGGTTCCATCTGGAAAGAAGAAGTTATTATCAAATCATAAAATAAAAATAGAATGGGGAAAGAAGAAAAAATTATTATCTATCAAGTGTTTACACGCTTGTTTGGTAACAATCATAATCACTGCATCAACAACGGTAGCATAACCGAAAACGGATGTGGTAAAATGGCGGACTTTACTACCAAAGCACTGACTGAAATAAAGAAGCTCGGAACTACACACATTTGGTACACGGGCATCATAGAACATGCTACGCAAACGGATTACCGCCGCCATAACATCCGTCCCGATCATCCGGCTATTGTGAAAGGTAAAGCGGGCTCTCCATATGCCATCAAAGATTATTATGATGTAGACCCTGACCTTGCCAATGATGTGCCGGAACGTATGAAGGAGTTCGAGAATCTGGTGCAACGCACACATCGCAGTGGCTTGAAGGTAATTATAGACTTTGTGCCGAACCACGTAGCCCGTCAGTATCACTCGGATACACAACCTGATGGAACATCACAGTTGGGGGCAAATGACGACCCGGCTTATGCCTTCAGTCCTTATAATAATTTCTATTACATTCCCCAATCTGAGTTGCACGGTCAGTTTGACATGAAGGGTTCTGCTGCCGAACCTTATAAGGAATGTCCTGCCAAAGCTACGGGAAATAACCGCTTTGATGCATATCCCAATATATCCGATTGGTATGAAACTGTGAAGTTGAATTACGGTGTAGACTACCAGAATGGTGGAACCCGCTATTTTAATCCTATTCCTGATACCTGGACTAAAATGCTTGATATTCTTCTTTTCTGGGCGGATAAGAATATAGATGGTTTCCGCTGTGACATGGCGGAAATGGTTCCGGTTGAGTTCTGGGAATGGGTGATTCCTCAAGTTAAAGAGAAGCATCCCAATTTGTTATTCATTGCCGAAGTCTATAATCCGGCAGAGTATCAGAACTACCTGTTTCGTGGCAAATTCGATTATCTGTATGACAAAGTAGGATTATATGATACACTTCGGAATGTGATTTGCGGTTATGACTCAGCCACAGCTATCACTCGTGCATGGCAAAGCCTGACCGGTATTGAGAAACGAATGCTGAATTTCCTGGAAAACCATGATGAACAACGCATTGCTTCCGATTTCTTTGCCGGAAATCCACGTAAAGCTATTCCCGGGCTGATTGTATCGGCTTGTATGAACACCAATCCGATGATGATTTACTTCGGGCAGGAATTCGGGGAACTGGGTATG
This sequence comes from uncultured Bacteroides sp., assembly GCF_905207245.1. Lineage (GTDB taxonomy): Bacteria > Bacteroidota > Bacteroidia > Bacteroidales > Bacteroidaceae > Bacteroides. The sequence goes on along the minus strand of NZ_CAJLKP010000005.1, from coordinate 29,637 downwards.
GATAGTGAAGGCTTTAGTGGCAGAGACGGACGAACTACTATTTTTGACTATTGGAGTGTCGATACGATCCGTCGCTGGCGCAATGGCGGTAAGTTTGACGGCAAGATGTTGACGGAAGACCAGAAACATATATATAGCATATACCAGCGCATCTTGACGCTTTGCAATAAGGAAAAAGCAATTACTGAAGGGGAATTCTTTGATTTGATGTATGCCAATGTAAACGGCTGGCGTTTCAACGAACATAAACAATACACCTTCCTGCGCAAAGCCGGAAACGAATTATTGTTCATTATCGTGAACTTCGATCATATTTCGGTAGACGTGGCAATAAACGTTCCCTCACATGCCTTCGACTTCCTGCAAATACCGCAGATGGATGTTTATCCGGCAGTGGATTTACTGACCGGCAAGACGGAAAATATCAGTTTACTGCCATATAAAGCTACAGAAATCTCTGTGGAAGGTTGCAGTGGAAAAATTTTAAAAATCAAGTTATAATAAAATTATAAAACTACGTACCGAAGGTGGCGACACAAATATTGTACTGTGTCACACCTTCGGCACGTAGTTTTATGATAATTGCACTCCCTCTCCTTCCAGCTTATCCTTTAACCTATATAAACGTTGGATGGCAGGATTGTAAAATTCGTCTGGGTAATGCGCCCTGATATCACTTACATTTGCCAACGCATATTGCTTCACATCCACTATTTTTTCAGCTTCACTCAACTGTAACTCATTGGGTAATTGCGCGTTCTCAGCCCACTTCATCAAGGCATTCACGCTTTCTTCATCATATTTATATTCCATATGTTCGTATAATTTTTCTACAAAGATATAAACAAATGATAAAATGCCCTCTACCTTAGCGAACTTTTTCTGAGGAGCCGTGTTATATAATTGTGTTTTTCATAGTATTAGATATAAGATTAATTAAAGGAGACGTACCCGCTTGTGATAAGTAAGTACATCAAAAACAGAAGCGTCTGTTTGATTGATAAATGTGTAAGGAGCATCGGTTTACCAGAGCCGATGCTTTTTTTGTCCCTCTTTGTAGCATGTTAGGAAAATTATGCGTAAATTTGTCAGATAATAAGGAAAATATAAATATGAACATCCCTGTTATTTTTCACTTCCTGAAAGAAGTGTCCGCTAACAACAACCGTGAATGGTTCAATGCCCATAAGGACTTATATGAAGAAGCCCGTGGTGAATTTGAGAACTTATTATCGGTCATCATTAACCGTATCTCGCTTTTCGATGAAAGCATTCGCGGCGTACAAGCTAAAGATTGCACCTACCGCATTTATCGTGATACGCGCTTCTCGCAGGACAAAACCCCGTATAAAACTCATTTGGGTGGATATATCAACGCCCACGGTAAGAAATCAGACCACTGTGGTTACTACGTTCATATCGAGCCGGGTAATTGTCTGTTGGCAGGCGGTAGCTATTGCTTACCTCCAAAGACGCTTAAAGCCATCCGGCAAGCTATCTATGATAATATAGATGAGTATCGTGGCATTGTTGAAGCTCCTGCTTTCAAGCAATACTTTCCTGTCATCGGCGATACATTCCTGAAGACGGTTCCCAAAGGTTTTCCGAAAGATTTTGAGTATGCACAATACCTGAAATGCAAGGAATATACCTGCTGTAGTTATCAATCGGATGATTTCTTTTTGGCTTCGGACTTCCCGGACCGTGCAGCAGATATCTTCAAGCAAATGAAGCCTTTTGCCGATTTCCTGAATTATACTATAGATGAAATCGAATAAAATCTGAAAATAAATAACTAACTTAAAACATTAAAGCTATGGTAGTAGATAGATTAGAAAATTTAGAAAAATATGCATCGTTGAACCCCTTGTTTGCCCAAGCTATTGATTTTTTGAAATCACACGACTTAAACGCAATGGAAGTTGGCAAAACCGAACTGAATGGTAAAGATTTGGTTGTAAACGTGGCTCAAACTACCCCTAAAGCTAAAGAACAAGCCAAACTGGAAACACACAATGAATTTATTGATATTCAAATACCACTTTCCGGACCGGAAGTAATGGGTTATACTGCGGGAAAAGATTGTGTACCGGCTGACGCTCTTTATAATGCAGAAAAAGATATAACTTTCTTCGAAGGACTGGCTGAAACCTACATCACCGTAAAACCCGGTATGTTTGCCATCTTCTTCCCGCAAGACGGACATGCTCCCGGCATTTCTGCCGATGGAGTAAAGAAGATCATCGTGAAAGTGAAAGCATAATAATTCCAATCAATCAAAAACTTATCCTTTATGGAAACATTGAACTTGATTAAGAACGACCCTTGGCTGGAACCTTACGAAGATGCCATCAACGGCCGTCATCAGCATGCATTAGAGAAAGAAGCTGAATTGACGAACAAGGGGAAACAGACTTTATCTGATTTTGCCTCGGGATATTTATATTTCGGACTACACCGTACAGCCGACGGCTGGATTTTTCGTGAATGGGCACCCAATGCCACACAAATATTCATAGTTGGTACATTCAACGACTGGAAAGAAGAAAAGAAGTACAGCCTTAAACGTATCACGAATGGTAACTGGGAAATTGAACTTCCTGCAGATGCCATGAGACACGGTGACTTATACAAACTCATTGTACATTGGGAAGGTGGTTGTGGAGAACGTATTCCCGCTTGGGCTACCCGTGTAGTGCAGGATGAGCAAACCAAGATATTCAGTGCGCAAGTCTGGGCTCCGGAAAAACCATATAAAGCCAAGAAACGTGCTTTCAAACCTTCTGTTGATCCGCTGTTGATTTATGAATGTCACATTGGCATGGCCCAAAAGGACGAAAAGGTAGGCACATATAACGAGTTTCGTGAAAAAACACTTCCGCGTATAGCTAAAGCCGGATATAACTGTATTCAAATCATGGCTATCCAGGAACATCCCTACTATGGAAGTTTCGGTTATCATGTATCCAGCTTTTTTGCAGCCTCTTCCCGTTTCGGTACACCGGATGAACTAAAGGAATTGATTGACACTGCGCATGGATTAGGCATTGCAGTAATCATGGATATCGTCCACTCTCATGCTGTAAAAAATGAAGTAGAAGGACTTGGCAACTTTGCCGGTGATCCAAACCAGTATTTCTATCCCGGTGCCCGTCGCGAGCATCCGGCGTGGGATTCGCTTTGTTTTGATTACGGCAAGAATGAAGTGATACATTTCCTCTTATCTAACTGTAAATACTGGCTTGAAGAATATGGTTTTGACGGTTTCCGTTTTGATGGTGTAACTTCTATGCTCTATTATAGCCATGGTCTGGGTGAAGCATTCTGTAATTATGGAGATTATTTTAATGGCCATCAGGATGATAATGCCATTTGCTATCTGACTCTTGCCAATAAATTGATTCATGAAGTCAATGCAAAAGCTCTAACCATTGCTGAAGAAGTATCGGGGATGCCCGGATTAGCTGCCAAAACGACAGATGGTGGCTATGGCTTTGATTATCGCATGGCGATGAATATCCCAGACTACTGGATTAAGACCATTAAGGAAAAGATTGACGAAGATTGGAAACCGTCCAGCATGTTCTGGGAAGTGACTAATCGCCGTAAAGATGAAAAGACCATCTCTTATGCAGAAAGCCATGACCAGGCATTAGTGGGCGATAAGACGATTATTTTCCGGCTGATAGACGCTGATATGTATTGGCACATGCAAAAAGGTGATGAAAACTATACTGTAAATCGTGGTATTGCTCTCCACAAAATGATACGTATGTTGACAGCAACCACTATCAATGGCGGCTATCTTAACTTTATGGGTAATGAGTTCGGTCATCCCGAATGGATTGACTTCCCGCGTGAAGGTAATGGTTGGTCATGCAAGTATGCTCGTCGTCAGTGGGACTTGGTAGATAACAAGAACCTCACTTACCATTATATGGCGGACTTCGATGCTGATATGCTCAAAATCATCAAGAGTGTGAAAGGTTTCCAGGCAACACCTATTCAGGAAATCTGGCACAATGACGGCGATCAAGTATTGGCATATTTGCGTAAAGATTACGTCTTTGTGTTTAATTTCAACCCGAAACAATCTTTTACTGATTATGGCTTCTTGGTTTCTCCCGGAACGTATGAGGTTATATTAAATACGGATAATCCGGCTTATGGTGGCAATGGTTTTGCTGACGACACAGTGAAACACTTCACTGTTGCTGATCCGCTATATGAAAAGGAACAGAAGGAATGGTTGAAACTTTATATTCCTGCACGTACAGCGGTGATATTGAAGAAAACGAAATAAGATAATTGCGTAAAGAAAAAAGCCCTACCGGAAAAATTAAATTCCGGTAGGGCTTTTTCTTTATGTTCTCTTCTGATAGATTACTTCAATTGTGTCTCAATCTGTGGCAACAATTTCTTTATATTATCTATCATACTTTTTTCACGTGGTTTGTCAGCAGACAATAAAGTAAGTGCTTGTTCCAAATAAGTTTTAGATTCCTGGAAATTTTTGTCTGCAATTGCTTTTTGTGCATCATACTTTGCTTTGTCTGTGTTAGCCAATGGAGCAGCGTTCTTCAGAACCAAAGCAGCTTTATTATAAGAGAGGGTACCTAAGCTGTACAGAGCATTTGTATTTTTTGCATCATCAGCCAATACTTGCTTAAATGCTTCTTCGGCATCATCCAGTTTATTAGCCTTTTGTGCCTTAATACCAGCATTCAAATAATAATTAGCGTGGAGTCTTCTCAGAGTTTTGTTTTCCGGAGCTGCCTCTATTCCCTCTTTCAAGGTTGCAAGATAATCAGCATCTTTTTTCAAATCTTTCAATGCACCGGCTTTACCTACATACGCATTTCCCAGATTATATTTCTTTTGAATGGCAATATCAAAATACTTGAGAGCTGCTTCCGGATTTTTGATTTTATCGGCACAAACCCCGCAGTTATAAGCAATTACAGAATCCTGATCGTTTGTCTGTGTCAGGTAAGTACTGAATTTAGTGAATGCTTCCTGATAGTTTTTAGCTTCGAGAGCTGCTTTTCCTTCGTTAATCAGATCTCCAGGTTCTGTAGTTTGTGCAAAAAAGTTTGTAGCTGCACAACAAAGTGCAATGGATAACAATAATTTTTTCATGTGCTTTAATTTTTTAAAAGTTGATATCCCAAAATTAGTGTTCATAGCTATAGGAGCAAAACCTTTTTAACTTTTTTGTAGTTTTTAGAATTGCTGTAACAAGTGTTATTTTACGTAAATCTTCTTTTGTAAACTGAAGGGTAGAACGGATTTAGTGATATAATCAAAACAAATTATGTATATAATCAAACAATAATATGTTTATAATGAAAATATATAATGCATTAAAAGAAGATTGCATTACATCAGTATATCTTTATAGATATAAAAATAAAACCGCAAATGCCTATTTATTAGCTATTTGCGGTTTTTCTTTGTGATTCCGTTGCGATTCGAACGCAAGACCCACGCCTTAGAAGGGCGTTGCTCTATCCAGCTGAGCTACGGAACCATCCTTAATTGCGGTGCAAAGGTACACTTTTTTGCGAAAGTTGCAAAGATTTTACGCATAAAATATTCACAAAAGAATCATTTTCATATTCGAGTTGATGCTATAATCCTAATGGTAAACCAGTTACATACCACAACACAAATAACAATGTCCAAGCCAAGAGTATATATAAAGAATATCTCCATGTATATTTCAATAGTGACCCATAAGTAGCCCGCTTATCGTATTGCTGCATATAAGTAAGGATAAGGGGCATATAGAACATAAAAGGAGTGATTGCATTTGTGGCACTATCACCAATGCGGTATGCACATTGCACCATGTCGGGAGAAATGCCCATACCGGCAAAAACCGGTACGAAGATGAAAGACATAAAAGTCCATTTGGCCGTGGCGGAAACCATAATAAGATTAACGAGTGCCGTGAAGAGAATAAATAGGATTAATATCCATAAGCTTCCCAAGCGAATAGACGAAAGCATATCCGCTCCCATAATAGCAATACACTTATCCAAATGAGAGTATTCGAAGCAGGCAAACATCTGTGCAGCAAAGAAAGCAATGACAAAATAAACGCCCAATAGCTTCATAGGCTGAGTGAGGCCTTCAATCACATCGCCATCTGTGCGATAACGACCGGAGGCAAAGCCATAAACCATGCCCATAAGCCCAATACCAAAAGAAAGCAGAAATAAAATTCCTTCTATAAAAGGAGAACGGATTAAACCTCCATTGACACTACGCAGAATTCCCCACGACGAGAATGTGGCAAAAAGGATTACGGTTGTATAAATGGCTCCGATAGATATTGCCCCAATCATAGCACGGCGCTCTTTACGCGAAAGCTGCTTGTAACCGTTAAAACGAATATGCCCCGAATACTCTCCCAAAGCCGGAAGCAGATTACGACGGGTTATCTGATAAATAATAAAAGCCAGCAAAAAAGTAGAAACAATCAGAAAATAGTAATTACACAGAGGTCCCGTATTGCCTGATACTACATTCGCCATATCCGCAGCTTTCTGAGTGCTGGCTGCAAGCATGGGATCAAGCGTACTTAACAACACATTGGCACTATAACCACACGAAACGGAAACATACGCTGTAATGATACCGCCAACCGGGTGCAAACCGACCGAATGAAATAAAGTTGCGGCAATCGGTAGCAAGATTATATATCCTGCGTCTCCTACTACATTGGAGAGTAACCCCAAAAAGATGACCAGTATGACCATACGCCACGGATTATGTTTACGTCGTGCCCCCCTCCGGATACAAGCATCAATAAATCCCGAATGTTGTGCCACACCGATACCAAACATTGCCACAATCACCAGTCCCAACGGAGCGAACCCTGTGAAATTAGTAACAACATGTCGCAATAGCCAACGAATACCTTCCGGACTGAGCAGACTCTGCACCCGTATCTCCTCCCCTGTTTGGGGTTGGAATACGCTCAAGCCATAAATGTCAAATATCCATGAGAGGACAATGACAGTCAGTGTCAACAGGAAGAACATTGTTGCCGGATGTGGCAAACGCCATCTGTTATTCATCATCCGCTTCCAAGTTATCTATATCAAGTATACGAAGTTCCAAAGCACGTACCACCAAACGGGTTGCATTTACCCCTACACGTTCTCCTTGCGGGAATAATCGGTTTACCAAATCATTCTGGCGTTTCTCCAAAGACTTCACACCGAAAGGCATGCCTTTCAGATTAGCAATCATATCTTTGGTATATCCCAAAGCCAGATGGCGCAAGAAACGCTCGTCATATTCATCAATATCATAACTGATAACAGCTTCCTGACGTTTTGCATCATTTGCAACAGATTGTTTGAAACGGTCTACTATTTTTTCAAGAATAGGATAATTGAACACCAGCTTCTTCCCATCCATCACTGCTTGCACATCTGTTTTTGTAAGCAGTTCACCGGTTTTAAGAATGATACCATCCGCACCCGCATTCAGTACATCCACCCAGAGCTTTTCATTCAGAATTTCTCCGGTAAATATCAGCACATGTACACCCGGATAACGTTTAAAGATGTTTCGGCAAATATCCACACCAATTGTAGTGGAACCACCTAAACCTAAATCCAACAAGACAAGATCAGGAACTCCTCCTTCTATCAGTGTCCAGAATTCACTTTCGGTCATGGCTGTACCTATTACTTCTGCATTCGGAATTTCATGACGGAAAATTTCTTCTGTCCCTTTCAGTTCCAGCTTGACATCTTCTACAATAATAACTTTGAATTTTTTATCTTCCATATTTTTATCTTTTATTTTCTTCTTGGTATTGTGAAATAAACTGTAAATCCGCCTTTTTCAGCCGGCTCGGCATTGATACGGCAACCGCGTTTTCCTGCAAATTCGTCATGGTCGCGGATAATCTGTTTGCAGACGAGGTATTCCGTTCCTCGCAACTCTCCTTTCTCTCCCGTCGCCGTCATACGTTCCAGGTTAGGATAAAATAACAGGTTTAGTTCTTCACGGGTCTTCTCCCTTCGCATATCCGTAAAGAGGAAACGAATATATTCTCCATCGGTCATTGCCTCTAAAGATATTTCTCCATTTAAAGACACAGACAATGCTTCGTCTATGAGATTTTCCAACAAGAAACGCAGTTGGATGAAATCGCCGATTATCCGTTCGTCGATAGCTTTGGTATGAAATGATACAGTAAATGTCTTTCCCTTGTTTACTTTACGGAAATATTTTTCAGCTAAAGCAAACAATTCCGGCACAGCAATTATTCCGCGACGGAATGTAACTTCTTCCAACTGACGGGATGCGCATGAACTCAGTATCGTAAATATACCTTTATAATACTCTATTAATTCACCGATGGCCGATACAGTTTCTCTTTCTTCTGTTTCTGCCAACATTCCCGAACGGAGCTTACCAATGAGTTGTTTAATCTTGTTAGGGTAATAAATTGTCTCGTGCTTGATAGTGGAAAGGCAGTTGTCCAATACCATGTTCTGGACGTGCAGTAGGCCATCTTCCCATGATGCCCGATGCGCTTCTTCATGGGCAGCTTCAATATCTCGGTACTTCGTTGCCAGTTTCACTACGGCATTGAATACCACAATGGCTATATAGCGCGCTATTAACTCTAATAATAAATGAGCAGTTTCCTGCTCAACACGTTCCTGACGTTCAAGATATAGAACGCCGATACAGCGTGAATCTCCTGCGGCGTCCACCACCAAAGGCAAAGCTTCAAATCCCGGCGCGGACAATTGTGCATGTTGTTCAAAACAATGCTGAACAACCTCTTTCCATGCTTCATTCCGCGTTGAAAGTCCATTCTCTCCGACTACTGATGTTACTTTTTCAGCTACAGAGTTGGATGCATATTCCAATTGGTGTGTTGCTTCATTATAGACGGCAACCCCCAATCTGTCAATAGTCAGCAATTCATTTACGGCGTCAAAAGCTTCGTCAACAATACGTTGTGGAATAGCTTTCAACGTATTTTCTTCTTGTTGTAGGGCTTCTTCTGTTTCGGAAACTTGCGTCAGGGAAGCAGAAAAGATCTGCCTGTTTATCTCCAGAACCTGTTCCAGATTCCAACGGTTCATAAGGCGTTTACGTATATATAAAATGTAGTACCCAAGCAATAAAACCGCTATCAGCCCGACAAAAAGAATGACGCCCACCATCTTATTATTAGTAGAACGTTCCAACTGACGGCAATATTCCTCCAGCGATTGGTCTTCACCCAGTAACTTATATAAAGTTGTATAAGCAGCATTATTATAACTGTACGCATCCCATTGCTTCAATGCAAGAAATGCAACGGCTGCTTCATTCCGAATATCCAATATGACATGAAAATCCGAGTTGAACAGATTATTCCACCAGGACAACTCACCTGGTTCCCCTTCTCCTGTCAATGTCATATAGCGCTGTGGGTGACGGGCATATTTCTTGTAATGGGCATTCAGACAAGCTATGGCGGAGTCTGCATATTCCAATGTTAGCTCGAAGTCGCCTGCCACATTACTGTAATAGGCATCATTTGCATATTCGGAAGCTTCATTTAGTAAAATTTCATACTCATTTTCCGCAGCCAGCGACAGGGAATCTTGTGCAGTTTGCGCATACACCTCATCCAGCTGCATAATTACTTCATCTATAGATTTATGACACGAGCTCATACTCAAAGACAAAAATATGCATAAAAAGGACATCAGAGTTTTACGCACACTTGTCGGCAGACGGAAATAGAAACGGCTGCCTTTTCCTAATGTACTTTCCACATTGAACAAGCATACTCTGAATATCTCATTCGTTTTCCTGTATTTTTCGATAATGCCCTTGCAATTCATTAAGCCGAAACCGCTCCCTTTATTTTTCCGCAGTTCCTCCCGGTCAGCAGCATCAAGTATACCTATTTCTTGTGAATTATATAATTTCTCTCCTATAATGCGCGTCACATCTTCTTCCGAAAGGCCATAACCATTATCTTCTACTGAGATTTCCACATATTCTTCTGTCGAACGGGCATACACTTTTACGCTGCCTCCTTTCGGAGTATATTTGCGGGCATTTTCTGCAAGCGTATTTATCATGAATAGCGTCAATGCTTTATCTGCTTTTACATAAACATCGGTTGGAGTGACTTCCAAGCGTTGCTGCTTCATCTCGAAAGCACGGCTTCCTTTCCTTATCAAGTCAAAAAGTTCATTCAGCCCAAATATCTCTATATTCAGGCTCAGGCTACCCTGCTTCATTTTAATCCACAAAGCCAGAATATCATTGTATTCATTGATAGTTGTCACCAGTTCATCCATATACTGATACTTTTCAGCCTTGATGCGTTCATCATGGATGAAACCTTTCTCCATCAGTTTGTGTTCTTCATTGATAATCCGGTCTATATATGGATGAATACCATTTACTATAGCCATGCAGGCTTTTTTTATCAGATTCTGACGTTTGTTTCCCGCTATATGTTGTTCATAGACATAGCGTTCTTTCTCTAAACGGCGGCGTTCGTCACCCAGCGAAATAGATGTCATTCCATTATCAAGTGCCCACGTGATATATGGAGTAATCACATGCACTATGGCCCGTTCGTCTTTTGCAAGCCGTTTAGGCAAGATGAGTTGTCCGTCTTCTATCCGAATATCTTTTATTCCGAAAAGTTCCTCTATATCCGTCTGAACGGCAGATAGAATAGCATCTACTATTTCTTCTTCTGTTTGCGCATCTGCAGGAATGGATGCAGTTATTTTCTGACAAATATCCAACATTTGTTTCAAACGGTGTAAGTGGATACGATTGCGTTCCTTAGAACGTTTATTGAATACCCAGAAGAATAAAACTACCAAAATAAAACCGACAATTACAAAGAAAAGAAGAATATTGAGTTGCCGCGCTTCACTTTCCAAAGCCAGGTAACGGCTCTCCAGTTCTTTGTCCTGGCGGGTATCTTCCAGAATATCCAGATAGATGTTCCTGTTATAGTCAGAATGTTGCTTCATCTCCAATCCGGCATATGTAACACTCAGTTGTTCACGAATACGTGAAATCCATTCGGGAACCGTTTTCAGTTCCCTCTGTATCCATGCTTTTTCAGAAGATATGGTATCCCGGATATCAAAGGTTTTTAGCCAGTCCAGGCTATCGTGGCAATCGTAAAAACGTCGATGATGGTTATTCACACATTCCAGAGCAAGTGTCAGCGTATCCAGTGCTTCGGTGTAGTTACCATGTGCATTCAGATATTTGCCGATTGAAACATACGCTCCGGCAATTTGATATAAATCATTGTATTGCTTAAACTTCTTAAGAGCCAGTTGACCTAAACGCATAGGTAATAAAGAATCGACCGGCACTTCGAACTGTTTCAATGCATGAGAACGCCGGGTCTGAAAAAACTCATAATTATCCGGCGATGCCATTAGGTTAGCAAGCCCCTGAACGCCATTTCCTTCAAAGTACAAGTATCCTCCACGGGAAGCCAGTTTCCAAGCCGTATATAATTCATCAAACTCACGCAAACGACGTTCATCGGCTGTTTCACCATCACACAGTGCTGCCGAACCTTTTATATAATGATAATATAATAGTTGATTGGTATCTGCAGCCAGTTCTTCCTGTGGATATATTTCGTTGATGGAAGCAACTGCTTCCGGGCGTTGTTGAAGATAGTAATAATAGACTGCGGAAACGATGTAAAATTCAGAATGTGCATAGTTCAACCGTAGTTGCTCGTGTTTATCTACGAAAAGGTTATTGTCTTCGTCAATTCGTTTCATACGGCGAAGAGCACTGTTACGATAGTCGTAAAATTCTTTGTTCATAGCAGTTCGCTGATAGATTTTCATTAATCCGATGTCAGCGATTAATAATTCCAGTTCGTTTTTGGTTAAACCATACACTTCATTATGAAACTTTTCCGCTTGTTCGAAGTCCATACGCATAAATGCACAAAATCCTAAATTATTGGAGGCTTCTGCTTTACCTTGGCGATAGAGGTTTACGTTTTCGTATGCTTGTGTGGCGGCATGACAGGAAGAGTCCAAATCTTTATAGCGGTATGAATAAGCCACTTGATTGAGCGAATCGATAAGACGCACTTCTTTGGTGGGGGCAGTGCCCACACAAGAAACCATTGCCACGCAGGAAAGCAGCAAACTTGCCGATAGTATGAGGGAAAACTGTTTCACTTAGCAAAGCTACAAATAAATCCGGGAAAGAAAAAAGATTTTTCTACAATAAGTCTTGTAGAATGTAGCGGGAAATTCATAACTTTGCAGCCGAATTAAATAAATAGGTAATATCTATTACAAAATGAGCGAAAAAGCACCCGTAATGGTATTCTCAGGCACTAACTCGAGATACCTCGCAGAAAAAATCTGCGCAAGCCTTGATTGCCCTCTGGGAAAGATGAACATCACCCACTTTGCTGATGGTGAGTTTGCTGTTTCCTATGAAGAGTCAATTCGTGGCGCACATGTATTCTTAGTTCAATCTACCTTCCCTAATTCCGACAATTTAATGGAACTTCTGCTAATGATTGATGCAGCAAAAAGAGCATCAGCCAAAAGCGTTGTTGCTGTTATTCCTTATTTCGGATGGGCACGACAGGACAGAAAGGACAAACCACGTGTTTCTATCGGCGCTAAATTGGTAGCCGATTTACTTTCAGTAGCAGGCATCGACCGTCTGATTACGATGGATCTCCATGCCGATCAAATTCAAGGTTTCTTCAATATTCCGGTAGATCACTTGTACGCATCTGCAGTGTTCCTCCCCTATATTGAGTCACTGAAGTTGAAAGACCTTGTAATTGCTACGCCTGACGTTGGTGGTTCCAAGCGTGCCAGCACATTCTCCAAATATCTAGGGGTTCCTTTGGTATTGTGCAATAAATCACGTGAAAAAGCAAATGAAGTTGCTTCCATGCAAATCATCGGTGATGTAACAAATAAGAATGTTGTGTTGGTAGATGATATCGTAGATACCGCCGGAACTATCACAAAAGCTGCTAACATCATGTTAGATGCCGGAGCGAGTTCAGTACGCGCCATTGCAAGTCACTGTGTGATGTCTGACCCGGCTTCCTTCCGCGTGCAAGAATCCAGCCTGACTGAAATCGTATTTACTGATAGTATCCCCTACTCTAAGAAATGTGCGAAAGTAAAACAGCTTAGCATCGCTGACATGTTTGCTGAAACAATCAAGAGAGTAGTGAATAATGAATCAATCAGTTCACAATACATTATCTGATTTGCATTTAGCAAATCAGAAATTAAAAGTTATAAATTAAAAATTAAAGGCTGCGCAGTTAAACATCGCGCAGCCTTTAATTTTTAATTTATAACTTTTAATTATTCAAATCCAATCTTCCCATTTTGTAGGTTCCCTTCCTTATCACTTTTCCATTCTTATCTGTTTCTACAAAAGGACCATGTTTCTTTCCTTGTTTAAAGAAACCTTCGTAGCGATTACCATCTTTATCTTCCTGCACGCCGTTCCCTTCTTCCATGCCATTTACAAAGCTACCTTTATATTTGGTTCCGTCTGTCATAATCAAAGTGCCCTGACCATTGAATTGATTGTTTTTCCATTCGCCTTCGTATGAATCTCCAACATTCCATTTGTATAATCCACGCCCGTCGCGCTGGTTATCTTTCCAATCTCCGTCATATACAGCACCGCTAGCCCAGGTAAACACGCCCTTGCCATGCTGCATACCGTCCTTGAAGTTTCCTACATATTTATTTCCGTTGGCATAGTAATAGATACCGGCTCCTGTACGTTCACCTTGTACATATGAGCCTTCATAACGATCGCCCGTATGGAAGAAATAAATACCTTTACCATGTTGCATATCATCTTTCCAGTCACCTATATATTTATCTCCGTTGGCATATTCAAAAGTACCTTTTCCGTCACGAACATCATTTTTCCAATCGCCTTCATATTTGCAACCGTCATTCCAAACAAATGTACCTTGGCCCTCTTTTTTATCATTTTTCCATTCGCCTTCATATTTAGAACCATTTTTCCAGGTATATGTACCTTGACCTTCACGCTTATCGTTCACCCAATCACCGTCATAAACATCACCGGTGTAGTAGAACATGGTTCCTTTGCCCTGTTGATAATCCTGGAACCACATGCCATCGTAACGGTTGTTATTCATAAAATAATAAATACCTTTACCGTGTTGCTGATCCTGGAACCATTGTCCCTCATATTTTTCGCCGTCAGGGAAAGTATATGTGCCATATCCCTCACGTTTACCTTTTACATATTCACCTTCGTAGACATTACCATTCTTAAAAACAGTCTTTCCTTTTCCGTTGGGTTTACGTCCTTTCATTTCACCCGTATACACAGAGCCGTCCTTGAATGTATGCGTTCCGATCTTTATTTCAGAAGAGAATGTGCTTTTAACTTTATCGAAGAAACCTTGTTTCTTTTCCTGGGCTGTGGCCCCGTTTTGGGACAAAAATACCAGAATGAGTGCAGTATATAGATATTTCATTGAAAATTATTAATTAGCAATTAAATAATAAAGGAGATGTTTGCGAAAAACATCAGATTCCTTTGAGTTTGCAAATAGAGAAACCTGTTCTAAAGACGTATAAAGGCAGTAATTTGTTACATGCTTTATACAGGATTTGCACAAAGATACGATTAATCTCCCAAAAGGAAGAGATATCACACGTCTTTTATGACATTTTTTTGCCGGATACGACTTCTTTTAATGTCTCTTTGCACAAATGAAGTGAGGCAAGTTCTCGTATTTCATTGGACGTAATCGTCTTCACTGCTTCTACGGCATCCTTCACATAAGAGTTCGAAAGGCCGGAAGTATGAATAAAAATCCAGGCATCCGCTAGCGAAAAGGCAGACTCATAGCTGCGACACATGTCTCCCAGCATATAATTCCGTACCATAGCAAGCTCTTTATCAGATACAAGGTCATTTTGTAAACAATCTATTTCGCGGTAAACTTCTTTGATAAGTGGTTCTACAAATTCATTGGCTGTTTCGGTGTTGATAACAAACAATCCACTGTCTGGATAAGGCATGATACCAGCAGAAATACCATATGTATAGCCTTTTTCTTCACGGATATTGGACATTAAACGACTGCCGAAATATCCACCCAGCAAAGTTACCAGGACACGCATTTTCAAATAATCGGGATGACGGCGATCCAAAGAAATCATCCCCATACGAACGGCGCTCTGCATCGCATCGGTACGCTCGGTAAAAAAGCGTTTCCCGGGAGACGTTACCGGAATATAAAAGTTTTTTTCCGGTTTTAAGAAACCTTTTCCAAAAGGTTCACTTCCAAAAAGAACTTCTATACGGCGGATAGCATCTTCACTGACCTTTCCCGAAAGATAAATGCTGCAATTTTCCGAATGATAATAACTGTCATAAAAGGATTGCAGAACAGAGGGATTGATTAAATGATAATCTTCTTCCTGCACCAATTGTCCACAAGGATGTTTATCACCGTACACTGCGTTTACCAGAGCCCGATGAGCCAGAAAATCAACCTTCGAACTATTTACCTGAAACTGCTGAATGTTATTATCAACAATTACTCCTAACTCTTTCTCAGGAAAAAGTGGTTCTTTTATAATAGACTCGAAAATATCTAAAGTTTCAGGCAGGTATTTATTCAAAGAATAGAGAGTGGCATAAGCATACTCGGACGAGCTTGAAAGCTCCAACCATGCACCATAATAGTCCAGCTTCTCGGCAATCGCTGCAGCGGAATAGCGGCGAGTCCCTTCACGCAACATTCGGTTGGTGAACAAAGCTTGCAGGCGTTGGGTTTGTTGCCATCGTCCGCCTTCCATCAACAAATCAATGCGTACTACCTCATTATCTCCGGCATTGAGTATATATAAAGGTACACCATTCGGCATCACCCGCCGTTCAGGTGATGGCACTTCCAATTGTTCAGGTTCGCGGATAATAGGTTGAATGCTTCTGTCTAACATGTTTTCAAAAATTCTTCTGCTTTCTCCAGATCCTGCGGAGTATCAATACCTATTGTTTCGACCTCAGTAATACCGACTTTGATGGTATATCCATTCTCCAGCCAACGAAGTTGTTCCAAAGATTCTGCCAATTCAAGGGAAGATTGCGGCAGAGAAGTGATTTCTTTCAATACTTCGGCACGGTAAGCATACAGACCTATATGTTTATAATAAGTATGATTTTTCAGCCAATCCTGCTTTTCAGCATTACGCTGATAAGGAATGATGGAGCGGCTGAAATAAAGCGCATTCATATTTTTATTCAATACCACTTTGGGTGAATTAATATTCTCCAATGCCTCAAATCCGTTATCAGGTGTGAAAGGTTTTACCAATGTAGCTATCTGAGTTGTAAGATCATCAAAGCAAGCCTTTACCGTCTCCAGTTGTGAAGGTTGTATAAAAGGCTCGTCTCCCTGTATATTGACTACGACATCGAAGTTTCCTCCAATCTTGGTATATGCTTCGTAGCAACGGTCCGTGCCGCTCTTATGATTTACAGAAGTCATCACCACTTTACCGCCAAAGGCCTTTACTGCCGCTTCTATCCTTTCATCATCTGTAGCCACATAGGCATCATCCAGAATGCCTGCCACTTGTTCATATACCCGCTGTATCACAGTTTTTCCACCCAATATCGCCAACGGCTTTGCAGGAAAACGTGTAGATGCATAACGGGCAGGAATAATTCCTAAAAACTTCAACATATCTTGATTTTCTATTTGATATTTTACTATTTAATTACGCGACCTTTATGACTTATCACTTTTTCAGCTCTTTCAATCCCCGGCAGATGTAATCCCGTTTCAAATCTTCCGGTTTATAGACTGTATCGTCACATGACAGCAAATCAATATCAAGCCGAACTATTTCCTGTTTTTTTTCTTCAGGTATTCGCCCCGCCTCCTTTTCAATAGCCTTCAAATGAGAAGTTACTTCCATCGCATTATTATCGGAAATGAAACGTGCCACTTGATTGGAAAATAAAGAGGTGCGGCGAAAGTAAAGTGGTTTCGTTTCTTCTTCCGTAGAGAAGCAGATGCCGGGAAACAGTTCTTTCAAACGCTTCCGCGCCAATGAAAGGTTTTCTTTTCGACGCTCATTGCTGCCGATACTAATTGTGTAAACCACGGGGAAATTAAGAATTAATTAAATAATTCATCCAAGCCACTTTCAGATGTCGAATCTAAATCTATTTCGGCATTGTCTTTACAGGGATCGAATCCTTCAGGAAGTTGAAACTGTTCATTTTCATCGTACCCCAAAGTCTTGTCGGCAAAAACTTTCACCATATATTTAGCCCAGATAGGCAATGCCATCGAAGCGCCCTGTCCATGAAGCATGGTATCAAAGTGAATGTCTCGTTCTTCTCCACCTACCCAGCATCCGGATACTAACGAAGGAGTAAAGCCCATAAACCAACCGTCCGCATTGTAGTTCGTTGTTCCGGTCTTACCGCCCATATCAGCCTTCACACCCAAACGACGAACGCGGCCACCTGTGCCTTCATTGACTACGGCACGAAGCATAATCAACATTTTATAAGCGCTGGAAACGCCGATTACCTCTTCCATCTCCGGCGAGAAAGTAGCCAGAACATTACCTTCATTGTCTTCAATACGTGTTACAAACAAAGGAGCTACACGGATACCTTTATTCGGAAATGCCGTATAGGCACTTACCATCTCTCCAACTGAAATTTCGCAAGGGCCGAGACAGAGGGATACCGACGGTACAATTTCACGATTACGCACACCAAAACTTTCTATCAGGCGTTTTAAGGAATACGGATTGAGTTTGCTCATCAGATAAGCTGTAATCCAGTTATCGGAATTAGCCAGTCCCCACTTGATGGTTACCATTTCTCCATAACGTTTGGTGTTGGCATTACGAGGTGTCCATGGCTTACCATTTTCATCAATTAAAGTATATTCCACGTGGCGGGCTTCGTCACAAGGGGAAAAACCGCTTTCCATAGCCAACGTATAAACATAAGGTTTTATAGTAGAACCAACCTGCCGACGGCCCACCATTGCCATGTCATACTGGAAATAGTTATAATTGGGACCGCCCACATATGCTTTCACATGTCCGTTATGCGGATTCATTGACATGAAACCAGCACGAAGGAAGTGTTTGTAGTAGCGGATAGAATCCATCGGAGTCATAATCGTATCTTTCTCTCCATCCCATGTAAATACGGACATTTCTTCGGGCGTATTGAAAGCCTTCTCTATTTCTGCATCCGATGCTCCGGCTTTTTTCATGATGCGGTAACGGTCAGATTGTTTCATTGTACGAGTCAGAATTTCATCTACCTGTTCCTGAGTAATCCTGTTACTATAAGGTGCTTTTTTGCGTCCTTTTTTCTCTTTGAAGAAGTATCCTTGCAATTCTTTCAGATGTTCTTCTACCGATTCTTCTGCATATTGTTGCATACGGGAATCAATAGTAGTATAAATTTTCAGACCGTCTGTATAAAGGTTATATTTTGAACCGTCCTTCTTCGTATTCTTTTCACACCAGCCAAACAAAGGATTATTCTCCCAATCGAGAGAATCCTCATAATATTTCTGCATCTGCCAACCACGATATTCACTACGCACAGGCTTCTTGGCATTCAACACACTACGCAAATATTCGCGGAAATAGGTAGCTAAACCTTCTTTATGGTCTACGCGAGTATACTTCAAAGTAAGAGGGAGTGCTTGCAGAGAATCGCACTCTTCGACAGTGATATATCCGGCTTTACGCATTTGGTCGAGTACCACATTGCGACGTCCTCGTGAACGTTCCTTGAAACGCACCGGATTAAAATAAGATGGATTTTTACACATACCAACCAATGTGGCAGCTTCTTCCATTTTTAAATCTTTCGGGTCACATCCAAAATAAGTATTAGCTGCTGTCTTTATACCTACCGCATTATTCAAAAAGTCAAATTTATTAAGATACATGGTGAGTATCTCTTCTTTGGTATAATAACGCTCCAATTTCACAGCAATCACCCATTCTATGGGTTTCTGGAATAAACGTTCCATCACATTATCCGCACTGGGCGAATAAAGCTGCTTGGACAATTGTTGAGTAATGGTACTACCGCCACCTGCATTTTTCTGGAACAGCAGACCGCGTTTTACGATGGCACGAAATAAAGCGATGGCATCAATTCCGGAATGTTCGGCAAAACGCACATCCTCTGTTGCAATCAATGCATTGATAATATTGGGAGACAGGTCGTTATAACCCACATAAACACGGTTCTCTTTGCTAAACGAATAAGTGCCAAGCACTTTTCCATCTTCAGAGAAGACTTGTGTAGCAAACTTATAATTAGGGTTTTCCAAGTCTTCAACAGGAGGCATATAGCCAATCCAACCTTTTGCAATGGAGAAGAAAACAGTGGCACAAGCCAATACAACGACGGCTAAGAATATCCAGAGGATTTTTATGATGTTCTTTATCATGCTTAATACTGTAAATTCACTAAATAGATTAACCTGTAAAAATAATAGGGCAAAGGTACGGAATTATATTGGAACACACTTATAATTTCAATAGAAAAACTCTTAAAATGCCACAGCCTATCGTCCGGAATGCCACACTTTATTCTATTAAAACAGATACGATTTAGCACTTTTTCATGCAGGAATCGGCCGTTTTTAATGCATTTTTCGCCAAAAAACGTCATTTTTTGCTTAGGAATAAAAAGCGTAAAGTGCTTATTTCCCCAAAAAACAGCTAAAATAAAGTACGCTTTTTCTTTCTTATATATTCTTTATATAACATCATCATCATAAAAAGAAAAAAAGCTGCTGCTGCTGATGATGATGAAAAATTATATTCCGGCATCGTCTCGCAAGCTGATAAACTTCATCTCATGAGACGAAGCTTATCAGCCATAGGGCAAAATTTTCTTCTAAATTTTCTCCTGTGTTTTTTCGTACTCCGCATATTTTATCTACCTTTACACTCTCGAAAAGAAACAAAATAACGAACGATATGGAAAACAGAAGTTTAGTCACCATCGCCGAACATAGCAAGGAAAAAATCCTCTACATGATTGAGATGGCAAAACAATTTGAAGCCCATCCCAACCGCACTTTACTGGAAGGGAAAGTAGTTGCCACCCTTTTTTTCGAGCCATCCACCCGCACAAGACTCAGTTTCGAGACTGCAGCCAATCGCTTAGGTGCCCGTGTAATTGGATTCAGCGACCCTAAAGCCACGAGTTCTTCAAAAGGAGAAACCTTGAAAGACACCATCAAAATGGTGAGTAATTATGCCGATATCATCGTGATGCGGCATCATTTGGAAGGTGCTGCCCGCTATGCCAGTGAAGTTACCAACATTCCCATCGTCAATGCCGGAGACGGAGCTAATCAACATCCTTCACAAACGATGCTCGACCTCTACTCCATCTACAAGACCCAAGGTACGCTGGAAAATCTGAATATTTTCCTCGTTGGCGACCTCAAATACGGTCGTACAGTGCATTCGTTGCTGATGGCGATGCGCCACTTTAACCCCACTTTCCATTTCATTGCTCCCGACGAACTGAAAATGCCCGAAGAATATAAAATCTATTGCCGCAATCATAGCATTAAATACGTGGAGCACACGGACTTTACCGAAGAAATAATAGCTGATGCCGATATTCTTTACATGACTCGTGTACAGCGTGAACGCTTTACCGACCTCATGGAGTACGAACGGGTGAAAAATGTATATATTCTGCGCAAAAAGATGTTGGAACATACCCGCCCCAATTTGCGCATTCTGCACCCCCTGCCTCGCGTCAACGAAATAGCCTATGATGTAGACGATAGTCCGAAGGCTTATTATTTCCAACAGGCACAAAATGGCCTGTATGCCCGTGAAGCCATTCTTTGCGATGTGTTAGGCATTACTCTGGATGATGTGAAAGAATGAATAATATTACAATTGAAGTTACATCAGAAAACTATGAGCGAAAAGAAACAAGAATTACAGGTAGCCGCTTTAGAAAATGGCACTGTCATCGACCATATCCCCTCTGAGAATTTATTCACTGTAGTCTCTTTGCTGGGTCTTGAACACATGAGTAATAATATCACTATTGGGTTCAATCTGAAAAGCAAAAAGCTAGGCACCAAAGGTATCATCAAAATTGCCGACAAGTTCTTTTGCGATGATGAAATTAACCGTATAGCTGTGGTGGCACCGAATGTGAAACTGAATATCATCCGCGATTATGAAGTGGTGGAAAAGCGTGAAGTAAATCTGCCCGAAGAACTCCACGGTATTGTAAAATGTGCCAATCCAAAGTGCATAACGAACAATGAACCTATGCCGACGTTATTCCACGTAGTGGACAAGGAGAATTGCGTAATAAGATGCCACTATTGCGAAAAAGAACAGAGAAGAGAAGATATTGAGATAATATAAAAGTTACGAGCTACAAAGCTACAAGCTACAGGTGGCTGTGCAATGATTTTGAAGAAAATGTATAGTTTATGCCGATACACCGAAAGGTACTTGTAGTTTGTAACTAAAACCCATGACATGAAGCAAGATTGGAAGCCCGGAACAATGATTTATCCGCTCCCTGCCGTATTGGTGAGTTGCGGGAATACACCGGAGGAATATAACATACTAACAATTGCATGGACGGGAACGATTTGTACGAACCCGCCCATGTGTTATATATCTGTACGTCCCGAACGTCACTCCTATGATATTCTGAAACGGAATATGGAGTTTGTCATCAACCTCACCACCAAGGATATGGCACGTGCTACCGACTGGTGTGGCGTACGCTCGGGCAAAGATTATAATAAGTTTGAAGAGATGCACCTGACACCGGGAAAAAGTACTGTAGTCAGTGCTCCGTTTATTGAGGAATCTCCCTTGTGCATAGAATGCCGCGTGAAGGAAATCATGTCGCTCGGTTCGCATGCCATGTTTATAGCCGACGTAGTAAATGTACGTGCTGACGACCGTAACTTGAATCCGGAAACGGGAAAACTGGAATTGGCAGAAGCTAATCCGTTGGTTTATGTACACGGAGGATATTACGAATTGGGCGAAAAGATTGGCAAATTTGGCTGGTCGGTCGAAAAGAAGAAATAAAATGAATGATTAACGGTTAGCGATAAATGATGAACAGAGTTTTGAAAATCTTTATGCTGTGCCTTTTATTTCTCCCCGCCACCTTGTGGGGACAATCTCCCCTTGTGCCCGGTACAGCAGTCGAAGAACCCTTAAAGAAGCACCACCATGATCGCCCGGTGAATTTCGGAATTAAAGGCGGGTTCACCTCTTCCCTCTTCCTTGTATCCAATCTCACACTGAATGGTATCACTATAGATGAAGTGCAGAATAACTATAAGATAGGTTATTTTGCTTCCATCTTCATGCGTATCAATTTTGAACGCCATTTCTTGCAGCCGGAGATATCTTACAATATCAACCGTTGCAACATCACTTTCGAGAAGCCGGCTGAAGACGATGCTCCTTTGGAAATGGCATCTATTACTTCGTCCATTCATAGCATTGATGTTCCCGTTATCTATGGATATAATGTTATCAAAGAGGGGCCTTACAGTCTGGCTGTGTTTGGTGGTCCTAAGTTCCGTTATATCTGGAATAAAAAAAGTGAAGTCACTTTCGAGAATTTCGACCAACAGGAAATCAGTGAAAAACTACGTCCGTTGAATCTTAGTTTTACTCTCGGAGTAGCAGTCACTATTTCCCGCGTTTTCTTCGATTTCCGTTATGATATAGGATTGCATAACATTTCCCGAAAGGTTACTTATGATGATGGTACGAACGGCGAAATTCCTCCTGTCGATGAAATACGCTTCCATCGCCGGGATAATGTACTTAGCTTTTCTCTCGGAGTTTTCTTTTAGAAAGTAAATTTCTGCCTTTTCTGTCAATTTATTCGTTTTTTTACCGTAAATTTGTGCGCTTAATAAGAGAACACAGATTTATCAAACTTATCTAAGTAAGCAAAATGAAAAGAGACGATTTAATTTTCGATATCATCGAAAAAGAACATCAACGTCAGCTCAAAGGTATTGAACTGATTGCATCAGAGAATTTTGTAAGTGACCAAGTTATGCAGGCAATGGGTTCCTGTCTTACCAACAAGTACGCAGAAGGCTATCCCGGCAAACGTTACTACGGAGGCTGTGAGGTGGTAGACCAGAGCGAACAAATTGCTATTGACCGCATAAAGGAAATTTTCGGTGCAGAATGGGCTAATGTACAACCTCACTCGGGTGCACAGGCTAATGCTGCTGTATTTCTCGCCGTTTTGAACCCGGGTGACAAATTCATGGGATTAAACCTGGCTCACGGCGGTCACCTCTCACATGGTTCCTTGGTAAACACTTCGGGTATCATATATACTCCTTGTGAATATAATCTGAATAAAGAAACCGGTCGCGTAGACTACGATCAGATGGAAGAGGTTGCTTTGCGCGAAAAACCAAAAATGATTATCGGTGGTGGTTCGGCATATTCCCGCGAATGGGACTACAAACGTATGCGTGAAATTGCAGACAAAGTAGGTGCTATCCTGATGATTGATATGGCTCACCCTGCCGGATTGATAGCTGCCGGATTACTGGAAAACCCTGTGAAGTATGCCCATATTGTTACTTCTACCACACATAAGACTCTGCGTGGTCCTCGTGGAGGTATTATCCTGATAGGTAAAGATTTCCCTAACCCATGGGGCAAGACTACTCCGAAGGGTGAAATCAAGATGATGTCACAATTGATAGACTCAGCCGTATTCCCCGGTATACAGGGAGGTCCGTTGGAGCATGTTATTGCATCTAAAGCTGTTGCTTTCGGTGAAATCATGCAACCGGAATTTAAAGAATATGCTGCTCAGGTAAAGAAAAATGCTGCTGTATTGGCACAAGCATTGATTGATCGTGGTTTTACTATCGTTTCAGGCGGTACAGATAATCACTCTATGCTGGTTGACCTTCGTAGCAAATATCCTGATCTTACCGGTAAGGTAGCTGAGAAAGCATTAGTATCTGCGGATATCACTGTGAATAAGAATATGGTTCCGTTTGATAGTCGTTCTGCATTCCAGACTTCTGGTATTCGTTTAGGTACTCCTGCCATCACAACTCGTGGTGCTAAGGAAGATTTGATGCTGGAAATTGCAGAAATGATTGAAACAGTTCTTTCTAATGTAGATAATGAAGCGGTTATTGCTGAAATTCGCGCACGTGTGAATAAGACAATGGAAAAGTATCCGCTTTTCGCATATTAATAGTATAATTTATTTCAGTAATTATTAATAATCCGTAGCTTTACAAGGCTACGGATTATTTTTTTATATATTGTGGGCTTAGCTCAATCCTTCTATATTTCCATCCACAATATCAATATGCATTGCCTGTGGTTCTTTGGGAAGTCCCGGCATACGAAGAATTTCTCCGGCAATGGCAACAATCATTTCAGCGCCATTATTAATTACGATGTCCTTAATGTGAAACTCAAAGTTATTCACTGCACCATATATCTTGGGATCGGCAGAAAAAGAATATTGCGTTTTAGCAATGCAAACCGGATAATGACTGATACCCATTTTTTCAATCAGTTTAATGATTTTACGCGAATGAATACTGTAAGTCACCACACTGGCTCCATAAAGATTGCAAGCTATCTTTTCTATTTTTTGTTCTACACTGTCATCTTCATTATAGCTAAAGTTCAATGGTTCGGAAGGTTTATTTTCAAGAGTGTCAACAACCAGATTGGCAAGCTCCATCGCTCCCTCTCCTCCATCTGCAAAAGCATTATTGACAGCAAACCCCACTCCTAATTTCTCTTCACAATGATGGCGGATAGCTTCCACCTCCTCATCCGTATCACTTGCAAAACGATTGAAAGCAACAATAACTGTCTGGCCAAATGAACGCAGATTGCGTATATGTTTATCGAGATTTCCGAAACCTTGTTGCAGTCCTTCCATATTAGGTTCCTTGATGCGGTCAAGACTAACACCACCATGCATTTTCAGTCCCTGGGCAGTGGCGACTATCACCGTCAATTTCGGTTGCAAAGCACTCTTGCGGCATTTAATATTGTAGAATTTCTCTGCACCAAGATCAGCGCCGAAGCCGGCCTCCGTCACTACATAGTCTCCGAATGTCATTGCCATTTTTGTAGCAAGAATAGAATTGCAGCCATGGGCAATGTTTGCGAATGGACCGCCATGAACAAATGCAGCCGAGCCTTCGGTAGTTTGAACCAAGTTCGGATTTATAGCATCTTTCAGTAAAACAGTGATAGCACCTGCCACACCCAACTCTTTCACAGTGAACGGGCAACCATCAAAACGAAAGCCAAGAATTATGTTCTCAATCCGTCGTTTCAGGTCATCTACGTCTGTTGCCAGACAAAGAATTGCCATGATTTCGGATGCCGGAGTGATGTCAAAGCCGGATTCCTCAGTAACACCATTCGTATTGGGACCTAAACCTGTGACAATGCTACGCAAAGAGCGGTCGTTCACATCGAGTACACGTCTCCAGATGATTTCTTTCAGTCCGAAACCATCCGCCTGATGTTGATACAGATAATTGTCGAGCAATGCAGATATCATGTTATGCGCTGATGTGATGGCATGGAAGTCTCCTGTAAAATGTAGATTTATTTTCTCCATGGGGAGCACCTGGGCATAACCGCCACCTGCTGCACCACCTTTCATTCCGAAACAAGGCCCCAATGAAGGTTCGCGCAAAGCTACAATCGCTTTCTTTCCAATCTTATTCAGTCCTAATGTCAGACCGATGGAAACTGTTGTTTTACCTATACCGGCTTTAGTGGCGGTGATGGCAGTAACCAGTATCAGGTTACTCTTTTTCACCTTTTCTTCATCAATCAGGTGCGTAGGAATTTTGGCAATGTATCGTCCGTAGTTTTCTACTTCTTCACGAGGAATACCTACACTTTCGGCTACCTGCTTAATCTTTTTCAGCTCAATGCTGCGGGCTATTTCAATGTCTGATTTCATACAGAATATTTGTTTTAATAACTACTTCTTTTCATTAAACTGCAAAAGTACGAAAAAGAGCGCAGATAGCAAGAATTAAAAAAGGAAAGGACATGCCATGCTGAGCATTCATATAAGTCTCAATTGGAATATTCATATAAATAACAGTCTCCCCATCCCATAGCAATAGGCCGGGTAGCCAGAAGATAATTGATATCCCCATTGTGAGAGAAGAATGTACCATGACAATAATAGAATGCATCCATGGCACCTAATGATTCGACCTCAAGCATCTCTCCTCCTATTGGTTGCGATAGCGGTATGCGGAATACCCCTATCTTATGTCTATAGTAAATATAGTTCCCGCAGACTGCCGCTTCTTTAGAAACAGGAAGTTCCAGCGTACCAAAATATTCAACCTTTTCCGGTTGCTCTTTCTTAAAGCGGTAAATATGCGTATCCTCTGTTTGATAGTAGATATAGCTGTTGTGTTCACCTGCAAATATGAAGTCGGCAGGGAAATGTATGGTAGTTTTTTGCCAGCTATCTGTCGTAGGGTTATATTTCCACAAAAAGGGCTTATCAGAATGCATATATAGCTGCTGTCCATCAAACCATACAGCATCTATATTCATACAATCTTCAGCATTGTCGGCAATGTTCTTCAACTGTTCCCACTGATGGGTATTGACATTGAAGCGATAGAAACACTGCCAAGAGAGAACAGTACCTGTTTCTTCATTATACCTCCGACGCTTGATTGAAAGATAAATATACCCCTCATGAGCAAATAAGTTGGCATATTCATTAGTGCCATAATTGTGTTCGTTGTCCATTAACGGATAATATTCCCATGAAAATGTTTCCAGGTCATATACTTTCAGTTTATTGTTATCCGAATTAAAAAAATTGTCAGTATCATAAAAATAGCCTTTACCTTGATAGAAGCAATTATATTGCCCGGCATTAGGACTTAGCATCTCAAAAGAATTCCTTTCCACCCACTTAGACGCAGGCACATGGAATGACAGGCGTGTAGAATACATATTCGTATTCTTATCATAATAGAATAATTGATATTCCCTATCGCTATTGGAATCATAATGATTAGGAAATACTTGCAATTCCACCCCTTGCTCGGAAGTAGACACTATTTTATAATCTCCGGGGGCATACGTTGCAAGTTGAAAGTCATTGTCCGGAGAGAATCCTGACATTTGTATCATTGCCTTTTCTCCATACCGAAGCACAGAAGGTGATATGTTTTCTAATATTACCCCTTCTACTTTGAATGTACCAACAGCCTTATTTTCATAATTACCCACAAATACAGTCAACGGAAAATCTCCCACCAGGTTCCATTTATTGGAAGGATAGGTAGCAACAATCCGCGTAAATGATACTTCTTGAACATCCAGATAAATACTCTGTGGTGGATTCCATAAATCTCCCACTGTTTTTATAGAGACCACAATCCGTTTCTTTATATTGGAGAAGCCGGTGCCATCAATATAGACAGTGCCACCTCCCCAATAGGGACCTTCGGGTAAAGGGACATGATGTACCGAAGTTATCTGCGGTTGCGATTGGTTGGGTATTTTCAACACTGCCATTTCACTGCGGAAGTTACCAAAATTAGTCTTTACATATGCATAAACCCGACATTCTAGACCATTCATCAAATTATCTT
The DNA here is from genome assembly GCF_905207245.1 of uncultured Bacteroides sp. GTDB lineage: Bacteria > Bacteroidota > Bacteroidia > Bacteroidales > Bacteroidaceae > Bacteroides. Next base: position 1,880 of record NZ_CAJLKP010000005.1, on the reverse strand, counting down.
TCTCTGTCTGGTAGGAAAAATCTCCGGTTAATGGAATTATCAAAGTTTCTGTTTGCTCCGGACACGAACCCATATCTTCATAGTGGGCCGGAATAACCTGCACAAATCCTCGTTCCTCTATCTTTAGATTGCCTGAGCTCTCGACATCTGCTGAAAAATGAAACGAGTAATCTTTCCACTCAGCCTTTATTTTCACTTTGGCTGCATCAAAAAGGGCCAGTTCCGCATCTCCACAAGAACAGACAAAAAGTAATGCACAACTTATCCAAAGGAAGAAGGAAACTATAAAATGATTTGTTTTCATAACCGACTGTTTTTAAAGATTAAAAGAAAGAACAGCATAGTAACCTGTCAGATGTTCCTTTGTCGTCTCTCTATTATAACGCAAGTCCAAAAACAAAGAGTGATTAGAGAGGATTTTCCACTCGACGCCAATACCGCCAGTATAGGCAACCCCGAACTTATCATGTTTTATGGTTCCGCTCTCAGTCCATACATTGAAACCCTCCGAATCGGTAGTCATATATTGACTGGCTGACTCATTCTTTAAAGCATATTCCAATTCTGCGCCCAATTGTATATAGGGTAACACTTTTCCTTTCTGCGACAGGAAAGTATAGCGCAACATTAACGGCAAAACGAAATCCTGCCTGTTACAAACAGCACTCAACTTCTGTATGGTTTCCTCTAATTTACTAAAAGCATACTTACGATAGGTCAGTTCCGGATGAAAAGAAAATCCATCAATCAGAGGTATATCGGCAAATATCCCAACAAAGCCTTGCAATTGGGACTTAAAATCATAAGTTTCAAAAGATAATTTGGCGATACCCGCTCCTGCCAGCACTCCCCAACGGACACGTGGGATATAATTCGCATTGCCCGTCAGGCAAACCTTATACCGGCTTCTGAAAGAGTTCGCCGTAGGTTTCATAGAATGGATATATGCTTTCACGTCTTCATTCTCCTGAGCTATCGGAAACTGTTCCAGATATGTTTTCAAAGGATTTACATAACCTGTTTGCGGATCATCTTTCATGGGTTTCAGAGGTTCATTATTATCTGTACCTTCCTGAAAATAGTATTCTGTTTTTCCTTTATCCGTTATGAAAGAATACATATTCACAGGCTCTTTCCAATAAATGCGTGGTAACAAAGCCTGCCTTTTTTCACCATCTACGATAATAGTCTTTGAAAGAAAAGAGGTGCCTCCTTCCCGATACAATAGTATATCTCCGGCAGCATAAGTCTTCACTTTTACTCCGCCTTTTTCTATCGATATGAAATATTGCTTATTCTTAGGAGATTCTGTGAAAAATGAGATACTATGAATAAGGGTATCCTTCCCGGTAACCGTATCTTTATAAATCAATAGATTACGCTTTTGTGCATACATAGAAGACATGCTACAGATACCAATCAGGAACAATAATAATCTTGCAGAATGTGCCATAGCTAAAACAGAGTGATTCGCATTAATTGTAAATTATAGAAACAAAGAAAGGACTTTTTCCTGTATTTACATTACCGGAAAAGCCCTTTTTCTTAATAAGTGTTGCAAAGCATATGATTCCCTTATCTCGCGCTCCTGCTTTCGGTCAGAATATATCCGTCCATCATTCTTATGATTCGTCCGGCTTCCCGGGCATTCTCTTCGGAGTGGGTAACCATGACTACTGTTGCCCCCTCCCGGTTCAGTTCTTTCAGAAGGTTCATCACTTCGCGGCCATTGGTAGAGTCCAGATTTCCCGTAGGCTCATCGGCAAGGATAATGCGGGGATTGGTAACAATGGCGCGGGCAATGGCCACACGCTGCTGCTGGCCGCCGGACAGCTCCTTGGGCTTGCGATCCATCAGCTCCTCGATCTGCACCAGCTTCG
>NZ_CAJLKP010000004.1 GCF_905207245.1 uncultured Bacteroides sp. | reverse complement strand
ATTTCCATAGACAAGGAAACGGCAGCTTTGGTAGAGAAGATATGCAAACGATATTCACTGAAAAAGAGTGAAGTTGTAAAACTAGCGTTCGGATATATAGATAAGGCACATATCAACCCATCCGAAGCTCCTGAATCAGTAAAATCAGAACTGGCGAAAATAAATAAGAGGCAGGATGATATTATCCGGTTCATCCGTCACTATGAGGAAGAACAACTGAATCCGATGATACGAGCAACAAATTCTATCGCTTTGCGTTTCGATGCAATCGGCAAAACTTTAGAAACTCTTATTCTCTCTCAACTGGAAGCCAGTCAGGAGAGACTAGCAGTCGTGCTTAAAAAGTTAAGTGAACAATTCTGCAATCATGCTGATGTGATAAACAACCAATCGAAACAGATTAACGCAATCTATCAAATACACCAACGAGATTATAAAAAGTTGCTTCACCTAATACAACTCTATTCGGAACTTTCTTCTTGTGGTGTGATGGATATCAAAAGGAAAGAGAATCTGAAAGCTGAAATCAGCAATCTGATAAATGCATAGGTTTATGCACATAGATTTTGCCCCGCCATCAAACGGAACATATAATAATTCCGGGAGTTGCCGACAGCTAGCTAATTATTTAGAGCATGAAGATTTGGAACGTATGGAAAAAGGTATCTATACCGAAGGCTTTTTCAATCTGACAGATGATAACATTTATAAATCAGAGATCATAAAAGATATAGATAATAATATCGGGCAACTCCTCAAAACAGATGCTAAGTTTTACGCTATTCACGTCAGCCCATCGGAAAGCGAACTTAGGGCGATGGGGAACACCGAACAGGAGAAAGCTGAAGCGATGAAAAGATATATCAGGGAAATATTCATTCCTAAATATGCCAATAACTTCAACAAAGAACTATCTAGTTCGGATATCAAGTTTTATGGGAAGATTCATTTTGGTCGTAGCCGGTCTGATAATGAAATGAATATGCACTGCCATTTGATTGTGAGTCGGAAAGATCAATTTAACAGGAAAAAGCTATCTCCGCTTACCAATCACAAGAACACCCAAAACGAAGTAATCAAAGGAGGCTTCGACCGTGTAAATCTGTTCCAACAAGCGGAACAAGGTTTTGATAAACTGTTTGAATACGACCGCCAACAAATAGAATCTTTTGACTATCACAATACGATGAAGAACGGTTCTATACTTGAACAACTTGAATCACAGGAACAACAATTTACTAGCAAAAAGAGAAAAGAGGTTCAGCAATCTGGTGAAAAAGAAAACATAATTTCTTGCAATCTTGATAGAAAGGCAGATAATAAACATCGTTACAATCAGCAAAATAACGGTAGTGCTAATTCTCTGTTATCTATCTTCTCATTGGGAGATGATAATAATTGCGATGGAATATCAGCAGAGGAATTACAAACACAGAAATACAAAAAGAAGAAAGGGATTAGACGATAATTGAATATGAAGAACTAAGAGCCGATATAAACCGCTATCTGATGGAGTGTTTTTAAGTATTGTAAATCGCCTGTCAACCTAATGATAGAAATACTACCCGAAGAAACAGTCGTACAGACCTGTATTTGTGTATCAGAAAGTTTGAAAGTTTATTTCCACCTAATTGTCTTATCATTGCCCGATTGAGATTCAGCAAAGAACGAATAGGACACGGTATGCGCTTTCTTCGTTTTTTGATCGAAGTAACCCGAAAATACGGTTTTAATCATATCGACATTGAATGTACCAATGCCAAAAGCGGTGCTTTTGCCAAGAAATTAGGTTTTCGCCCTACAGATGGAGAGAATTTCACAATAGTGGCTAACGACTTAATAAATTATTTTTCAATTGAATAATTTAACAATTCCTTTTTTCTCTGAACACAAAGGTCTATTCCAAGAATAAAAAAAGAGAAAAGTATCGGAAATAAGTTTTTTTTCGTTACTTTTGTAATATATCTATTTAAATGTCAGAAATATGGAAGAATTAGCTGAAATAACAAATAAGGATAAGGTTGCAGAACAAGAAAAAAAGGTTTTATCATCCAAAAGCAACAAAAAGGCAACACCTCGCACTTCTAAAGAAAAAAAGGTTGTAAGTCCAAAGAGAAAAAGCAAAACTACAACTAGTAGTAATAAAGGTGCAAAATTAATTTATCCCAAACAGCCTATATCTAAGATTTTAAGACTACCTCAAGCGATAATCGACCAAAATGCAGGCAAGGAATGTACACCCAAAGAAGCTGCACAGTATTTAGGTATTGGCTTAAACGGTCCATTTCATGTTGAAATTAGTTCAGCTAAAAAATATGGTTTACTCGAAAGCACTGGAACATCTAAAATTAAACCTACTGAATTAGCAAAAAAGATTCTTCGTCCCCAATCTCACGATGACGAGCTAAATGGCATACGTGAAGCAGTAATAAATGCACCTGTAATAGGGGATGTTTATAAGCATTATAGAGGGGAAAATCTACCTGATCATAAATTTTTTGAAAATACTCTAATTGACACATTTAGTATTCCCAAAGATAAAGTTGATGAGTTTTCAAATGTTTTCACAGAGTCCCTTACGTATGCAAAACTTTTCGAAAAAATAGGAGATAAGATCCGTGTCTTAGATGTTTCTTCCCCTAATTTGAATGATATTTCTTCAGAAGGAAAAACAGACATAAAAAAAGGTAGTAGCAAAACTTCGACTGTAAGCACAGGGGACTCATGCTTCGTCATGATGCCCTTTGCCCCTCCTTTAGGAGATTATTATAGTCAAATATTTGAACCTGCAATAAATAAGGCTGGTTTGACTGCAATAAGAGCAGATAATGATATTTTTGGAACAGGAAAGATTATAGATCAGATTTGGTTAGGTATAAACAAAGCAAAAGTGCTTATAGCAGAATTAACCCAAAGGAATCCTAATGTATATTATGAATTAGGGATTGCACATGCCTTGAAGAAACCAGTCGTTCTAGTTTGTTCTAACGAAGAAGATGTACCTTTCGACCTCAAGCACATAAGAGTTATTTATTATAATATCTATGATCCTTTTTGGGGAACAAAACTTATAGATAAAGTAGCCGAAAATATTATCTCCGCAATAAAAAATCCAGACGAAACAATATTATTTAAATAAGCGTTCTTATAGCGAGCAAAATGATAAAACATAATCGTGTGCTAGATTGAGTAGATTTGCAAACAAGCACTAACATTGTGCCTATATACACTTTGGGGCAATCCGTATTGGTTATGTGTAAAATTTAATCAAGTAATCGATAAATGAAATACTGAATGGTTATACCTGAAAACTTACAAACAATACTCGAAAAAGATAAAGTATTATTCTCTTTGGTGCTACAAGTTGAAACATATTTTGAACCTCTTTTAAGAAATAACAAATTGTTCTTTTTTGAAGAATACACAGAGCATGGAATTGACCATGTTGAGACGGTATTGAAAGCCGCAGAATTCTTAATTCCGAAAGAGTCATTTCAATACATACAACCTAAAGAAGTTGCAATACTTATTCTTGCTGTTATGTTGCACGATATTGGTATGCACACAGAATTTTCTACATTTAATGCCATGTTAGACGGGAAATATGACAATATAAGAGTTGATATTTTAGACAAAAAGACATGGAAAGAGTTATGGAAAGAGTATTTATCGGAAGTTCAACATTTTAGCAGTAAAAAGAAAGAAGATATTTTTGGGAATCCAAATGAAATAATTAAAGAACCTGATTTATCAAATAAAGATAAATTGAATGGTACAGACAAAAAGCTAATCGGTGAATTTATAAGGAGACACCATGCAAGAGTAGCGCATGAAATCGCATTAAATGGTTTCATCGGGAATGAAACTATACCATTTGGAAATGAAAGTTTATGTGAACAAGATAAGCAATTTGCTGGTATAGTGGCAAGAAGTCACGGGATGAATATTCGTGATACTTTTATTTATTTGAAAGATATAGCCTATGATGATTGGAAGAATCCTGCAGATATAAATATTATTTACTTAATGGTTCTTTTGCGAATTGCCGACTATTTGCAAATAGATAAAACTCGCACAAATAAAACGTTATTAAAAGTAAAGACATTCAACAGCCCCATATCTTTAAAAGAACACAAGACTCATTTAGCAATTTCATATTTAACTTTTCAAAAAGAAGATCCTGAATTAATCTCTGTTGCTGCCGAACCCCAAAATGCTCAAATGTATGTCAAAATACAAAATCTAATCAACGATATACAACATGAATTTGATTTGTCGTGGGCTATTTTAGGTGAAACTTATGGGTTCTTGCCCGAGAAAAAGCCCCAAATAAAATTTAGACGAATTACCTCAAACCTTGAACATCCTACTTTTTTAAAGAAAATAAATTACGTTCCTCAAAAAATTTCATTCCGCGTAAATAATGAATTGTCGAAATTATTGATAGCTCCTTTGTACGGGAATGATCCGACCTATGGTGTTCGAGAATTGGTTCAGAATGCAACTGACGCGTGCAAAGAAAGGATTAAAATAGAACAAGACAAAGGAAATGTTAGTTATGAGCCATTAATTACTGTTTCAATTGATAAAGTTAATGAAGAAAGCTATCTATTTAAAATAAGAGATAATGGGAAGGGGATGACTTTAGACGAAATACTAAATTACTTTTTATCTGTAGGATCTTCATTTAGAAATAGTTTGCAATGGAAAAAAGAGTTTACGTCGAAAGATGGGGAAAACTTAGTAAGTCGCAATGGAAAGTTTGGGATAGGCGTGTTAGCTGCATTTTTACTAGGTGATGAAATTACAGTAAAAACAAAGAATTACAACTATGATTCTCATGCATATACTTTTACAGCAAATATAAGTAGCGACTTTATTGATGTAAAAACGATGTCGGACTTCAAAGAAGGGACAGATATAGAAATTATTATGTCTAAAAAAACATTTGCTCAATTAGAAAAAAGCGAACATAAAAAAATATCATGGAAAGATTGGTATATTGGATATATACCCAAAGTTCAATATCTCATTAATAACGAAACTAAAAAGCGAAAAATATTTTTTCAACCGACTAAAGAAAGGAAGATTTACTCCAGTGGTTATGGTAAAATTCAGTGGAACTACACAAAAGAAATAAGAAATAATTATGATATGTTTGTTGCCTGTAATGACATTATAATAACACAATCTGGTTATAGCGGCTTTGTATTTAATAATCAAATTATAACATACAAACCTCATTTGTTAATAGAAGATCCGCAAGGAAATCTGCCCTTAAATTTGAATAGGAACAGTTTAGATTCAGTTCTACTTCCATTTGAAGAAGAATTATATGAAGACGTTTCCAAAGACTTCATTGCACAAATACTTGTTGCACCAATATCCCCGAATGTGATAAAAAAACACTCTATTCATCCTCACAATATAGAATTCTTGTATTTTGTAGATGGTTTCTGTTTACTTTCTGACTACTTTATAGATAAAATTCAAAATAAAACTATACTGAGGATTTTGACAAGGAGTGACACCATAATTAAAGATACTTCTCTAATCTTGAATAAATCGGCCAATCTAATACTATATCCTCTATTTGGGCAATTATATAATTTGCGAGGGCAAAAAGATAAAGTAGTGCCAGATACAGAAGCACATATTCTACTTCTAAAGCAACGTTATGAGAATTATTTTGATTATGATCTTCGAATACCCAAATGGCTAAAAAATAGACATGAAATACAGTGGAAAAATGATAAATTTATCTCTTACTCAATGAATGGTTTTAAAAGTCAAACAAGTCTTTTTTTCGAGAATGAATTTGATACCATAATTGATCAAATTGACAGTAATATACAATCAATACAAGAAATACCAACTATATATTTAAATATAAAGAAAGGAGGGACTGTTCTAAATCGATTATTTGAAAAATACATTGGAGATAATGTGGTTATTCCATATGATTTCGAAGAACGTAAAAAAGCCTATCCATTAGCTTTTCAAGAACTTAAAGACTATATAAAAGACTATGAAAATTTACTACCTAAATAGATTATAAAACTAAGGAGTAAGATTGAGAAACAGAGTCTTATATACAGATGTTTGTAAAGGAAAGTAATGCTATGATATAGAAAGTTGAAATTTGATTAGCGCACTCTTATTATTTAGCTAAAAAGTATTGTACATCAAAACATGGTCCCTGTACCGTCACAACAGCCATGTCAGTAAAAAGAGCAATTTCTTCTTGTCTTGTATAAAACAAGAAACACACCATTTAAATTTTGTAAATCAGAAGAAAAGCTTTATCTTTGTTTTCAGTATTCTCCATGAGCAAACTACCGCAAAAGCACGTAGCAAATTAGTGGGATAATTCATGGGATATGCTTGAAGCAAAAAATATAAAGTTTTAAATATCAGCGTGGTAACTCTCTTAGGAGAATCCCAGGCGGATCACTCAAAAACAAAAGAAAGATCAAGCAAATCACTGATAATCAGACATTATCAGTTTTTTTTCTGACAGGTGGCAGAAAATAGCCGTTTCAAGGATTCATCATTCCTATCCCACAAGCATTTGCCTTACAAATAGCATGAGCATAAAGAATGTAGTTCAGATGTTAGGTCATACGGATACGAGCGTAACAAAACATTATACACGGGTACTGAATCAGAATATTTTCAAAAAAATGCAAAGAGTGAATAGCTGTCTTTCAGAATTTGGCTATATAATAAAAGGTAGTAGCTAATATAGAAAAAGGATTGGGAAGAATGAATTTCATTTTCTTAATCCCTTTCTTTTATTGTAAGTTTTTCAAAATTCAATATGAAGCATTGACAAAGTTAAGTTCTGAGAAACAATATTTTCGGGGCTGGAAATGCAGGAAACGTCTTCCATTTGAATAGCGTTTAAACAAGTTTCTCATACAGTTTGAACCAATCCAGCCCATAGTTGCCAAAACCTAAATCTACGGTATCAATGTATTCAAAACCACATTTCTCATAGAGGGAGATTGCCGGATGATTATTTTCGTACACATCCAAACGGATAGATTTTATGCCTGATTGTTGAGCCAGTTCAAACGAATAGTCCATCAAAGCACGACCGATACCCGTTTTCAAGAATAAGGGATGCACTACAAAAGTGCGTATCACAAAAATATGACTGTAGTCAGCTTCTATTTTCCACCTTACATTATTATAGGCTTCATCAGGATGATGGTCTAAGATGATAGAGCCAGTTATCTTTCCGTCATGCCTGACAACAAAAAGAGTATTATTTTCTATGCCAGCAACCGCATCTTCCCTGATAGGATAAATGCCTTTTATCCATCCGGGATAATTGGTAGTAGCTGATAGATAATCATTCAGATCATTATACAACTTTTCTAACTCGTCAATATCGGCTGTCGTACCGGATTCTATTACAAACTTCATAATTTCAACTGTTTGGGATACAAAGGTATAATTTCCACCTTAATAAAAGAGGTTTCCTTATAAGATAGTGGAAATCATACTCTTTTAGATAGTTATTCTTTCCAGCTTTCAAAGTAGTGCTTTTGGAGCAGTTTATCAATATCACTTTGGCGATAGATGATTTTACCTTTTATCTGAATAAAGGGGATTAGGCTTGTATCTCGCCATTCTTGCAGGGTTCACAGACTGACATTCAGTTTCTTGGAAACTTCATGATTAGAAAGAAAACGTTCCCCATTCAGGTGGGGCTTGTAGTGCTTGACAATAGATTCAATGCCATTCAGCATCGAGTCGAGCGAAGAAATAAATTCTTTGACTTGCGGGGTATCTTTATTTATTAGTTCCATGATTGAAAGATTGTTTTATTGAAATATTGATTTCAAGATGGCTAGATAGCTAGTTAGTTACGCAGATAGCCACCCAATGATGAAATGCCAAGTACATCTTTTGCCGAATCATAATCTAAATAGAGCCGTTTGGATGCAGTAGCAATAAAAGACTGATAACCACCTTCTCTCTGTATCTCATAAGTCGCAGGTGAAGCCTGTTTGGTAGTTTCCGATACATATATTTTAGTTCTTTTCATAAGGCATGATTTGTTTAGGTGATTGATTTTGTGTTTCACTGTCCGCAATAACTCTTTCAATATCGGAAGACCTATAATAAATCTTGCTCCCGATTTGGGAATAAGCTAGCCATCCACTACTTCGGTAATATTGTAGCGTTCGCTTGCTAAAGCCCAACAACAGGCACACTTCCTGACTATCCAGCCAGTTTTCTACTTTCTGGGTATGAGTGCTGCACAAACGTTCTATCCGTTTGGTAAACTCAGTGAACCGTTCGCATACATACGAAAAGGTTCTCTTTTCAATGGTTACTACTTCCATACTTTTAATTTTAAATGGTTCATAAAACGTGTTGATTCTATTTTCATTGGCAAATGAAAGAAGAATCAAGAGACGTTTTAAAAACTGTCTGGAAGTGGTAGAATGTGACTATATCTAGCTTCTTCCAAAAATTTAAAAGCCAGATATATAATTGAAATATGCTTTGTTATTAGGAAATACTAGATTAATATCAAAAGCAGAATTTTAAATCTCCACACCTGTGCTATGCTTCGGGTTATATTCTAGTTTAAGACTTGCACAAGCTGGATAACTGATAGAGTTAATGTTATTAATCCGTCTTAGAAAAAATATTTTATTGAATCGAGCTGTTTAATAAACCCAACCTTTGAGCAATATTAACAGCTTCGATAGAATTGTTTGCTTTCAATTTTAATAGTATGTTTTGTCTATGAGTGTTTATTGTATTGATACTGACATTTAAAGAGTGTGCAATTTCTTTGCTTAATAAGCCTTGTTTCATTAATTGTAAAACTCTCAACTCCCTATTGGTCAATGATTCTTCTAAGGTATCTGACAAATCAATAAATATCTGTTCTCCTGTTTCAAAATTATATAGGTGGCTTTTGGCTATTTCTGATTCATGACTTGCATCAACATCTATAACCGAAAGCATAAGCCAAATATTACCAGATTTATCCAATTCTATTGCTTGCTCCTGTTCAATAATACGGATATATTCACCACGTACATTTTTTACTCGCATCTCATGTACCATCTTGTGCTTCATTTTTTCTTCTGCGGAAAGACTACTTAATAAAGAGTAGATTTTCTTTCTAACAAGTAAGCCATAATGTATATCACCCGGATGAATAATTTCTAAGACAGGTTCATGCCCGTTGATAAATAACCTTTCAGAGTCAATTCCGTATAACTGAGGAATATTATTTGATACAAAAACGAATTTTTTAGTACAGCAATCAAAGACCAGCACAATACTATGCGCTAGTTCCGACAATTTGAGCCAATCTGCTTTTTTTCGTTCTATAACAGAGTAATCCAACTCGTTGATAAAAGCACTTGATGTTGGCAGAATATTTTCGACTGCTTTTTCTATTTTATCTATTGATTCATTTTTCATACCTCACATTTTCAGTCCATTAAGTCTTTCCTCATTATAAATGACTATTGTAACAGTTAAGGCTTGCCTATAACTTTGCACAAAGTTAATAAATTAATAATGAATAACATGTGTAGGGTTACATATAGTTATTCATGTCAATAATAAATAATTAAAAACTATCAATTATGATTCAGAAAGTTAAGTTAATAACACGTGAAGGTAAAAAAGTTATGGGCTACCGAGTTACTGTTACTTCGGATTTTCATTCTAATATAGAGAATATATGGGATAAAATTCAAGATATTGATACTTTGAGAGAAATTTGTAAAACTAAAGCTAGTTTTATTGCTTGTGATGATTCTCCTATACAGTGGAAAGAAGGCAAAACTTTTGTTTTCAAAATGTACTTGCATGGCTTTTTGCCAGTAGGTAGGCATACAATTAATGTTGTCAAGATGGATAAAACGTCACGAGAAATAGATACAAAAGAATATGATAATACTGTAGTCATTTGGAATCATTATATTAAGATGGAGGAAATAAGCCAACAGGTAACCCGATATACTGACACTGTGGATTTATATGCAGGTTGTTTAACGTCTATTGCCGCATGGTGGACTTTGAAATTCTATAAGCATAGACAACGTAAATGGCAAAAGATAGCTAAGAGTTTATAAACTCATATAGAGCGTTCACTAGTGGGCACTTTAAATTAAACATCGTTCTTTGAAGTCTTTGATAATCGCATATTTATGTATCTTTTTGGAACGTGACGATTTGAATTGAAAAGTTGTTTTAGCTTTGCCCAAAAGCTCACAACAATGAATCAAGGCAAATATATCTTCGCTCAACTTACAGATTTTCTTCCCCATCGTGTCTTTGACCGTTTGGTAGAAAAGTATTCCAGGAATAAGAAAATCAGCTGGGACTAAGTGCCCAGCAGTGAAAAATTCAAGAAAAACATTGTTCAATGCAAAGAACAACCTATCTTTGTATTTAACCAATGAGATTCTAAGCCTCAAAAGAAATATTCACTGAATATGGCTTAAAGGTATGCCAAACAAAATATTCACTTATAGAATTTAGAAAACATGAGTAAAACTATATACACAATAGATTCGAGAGATAATACCATGCTCGAAGTTATGAAACAATACTTTAAGTTATCTGACTTACAGATGAGTAAAGAGATTAACAATATGCACGATATCTTAGTAGAACAATTAGAGGAAAAAGGCATATCATATTCAGCACTAAAGTCTGTTTTAGTCCCTCAAAAGAAACGTCATGAGATTCTTCTCGTATTTGACACTTCACAGATAGAAAACGGATGGTATGGGATAGCATGCCATAATGCTGTAATCAGGCTCTTAGATAAATCTGAGTCACATAGTTTCTTGTGCGGAGATTATATTTCTAAAATCAATACCTCACAGCAAAATGCGAACGATCTGTTATATCGAAATTTATCAGAGCATATTGATTTATCCAAAATCAAGTATAAATCAAGCGAACAGCTATTCTTTATTTACATTAATAACGTCTCCGACAGATTTATAGACAGGCTCAAAAACGGTTTATTAAAATTCCAAGGATTTGTAGGAGTAGTTGATATGACATTATCTTCTGCACTGAAAATTTACACATCTTCCATTCTCACAAATGGTTTCATTCAGTATCATGACCTTATATTGCAACCTTCATCCGAACATGATGATTCTTTCAATGTTGAAGACAATAATGAACTTGGTTATGACTTTGCTACCAATGGATTTAAAGTTCGTTGCATATATGCAGATTTGTTTGGCCTGTTTTTAACCTACAAAATAGAGCGGTTGTATTTTAATATTGTGGATACTTCTGACCAAGCCATGGCTATCAATTCCATAACCCCTGTTTTTCAACGTCTAAATACGTCCCATATTATTGTTACTCCTGAAAAATTAGAATATCTCAAACAAAGCAAAGGTGATACAATGAAGAGAATAGGTCTTAGCGACATCACTCCTGAATATTTAGCCCTAAAGATAAAGGAGAATATAAATTCTAATTACCTTTTCTGTATGGAGTTTAACGATATATATCAAATTGCCAAGTTCAATATAATCCTTGAAATCAATTCTTACAAGATACAATTGGGACTAAAATATGATTATGCAAATAATACACTATCGCTAATTACTATGTATTAACGATATTCATCAATCCGGCATTTTCTCTATTATCTCAGCTTGAATTTTGCCATCTTTTTTGTGACACATTTCTCAGTCAATTCTTCTATTATCTGAGCCGCATATTGTTTTGATAGTCCTATTTCAGCGGCCAGCGCAATAACATCAGCAAGTGTAGGTTCTCCTTTGCCGTTTATAGTCGTGGTATGGTAACCATTAAAGCCATTACTTGGCAAAAGGGCATAAGCTGGCGAAAGTTTCCACACTCCATTAATCCATTGGAAAGATAAGTTTTGACATAATCATCTCTATTTGAAATCAATACATTGAACACCATCAATCGGAACATATCTGCCACTTGCTCCATATCTTTGGTAAGATTCACTGTTAGTTTAAGTAATATAGAGTAATCAAGACTTAGAATCCGATAATTAGCGTGAAGTAATCCTGCTGCACTTATCGTATCATATTCAAAGCCACATAATCCTTCAGGAGTAAGAGCCATTCGTCCTATACGCCTGCCAGATATAAAAACCTCTATTAGTGAAATATTATCCATTTCTATTCCCCCGTTTTCGTTGTTTCACTTGCCCAGTTTTTAGTATGTCATCAATACTTTGATAGGTCTTACTACTGAAAAGAGTTTCAAATTCATCTGTCATATCCAATGCAAAAGCAAGCATCACAAGTGAACGCAAGGATATTTCTCCTAACGATTCAAAACGCCTATAAGAAGCCAAAGAAACTCCTGATTTCGTGGCAAGCATATTTTGCGTCCATCCTTTTTCCAGCCGCCTCATCTTTACACGTTCAGCAATGCCCAGCATCAGTGAATCCGGAGTTTTACTTATAAGTGACAATATATTATCCTTTCCATACAATAATTACTATTATATGAGCACTTATAAAGCTAATCAAAGTATCTCTATTATCAAACTAATAAGATGAAAATAGTCACTTTAAAATAGTTGGAAGGCTTTTATCCACCTTATTTCATCTTCCCCAAAATCTTAGGAAACTGCCAAAAGAACAATAGCGTACAGCAAATTGCAGCCGTAGCATCAGATATAGCCTCAGCCGCATATACTCCGGTCACTCCCATATAATGCGGCAGTATCAGTGCTAACGGAATCAACAGAATGGCCTTGCGGAGCAAAGCGATAAAAATGGATATCCTGGCCTGCCCCAATGCAACAAACATATTCTGACAGGCACGTTGCAAACCGAAAATGGTCATACCACCCAAAAAGACAGGCATAGTCCAACGGACCGTTTCTATCAACTTTTCATCACTTGTAAAAGCAGATGCAACCGTTGACGGGAACAGGATCATAAGTAACATCAGAATCAGATTAAAAGAGAACATGGTGATCAGTGCAATACGGAAACAATCCTTCACACGCTGTTTATCACCATGCCCATAATTGTAACTTACAACCGGAATAAAGCCTTGCGCAAACCCCGTCAGCGGCACACTGGCAAACTGCATCGAAGTCTGTAATATCGTCAACGCACTAACGTAAATATCTCCAAAATCTTTCAAGCTACTATTCAGCACAAAGCCCACCAAACTCTCTGTACTGGCCATAATGAACGGAGATACTCCCAGCCCCAGCATCGCAATAACAATCCCCCGGTTTAACTTCATATAGCGCCTCTCCAAAGGCAGAGAAGCCTTCCGGGAGAATAGGAAAGACAGTACCCATGCGGCACTGCAAGCCTGAGAAATCACCGTAGCCAAAGCAGCACCTTTCACACCCATATCAAACCAGAAGATAAAAATAGGATCAAGAATGATATTTAATAAAGCTCCGATTAAGACAGAGTACATGGCAATGGCAGGACGCCCCTGCGCATTGATAAAGGAATTGAGTCCGGTGGAAATCTCTACAAAAACAGTTCCCAGCAAATAAATGGAAAGATAATCGACCGCATAGCCCAATGTATGTTCCGAAGCACCTGTAAAGAGCAGGATAGGCTCCATGAAAGTATAGGCAATGAAGGAAGTAATTAAAGTAAATAGAATCAGCAGGGTGAAGCCATTCCCCAATATCTTTCCGGCACGCTGGCGGTCCCCCTGCCCGAGGGCTATGGCAGCCAACGGTGCACCACCACCGCCCACTATTGCTGAAAAAGAAGAAATCAATACCACGAGAGAAATTGTTACCCCTACGCCTGCCAATGCATCCGTCCCGATGCCCGGTATGTGTCCGATATAGATACGGTCGACAATGCTATAAAGCAAATTGACGAATTGTGCCGCTACTGCCGGAAGCGCCATCTTGAAAACCAGTGGCAACATACGCTCGGTTCCCAGACGTTCTTCATATTTATTGATCATCGTGATTCTTCTTTTCTAAAAACGGGTGCAAAGGTACGAGAATTTCCACTCGACCCAAAGGTAATGCGTGCGGCTTTTCCAAGAAACGGAAATAAATCATTTCCGTGTTTATTATTCATAAATCAAATATTCCCAGTCGAACTGTTTTCATGCTCTCATGTTCTTGTACAAATATAAAAGCATAACAATGAATATAGATTCTCTTTTTGATCTAAGCGGAAAAGTAGCCATAGTGACCGGTGGTGGAGATGGCATTGGAAAAGGAAGTTGCGAAACACTCGCGCACTTCGGAGCTTCCATAGTGGTAAGTGATCTGGTACTTGAAAAAGCCCAGGCTGTTGCAAATGAAATCGTTACGAATGGAGGTAAAGCGATTGCTGTAGCCTGCAATGTGCTTAATGACGCAGACTTAGTAAACCTGGTTGATAAAGCTGTCGCAGAGTATGGAACGGTCAACATCCTGGTCAACAATGCCGGTGGAGGAGGTGGCGGACGGGAGAATCCCTTCCAGATAGATATTGCTTACTTCAAGAGGATATTCAACCTCAATTTATTCAGTGCATGGCGTTTATGCCAGCTTGTTGTACCTCACATGGCTGAATCGGGCTATGGAAGCATCATCAACATCACATCGATGGGCAGTATTAATAAAAGTCCGAATATGAGTGCTTATGCCTCTTCCAAAGCAGCCCTGAACCACATGGCAGGTAATCTTGCATTCGACTTCGGTCCGATGGGAGTACGTATCAACAACGTAGGTCCCGGAGCTACCAGAACCCACGCCTTATCTACAGTGCTGACTCCTGAAATAGAAGCAAAGATGCTGGAACATACTCCCATAAAACGTCTGGGTGAGGTAAGTGACATTACCGGAGCAGTACTCTATTTTGCCGCACCCGTCTCGCAATGGGTTAGCGGACAAACGCTGTTTGTAAACGGAGGGGGTATTCAGACACTCGATTGATATTTACAGATAATTCAAATCATAATTGGACATATAAAACAGTGCAGCTATTCCACTAAAAGAATACTGCACTGCCTAAATAGAGATTAGCGATCCGATTTAAGTTTCTTCACCTCCTCCACGAGTTTTGAAAAGGATTTATCCCTTTTACGCTTTTCATGTTCGGAAGTGGAGAAATGCCACGCTTCCCGTCGAAGTTTCTGATAACTCTCATAAACCTTACGGTCCAATATACCACTACTTACCGCCTCTAAAACGGCACATCCAGGTTCGCTGATGTGCTTGCAATCCTTGAAGCGGCACGATGCGGCATAATCGGAAATCTCCAACACCTCTGCAAGAGAATCAGGATCGTCAATGGCCAAGCCAAATTCCCGGACACCCGGAGTATCGATTAATACCCCTGAACCATCCATCAGTACCATCTCCCGACGAGTGGAAGTATGTCTTCCTTTTCCCGTGGACAGGCTGATATCAGACGTTAACAATACCGATTCCCCACAAAGCGCATTCACCAGAGAACTTTTCCCTACCCCCGAAGAACCGACAAACACAACCGTTTCGCCTGCCGATATAGACTCCCGCAATTGGAGAATCGTCTGAGGTTGATGGATACTTGTAAAAAACACCGGTATCTGACGGGCAATGTGCCTGATCTGTTTTTCGACTTTCTGCCTATCAAACCCCAAATCAGCCTTGTTAAACACCAATACAGGACTGATATTCTCTTCCTGCATCTGAATCATGAAACGCTCGGCTCTGCGAACATTGAAATTATCATCAAGACTTTGCACGATAAATGCCTTGTCAACATACGAGGCAATGGCCTGTTTATCAGCAACCGTTCCGTTTTTCTTGCGATATAGCGTCCGTTCACGAGGCAGCATATCCACTATAATCCCTTTATGTTCGTCGAAAGGTTGAAAAAGTACCCAGTCACCGGTACAAGGGAGTTCAAAGTCTGATTTTCCATACATCATATTCCCCGTCAGTTCACACTGAAACAGACCGTTTTCTGAAACAACCTCGTAGCATGTACGGTGTACGATGGATATACGTCCATGTGTGAGGGAATTGTATGTAGACTCTTGTTTTAGTTGGTGTAACTTGTCATTCCAACCGTAATTATTCAAATAAATCATTGTTCTATCTTTTTTGCGATGAAAAATGTATAGCCGTAGAAGGCTTTATACTTGCTGTACAGTTCTTCTTCATCAAACTGAAGCGAACTGAATTCTTCAGCAATCTTATTTCCCGCATATTTATGAAGGAAGATTTTCTGAGCTTCAATCTTTGCAGCAAAGTAATGCTCTGTCCAGCAATTCTCCGGCAAAATAAATGTAGCGACGGGAAGATAACCAGCTTTGTGTATCTTGGCCACTTGATTGGGAATCGTATCTATTTCAGGATACGCATTCACCCAGAAGTCATTGATTTCCGCAGGACGTTCGTCAGTAAACCACGAACTTTCAGAAACGGCAATATATCCTCCCGGCTTCAAATACTTACGCCACTCATTTAATCCCCGTTCAAAACCAATATTATAAATAGCACCTTCCGACCAGATCAGGTCTAATTCCTCATTCTGAAAAGGAAGGTTATCCATAGAACCGACAATGCCTTTCACCCTGTCCTGCAAGCCTGATTGCTTTGCATTACGATTGAGGATATCAATAAAGTCAGGGAAAAGGTCGAGTCCGGTGATCCGCCCGGAAATATGTCCGGCCAATACCATTGTCTGTCCTCCTGTTCCACAGCCGATGTCGGCGATAAGGGATTTGTCGGTGAGGTTATCTATAAAGCTCAGTGCTTTCAGTGTTACATCAGGACTTCCGGGTCCTTGGCGTTCCATATTGGAGAAGAAGTCACAGATTAATTGAAGTTCGAAATCGTGAATTGTTTTATTTTCGTTACTCATTTTCTTAATGTATTTTGCATACAAGGAAAGCATAACAATGCCTTCATCATTGTACGCAGATTAAACTTGAATTATAATAATAGAAAACTACTCTCGAAAGGAGTTATCCGAGAGTAAACGAAGGGACAATCTGTATCAGAAACACAGATTGTTTATTAAACCAAATCCGATTTGAATGTCTTTGTCATGGCGCAAAGATAAATAATATTTTGATTTACAGCAAATTTCATGCATCCTTTCTTTTCACCCCTTCTTCACATAAACCCTGTGTGCACCACGTCCGGCAGTGTCAATGCCGGAATCCGGGAGGGCCGCCCATTCTTTCAGTTCATTCGTAGCAGTGGTGCGCAACAACCCGGTTAATTGCTGATATTCGCTGACAGTAAGAAAAGAATGTGACTCCAGATACTTCACCGCCAGTGCCAAGCGCTGCTCCGGAGCATACTTTTGCGAAGAACGACGGGCTTTCCAAGGTGCCCGCTCCAACAGACAGCGACCGTTAATGCGATATACCAGATTCATGTCTACACGGAAATTGACTTTGCCCACCACGATGCTCTGTGCATTGCGATGCTTCGCTTTTTCACCCGCTTCTTCCCGTTCCTTGCCTGTGCGCAGCATCAAAGCCGGAGTGAAAGTTCCGATGTCATCCAGTTTAACGGAACGTCCCTCTGCCATCTGATGCGACATTTCGATAGCAAGTTGCTTCACGATTCCTATTATATCACCCACATTGAAGCCACTGCTTTCCGACACGTTGCGTGCCAGTTGTTCTGTGGAAACCTGGTCTATCATTGCAAAGCGTGGATAGAGAACACGCTCGCCCGTCTTGTGAATGTCGGGCATTTCTTCCATTACATAGTATGCCATATCCTTTGTTTATCAGACATTAATAAAAAAGTTGTTCGCCATTAAAAGAAAACTTGCTTTACATTGGGAGAAAAGTTGCTTAACTCATACAGCAAACTTTAATCAGAAGTTACGGTTTTATAATCAGAACTTTCGGTTATACAATCAGAAGGTACAGTTTTACAATCAGAAGTTTCGGTTATAGTTTTCTCTACGACAAAGGTAACTTTTACTTTAATGTAAAGCAAGTTTTTGACAGGGATAAAGGAAGTTTATTATTAACGTCCAATACGCGGCACACTATGTTCTGGCTATTTCTCCGGCTTTCCTTTTATGGCAGGAGGAGGCGAGAAAGTCTTTAGCGAACATTATTCTCAGAATCCCATGGCTTCTTTCACTAAAGTCATCTCGCGGAAAGAGGTCAGCTTTTCCAGCAGCAGAAGGGCCACGCCATACGATGTTTGAGGGCAAATTGAAAGAACCCACAACTTTACTGTTCAAACCACAGATAACGGTTTCTATATCACAGTCAAAGTCGGTCTTCGCCCAACCCATAACATCAATAAAAGCACTGAACTCAATGGTTTCAAATCCTTTAGCAAGAAATACCAATAATCCATAATCTTTATAGTTTCATATTGAACGAATGATTAACGTCGCAAAGATAGGCATTAGTTTCAGAAGCAAGCGGGATATTAGCAAGAATGGACAATCGTATCTGATTATTTGGTGCTACTTTTGCTATTCAAATCATATGGCATGAATATACAAGAAAAGAGTAAAATAGAGTATCGTTCCAGAATTAACCGGGTGATGGATTACATAGATATGCACCTCAGCCAGCCACTCGAACTAAAGGGCATTGCCGAAATAGCCAACTTCTCACCTTTTCATTTCCACAGGATATTCACATTCCTGATAGGAGAAACTCCCATCGACTATATACAACGCCTCCGGGTGGAAAAAGCGGCATGGAAATTACAGAACGAACCGTCATTGCCTGTCACGGAAATCGCATATAGCTGTGGTTTCGGAAGCATATCCTTATTCAGCAGGACTTTCAAGAAGTATTTCGGCATCACTCCCACGCAATTCGGTAAAGAGGAAAAGCCTATCTATGCACATCATGGGATGCTGTTTAGCAAGAATGGGCAAATGCTCCGCAAGAATTTGACAAGCAAGACGGATTATGATTCCGACCTTTGCGAAGTAGAACTAAATAACATTTATTTTATGAAAGCAAACATCGAAATCAAAGAAATGCCGGAAATGCAAGCGATTTATTGTCGGCACATCGGCCCGTTCCACCTGGTTGTTCAGGCTTATGAGAAAGTAATTAAATGGGCTGAACCAAGAGGACTGTACACCCAGAATGTAACCAAAACGGCTACGGTGACTCATGATGATCCATCTGTCACGGAGTTGGACAAGATCAGACAAAGTGCCTGTATCATTATGAACGAAGACGTGAAAGTGGAGGGTGAAATCGGAAAAATGGTCATTCCCGGTGGTAAGTATGTGGTGGGACACTTTGAGATTGGAACCGATGAGTTCCAGAAATCATGGAACACTATGTGCAAGTGGTTTACCGAAAGCGGGTATCAACAAGCTGACGGATGTACGTACGAGCTATATCACAATAGTCACCGGACACATCCTGAGAATAAGCACATTGTGGATATCTGCATACCGATAAAGCCTTTGTAAAGAAAGCAGGGAGTGGTAAGTTTCGACATTCCCACTCCCTATTTTTAAAAAGTTCGTCGCAGCCAGGACTCATTTCGTCATAAGCAGTATGAAGTTCGTCTAATAACTCTTTATAGAAGGATATTTTGCTTTACCTTTACCTCCGTAACCGGGCATTTTCAGACAGACTAAGCAGACTAAATTAAACTAAGTAATAGAAAAAACATAAATTACCGCCATGCAAGATAGTATTTTAATTTTCCGAACCTCCATCGCTAAGGAGCAAGACATAACAAGAATAGGGATACTGTTTACACAATATCCCCAGATTCATAAATGGAATGTAGACTTTGAAGATTGGGAAAAAGTATTAAGGATAGAATGTCGGGGAATCACTCCGGCTGATGTTTCGAATGCACTAAAGATAATCAATATTCACGCAACGGAGTTAGAGTAAAACTGTGCAAAAAGGAGTAAAAGTGATTAGCGTTTAGTGATTAGCAGTACTATCCGTCATCCTGAGCGTAGTCGAAGGATCTACTCTCTTGGCATAAGGCTGCGCTATACAGTAGGGGAAGAGATTCTTCGACTACGCTCAGAATGACAGATACTCAGTATATCATTTCATTCAAATCCCTACAGAAATAAACAATAGCAGAAAAATAGTTAGTCTCTAATTCACTCTATTTCGTCATCAAAAACAGGGAGGTTGGTCTACAAACTCCCGATGGCAAACTAATTCAGCTTATCTTCGTTGCCGGAATTAAAAGAGTGAAAATAAAAAGATTAATAACGAAGAAAAACAAAAGGATGAAGAAAATTTTAGTATTCATACTATGCGCACTAGCTTATAGTACATTATCCGCCCAAACAGACGAGAACAAGAAGTCGGCCTTTCAGTTAAGCTTTGTGCCACCTCTGAGCACCAACGGAATGTATGCATCGGAGTATACCAATCAAGTCTCCCTCAATTTATTGATAGGTGTTTCCAAAAACGAGGAATTGCTCACTTGGGGAGGACTCTCGAACATCATTCTCAATGATGCAAAAGGCCTTCAATGGGCAGGACTGTCAAATTATGTAGGGAATGACGGACAAGGATTGCAGGTTGCAGGATTAATCAATATAAATAAGAACAGCTTTAGTGGTTTCCAACTGGGAGGGTTGGCAAATACCGCTTCGGAGATGAAAGGCTTCCAGTTTGCCGGGCTGACTAATATTGCCAAAGATGTGACCGGTGTTCAAATAGCAGGATTAGTCAATATTGCAAAGAACGTAAGAGGGGTTCAGTTCTCAGGGTTGGTGAATATAGCTGAGAATAGTGACTGCCCTATCGGACTGATCAATATCATTAAGAATGGTGAAATGGGAGTTGCCGTTACTTATGATGCCATAGGAAGCACGGTGGCATCATTCCGCTCGGGTGGTAAATATACTTATGGCATCATAGGTGTCGGGTATAATCACAAAACAATCAATAACTCACTGGTAGCCGAAGGCGGTTTCGGTGCACATATTCCGGTTACTTCCTGGTTCAGAATCAATAATGAGCTTAAATTCTCAACTATTGGCAATGATTCGGACGAGCCGGTATTGAATGGAGGCTATTCGTTGATTCCAGCTTTCAGAATCGGAAAACACATTGAGTTATTTGCGGGAGTAGGTATTAATTATATGGAAACAAAGGATATCAATAACCACAAAATATTCCCTAATCATTCATTATGGAAGAAGACGGGCTCCACAAGATTACAACAAATATATGTAGGATACCAATTCGGGGTTCAATATATATTCTGATAGATCACGGCACTTCTCAGATATAAAGTCAGGCAAGGAAAGAAAGAGCAAAAATTAAGAGGTCTGTGATAATAATATATAAAGAAAAGATTTACCTTTGCTCCCCCTAAAAAAGAAAACCAGAACTAAGAAATAATTTAGTGTTTATGAATACGAAGGTCAAAGGATATATATTGGGAGCTGTTGCTGCCGCCACTTATGGTATGAATCCCCTCTTTACCCTTCCGCTATATAAGGAAGGTATGAATCCGGATTCCGTTCTTTTCTTCAGATACCTGTTTGCCATTCCCATCTTGGGGATTATGCTCAAAGCGAGAGGCAGAAGTTTCAGTCTGAAACGGAAAGAAATATTGCCGTTAGTCATACTGGGATGGTTGGTCGCCATATCTTCTCTTACCCTGTTTCAAAGCTACAACTATATGGAAGCCGGTATTGCCTCAACGATACTGTTTGTCTATCCGATTTTGGTAGCACTGATTATGGCTGTCGCCTTCAAGGAGAAAGTCACATTACAAACAGTCTTATGTATCTTTCTGGCTTTAAGTGGTATTGGGTTACTATATAAAGGAGGAGACGGTACAACGCTGAGTTTGGTTGGCGTTGGGTTAGTCATGGCATCGGCCCTCTCCTACGCTATCTATATTGTGGGGGTAAACCGGCCGATATTAAAAGACGTGGCAACACTTAAAGTTACTTTTTATGTATTGCTTTTCGGCCTGTCGCTTTTTTTAGTCCGTGTAGATTTCGGGCAAAGCCTGCATGTTGTCGACAAATGGTATTTATGGGGGAACCTGATTGCATTGGCAATCTTCCCTACAGCCATATCCTTCCTCTGTACGACACAGGCCGTGCAATATATAGGTTCCACTCCTACAGCTATCCTTGGAGCTTTGGAACCTGTAACGGCCGTATTCTTCGGAGTAACGATCTTCGGGGAAAGTCTGACACCGAGATTGTGTTGCGGAATTGTATTGATTATCCTGGCTGTGACGTTTATTATAGCCGGAAGCAATATTACGACACATTTGGTACGGTTCAGGAAGTTGTTCCCACGATTACCGCTGAAGCACCAAAAAAAATAGACAAGACAAGCTATCTGTTAGAATATCCCTCTGAATCTACATTTTGACTGTAGATTCAGAGGATATATAAAAAAAAGAACTATATTTGCCCCGAATTCTAAAAGCAAATATTTTGGGCACAATTCTTAAATTTGTTATCGCTTAATATTAGCCTCATAAACCACAGGCTAATTTCTTTCGTTTGAATAATTCATATTCAGACAGGTTTTTCATTTTATCATTTTTAGTATTAACTACATTGTCTCCGCAAGGCAATTGTAATTTGCTATTCAGACTTTTAGCAGGTTTCGCAACAACCGTCTGAAAGTTATGGATGCGCTGAATGCGAATGGAGAATTTCGTAAAGAACATTAAGCAAGACATAGAAGTAGAAATCCAAAGAATTGAGCAACAAGATATTGATATCCTTGATAAGATAAAACAAATAGTCGGCTTCATACAGACTTCACTCGCCCGGCTAAAAGCAACCATTGAGGACTATCAGTTCATTAATCCCGAGGAAGAGGTTCTTTTCTTTAAAGTCCGGAAACCACAGATATCCGGTCTACTGATATTTTATATCCGCCTGTATCAGATTGAAAAGAATCGGATTGGGAAATCACCGTCAGCTCAATATAAGTATCTGAAGGAGGAATACGAAAGTCTGAAGAACGTCTCTTCGGACAAGAATTTCTATAACTATTATCAAGCCGGTAAAACTGACTCTGATCATCTGTATTTCATGAGAAAGCATTATGATATCCTTGCTGATGTCCACTGCCACTCGTTGGATAGAGATACTTCCTTTTCCACTTTGCATGATTCCAGCGTAGCAGAGATCTTAGCAAATAAGCAACTCACTCATTATCTCTCCACAGAGATTGATGCATTATCGGAAAAACTACATCTTAAGTTTACCTCCATCATAGAAAGCAAACTATTGCAATGGACTGAAAGTAAGGTTTCATTGGTAGAATTCATTTATGCACTATATGCCGGGAAGTGCTTTAACAATGGTAATACGAGCCTGAAAGACATCGCTTTCTGTTGCGAAACTCTCTTTGATATTGAGATTGGTGATTTCTACCGGATATTTCTTGAAATCAGGAACAGGAAGAAGAGCAGGACACAATTTCTGGATAAACTGAAAGAGAAAATAACCCGAATGATGGACGAACTTGACAGGTAAACAAAGAATATTTCACAGCGTCTTGTGACATCTTGTGAATTATGCAAATGGCTAATATCCAACTTTGCCGGAAAATTACTTAACCCGCAAAGAAAGATAATAGCTTATTTATGGAGACAACAATTACATGGGAAGTAAAGGTGAAGAATACCCCTTTATTAATTAAGAAGTGCAGCCACTGCGATAGTGACCGATTTTATTGTAGCGACAAGTTCAGGATGAACGCTCAAAAGAAGAACATAGATGTATGGTTGATTTACAGATGCGTGAAGTGTGACAACACCTGTAACCTCACTTTGTTATCACGCAGTAAACCGGATTTGATTGACAAGACATTATTCCTGAGTTTTTCAATGAATGATAAAGATACGGCTTGGAAGTATGCATTTTCTACTGAAATGGAGAGAAAGAATAATCTGAGACTGGATTATGGTAGCGTAGAATATGAAGTCATTCCTGATACCTCATTGGAAGATTTACTGAATCTATCCAATGAGGTTATCAAAATCTACATCAAGTGCGAGTTTGAGTTTGATCTCAAATTATCATCATTAATCAGAAGATGCTTCTCACTCTCTGCCAATCAGGCGAAACGTATGTTCGAAGATGGTATAATTACGATTTCAGGAAACAAACCACCTCAGAAGCATAAAGTGAAAGATGGAGATATGATTCTGATACAAAGAGAGGGATTAAGTAAGCCTATCAACCATTCTATTCATGATATAGGGTAAAGACTGACGTATCTTCTCAACAGGCCAGTTCCACCATTGTATCTGTTGCAGTCCGGCGATTGTCTCTTCCTCAAATCGCATCCGTATTTTCCTGGCAGGTGTTCCTCCTACTATGGTGTAGGGAGGAACATCTTTAGTTACCACTGCCCGGGCTGCGATGACAGCTCCATCTCCTATATGCACGCCTGCCATAATTACGGCTTCATAACCTATCCAGACGTCATTGCCTATAATGATATCCCCTTTATTATCCCATGCTGAGGCTACATTTTTCTTATCCAATCCCCATTCTTCAAAGAACAAGGGAAATGTGTAGCTGGACAGGGATTTCAATGTATGGTTGGCACTGTTAAAAAGAAACTTTGCCCCACAGGCAATGGAACAGAATTTTCCGATAATCAAGCGGTCTTGATTGATAGGATAATGATAGAGGACATTATTCTTCTCAAATTGAACCGGGTCATTTACAAAATCATTGTATATGGTATAATCACCAACTATAATATTCGGATTGTTGATAATGGTATTCAGATAGATAGTCTGATAATCATTGGTACGTGGAAATGTTTTCGTATTCATTGTAATTACTTCTTTTTGTATGTTTAGTATCTTAATATCTTGTGACGGAAACGGTCACAATTAAATTGGGCAACAGACTTAACTATTGCCCTATCATACTAAACGAAGCTATTTACAAAGTTGCCATTTCATTGTGATTAAAGACTATGGTTTATATCGCACAACAAAGATACGAATTATTTCACTTCAAACTTTCCTTGTAATCTGATATCTTGTGAAGAACTTCCCACCATTACAGCAAACGTACCCGGCTCTACTACGAAGTGATTATCCTTATTCCATAATCCCAACTCTTGCGGGGTGAGTACGAAATCAATCACTTTTTCTTCGCCCGGTTCCAGATGGATACGCTCGAAGCCACGCAGTACTTTTACATATGTAGTTACAGAACTCATCTCATCATGCAGATAAAGCTGAACTATTTCATCTCCGGCTACTTTTCCCGTATTCTTCACTTTACAACTTAGCTTCACACTACCTTGTACACCTATGACCGGATTCTCTATCTTTAAATCACTATAAGCAAAAGTAGTATAACTCAAACCATATCCGAAGGGATAAAGCGTACCGGTAACACGTACAAAACCCTTCGAATCGGAACCCGGTTTAAACGGAAAAGCAAAAGGTATCTGCCCTACCGAACGGGGAAAGGTTACCGCCAATTTACCACCCGGATTGTAATCACCGAAAAGAACCTGTGCTACGGCATCCCCCATAAATTCTCCCGGAAACCAAGCATGTACAATACCCGGAATATAACGTTCAGCCCAGTTGATGGTGGCGGCACGTCCGTCTACCAGTAACAGGATTACAGGTTTGCCCGTTGCGTACACAGCCTGCAACAGTTTCTCCTGGCGTCCGCACAGATCCAGATTGGTACGGGAATATTCCTCACGCACCGTCTTCTCATTTCCTCCCAGCACCATGATGGCTACGTCCGATTCCTTTGCCAAGGCTACAGCCTCATCCATCATAGCCTGTTCTTCCTGATCCAATGGTACTTCGTAAAGCTCACTCTCTGGAAAATATTTATCAATAATGTCTGTTCCTTTTGCATAGCGAACCTCTGTATCAGGCAAATATACTTTTATCCCCTGATATACCGTCTTTATCGGAGCATTAGCCGGACCATAGCGGCAAATCAGATTTTGCACTTCATTCGCATTGGGACCAATCACGGCTACTTTCTTCAAATCTTTGGAGAGTGGCAGGATATTATTCTCATTCTTCAATAAAACGATGGATTCTAATGCAGCCCTCATGGATACTGCCTGATGTTCCTTGCTATGCACCACCTTTTCAGGATGTTTTGCATCTCCTTTATAAGGATTATCAAACAGCCCCATCCCAAACTTCACCCGCAACACATCTGCCACACGGCTATCAATCGTCTGCATGGAAACCTTTCCCTCGCTGATAGCCTGCCGAAGCGGACGAATGAAGTTCTCGGGCAAAGTAAAGTTAGTACGCACATTCAATCCTGCATTTACTACCTGGGCAGCTCCATCTACAGCATCGGCAGCTACGTTATGCTTGGAATAGAGAAACTCCACCGCTTCACTATCAGACACTACATAACCTTTGAAGCCCCATTCATGGCGAAGTATTTCAGTAAGGAAATGATAACTGCCCGTAATCGGTTCGCCGTCATAATCATTATAAGAACTCATCACTCCCAATGCCCCGGCTTCGCAAAAAGCCTTGCGGAAGGGTTCTATATAAAGAGTCCTCATCTCACGCGGAGCTACGTGCGGGTCGGTACGGGTACCGGCATCACGTCCTCCAACAGGAATACTATATACGGCAAAATGCTTGGGAGTGGCAACCAGCCCTTCTTGCTGAAGTCCTTTAATCATCCGCTTTCCAAGTTCTCCCACCAGGAAAGGGTCTTCGCCGTAACACTCCACTACGCGTCCCCAACGGGGATCTTGTGCAATATCCAGAATAGGGGAATAGATATTGGTATAGCCCAGCGCTTTTGCCTCTTCGGCTGTCACCTTGGCTATTTCACTGATCAGTTCTTTATTCCAGGTAGCTCCCTGTCCGCACTGTGCCGGAAACATGGTAGCCCGGTCATGGCAAAGCCCACGAATACCTTCATTGGTAAAGTCAACAGGTATCCCAAGGCGGGTTTGTTCTACGAACCAGCGTTGGATAGCCTGTCGGTTCTCTACACTATTCACATAAGGATAGGACAAAGAAGAACCGAATTTCCCCAAGCCATTGGCCTGTTCGTCTATATTCGCGATACCGTCTTTCCAGATTTCATTTTTCCATTGTTCTGTGGGCAGGGAGTCTTTCAGTACACGGCCTGAGCCATACAACGTAGCCATCTGGCAAGTCTTTTCCTCCATTGTCATCTGCGACAACAAATCCTTGACTCTTGCCTCCAAGGGTGCCGAAGGGTCTTCATAGACATCCATCACCCCGTTCTTATTAAAATCAATCCAGCCTTTCTTATATATACCGGGATTATTGCCCGCATACACACCCGCACAAAGCGATACAGCAATACATAAAGCGATTCTTCTTTTCATAGCATTTCTATTTTTCCATTTCTAATACAAGTTCACCACCTTCCATCAGGTCGAAATGAGAAAATCTCGGTTCCCTCAATTCTTCACCGTTCAGTTTCATGGAGCGAATATACTTATTTTCTACACTATTATTCTTAGTACGGATCACAAAATCTTTTCCGCTACTCAAATGAATGATTACCTTATCAAACAAAGGACGGCCAATTTCATAGACCGGACGTCCCGGACAGAACGAATAGAAGCCCATAGAACTGAGTGCATACCAAGCCGACATTTGCCCTACATCTTCATTTCCGGAGAGTCCGTTAGGATCGTTATGATAAAGGGTACGAAGAATATGGTCTACCAAAGCTTGCGTCTTGCGAGGTGCACCGGCATAATTATAAAGATAAGGAATATGATGGCTCGGTTCGTTGCCATGTGCATATTGCCCGATCATCCCGGTCACATCGGCAGCCGCATTCGGATCACCGGTCAGTTCGGAACTTGTGGTAAACAGCGTATCCAGATGTGCTTCAAATGCCTCTTTGCCGCCTACCAGTTCCATCAGTCCTTCTACGTCCTGTGGCACAAACCATGCCCATTGCCAGGCATTTCCCTCTACATAATTACTGGGACGTTGCACAGAAGAAGGATCAAAAGGAGTAATCCAGCTCCCATCACTCAACTTACCACGCATCAGCTTCGTTTCCGGATCAAAATAAGCACGGTAGGCTTTAGATAAATTCATGTATTTATCATACATGTCTTTACGGTTATATTCCTTCATCATTTGTGCAATCAGCCAGTCATTATAAGCAAACTCCAGACCTTGTGAAACGGAACCGCCCACTTTATCACAAGGAATATATCCCAATTCGTTTTTATACTTAATTGAAATCGGCATAACTTTTCCGTTCAGTATCTGACGATCCATCATAGGCGTAATGCCGGTAGTGTCATATACCGAAGAACGTATGCAGGCTTCCAATGCTTTCTTTACATCAAAATCGCATTGTTTCTTCATCATGGCGTCTGCAATAACAGAAACAGCATGATAACCAATCATCGTTCCGGTTTCATTGGAAGCCAATTCCCACTTAGGCAGAATACCTGACTCATCATATTTGCGAAGCAACGAACGGATAAATGCCTGATTCTGTTCCGGCGTTACAATCGTGTAAAGCGGATGAGCCGCACGGAAAGTATCCCATAGTGAGAACACCGTATAATTGATATAAGAAGTATCTTGCTTTATCTCATGCCCCATGGTACGATAACGACCGTCTACATCCGATGCCAGACTCGGCTGTATGAATGCATGATACAAAGAAGTATAGAAAACAGTACAGTTGTCATTGTCCGAAGTTTCAATATCAATCTTGCCTAAGGCTTCATTCCAGGCAGTATTCGCCTGATGCGCTATTCTTTCAAAATTCCAATCCGGAACTTCCGCTTCCATATTCCGCTTCGCACCTTCTTCATCCACACTCGAAATGCCGACTTTAGCCAACACACGTCCATCCGCAGCAAGATTTCTGAAAGTCATCACTACTTTTGCCGTATTGACGGTGACAGAGATACTATCCGGCTGGTATTCGGTTCCTGAATACAACTTATAGTCAAAGGGCTTTGAAAATACGGCATAGAAATACACATAATGATGTTTAGCCCAGCCTTTCGTATATTTCATTCCGGCTACAGTAGAGTCGTTCACCACACGAATTTGAGTAACGGGGTGCTGATGTCCGTGAATGGTGGGTTCCATGTCAAGAATCAGGCGGGCATCACTTGACTTGGGATAGGTATACCGATGCAGTCCGGCACGCAAAGTAGCCGTTAGTTCCACATTGATGGAATCATCCTGCAACAAAACCTGATAATATCCCGGACGGGCACTCTCTCGTTCATGCGAGAAACGGGAACGATAACCTTCGTCCGGATTTTCTGCCGTTCCGGCAATCAATGGTTTCTCTCCTACTATCGGCATAAAAAGTATATCGCCATAATCGCCGATACCGGTTCCGCTAAGGTGGGTATGACTGAACCCCATGATAGAAGTGTCGTCATAATAATAGCCCGAACAAGCATCCCAGCCAAAGAGACGGGTATCCGGACTTAACTGTACCATTCCATGAGGTAAAGTAGCACCGGGAAAAGTATGTCCATGTCCTCCGGTTCCTATAAATACATTTACGCTATCGGTATATTCTTCCGGAAGTTCCTTTTCTGTACAAGAAAACAATCCGATCCCCGTAGCCAGTAACAGCATGCAGAGTTTGTTCTTCATAAAATTATAAGTTTATATTTTATACGATTCTATTAGTGTATAAGATTCCAATCAGCCTCTACCTTCATCGTCTTACCTTTTGTACGGATAATCAACGGATAGCAAGGCTTTACCGCTACATCTCCTGCCCCCGGTCCGTCTTTTACGGTCGGGTTTGCGGGTATTCCCGAGGCTTCCCCCAACACCACTTCCATTACTTCTCCCTCAGATACATTCAGGCGGACAGTAGCCGACGGAGTCCGGCAAGTGAATCCCGGTTGATAAGGATAAGAATAAGTATTATGAATCCGTTCATGCACTTCACTGCCCGTGAGTGTTGTTGCCACCGGCTGCCCCTCTAAAACAGGTTTTTCATTGAAAAGAATCACATACTCATACAGATGAGAAGAATCGGAAATACAAGTATATACATCTTGCAACTGAGTTCCTTTCAAATCCAGGCTACGCTTCATATCAACTCCCGGATAAGCGGTAACCGTTTCAGCTTCGGCATATCCACCGTCAGGACGAGGTGTGAATTTCAACAGTTTGCCCACACTTCTCTTCTGATCTTTTGCATCCACCGTCACCGTATTATGCGACAGACTGCGTTTATACCATTTCAGATAATCAGGAACTCCATAACCGGAAGTTCCAAAGTCGGAAACCAGTTCATTCTTGCCATCATGAATTGTGATGGAAAGCTTGTCAGGATGTCCATGCCCGATGCCTTCACCACCGAATTTCAGAACTACCGTGCGTGCATCACTGCGCAACAGGCAGAATCCTGATGCATCAAATGAGTAACTTTGCTGAATCATTTCTTCATCTGATGCATTTATAGTCTGGTTGTTCAACAGAGCCTCCGGATCAAGACGTTTCTTCTGTGCATAGGTCAGTTCCAACACCCGTTTCAGCAACGGGTCATTATAACGGGCATCAGCAATCTCGTACAGTGCCGACTGAGAAAGTAGATTAGCTCCATACCATCCGTCGCTATGTGCCGGAAAAGACAAATCGGGATAAGTACCCTTTACCGGTTCCACAAACATATCGTGCAAATCCTTATCAAACAGTTTTATCCCCCGGCATTTTACTGCATTAGCCGTGAACAGCAAAGCTTCCAACGGATAATAATGATAATGGGGAGAACCCTCATTTATCCAGCCATCACTATTCTTATGTTTTCCAATCAGATAATGGTAGCCATACTTATCCTTATTGATTGCTACATCGACAATAGAGTCATTTTCCAAAGCAATGCCTAAGGCAGCCAATCCACTATTATGCCACATCTGCCAGTTAGCCCCCGCCGGACGATGCAACAATAAAGTAGCCGCAGGTTGCAGATATCCTTCTTCTATCGCTTTGACCTCCTCTTTCGACAAAACTGGTTTAATAGCCATATAGGCCATTGCCACTTTAGTAGCCCAGTTGGCTTCATCCAGACTCTGAGCAAATGCTTTTCCACTATGTTGATCCGTAGCTTTCCTGCCGGAATTATGCTCGAACCAACCGGCATACTTACCTGCATAATCCAATAACATGGTACGGATATAATCAGCATATTGTCGTTTTCCGGTGGCCAGATAAAGGTACATACACTGATACATATAATCCCTGTTCAGCATGTGTACTTCATAAATCCACGCCCAGTCATAACGATTGTTTCCAATCCACTCTTTATCGCAAGCCGAGCAATATTGTGCCAAAGGCTTATCCCAACGGAAAGTAAATTGCAGATTATGTACCGGACAGAAGTAATCATGAAAATGTCCTCCTTCTTCTTTAGGTACTTCCAACGGATGCTTGCGCCTTTCTTTCACTTTCTGTTCCAAATCGGCTATGATTTTCTTCCCCCACTGTGTTTTTGCTGATGAGCGAATAGCAACAACGTCTTCATCAGAGAAGAAATAAAAACCTTCGTTGCCTTTCTTGGCTATAATTGACCAATCACCGGAATAATAAGCCTGATTCAACAAACGAAGTTTCGCCGCATCTCCCTGCCGGACAAACAGATTCTCCAAATCCTTATATAAATAGAATTGCAACCAGTAACCACGGTTATATTTCTCGCGAGTAGTGGAGGCTTGCATCCATTTAGCATACCAAAGAGGCTCTACTCCATATTGGCGTGCCACCTGAACGGCTTGTCCGGCATTCTTCCAGATACCTTCCGACATCCGTTTACCTAACGCTACATAATCATTATAGGTAAATTTTGAAATATCAATCACCTCACAGGTGTCGTCAATACCCAGTTCTTTAAAGTCAATCACGGTCTCCATCTTTGTATCACCATCGAGGTCATATTCTATATGATCGAAGAAACCATTGTTGTCACGGTCACTATAAAGTACAGTAGCAAAGCGCTTCGGGTCGCGGAAGTCCATCCACATACGGTCCCATCCCTGGAAGTATTCCGCATTCTGATCAATACGCCAAACTCCGGTTTCCGCCCCATATAGGTGCAGGCGACCGTCAAAACGACTGATATAGAGTTGAGCATTACCCGAATTATCCATGTCCCACTCACCTCGGTCACCGGCAGCATCACTCTGTTTATTATTGTCTATTCCACCTTTATTCCATCCTACTTTAAACGGATCCTTAGGATCATAGAACTCTACACGTTCCCAACGGTTGCAATCGTCATCTTCATCATATACAAAGTTTATACGGTTCCATTTGCCACGCTGGAAGATGAGTTCCTGTGCACTGTCGTGGTCGGGATAAATCAGTTCCGTCAACTGGCGATAGCGGGGGTCCATAAAGAACTTATCAGCCTCCGGCATTCCACGCAGGTTTTTAATGGGGTGAACCTGATCCATATAATCGAATCCTTCCCCCTGGAAACCAATAGTGAAATCAAAGTCAAACTCATTACCGGTAGTATTATCGTTATCAATGTCTACAGCAAGCGAAACCCAGTCTACGCGACCTTCCACCTGACGGTTCACATAACTGTTAGAGGGGGCATTCGGATCATGAATTTTCGGAGAATCCAATAAACGGATAGCCATTTCTGTCCTATTATCCTTATCCGGATCATAGAACAGGAAAGGGTTCTCCCAATTCAAGCGCAAATCCTTCATATCATACGTGGAAGTATGTATCTTCATGAAAGCCGTACGGCCACTGTAATCCTCATAGAAATCGGACAAACCACTGCGATCCCAGCACTGAAGGGTAAAATTATTCCAGTTGATATAATTGAAGACATTGTCATGATCCAAATCGAGCATAATCATGTAATGCCCGTTGGGCCATACTTCTCCCGTACGTTCTTTCGGATACTCTACAACAATCTGCATGTCCGCCTTCCCGTCTCCATCCGTATCCACCCAGTCGATAATCAAGTCGCCCTGACCTCCATAAATGCCATCTTTGTTGCGGTCAATCAACAGGCAATCATTCACCATATCACCTTCCAGGTCCCCTTCTTTCATATTGCCGTCATCATCCAGCCACAAGATGGGTATATCGTTGTGGGTGACAGACTTAATAGCATCCGGTTTCCCGTCTCCATTCAAGTCCAGATACTCCGGTTTATAGCCGGGTGGCGGAGGTGGCAAGCGTAAAGGCATCAATTGAGTACGCAGATTCCAATAACTTTTCTTTGTCTCTTGTGCCCAGCTTTTCCCGGCTACTCCTACCCAAAGGAACAGAACGGCACAAGCTATTTTAAATAAATCGCTTCTGTTTTTCATGATATTCCCTTATTACCAGTTATCTGTTCTGAATGAAGATGCCGGAAGGCCGGACATATTATAAAGGCAACCCTTTACATAATCCTTAAAGGCATAGCGCACCGCGACAGGTTGTTCCACTTCCGGGCTTGAGACAATAACCGTTTGCGCATCTTTACCAAAACGTGCATGGGCGGGATGAAATACTCTATCCTCGCCGGCTACTTCAAAGCCATTCAAGGGTTGCCGATAAGTAGTCAGTCCCTTGCCCATTTCATCAAACGACAAGATAATCTTGTTACCCTCCGTCTGCATAGATTTATACAACGG
Source organism: uncultured Bacteroides sp. (assembly GCF_905207245.1). GTDB lineage: Bacteria > Bacteroidota > Bacteroidia > Bacteroidales > Bacteroidaceae > Bacteroides. The sequence goes on along the minus strand of NZ_CAJLKP010000004.1, from coordinate 124,611 downwards.
TCCCGTTACCGGAAAGCCCTTCTTACCATAAGTACGCCCCAAGGCCAGATAAGCAAACCGATTGCCCACCATTTCTTTCTCCATAGGGTGGATAGTGCGGTCATCGCCAACATCCGTCAGCACAACCATACCCGAAGAAGGAATAAGATGAAGGCATTTCATTTGCGCTTCACGCAGGTAAGCCGAATTCTTGCCTTTCCCCTCTCCTTTATTATAATTGAACGGAGCAATCTGGGCATAGTAGAAGGGAAATTCCCCTATTCCCCATTGTTGACGCCAGTCGCTCACCAATGAGGGAAACAACTGCGTATATAAATCAGGTGCATCCACATTTGCTTCCCCCTGATACCATAAACATCCCCGAATGCCATATCCGACCACAGGACTCAACATCCCATTATAGAGAATGGAAGCATTATGCACATCCGGCAAGTCTTTGTAAGGCGCTACACCTTCTTTACTCATCCAGGCTTCCACCCGTGAACCTCCATAACTGGCATGAATAATGCCCACGGGAATACCCAATACCTGATTCAGTTTACGTGCAAAAAAGTATCCCGCAGCCGAAAACTCGGGAACAGTCTCCGATGAGGCTTCCTGCCACTCACCTTTACAATCAGTCAACGGTTCGGAGGTCATTTTGCTTGCTACTGTAAACATACGTATTCCGGGATTTCCTGAAGTCACAATCGCATCCAACGCCCCCATCACCGGATCGCTGTAACGCCCCCCTACACGCATATCCATATTAGACTGACCGGAACAGAGCCAGACCTCACCAATCAATACATCATTAATTCGTACCGTCTCGCCGTCACTCATCTCAATATGGTAGGGACCACCATATACCGGTGTTTCTACTTTTACTTTCCAGCTACCCGATTCATCCGTCGTTACTGTGTATTTTTTGTTATTCCACGAAGTCTTTACAGTAACCTTTTGCTGTTTCCGGTCACTGTTTCCCCAAATAGCAACCGAACTTTGTTGTTGCAACACCATCCCATCCGAGAAAAAGGACGGTAATGTTATTCGTGCCTGTACCCCGCCCGCCCAAAGCAAGAAAGATACAAACAGGACTATTATAAAGCAAGATCGTTTCATTAGTTATTCTCTTACGGGCATCTTAAACGTCAGTGGAATCTCTTTCCTGAGCATGCGGGCAGCCTCGCCTGTCAGCCACAGATAATGGTCGGAAGGCTGTCCGTCCATATCAATAAACTTGGCCACATCACTAACCGGATGGTCTCCCGTACATTTAAAGATGGCGGTTCCCTCGTCCACTTCATCAAACATGGCCACATAAATCATCTCGGCGCCCGCCAACATTGCAGTAGAAAGCTGTTGCCAATAGAAACGTCCTCCCTGACGGGGAATACTGCCAACAGGCTTCACGTCATCCGGGAATTCCAGTTTGCTAAGATTGTGCCAACTGAATCCGGGAGTTACGGCAGGAACATAATCTACGCCATTCTCCTTACACCAACGGATATCTTCAATCACCAAGTCACGGAAGCGGTCCATGTCGTTATGCAACAAAGGAGAAAAACGCTGGACAGTCCATGGCAGAACTATATCCGCTTTCTTAATCACTGTATGCAGATAGGGATCATTGATACAATCAGCCTCCAGATTACGCCAGAAAGTAGGAACACCCAACATCACCGTGCAACCACCATAAACAGGGTCATTCTGCAAGAAGTCAATCAAACGGTCTAAACCGATGTTCCTGATATTATAAGGGCGGTCGGGAAAACCAACTCCCCATATAGCTACCACGGGCTTTCCATTATGATGCAGATAAGTCTTTTTCCCAGCCTGATTCGTTACCTTCTGATTGTCTACCAGCTTTTTCCAGTCTTCCATAATCAGGGAGCAATCTTCACCTGACTTTTTCAACCCGGACAAATCATACATGACAGCTATGGCGCGGTCATACTTTGAAGCCGCTTCCAAGGCATTCGCTAAAATACGGTTCGGTACCGAGTTTTGCTGGTCTCCACGAGTGTAGCTAAAAAAGCGTTGCACAAATACCCCATCTACGCCATACTCCTTCATCCACTTGAAGTGCAGGTCGACAGTAGACTTGTCCGCTGAACTGAATACACGTGCCTTTCTTCCGTCGGCATGCCGGAAAGGCGTCTCATAGGTCTTTTCATATTCACTCACATCGGGCCATGCATCAATAGTGCAATGTTTCTCGTCAAATTGCTTTCCGGTGCCATAATGGCCATAGCCTTGATTGGTTCCATCCTGCGGGCCGCGAAACCAACCTTGGTATCCTGCCATAATCAATCCTTTGTAACTTGGATAAGAAGTCTCCTGAGAGTGTTTGGGACCGGCATAAGCCAACATGCTCATGCCGAGGATGCCCAAAGTAACGAATAACTTATTCTTCATAATGCATTATCTTTATATCTGTTATTAAAAACTTGCTACCTATTCCACCTGATAATCTTTGCTGCAAAAGTAAAATCCAGAGATTAAGCAATCAGCTATATTACGCTTATCTGAGAATTAATTTTCAATTAAAATGAAACATTAATCGCCTTTTTATCAATCCGTAGGACCATCCATCAGCAAATCATGCTAAGGAAGCGTAATCGAAGAATCTACTCTCCTATTATTAGTGCACCTTTGTGCCAAGGGAGTAGATCCTTCGACTACGCTCAGGATGACATTCGATAGTTTACTGATTATCAACAGATAGCATTTACATTCCATTTGCTTCACAATGTAAAAGCATTTACCGCAGGATGTAACGACCTTTACCTCCTATTGTAACGCTCTTTACTTCGGTATGTAACGGCCTTTACCTCGGCATGTAAATGAAGTTACCATTTGGAGTAAACAGAATTTCCACGAAAGGAAACGACCATGTATTCATAAGGCCAAACGCTACAATACCTACTTCTTGTCAGAACCATAAATCAGCCCTTCTCCCGATTTATTGAACTGCAATCCAGAGAGATAATAGTTATTAGTGAGTTCTATTGATTTACCTTGTCCTCCCAGCCTTGCATATCCGCCGTCTCCGGCGGTGGGGCCTGCCACTTTCTGAGCGAAATAAGAAGTGTACACATGCGCTTTGCCACCTCTGACATCTACCCCCTGTGTACCGGAACGCGAGAAATTGGCCTGTTGGAATGACACAACGCCATTATTTATAATCGCCCCGAAAACCGGACTTCCCCAGAATGCACTGTTATACAGGATAAGTTTGGCGTCAGGATGAACCTTACCGGTGTTAACTTCATCTCCCATAAGGACATACGACCTCACCGGCTCATTGGGAATCTTAGTATTAACCAACTCTGAATTAACCGCGACAATCTTCGTATTCTTATCCGCATCTTCCACAAATAAAGAATAGGTGCATCCGTCAGAGCCATGTCCTATAACGGTCATCTTGCCCGGATACTTACCGGTTATCGCATCTTTCAGGAAATGTATTCCATATACCGAACCATAAACGAAATTGTTGAAAATAGTCTGGTTCTTGACATCCGCAAACTTAAGCGCGCTGCAATTAGATTGTACAAACCGCATCATAAATACCTCCGGATAGCCCTGTCCTCCCTTCGGAAGTCTCGACCCATAGTGAGGATTAAACTGCATATTGCGGATGAATCCACCTTCGGCTCCACCGCCAACCCAGATGCCCGCCCTTAAAGGCACACCACCCAGATAATCGACATAGTGGCCACTGGTGTCATATGAAGCCAGATCTATACCTTTGTCGCCTACCGCTATGGTTACATTGATTATATACACCTTGGGGCCTTGTCCCTGTATCAAGAACGGAGTCTTTCGCGGGTTTGATACGCTGTAGCCATCAGAAGCGATATTGAGCTGTGCCAGTGTAATGCCTCTGATGCCGGCACCCGCTTCAAGTTGTATAAGCGAAGCACCTTTTTCTCCGGCAGCTCCGCCATCATAGTTGGTAAATATGGCAGTACCACCACTTTGCGTGTGATGTTGCACATCCCACGAGCCCCTCAATTCAACTCCCGAAGGAACTTTAACAGGATTGTCCACCAGATACCTTCCGGCAGGCAAGTAGAGCGTACCGCCACCGGCAGCTTTCACCGCATCAAGGGCAGATTGCAGTTCAGCCGACACATCTTCTGCAGGACGGTTATTATTAAAGCCCGTTGCCCGTGCCAGGTCCGCTTTCAAGACATTGTCCGATGCCGGCCTCGGGTGTACGTCTATATTTGTTTTTACGTTCTTAGGTATGGGGTCAAAAGAGTACTTCTTCTCCGCAACCACTTCCACTTTAGCCGAAGCGCTGTGATTATCAACTTCCAGATTGCATTTATAGCCCGAATTAACCGACTTCAGCGTATGCATATCAGCACCCAGATATACATGTCCGGCATTCTTCTTGAAATCGCATTGAGACAGCAATACATTGCCGCTGTTTATCTTGAGGGCATAATCTCCGTATTCACTAAATGTGCAGCTTTCAAACGACACTACTCCATCGCTGCCATCGCTTACAACAGGTCCGTTGAAATCCACGCCGTTGAATTGCACCGAAGTGCTGAAATCCTTGTAAAAGTATACTGCATTGCCATCTTTGGCGGCTCCAAAAGAAGAATTGGATATAAGTATGCCATACGGATTCACATCTTCCACATACAATCCATTCCCGCAATTATCTACATGCACCTCATACAACTGAGCGTTCGGGGCATCGGCAAAGCCGGGCTCACGCCCAATCCATACGCCTGTCTTGTAACCTGACACACGCAGGTAAGAAACATATTCCCAGTCCGAACGGTGCATCTGGTATCCCGTGCCGTTCGCTTTCGTATAGGCTGTCACGTCGGCAAGGGAAGGCGATCCCGGAAGACCGGATTCAGCCCAGTACTCAGGGCTTATCCTGACATTCTCAATACGCCCGATATCGGTACATACGTGCACTTCGACCCCCTTGTTTAGTGCTGTGATATAACTATCCAGCACATAGTGCAGCTCACTCGGCGCAGAATTGAAGCCGTTGTAAGAGTTGACGAGAGTGACGTGTTCTATCGTAGCGCAATCTCCCTGGGTCTGGAACAATGTCCACGGATAGGGTTTCACATCATTGATGTCCTGCTCAGGATACCAGATGGAGAGATTGGTAACTCCGGTGCCCGCATTCATCTCGATGAACCTGTCAGCTATGCTTGTATAGGTCGTGCGGAGTGCATTGCCCGCCTGTCCGTCGTTCCACCAGCTCTCCACATTTCCATCATAATTCGGTGCATCCTCGCCTACGCGCACTTCAAGAATGGTTCCGAGGACTTTTCCATTATTGACCTCCGGATTGGCCCAGTCGCCACGGAGTTGCACTCCGGGATGGAGGCGCAAAACATATTCAAAGTGGAAATCTTTCTTGCTTTCCGAGCGGCCTTGGCGAACTCTGACATTCTTAGTGCCGAGTTGTGTACTACGGAATTCATAATTTCCGGCAGGTATATACACTACCCCGCCGCCGCTTTTATAAGCAGCGTCAATAGCCGCCTGGAAAGCAGCCCTGTTGTCAAATCCCGGTTCGGCTTTAGCGCCGAAAGCAGGGTCGGTCACAACAAAGTCGGATATGACCCAGTCCTTTGTCGGATAAGTGGTCTTGATACTCTGCTGGAGCGCTTGCTCTTTTTGTGCCTGCGAACAGGCAATGTTCAGAGGAAGCAACGCCAGCAGCATCAGTATAGTCGCCACTCCCGATTTAGAAATTCTTTTCATGGAAAGAGTATTTGATATAGTTACACAATATTTTCTTGGCCACTTCAGCAGGACCCGACGAATTATCCAGATTGTCTGCAATATCCAGTGAAGAGAAAATAACCTTCCCTTTCCCACAAGGAATGATTCCTACAGCTGTGCCCAACTCAAACGGAGTGCTCCGATAAGAGCCGGCTACCAATTCTTCTCCTTGCATACGGAAGCCAAACCTCTGGTCGCCATTCCTCACCACCGACTGGTAAGGCCAGTCCAAGGCACCGTCCACCGGAAGCCCTGCAAACAAAGGATGATCCCTCACAAAATGGATTCCGCCAATCCAGTTCTTCCCGACGTTGTAATAGCCGTTATATACCGTATTCGTATATTCCGCCACAGCCTTCATCCAAGTTTCGGTAGAGCCAAGCAAGATTAAAGTGGTGCCATCATTCTTCACCCGCTCGAATAACTTTTGCGGGGCAATGGCGGCTGCGCTCGGCCGAGACCATTTTAATTGTATCTGACCGGACTGGCGTGTCTGGCTATATACCACCCGCACCCTCACCGGTTTTCCGGCCTCCATAACCACAGGCCTGTCCTGCTTCATAGGAGAAGAATTATTATACTCATCAATCAACTGCCTGTCGTCAACGTACATACGCACGCCGCAATTGGTTTCAACACCCAGCAGATACTGTCCGGACTCAGGCGGACATATATCCCCTTCCCATATCACCGAGAAAGGCTGATTGGCAGGAACAGACTCATCAGGCTGTGCCCCGCCTACAAAAGTCCGGTTAAGTTCCGTATCCGGCTTAATGGAAGCTACAACATTCATAGCCGGATCACTATACCAAGTGGCCTTCAAAGTAGAATTTCCATTCTTATCCTTGAAAAAGTCTGATGGTATGACAACAGGTTCATCCAACGATGAACGGTTCACAACAAGCCAGTCCAGTTTGCCGGTTTCGGAAGTAAAGGCCGGAAGTTCTTTCCCGGTAGCCTCCTTATAGAAAGCGGCTACTTTATCATTCTCACTCCCATAATAAGCCCCATTGCCGGCCAGGTCATTTGCCTGCCAGCCTACGGCCACAACTTCATCGTGCCCCTGGGCGCATATCTGCTGATTATCAGCTTTTATATCAGCCAGTATGCGATAAGTTCCTTCCTTGCTGTTTACAGGAATCTCCACATTCTCCAACAAAAGCTGGCCGAACGTTTCACCACCTTCTATGTTGACCTTTTCAGTCCGGGTATAAACCACTTTTCCATCGGGGGCAACCACTTTTATCTCCAGAGCATGGTTGCCTTTCAGGTTCTTCTCATTCACAATATAGAAATCTACGATTGCACTGCCCGGAAGTTTTACAACTTGATTGCGCGAAGCAACGGCTACATACAGCGGTTGGTTATAGTACGCCAATATAGAAGCATCCCCTTTGGGATTGCGGTAGATGTCTACAATGCCGGAATGGTTATCATAAGGCATTGCTTCCCAGCCGTTCACCATGTAGGCATCACCCAGATTCTGCATTCTCATCCCCTCAATGCGCCTGCCCTGATGTTCGAATGACACATTAGCCATAGAACGTGTCAGGTCATCAAGAGTGCCGAAGTGGGACGCCAGCCCTTTCTTCTGAAAATAATCAGTGAAAGCCTTATACTGGCTCTTCCAGAAAAGACCATCCCAGCCGGTTTTACCGGTGCGTTCCACTTCGTCATTTATCAACCGGATGCGGGGAGGAGTAGATATCGCTCCTTCTTCACCTCGCAGAAAGACTTCCGTGCGGTTGCCGGTATACATGAGATTATCCTTCGGCCCTTTATAGTATTTTTCCACCCAAGTCTCCGGTCCTCCGGCACGGTGGTTATCGTGCCATCCCTTGCGGTATAACGTCGTGTCAAACGGCATCATGTGTGCTTTGGAATCCTCTTCTTTATCTTCACTGCCTGCCCAACCGGACGTAAACGTCATAATTCTGCTGGGGTCTACGGCATGTGCCTCACGCATATCATTCATACGCTTAGCAACAAGCTCCTTGTCCTGTGACAACCGACCGCCAAATTCATTAATCAGATTAAAGATTACGAGGCTCGGATGACTGCGGTCACGATGAACCATGCGTTTCAGTTTCTCATTCACAATCGTACGGATAAACGGATCATGGTTGGCAGAATGGAATGAACCCGGTTCTTCATAATAGAGTAATCCCAACTCATCTGCTTTTTCAAGAACCACCGGACTACCTATGCAGCGATGAAAATTCAACATGTTCAAGCCTAACTTCTTAGCTGTAAGAACCTGCTTTTCGGCCATCTCGGTCGTTGCTATCAATCCCGTAACCGGGAAGTATCCCCAACTGATTGCGCTTTTCAGCATCACACGGCGACCGTTCAGACGCAGCACCGCGTCCTTTCCCACACCATCTGCAGCGAACCAACGGAAGCCGAAATTCTTCTTATCCTGATCGAGTATCTTTTTCCCCTTCTTTATCTGAATATTGCAGGTATACAACTCTGGAGTAGAGAGGTCCCATAGCTTGGCATCAGGAACATTTACAGGTATTGTCACCTCATGATTTCCCGAAGGAAAAGAAACCTTTTTCAACGTCTGCCGGAACACAACTTTATCCGGATTAGCCTTTTCACTCACTGTAAGTTCAATATCCCGCTCCGCATCAGAAGACGTTTCGTTAGCGAAAGAAACAATGGCATTCACCTTAGTCAACTCAGGAGTATTCTGCATATAGATATCAGAAATAAACACAGGATTCACACTCTCCAGCCTGACCCTGCCGATAATTCCGCTGAAACTTCTTGCAGGGGGGATATTATACTCTCCCCATTTCAGTATATCGAAGTCCTGCCAGTGGAAATTACCTCCGGGATTGGTGACACGTACTGCCAGTAATTGTTCTGTCCCCGGCTTGGCCTCATCGGTAATGTCTACACGAAAAGGAGTCTCACCAATCAGGTCGTAAGCCACAAGTTTACCGTCAAGATAAACTTCTGCACGCATCCTGACTGATTCAAAGTAAATAATAAAGCGTTTATTCTTCTGGTCAGCAGGAATCTTAATCTTACGATACCACCAACTTACTCCCCGGAAATCTTCCGGACGGGGATTATCAGAAACGGTGAGATATTCTTCTACCGTGCCCGGTACTTCAACAGACACAGCCTTAGGGTTGTCATCCAGAACTTGCCAACCACCTGTAGGCTGATTCTCAGGCAGCAAAGACAGGTCAGTTATCTCGTGCGGAAGATAAAGGCGGTCATTCTGCCAGCTCGCTTCCTTATCGAGCCATAGTGACCAGCCACTTCCCGTCAATGGGAGGGTATATCTTCCTTCTCCGGCATTAGCAGAAAAGACAAAAAGGAAAGAGAACATAAAAAGGAAATACTTCTTCATAAATATTAGTGTTAAAAAGTTTACTCTATTACAAATCGTGCGGGATAAGTGATGAAACTACCTATAAGTAGTTACCCAATTACCTATAGGTAGTTTGCCAACTACCACGTAGTAGTCAGTAGATTACCTATAGGTAGTTAAAGATTGTTCAAACAGCGTTTAAGTATCATTACAAAATATCGCGTTTCAGTTCTTCAACGTAACTATTAGTCTCCGTAGCACTTTCTCATCCGAAGTTCCGCCATAGAGCAGTTCATACTTACCGGGAAGAACCTCCATCCGGTTGGTTGCCGGATTAAAGCATTCGAACGTTGAGGCGGGCAATTCAAACAGAACATCTTCCGCCTGACCGGCTTCCAGAGAAATCCTGCGGAAAGCTCTCAATGTTTTAATCGGCCCATTCTTATCACCGGGATTACACAGGTAGACTTGCACTACTTCATCTCCTGACAGTTTACCGATGTTCTTCAATGGTATGGTTAATGTCAGCCCCTCACCTGCCCGAAGTATTGTCTTATCCGCCTTAGCCTTACCATAGTCAAAAGTGGTATAGCTCAATCCATGTCCAAAAGGAAACAGAGGTTTCCCCTTGAAATAGCGGTATGTACGATTACTCATATCGTAGTCCTCAAAATCGGGCAGATCACTGCTCGATGCATAGAAAGTAAGCGGCAAGCGTCCGGCAGGATTATAATCACCAAACAGGACATCTGCAACGGCTGTTCCTCCCTGCTGACCGGGATACCATGCTTCAAGCATTGCATCCAGATTCTCAGCCTCCCAAGGTAATGCCAGCGCACTGCCGGAACACAGTACAAAAACAACCGGTTTACCTGTTTTTTTCAAAGCTTTCAGCATCTCTTCCTGCACCTGAGGCAGATCGATATTGGTGCGGTCACCTTTTCTAAACCCGGGAAGGTCCACCGGCATTTCCTCACCTTCCAGTGAAGAAGAAAGCCCTCCAACAAAGATAATCACGTCAGCTTCAGCCGCTTTATCGGCCACTTCCTTATAATTTATTTCTTTCTTAATACCTATATCAAATTTCAATGAAGCTTCTCCGCCAGCCTGGAAATACTCTAATACAACCTTATAGGCTTTGCCCTTCACTGCATTCAGATTATACATTTTCTCTCTTGTAGCTCCATTATGCCACTCAGAGTAAACCTCTTCCCCATCAATGAACAGCCGGGAACCATCATCCGCAGAAATAATGAAAGAGACTTCGCCGGACTCCTTCGGGGTATATACCGACTCAAAGCGTGCCGAGAAATCGTGCAGATTTACTCCCGGCATAAATACAGTGTTACCCCCATTGCCAAAGTTCAGCGGCTCACTAAAATGACCGACTGCCACCGCTTCACCCTCCAATTCCTTATTATTCCAGAAGGTTGCCTTAAAGCCTTTCTTCCCATCATACGAGCAACAGTCGAAGTAGCTAAAAACAGTCTGTGTATTTACAAAATCACAACCTTTCTCATAATATACAGTTCCTTCGGGAAGTTTACTTTTAATGCCCTCAAGGATGGTGACAGACTTAGTTGGGAAACCATTATAGTTTGCCCAAAGCATCACGGAGTCATTGGCATTAGGCCCCAGCACAGCAACTTTACGAACAGATTTACTCAACGGCAAGATATTATTCTTGTTAGTCAGCAATACCATACTCTTACGTGCCATCTCCAAAGCCTTGGCTACATGTTCTTTCGACTCTACAACCGAATATGGTATTTCAGACCACGAAACAAGTGTATTATCATCAAACATGCCTAACTGGAAACGAGCGCGCAATAAACGGAAAACCGATTCATTGATTTTTTCTTCTGATATCAGTCCTTTCCGTACCGCCTCATTTAAAGAAAAATAACTGCCGCCACATTCCAGGTCTGTCCCTGAAACCACAGCGTCAGCCGAGGCAGCAGCAGCCGTAGGGTGGGTTTCATGGTGATTAGGATAGTAGAAATCTCCGATAGCTCCACAATCTGAAACCACAATATCATCATATCCCCAGTCCTCGCGCAAGATACGAATCAACAATTGCTTGTTAGAGCAACACGGTTCTCCTTCATAGCGGTTATAAGCACACATCACCTCTTTTACTTTCCCTTCCGTCACCAAGGTTTTAAAAGCGGGCAGGTAGGTTTCCCATAAATCGCGCTGGGAAATATTCTTGGCATCAAAGCTATGCCTGTTCCATTCCGGACCACTGTGCACGGCATAGTGCTTGGCGCAAGCATGTGTCTTATCATATTTTCCGGTGCCATCACCCTGCAAGCCTTTCACTACGGCCAATCCCATCAGAGAGGTCAGATACGGGTCTTCTCCATAAGTTTCCATACCTCGTCCCCAACGCGGATCACGGTATATATTGATATTCGGAGTCCAAAACGTTAATCCTTTGTAACCATCCCGTTCACCCTTACGTTGAAAATCATGGTATTTGGCACGGGCTTCATCCGATACGATGCTGAAGGTTTCATGAACCGCCTGATTATCAAAAGTGGCGGCAAGTCCTATCGCCTGAGGAAAAACAGTTGCTTTTCCGGCGCGCGCTACTCCGTGCAGTGCTTCATTCCACCAGTCATATGCCGGTATTCCAAGGCGCTCAATGGCTGGCGAGCCATTTTTCATCTGGCTGATTTTCTCTTCCAGAGTCATACGTTTCAACAAGTCCCATGCCCGTTCGGAAGGTGTCAAATCCGGGTTTTTGTAGGGTTCATTTTGTGCTGTAGCCACCAGGGCTACAGCACTCAAACAAAAGGATATCAGAATTTTCTTGACCATAGTATTTTGATTGTATCAGTAAAATCAGAATCGTATCAAACTATTCGTTGCTTGCTATTTCAATAATTCATTTATCATGTTCACTAACAGCTTTCCAGCTATCGGGTCGGTATCAGCTTTTTCCGTACACATGGTAGAAACTGTAGCCAATCCCTTTCCATCCTTTATCTGCAATAAGGTTAACCCCCGCATCGAATCGATTTTACGAATACGATCTTCCGGCTTTCCACCGTCGATATAAGCATGAATCTTCATCTGCCCTGCCAATTCTATCAGGTTTTCATTCCGGTTTACTTTCAGGGTAGCATTGCAAGCCAAAGGAATTTCTCTCTTATTATTATTGAAATAACGCAGTTCCAATACGTCGATACCATCAAACACCGGTGCATCATTGCATTCCATATTGACGATATCACCCTCTGTCGGGATAATCCAACTTGTGATATGTTCCGGATAAATGGTCTTCGCAACTTCTTTACTATTCAGTAAAAGCAACTTTCCTCCCTTTGACTGATAAGAGCGGAGCATTTCTTTTTCTTCGTCCGTACACTCGGTCAATCCGGAAATAATGCAAAGGTCAGCTTTCTGTTTCGGATTCATCATTTCTTTTATAGTAGAAACCGCCTGATAGTTTATATGAAGGAAATCAAATTTGTTTTTCATACCCTCTTTATCCAGAAGAAGCACTTTTTTACCTTCCGCTACTTGGTTTCTGTTCCAATCTTTACGGGCTAACAGCAGGTTATATTCATTTTCCGATACCGGTAAGCCATTCTCAGTCAACTTCAATACCAATTTAGCTTTCACCTTGTCGGCCGGCAAGTTAACCGGTAATTGGATATTCGGTTCAATATAGTAGCGTCCATAATGCTTCACAGCCGGGAGTTCCTCACTGCCCCAAACCAGTTTCTTTCCGGTTTCATCCTGTACTTCCCAACGCAATAAAGTAGGTTTCAGGGCTGTACCATCCTCGCGGTCATTCACTACATAAATACGTGTCGGCAGCTTATCTCCACCATAAAGATTACGTCCCCACAACTCGGCACTTACCAATACAGGTTGCAAAGCACGCTTCAAAGCGTAATACGTAGGATATGGCTCAATCTTCTGATAATCATAAACCTGACGGAACCAGGTGAGTAGGGCAAAATGCATGATACCCGATGCCTGATCGTTGGAACGGCGGAGCGCTTCAGCCAATTCGCCGGTTATGAACGCCTGCACGTTAAGGAATGACTTAGGATCTGAGAAGTCATAACATTCATAGCCTATCAGGGATTGAGGGTTCTGATGAATCAACTGGTAAGAACGGGTCGGATGTCCGGTTTCATTATTCGGGTATCCGGTTGACATCTCCTGGCTGATAAGCGGACGTTCGGGCATCTTAAACCTCTGCTGGAATTCTCCGTTGAAGAACCGGAAGAGTGAGAAATCATACCAGTTATAATACGCATGCATATCATCGATGTCGCCATCATCTATGCTATTCATAAAGTCAGCACCATACTTTTCTTTTTTACCCTTTGCCTGATAGTTGGAGTCGAAGCAAATGGGGCGTGTAGGATCAATGCGACGCATTTCTTTTACCACATCCGAAATCACACGGTATTTCTCCTTAGCACGTTCCAGGTCATTATCATTATCGTAGAACTTCATTTCATTATTCACCGTCCAGAAAAGCAGTGAAGGATGGTTACGATACTTTTTCAGCAAGGTGAGGAATTCTTCCTTCCACATTTCAATCAGTTTTGCATCAGGAAGCGGGGTGGAATGAATCATCAGCCAAGGCCAAGTGCCTTCAAAGCTAACGCCGATACCATTTTTGTCAGCAGCTCCCATCCAAAGTTTATTCCACGGAGTGGTGTGGGTACGGGTAACATCTATGTTGCCGGCCTTCATCAGTTGCATGAAAGTATTAGCCAGATTCAAGTCGTTTGGAGCAAGGGCAAACGGAATGTGATTGCCACCACGCAGCCAGTAGCGATTACCGTTCAGGAAGAATAAGCCGTCCTTCACTTCAAAAGTACGGAATCCGGAAGTCTCTGACAGACAGTCTAATTCAACACCTTTGGCAGTAACCAGCCTAAAACGGAAATCGTATAGATTAGGATGATGAGGTGTCCAGAGACGAGGTTTTAGTCCATTCACACTGTAAGTGAACATCTTTTCTTCATTAGCATTCAGCACCAGTTTTTGCAAAGAAAGATTACTGTAAAGCACAGAGCCGGTCTCTTTGTCCACGATGTCGGTATAAAGATCAAACTGATTCTTCTTACCGCTATGATTCTTTACCGTCAGGTCAAAAGTAGCTCCCTCCAGAGTAGGTTTAATAAAGACATCTTCCACCTTCACCGGGTTAGTGATAGTAAGTTTTACCGGCTGCCAGATACCTGCAGGCTCATCACCATAAAATCCATGTGCTATATCTTTCAGGATGTTGTTCTTTACAGCAACCTTTCCGCCTTCTTTTTCACTTTCGCGAACAGAAGAATAGAAGAAATCAATAGCAGCGCTACTGTTTTCAGAAGCACTTCCATCCGCCTTACGGGTCACTTTCACTACTACCAAATTTTTGCCGGGCTTCAGTAACTTACTTCCATCAACCTGTATTTCACCATACATGCCAATATGTGAACCTGCCAGCTCTCCATTAATATAAATCTCCGCTACTTTTGAAACAGCATCAAAAGTCAGAGCCATATTTTTGCCTTCAACATCAGCCGGTAGCTCTATCCACTGACGATACCAGGCAGCATTCGTTTTTCTATAATCAAATGTATAACCCTCGCAACGATCGGTTTCCTGCTGGTAATAGGTATCTGAAACACCTTTGGGCTGAGGTCCCGTAGGTGAAGGCATGGTTTCCCCATGTAGCCAGATACGAATCGGGTTCCAGAAATTAGGCACAGACATTACATGCCAATTCTTATCGTCCGTAGCCGTGGATACCGCTTTCTCCTTATCGTCCAACTGATATCCGGGCATAAAGAGCCAATTACCATCCAGTGAAATATCCGTGCGTCCTTCCTCCAGTCTATTCACTTTCACAGGCGCATAATTTGCTCTTTCAAGCTGGCGCTTGCTTTCTTTCTCTTGCGGTGTTGCCACCTTGCGATATTCTGCAACTTTCACATTTTTCAATGCATCTTCTTCCAACGGAGTAACAACGAGGTCGTCAAACTCTGTTTCAATCCAACCGCCTCCCAAAGTCACAGGACCGGAAGGTGCCAAGTTGCTGTTTTTATCTGTGATATCCATCCGTGGTTCCTTCTCATCATTCAAGAAAACGCGAATACGGCTACCACAGACTTCTACCTTTAACTGATACCATTGACCCGGTACCGGATGAAATCCTAACGGACGAACGCCCATAAATTCATCCGTACCCATATATCCCATGCGCATCAGGTATAAATCATCTTGCAATCCGCCTTTTATACCAACTACATAACGATCAAAACGATTATTGGCACGAAATCCTGCCCAGATTTGAACTTGTTCCGCTTCTTGGGGAGCACGAGCTTTAAAGGACATAGTATAGTTCTTCCACGCAGGATCACCGAAACAAGCATAAGAGCCTTTTGAACGGAACACCCCGTCTGCAATGCTACATTCACCCCGTCCCACTGTTTTCAGTATTTCTCCCTGATCGGAGAAATTATTTTTCCATTCAGATTGCGCATATCCGGATAATGAAATCAAAAGGCATGCGACAGTCCAAAAGGCTATATAGAAATTCTTCATGATATTAAAATATAATATTATTTTCTGCAAATGTAGCTTCGACTCATTAACAGAAAGTGAAATAAATAATTAATTAGACATTAAAAAGCAATTAATCGTAGCTGGTACCATTACAAACCATCCAATAAACTTTTAAATTATGTTATGTTGCCATGATAATCAGCTTCGATATAAGATGCATCCCTTAATCAGATTTGTAACCGACAAATAGAACAAAATGAGCCGCTTCGTATCATGTATATCCCCTCCTTGTACTTGCTTCGTACCTGCTTCGCTATTTTTAGTTGCGTATAGAAGCGAAGAAAGTACGAACTGGGTATATCACAAAAGAGCTTCTGACCAAAAGCAGTATTAAAATTTTGTTCAAAAAAGAAGGAGAGCACTTATTACGGAAACAAATACCCTCCTTACTTACCTACCTACTTATTTAATCAATTCAATTTCAGATCGATTTTCTTGATATCAGTAAAGTTATACTTCTTGTAAGTGTCGTTACAGCACGCACCTACTCTTACCCAATAGGTATTGGAATATTTAATAGCAGCTTTAGAAGTTAACTCGATAGTTGTGCCCTCCTGATCATTAGTTATTTTCACAGAACCGGGAGTATAATTTCCGTCAGATTCTGTTCCACAATACTGCGTATGCGAAATATACAATTGTATGTTGTTTACATCAGGCATAGCAATTCCTTCTTTTGCTATTCTCTTAAATTTCACTGCACATTTCAAAAAATTATCAGAAGTCAAGTAAGGTTCTGTAACCCATTCTACTTCCAGATAAGGAGTAACAGTAAAGTTACGTTCTGCCATTTTCCCGTTCTTCAGTTCCACCGTTTCTCCTTCTGCATCATAAGGATAAAATGCGCCTTCCAACGGAATCATACGGTAAGTACCTGCAAACAGTTTAGAATTGGAATATGAACCGTCCTGCCTCATATTGAGGTTCTGATTCGTCACAACAATCGATTCATCACCACCCGCATAACTCAATTCCGTAATCTGTATCTTCATACTTCCCTGTCCCATAGCTGTTTGCAGAGGTTTACCATTATGGTCTACGACCTGCCCGAAGACACCTGCTTCCGGTGCATCATAATTATCCTTTTCACACGATGAAAAGCCTAAAACTAATGCAGTAACTAACAGCAAATTAAATATCTTTTTCATACTATTTTCCTTTTTCTAATTAATACTGATTATTTTGCTCAAGTAACGGATTTACCTTACGTTCACCATCAGGAATCTTATCATAGTAATTTTTAGTAGCAAATGTCAATGAGTTATTAGCTCTTTCACAAACACGGGTGTCAAAAATATACTTACCCACCGGATTGCCAGCTTCATTTACTGTTGCTCCTTTGGCAAACAAGAATGGAGACAGCATTCTGCGGCGATATTGATAAATCTGTGAATCGAAAGTAAACCAACGACGCAGATCCCAATAAATTTTATGCTCGAAAGCCAATTCTTTATAACGTTCTACACGAATGATATGCATACCTTCATTCGGAGCAAATACAAACGAACGGATACCTTGTCCACGTTCAATACCATCACGTGATACATTGGATAATTCTGCAGGGCTGGTCAGCAACTCAGCACCAGCTCTTGAGCGTATCTTATTGATACATTCGTAAGCATCCTGTTGCAGATCTTTTTCATCGATACTAGTAACACCATTCTGGTAAAGTTCCAATGCAGCTTCGGCACGATTCAATAATATTTCGGCATAACGAATATCAATCCAAGATTGTGTGGAACTATGCAACTGTGTTTCGGCAATAGTCCAGTTCAAATTCAACCATTTAGCCCCATGAAAGCCTGTCAATGTATTACTCGTTCCACCATTAGCCGGACCATCCATTCCACTCTTATTAAGTTTCGCACCTGTAGAAGTCTCATAAGGCTTTTGTTCTTTTATATTCTCGGCTGTTGTCAAAACGTTATTCTTGAACCAATCATTACTTGTATAATTGGCGGTAGTCTGTCCATCATCCTTTATAAACTTGGCAATAGGTGTAGACGGATCAATTTCCTCCTTTATTATACCAAAACGAATATCCAGTTCAACTCCTTTATAAGTATGTCCAGGTAATAAGATAGAGCCCCTTAAACGAGGTTCTGCATTGTCTAATAAGTCTTTAACATCATTGTAAACAATATAATTACCATCGTCATCCGTTGTTTTCAAGTATCCTGTTGCAGGATCAATAGGCAGACCATCAAACAGTTCTACCCAATCCAATGTTACATTATAACGGTCACCATAAGTTGCTGTCATACGAGGCGGACAATATACAGCATCAAAACTATGAACAAAGTCATTTTTACTATACTGACGGATAAGAATAGATTCATCACTCTTATCAGCATTCGCAAATATCTCACGGAAGTTGGCTTCTTTATCAGAGTTACCTTCATATAATTTATAACCACCTTCTTCTACAATCTTGGATGCTTTATAAGCCTGCATAAAATAATCATTGGCTCTCCCTGCAGGAATACCAGTAAGCATTTTGCCACTTTCACTTCCTGAATAATTAAATGTTTGTCCATAACGGGCAACAGAGCCAGCATACAAAGCAACACGCGACTTGAAAGCTGCTGCTACATAAGTATTATTTGCACGGCCTGCCACTTTGGTTTTACCTAAATTCTCAATGGCATAATCTAAATCTGAAAGAATAAAGTCTATACACTCTTCATGACTACTACGCGCTACCCACAATGCCTTCTCATCATCAGTCATTTCCTGTGGTGTTTCCAAAATAGGTACACCGCCATAGCGTTTTACCATCGCAAAATAAACATAAGCCCGAATAAACTTTGCTTCAGCAATCCATGATTCAGCACCTTTCAGCTTTCCCACATATGCAGGCAGATTAGCAATCAGATCATTAGCCTGGCGAATCGTTTTGTAACCCATACTCCAATATCCCTTTTGGGGAATATAAATACCTGTATTGTTACGATTTACAGTTTCACCCGTGCTGAGCATATCCCAAATAATGCAATTCCAGTTATAAAAACCATTGTAATCACCATCATTTGACATATTAAAATCTTCCATCGGCAACTGACTATACAAACCTGCCATATAGGCTGTAATACCACCTTCATTATATATATCTTCTCCCGACAGAATATTCTTAGGAGGAATATCCAAATCCTGGCATCCTACAAACAGACCTCCTATAGCAACACACATCAATATATTTCTTAGCTTTTTCATACGATAATCTCCTTTTACTTAAAATGTAACACTTGCACCAAAGTTATATGTTCTATTCAACGGATACATATATCCATAGAGTTCAGCCGGTCTTTCCGGATCGACACCTTTCACACCTGTTATAGTGAACAAGTTATATCCATTCATATAAATTCTCAAATTCTTTATACCTACGAATGACAAACAATTCTTTGGTAAAGTGTAACCTATTTCAGCCGTCTTCAAACGCAAATAAGTACCTTTCTGAATAGAGAATTCAGAATTAACATCCGGAGTTGTACCACCATATGAATAATATCCTGAAATCCATTGGCAAGAAGGATCGTAGGGATCTTGCTTTGTATCAACTGGACGCCATCTGTCCAAGAACATATCCAAAGCATTACCATTAAATTGCAAGGGGGCTGACAACTGTTCACCATAAGATACATAGGACATTGCAGCACCTTGGAAAGTCATATTAACATCAAAACCTTTCCATTGAGCAGAAAGAGTTAAACCAAAGTTCATCAACGGATAATTTTTCTTATCCTGGAAATTAGCAGCAGTAGAATTAGTAGTTGTAGCAATAGGATATCTATCCATATCATCAATTGTACCATCACCATTCCAGTCTTCATAAATATAATCACCAGGAAGAGTTGCATTACCAGCAAATATATGAGAGTTAGCAATTTGTTCCCATGAGGTATAGCGACCGTCTGCCCCATAACCAAACCAAATGTCATTATAACGATTAGTTAAGTTATTTCTCCAGTTATCATATGAGTTACCTGACGGGGTGCGTTCTTTGTAACGCCACATGGAACGAGTAATAGCAATGTTTCCAGAAACACTATAATTAACCTGCCCCACACGATTGCGATGTCTTAGTTCAACTTCAAAACCTTTTGTACGGTCACTCTCCAAATTCTCTTTAGGCATTGCAGCACCGAATGTTCCTGGAATAGTAGCAATACGATTAGCCATCAGGTTATCACGGTCACGCTGAAATAAATCAAAAGAAACACCTAATAGGCCATTCCACAAATCAGCATCAATTCCCACATTCAGAGTCTTAACAGTGTACCACGTAATATTAGGATTGGCTACCGCACGGAAACCTAATGAATTCATGAATGAGCCATTGAAAAAATATCCTTTCGGAGTTTTATTAAATTTATCACCACTGGTATTCGGGTAATCATATCCGGAAATAAATTGATAATCAGCAACAGAATCATCACCCATCTTACCATAAGAACCGCGAAGTTTCAGGTTGTTAACAAACGGCAATTTATCTTTTATGAAAGTTTCTTCACTCATACGCCACCCCACAGAAGCACTGGGGAAAAAGCCCCAACGGCTATGTGACGGGAATTTGGAAGAACCGTCATAACGAAAGGCGAATTCTAACAAATAACGTCCTTTATAATCATAATTAAATCTACCAACCAACGCCTGAGAAGCACTTTCTGTCAATCCATTTGCATTAGCTGTACCAACTTGATTAGCTGAATTACCTGCAAATAAATAAGGCAAAGGAATAGAGAAATCACGAGCTGCACGAATGTTATCACCTACACTGTGTGCTTCTTCAAACAGCAACAATCCAGATACATTATGATTTGATGCAAAAGTATTCTCATAGCTTACAGAAGCTTGCCACAAAGTAGTCCATGAATTACCATAATAGCGTTCCAGATTAGTCGGTGACT
Organism: uncultured Bacteroides sp.; assembly: GCF_905207245.1. Lineage (GTDB taxonomy): Bacteria > Bacteroidota > Bacteroidia > Bacteroidales > Bacteroidaceae > Bacteroides. The sequence goes on along the minus strand of NZ_CAJLKP010000004.1, from coordinate 104,034 downwards.
GCATAGCATAAGCAGTATACGTATTAGTTGCTTCACTATAAGTATACTCATTATACTCTTTCTTATATATGGTATTATCAGCTATAGAAGTATCATAGCTGAACATGCCTTTCACCTTCAGACCTTTTACAAATGGCACAGCATATTCAAGTTCCATCGTAGACTGGAAGATTTTATTTGTTGTCTTATTATAACCGGAAACATCAGGATCTGTTGCTGCCAGAAGATTCAACTGGTCGGATGACATCTTTTGGAAATATTCCGGATTATCATTAGCATACAATTTCTCATTAGGACTTGCACGCCACAAAGCTTTATAAACCTCCCAAGTTGATAAGTACTGACGTTGTTTACTATCAATTATACCATTTATTTTAATTGAAGCCTTCAAATTCTTAGCTACTTCTGCATTCAAATTTGCACGAAGATTATAACGATTATAATCCATTGCTTTTGACTTGAAGAAACCTTCCTGATCTGTATAACCGAAGTTTACATAATAATCAGTTTTTTCACTTCCACCACTCAATGAAACATTGTGTTGCTGCTGGGGAGCTGAATTACGAATTACCGCATCATACCAATCAGTAGATTTCAATGTTCTATTCAGATACTCTTCAATCTGCTCATCTGAATAAGTAAGCTGCGGATTTGTCAGATTACGCATTGACTTTTCATTAAATAGTCTCATACGGTCTACAGCACCTACAGGCTCCAACATTTCTGCCGGAGTTTGAATACCATAATACATATTGTATTCAATCTTTGGCTTATTCTTTTCACCTTTCTTTGTAGTAATCAAGACAACGCCATTAGCCGCACGTACACCATATATAGCAGCCGAAGCATCTTTCAAAACAGAAATTGATTCAATTTCATTCGGGTCCATACGTTGTAAATTGCCACGAGGAACACCATCAACTACGATTAGTGGAGAACCAAAACCACGGATATCAAACTGGTTAGTAAATTCACCCGGTTCAGATGTTTTTTGAATTACACGAACGCCAGGAACCTTACCAGTCAACATATTCTGAGCATTTTGACTTTTGGTAGCAACTAACTCTTCATTAGTAATAGCAGACACAGCACCCGTCAAATTCACTTTCTTCTGAGTACCATATCCTACTACCACTACTTCATCCAATTGTTCAGAGTCTTCCTTTAAAGTAATTTTATAGCTGGTTTTGTTATCCACTGCCACTTTTTTATTCACATAACCAATATAAGAAACTTCCAATGTTGTTCCTTGAGGAACCGTTAGAGTAAAATTTCCATCAATATCAGTTATAGTACCTAATGACTTATTTCCAACTACAGTCACATTAGCACCAATAATTGCTTCACCCAATTCGTCAACAACCTGCCCGGATATACTTCGGGAAGTTTGTGCACGCATCGGAGTAAGCACCATCAAGAACATCATTAGCACACACCAATAAGTGTATTTGCTAACTTTCACAAAATTAGATTTGTTTTTCATGTGTTTCATAATCTCACTTTTAAAATTGTTTTTCATAAAAAATAACGTATCCTTTAGATCAAATAAGTAGGAAGGATGTGTCTTTGGTTAACTTGTATCTTTCATATGCATTTCTTTTAAAGTTATGTATTCTTTCAATTTACTTATCTTTTTTAAATTGTTATCCTAAATACAATCTTGTATTTTATTCTTAAAAAAAGAACTTATTATCGAACCTATTATTATCGTTTTGATATGGCAAAATTACATGCCTAAGATTAAAAATTGAGTGATATCACGCTTATCTGGTGCTTAATTTTGAATTAAATTAAAAGATTAATCGCTTCTTTGTTAATACATAGAACGATTGGGGAACAAACTTATGATCCAACTTTATCCATTGGAGGAATTTATTCATTTTGGAGCGATTTTGAATTCAACATCTTCAGAACTCTACTCCTGCATCTTAAAGCAATCTTTACATCATTCAACCAGTCATATTGACCGACAGGATATGTATTCACCAATAAATTCATATCCTCCGAAACTTGTTCTATTTTTTTTAGTGATAAAAAAATACGTTCCTTCAAACCTGCAGGATGAAATTGCTTAGCTCTGACATATATTCTGGAACCATAATACGCCGTACATACAGCTTCATGCAAACATGCAGTCAAATAAGTACGATAAAATAGTTGGTATAAATCATTATATGCCGCAGAATCTAATAAAGGCTTTACCTTTTCTATTTCAGATACTGCTGCGGAAGCAAGTTTAACTCCATACTGTTTTTCAGTTAGAATATAATTATAATATACACTATCCATTTTTTCATCAGGTTCTATCCATTGATTATCAAAAACGGTCTTCACTTCAACAGCTAACGGAGATGATAATGACTTAAAGTGTACAGGAGCAATATGATTTATAATATCTTTCCAATAATGAAATGTTTTATTTATATCATGCTTAACAAGAACCATAGGCGGATCAATCCATCTTCCAGACACATGCCTGCTATATCCCCATTTATTGTTTTCATAATTTAGAGAAGAATGATCTGTTAGATTTGTTCCTAAGGTATAAAAAACAGATGTGACTATATCATATGCATTTTGAAACGCTTTTCTAATGGGCAACAAAGCATCCTCACCATACCTCGACGTAATAAATTCATTATAGATTTGCATTGGAGATACAGTTTGTTCTTCCGTCATCCGCTTCAGTGCATACAACTGAATTTCATTAGCTGTTCCTACTATGCTGGTATCTCCATAACGATCCGTCCTTGCAACATATCCGGTAACATTGGGACAGTTAATATAACTACCCCATCTTTTCATTGTATATTCAGGCCATGTGTTAGCAACAACACCTTGCCCACTGTATTCATTACCAGAATCAAACTCTACAATTGTAGGTCTATTCATCTTTCTGATATAGGAGTTATCCGGATGTGTCAGAAAGAAATCATGAGGGGTTTCTTTCATCATTAAAATGACCTTATCACTCTTTATATGCTCTATACATCCAACAGTACTCTTATACTCTTCTTCCGAATAAGCAAAAGTACGAATACAGAGTTTCTTTCCTCTTTCACCAATAACAACATCGGAAATAGCATTTACAACAGCTGCCAGTTTTTCCTCAGGGGTTTTCATATTCATTGAGTACTGCTTTTCCGCATAAGCTCCAGTTTCAATAAATGTTAGCACAAGTCCATCTGCTTCAGGAGCCCTGTTGAGCATCCGGCGATAGTCATCTTTAAACCATTCCCAGAATTTAGGATTATCCAGATTTATTGTACCATTAGGTCCTGTTCTAAAACACGATGGATAATAATCCAGAGAATATAAGCTATGATCCCAAAGCAACACTTCATCAATACCTTCTAAATGTGCAAGACGAATGAGTTTATTAACCTGTTCACATACCTTTTCTTCTTTAATGGCCTTTAAATCATGGATGATCTCATGGGACAACTGAAGCTGATTGATATTATACTCTTTTGCTGTTTTTATTGTCCGGATAGCACGTTCCATATTGTCAGACAGAATAATCCACCCCCTAACACTTCCATCCGCAAAAAGATTTGCAAAGAAAGATAAGAAAAAGAAACTAACTATTATAAATTTCCTAAAGCTCATTTCAATATAACTTTTATTTCTTTACCACTATATTTTATCCTCTTTATCACATCTTTACCTTTGAGTTTAATAATAAGGTCCCTGTCCTTTACAGCATAATCGCCAGTGCGTTCTCCAACTATAAATTCCTTTGTACGATCATTCCACTTAAACGGAATAGTACTATAATTGCCATTTTTATATTTCAACGTCTCACCATCATCTTCGTATAAATTGAAACTTGCGTTTTCCCCACCAAAGACATGAATCTCAAGCGGAACATCAACATTAATATTTTTCTCAACAGAAGTATAATAGGGGATGATAGAACCAGACTTCACAAACAAAGGCATTTTATCCAGAGGTGCTTCTGCAGTAATTGTAGTTCCTCCTTGGTAGATTGCACCGGTCCAGAAATCTACCCAGGTACATCCTTGTGGCAGATATACAGAGCGGGAAGTTGCTCCTGCCTCCAAAACGGGGCAAACCAGGAGAGCAGGTCCATACATAAACTGATCTTTACAGTCTAATACATTTTGATCATAAGCAAAATCAAAAGCCAGTAAGCGCATTGGTGTATAATGCTCGTGAGTAACTTTACCTGATAGGGTATAAATATAAGGCAAAAGCCGGTATCGCAACTTTATAAGGTCAGTACAGATACGTTGTACTTCTGGTCCGTATGCCCATAACTCATTCGGTGCTTTCGTATCTCCCGGATAACGACGTCCATGGCAGCGAAAAACGGGACAGAATGTTCCATACTGAAACCAACGTACAAACAATTCCTGATAATCTTTTTTAGAAGGGTCTCCTCCTGAATAACCACCAATATCTGTAGTCCAGTAGGGGATTCCCGTTGCTGTAAAGTTTAATCCTGCTGCGACCTGCGTTTGTAATTCGGCAAATGTCGTTGGAATATCACCAGACCACACAGCCGTTCCCCACTTTTGTTGGGAAGCCCACGCGCAACGGGTCAACATATAAGGACGGATACCGGGACGAGCTTTGGTTATTCCTTCATAAAAATGTGATGCATGAACCAAAGGGTATACATTTCGCACCTTCTGAGCTGGTCCGGCATAAGTATTAAGTGGCAAGTATGAGGCTACATGGTCAGGTTCCGGTCCATCTAAAAACCAGCCATCGATATTCAAGTCCACTAAAGAAGATACCTTATCCCAATACATTTTGGCTGCATTCGGATTAAAAGTATCATATATATAGCCGTCAATAGCTTTGGCTCCTTCCAATATATACCCTTTTTGTGACATTTCATTATAATTAGGGATACCCGGTTTGAAGCAGGGCCACATTGTCAAAACTACCTTCATATCATAAATGTTATGGAGACTGTCCAACATTGAAGGAACATCAGGGAATAAAGTTTCATCAAACCTATGTGAACCTGTTCCGTACTTACCCCAATAATGATAATCTATAAAGATAGTACTTGCAGGAATATCCTCTTCCTTCATCTTTTTAGCTATCTCCATCACCTCTTTTTGCGTAGCATAACGGTTACGGCTTTGGTGATAACCTAAAGCCCAATCGGGCAACATCGGAGCCCCTCCCGTCAAAGAACGATATGCAGCTACCAAATTATCCATTTTATCACCTACAAAAAGATAATAGTTAACGATCTTACCGTAATCAGAAGCCAAACTCATACCGGTACTATTGTCTGTATAAATAGTCCGGGAAGGATTATCCCAAAACAATCCCCAACCACCAGTAGAATAAATAACCGGTACCGCAGCTTGCGTATTAAACTGAACCAGTTCCCGTTTGGCATTCCGCAAGTTCATTAAGTTATCTCTGAACTGCCCCAAACCATATAAAGCTTCTTCATCTCGTAACTGGAACTTACAATATGCATTGACAGAATCTCCACACATATTCATTCTCGCTTTTTCCGGAAACTCTTTCAGTAAAATTTTTCCAGACTCATCAAGTAGACTGATATACCCTTTATTCTTATTCACAGTAACAACTAAACGGGAAGAACGTAATACAATATCTTCCTGAGTATCCTCCACTTTAAACTCTGCCACTTTTGCCTGTTGCGTTACGGCAAAACTCTTATATTCTTTTATTTCATTCTCAGAGCCGAACATCACATGTACACTTCCTATATTATAAGGTTGCAAATACAAAGTTCCACCTGAAGTATGAATCCACAAAGCCTGCTGTTTCTTTTCCCAGGAAAGAACTGTTTGTGGTTGTCCTTCCTTCGCTACAACTTGTAAGACATTAGGATGTACTACATCCTGATAATTCTCACCCAAAGAGACATCGCTAAAAATCCCTTTGCTCCCTTTTTCTGCTATGATTCTAATGCGGTCAAAATCAAATTTACCCGATAAAGTATACTCGGCATTTTCCAAATCAGGAACAGAAGCTGCGGTAGGGCTATAAAAAACATATGCCTTATCAGCCTTTTCAGAAAAATCGATACGTACTACAACCAACTGAGGCTCCTGCGTCTGTTTGACTTCAACAAATAGTTTTTCACTATTACCTTTCTCAAATGAAAAGCCCAAACGCGAGTTTCCTTTTTCTTTCAACGCCAGAAAACTACACCAAACAGTTCTATTCACATCGTTCAATTGCACATTTCTATACATACTCACCTTTTTAGAAAAAGCATCTAAATGCCAACATATTTCGGGTACAGCAACAGATGCTATCTTCAACCTTCCTTTCTCTTGTTTTACAGAGGTCATATCCCCTTTCCAGGAATCCTTTAAAAAAGGCTGTTTCTGGGCATATACAATAGAAACTGTACAAAACAAAAAACTGATAATCAAAATTATATTTTTCATGATCGATTATTATTAATTACATTTACTTACAACTCCATTCTCTATAAGAGCGATATATCCCAGCAATGCCCCCCAATGATAGAACTTATCGCTTCGCACAACATCATCGCCTTCACCAGTGAGAGCATTGTAATTCTCAAAGACATATCCATGTGATAACCAGGATTTCAATAATAATTTTTGGGATTTTTCGGCAAAGGCATGTCTCACTTCCGGAAATTCATAGTTATTCAATCCTAAGTATACCAGAAAATTCAATGGAGCCCAAATGCGTCCCCGCCAATATTCATTATCTTTAAATGCAGGATCATTTTTAGGTACAGAAGGAATTACGTACTCCCCCCAGAATTCATCAGTGTTCAGCAAATGCTCTTTTATCATCCTCTCAGCCTGATTCTTTGTAGGTACTTTTGCCAGCAGTGGATAAAAGCAAGTGGGTGAAGTACGGTAATTAAATTTCAGATCTCTGGTAGAACGATTATAGTAAAATCCAGTCTTATCATCCCACAACCCTGCCAAATTATTGCGATAATATTCCGCGCGTTTTCTAAGTTCGGTTACATCTTTTTTATAGCCAAGTTCTTCCGCTATTAAAGCCAGATAATCACAATCCATGATATATAAAGAAGACATACCTACATCATGCTGCTCCAGCAAATGTTTTTGTTTATTAAAAGGTACTCCATCATACATTGGAGAATTATCCAATCCTGATTCCAAAACAGCGCCATAGTGACAATCCGTATCAAACTCAGACCTGAAATAAGTAACCTTTTCATAAGGATTACTACCTAAGCATAATAACCCTCCATCCTCCCTATTCTGGCTCCACCAGCGATTCCAGGTTAGTAATTCTTTATATAATAACTCCAAGAACCATTTTTCTTGATATTGCTTATATATTGTCCAGACAGCCAAAGAACCAACAGGTGGCTGAGAACGATCTCTTGACTTAAAATTATTGCTATAAAAACAGTTGGGTACAAATCCACGCTCTGTTATCGCTTTAGTTATCTCTACAGCATTTGCATAAGCCAATTCTTTATTGCCAACAGCAAGCATCATCGATGCAAAATAAGTATCCCAACAGAACAGTGTAAAACCACCAAAATCTTCACTGGCAAACCATTCAGAACTCCAAATCCGACTTACAGGAGTAATCACCCTCCTAATGCCAGGATCATATATATTATCCCAAGCCAAAACACTTTGCATGGCATTATAGCAATCATAATTTTCACCAAATTGTTTCTGATTAGAATTAATAAAATCCCGGGCACGATCATTAATGAAAGCAATTGCATCATCCAATTCCATATTTTCTCCGCAACAGATAGCAACCGGAGTATCTAAAGACAGAATAAACTCCTTTCCTTTTTTTTCCAGAAGTTCACCCTCTATATAAGTTTTGATTTCAACAACTTTATCACGTGATGCCAATGTAAATCCTAAACTATCCACGCTAAGTGTATTGCCCCGTTTCCAAAGACTTTCAGGGATAACCACCAATCGTCCTCCTTTCTTCGTCTCAGCCAGTGGTCTGATTAGAATTACGTTTTTAAGTCCCATAGCAGCACTTTCTACCTGCAACTTATATCCTCTCCAATCTATGGTCATTTTGGTATAAGCTCCATCAAATGAATGAGGTCCCGGCTGCAATAATGGCGCTCCTTTAGCCCTATCTCCGATTCTGAATTTCCTTACACGACTTCCATCTGCATCCATCATATTCAGGTCGACAGCAAAACCATAAGGAAGAAATACATGAGTCAGCACACTACGGGTATCCCAGGTATTCCAACCGGAAGCCAACCGTTTTTGCAAACTCTCATATAATTCTTCAGGAGTGTTACCTGAAATGGCCTTAATAGGATAGATAAACAAACCTAATAAAAACAATCCGATCAACAAGTACTTTTTCATAGTTTAAAGACTAAATTAGACATCAGTTTAACTTTTCATTGGAAGATTTTAAGAATACTTCCACGAATGCAAAATAAAAGCCTTAGTCTTAAAAAACAGAGCCATCCTTTATTAATTGGACATTAAAAAAGCGCTTAATTGTTATGATTAAGCGCTTTTTCTTATTCTTATAAATTATCATTTATATAAATTACATAAGGGGACCTTATATTCCTCTCCTAATGAATCTTTATACTCCTTGCAGAAACGGTCATATACACTCTTTGCAATACCCTTTTTACCTTGTATAAAAAGAATAGAGCATTTAGCAGCCAAAGCTTCTTCATTCAGAGGATCATGCAAGAACAGGATATCAGCAATACGCAGTACTGTATCATAATTATTGCGCTGTACATCCAACAAATTCCTCAGCAAATCAATAGAAAGACTGGAATAAGAATCTTTAAATTCATCCAACCAATCAACAATGGTATTTGACAGCAACGGACCATATAATAAGATTTCCAATATCTGATTCAGGAGCTTGTCATCTCCATGATCACCATTTTCCTTAAATTGACGAATACAATCCAACGCCATCCGATAATCACAAAATACTCCCTCATGCCATCTGATACACAGAAATCCCGCATCACTGACAACTTCCACATCACCTACTTTTTCTAACAATATACGCAACTTACGCAAAGTCACATTACGGTTATTGCGAGCAGATTCTTCTTCTTTGTCTGACCACAGAATATCTGTAGCTTTTTTAGTCAAGATGCCTTGCTTGCTTTTTTCCGTATAAAGCACCAACAATATAAGCAAGCTTTTCAATCGTGGTGTAAAAGCTCCTGTTATGTCATTACCGTCTTTATCACGAACATTAAATGTGCCCAACAAAGAGATTGCCGAACGACTGCGATCAAAATACTTTTCTGCCGCTGCAACCTCCTCTACCGTTTCATTAACAGGAAGAACCTCCACCTGAGTATTATCTTCTTTTGTATCTTCAAATTCAACTTTCTTTCTGCTGCATTTTATCCGGTATAAAAGGAATACTGCTCCTCCCAACAACAGGATACCACATGACCACCATAACCACACCGAAGCAAAGTCCTTATTCACCGCCTGCGCAATTTCATTATCATTCAGTAAAGGAGTATTGATAGAATAAATAGCCACATCATGTGTACGGTCACTCAAAATCTTATCCATCACCAGATACAGTTTATGATAGGCAGGCGACGAATAAAAACTAAAATCGCAATCCTGATGAACCAAATCATTACGAATAGGCTTCGATATCTCTACCCAAGCAGAATCATTCATGAAAACCTTCCAAAGGCTGCCTCCGTCTTTCAAACTAACAGCATAAAAAGAACTGTCCGAAGGTTCAAAGTACATGGAAGATGCCATCAACAACATATCTGTAGATTGTTTTTTCTTCCATACACTACGAGACTTTCCCGTTTTCAGATTAATGGCACACAACTCATAATAAAAATGAGCATTGAATTCTTGCTTTCCCTGTTTATTTCCACGACCACCAAAAATATACAGTTCATCGCCTACTATAGCTGCTGCAGATGAGTAACGAGGAGAAATAACAGGGGTATATGCAACTTCTTCAACCTGTTTCATACCCACTTTCAACCGATATAGGTTATTCCTATATTGGTAGAATCCATATCCTCCCCAAAAATAAAATGAAGAATCAGACGGACTAAACGTACGTGCATGGTTGTAGTAACGAGGCTCATCCAAATGTCTTTCATTCAGACTCCATTTCCCTTCGTCGACAGACAAAGCTGAAACCAACTTTTCGTGTAAAGAATAAGACAATAACTGATTAGTCAGTGTATCATAAACCATGTGATCTGTGTACTCCATAGCCGGATACCCCTCCACAATAGAGACCTCGTTCTGGTTACCGGAAATACCATTTAATATTTCTATTTTATTTTGTCGCACAAGATAAAACAAGGCATCACGGGCATTAAAAGCGACATCCAAACGACCTGATGTTTTCTCTGTATATATTTTCCGCCATTCAATATGATTATCAATGAGCCATGAAGGATAAGAAGCTAATGCCACAGCCCCTTCAACTTCATCAAGACAAACATCGCCATTATGCTTCCACAACTTCCAATATCTTATCAGTTCCCCATCCCGGGTAATTTTTATATCCCTAATATTCATAGGAACTACATCTGCCGAGAAATATGGAGATTTTCCAAACGAAACTGTAATATCTTTGGTACCACGCAATGGCACTACCATCGTAGTGTCCCTACTATCATATTTCAAATCAATTTGATTCTCCTTTATATTAAGGTGTAAAGACACAGGAACCCATTTACCTTTTTCAATATTGGTATTAATAGCAAACATTCCCTCATTGAAAACGAGAGCTGGAAAATTCCTGTTATTATCACCTGCAGCAAAAACAAAATGAAGAAATTGATTTTCATTCGTACATAAATGAAGAATAGCCCCGAAATCAGGCTCATTACGAACCCACATTTGAAAATCAATAATAAACTCCTTCTCCACATGAAAAGGAGAGTTCTCATCAAGAGACAAAGAGGTGCGTTCATTGCCTGGCACAGAATGAGATTTGAAATGAAGGCCATAATCTGTAGAAGCCAACACCTTCAAATTTCCCAATGAGAAGAAACATAATATCCAAATTAGCAATTTACTTTTCATAGTATCTCGTTAAAGAACACTCTGCAAAGGTATAAAAAAATCCCCCATAACAAATAAAGGACACGAGAATTTGGAATCTGAATTCAATTAAACCGATATTATGCGCAAATTAATAACAAATTAATCAGAGAAGTAATATCTCTGGTTTACTTTTGTTGCAAAGGACAAAAAACTTGTTCTATCATCAAATTGAAACAGTATTATGGAAAAACTTTTTTTTAGTCACATGAAAGTAAAATCGTTGATTACTTTTTTACTATTAACACACTTTTTATCTGTCTCCACATTCGTAGAAGCCAAAGTACAATTACCCTCCGTACTTAGTAGCAACATGGTATTGCAACAACAAGCAAATGTAAAGCTATGGGGAAAAGCCAAAGAAAACTCGTCTGTTACCATAAAAACATCATGGGATAACAGAACCTATAAAACAACTGCAGACAAGCAAGGAAAATGGTTATTAAATGTCTCCACACCAACAGCCGGAGGCCCCTATGAAATTACATTCAGCGATGGAGAGGCTTTAACATTGAAAAATATATTAATAGGCGAAGTCTGGTTCTGCTCCGGACAATCGAACATGGAAATGCCCATGAGTGGTTTCGACCGCCAACCCACTCAGGGCACAAACGATATCATAGCCAAAGCGAAAGCCTCTACCCCAATCCGCATCTACAACACCGATTCTAAAGATGGAAGATGGGTACGGCAATATAGCAAAACCCCACAGGAAGATTGTAAAGGTGAGTGGTTAGAGAATACTCCAGTCAACGTATCCCACACAAGTGCAGCAGCCTACTTTTTCGCCCGATATATTCAGGAAGTACTGGAAGTACCAGTCGGTATTATTGTATCTTCTCTTGGAGGATCAAAAGTAGAAGCATGGATGAGCCGGGAAGCCATAAGCCCATTTAAAAGTATTGATTTAGCCATACTCGACAATGATGAACCTGTAAAAAACATCACAGCTACTCCATGTGTACTCTATAATGGGAAAATAGCTCCTTTCACGAATTTCACCATTAAAGGCTTCCTTTGGTATCAAGGCGAAAGTAATCGTGACAATGCTGATTTATACCAAAGTCTGATGCCTGCTTTTGTCAAAGACTTACGCAGTAAATGGAATATAGGAGAATTCCCTTTTTACTTCGTAGAGATTGCCCCCTTCAATTATGAAGGGGCCGATGGCACCTCAGCCGCCCGCATGCGTGAAGTCCAACAACAAAATATGAAGGATATTCCTAATAGTGGAATGGTTACCACTCTGGATGTAGGTCATCCGGTCTTTATCCATCCTACAGATAAAGAAACGGTAGGTAATCGCCTGGCTCTTTGGGCACTTGCCCAAACTTATGGACGAAAAGGATTCGGTTACGCCACTCCTGTTTATAAATCCATGGAAATATCAGGTAACAAAATATACATCAATGTGGACAACGCACAACGTGGTCTTTGTCCTATGTGGACCCCGCTCGAAGGATTTGAAATTGCCGGTGAAGACAAAGTTTTCTACCCGGCCCATGCTGAAATAGAAACCAAAACTACCCGTCTTGCCGTATCATGCGATAAAGTACAGCATCCGGTAGCCGTCCGATATGCTTATAAGAATTATACCCAAGCAAGCGTATTCAACATCTATGGTATCCCCGTAGCTCCCTTCAGAACAGACAATTGGTAGAACACTGATTAACAAAACAAAAGGAATGGACATGAGAAAAAGAATACTCTTATTAATATGCATACTGTGTACCTTAGTACACAGTATAGCAGCCCAACCGGAAAAGAGCTCTAACCCAGAGTTTCTAACCAAGGCTTTCGTGCATCCGGGCATGGCTCAAAACAAACAGGACCTTGACTATATGCGCGAAATGGTAGTAAAAGGCATACAACCCTGGAAAACCGCTTTTGAGAATTTAAAGAAAAACACTTCTTTAGATTTTATCCCCAAACCATTTGCTGAAATATCAGTAGGTCCCTATGGAGCAAACAGCATAGGCGGACGTGAGTTTTCCGAAAGTGCAGAAACAGCCTATAACCATGCATTAATGTGGTATATAACCAAAGACAAAGCCTATGCGCGTAAAGCCATTGAAATCCTGAATGCGTGGAGTTATGTTCTCCGGGGATTCGATGCAAACAATGCCAAGCTGAATGTAGGTTTATTCGGATATTACTACCTCAATGTTGCTGAAATTCTGAAACATACTGATTCCGGCTGGGCACCCAAAGACCTGCAACAATTCACGCAAATGGTCCTTACAGTCCTTTATCCCACTATTAAAGACTTCTTTACCGAAGCTAACGGTAACTGGGATGCATCCATGATTAGTACCATCATGTGTATCGGTGTTTTTACTGATAATCACGAAATTTTCAACCGGGCAGTAGAAAGATTCTACCGGGGAGAAGGTAACTCCGGCATCACCCGCTATCTCTATCCGGGTGGACAATGCCAAGAGACAACTCGCGACTGGGGACATGTACAATTAGGTATAGGTGAATTTGCCAAAGCTGCACAAACCGCCGACACGCAGGGATTAGATTTTTATAGTGTAGCTGATGACAGACTGGCACAAGGTTTCGAATATACAGCACGTTTCATGTTAGGAGAACATATTGATTTATTCGGAGTCTTTACAGACAGAGATAACGACAAATTCAGAGATATCTATGAATCCATATACCAGCATTACAAAAATACCAAAGGCCTATTACTGCCATATACCGAGAAAGCAATACAACAACATACACGCCCGAAGTCATCAGTAGGTTTTCTGACGGCTGCCAAAGCTCCGCTTCCCAATGCTCCGGCAAAAACATCTCTTTATACAGGTTTCGATAAATTCCTGAAACCAACAGTAATCGGAGCTTTAAAAGGCAAACCAAAAAAACTTCCTGCCAACAGTATTTTTGTAAAACCGGGAGAGTCCATACAAGAAGCCATAGACTCCAATCAAAAGAGTGGCAAATGGATTATTTTGGAAGCAGGAATACATACATTGAAAGCTCCTCTAAAGATATATAGTGGCACCCTCCTTGCTGGTCAGGGACGCGAAACTATAATCTTTCCGGCTCCACAAACAGAAACTGCAATCATTAATGGAGAAGATATTCTCTCTGACGTCACTATTCGCGATCTTCTGATAGAAGGTGCCACTAAAGTAATCGAAAATGCCGATCCTAATCACGACCGTCGTAGCCGCTCATATATGAACGCTCCCAGCCGGGAAGGCGTCATTTTCAAATCAAAAGAGAAAGATGGCATACAGAACATTACATTTGAAAATATTACCATACAGAATTTCACCAAAAACGGTGTAGCCATAGTTGGTGGAAAGAATATTCGTATTAACCAATGTGATTTCAGTGATAATGGTGCCAGCGTAGTGCCAGGTGCCGGTTTCCATCATAATCTTCATTTGTCATACATCACAAATTGTGATATAACAAATAGTCGTTTCGATACCTCCCCCTACGGAAACGGCATAAATGCTACTTTCTGCCAGAATGTGAAAGTTATCAACTCAGAGATGGCCCGTAACGGACTCTCAGGCATACGATGTGCAGAAAGTAACCGGATAAGCATCAACAATAGTCTTGCTGAAGGTAACAATGAGCACGGAATATTCATCGAGAAGCAAATGAACCCTTGTAAAGACATTACAATCCATCAGAACACCGTACAAAATAACAGATATCGCGGTATTGATGCCCAAACAGCCATCCAACTAAATACCAAAGATAACAGAGGTCTCCATAACGGTAGAGAATAGAAAATAGTGAATAAAAAAACAATCCAGTGTCACGCCAATAATACGCATGCACTGGATTGTAACACTGAACTTATCGAAAAAGAACCTATTTAAAACTATACTTTATCCCCAATCTATTTACCTATCATTTTCTATTTTACTTCAGGATTCACAAACAACACTTTCAACGAAGGAAGGAATTCATTTCTGTTATCACATCTGAAGTGGCCACTGAATTCATTCTTATCTCTTTCTCCGATTTTGATGCTTACCTTATTCCAACCTTGTAATAAAGGCAATTCTTTATAAGTAGCCTCGTGTCTGTTTTGTCCGGCAGCAGCATATGTCTTATCATTAATGGCAAGCTGGCATTCTTTGGCTTTCACTACCAAAGTCAGTTTAGGCATGTTAGGCTCAATCAACAAGTCATCCAGTGGGCGAGGACTAAACACATAGATATCTAATGCCCATCCGTCAGTCGTTTTCACCAACTTATCTTTTACAGCAGCCGGGAATACCAGTTGATTATCACGCAAGAAGAATACTTCATTGGATTTTACTTCAATCTCCCGGCAGTCAATTCCGGCATTCTTCAAGATTACTCCCAATGTATTATATCCCTTTTCAGAATTAGTAAACTCCTTCAACGTACTGATATAGAAGCAGGAAACACTATTCTGATATTTCACAAATACGGGAGTAGCGGCTGTACATTCGTATTCGCTTCGTACCGTACCGGCAGTCTTAATTTCTTCCGGACGCTTGTTCCAAGCTCTCCAATCAGTCTTACAAGCATTCAATAATATATCTCCTTCTTCCACTAAAACACCCTTCAAAGAATATTCCGACGCATCTGCCCGCTGAAGTTCACAGAAATAGAAATCAGAGTTATTCAATCCACGAATCCATGACTTCTGAACCGGCAGGTAAGAAGAACGTTTCAGGTTATCCAGTGCCACCGGAAGAGGCAGTATCTCATTATATGCATTTACAGTTTCAGGAGTCAAGCCCCATATCCATACGTCAGCACCTTTGGCAATGTTAGCCAGCATACTCTTCTTTTCAGCAGCAGACAAAGTGTAAGTACCGTCCACGATATAAATCATCCGTGCAGGAGCAGTCACTTTAGTAGCAAACTTCACGCCCTGTGCATCCATTATGCTCTTCAACTTACTATCCTCTCCTCCTATGAAAACGACTTCCTTATATTTTTCAGCAGGAGCCGCCTCAGGAGCTTCATATTGCTTTTTGTCGACCTCAGCATAAGCCGACCAAGCCGGATGTCCCGGTGCATTAGCCGCACGCATGGCATCATACATAGGCCACGGATCATACAAAGGCAGGTTAGGATCATATCCCGGGTTGAACGTAGTGCAATAAGGACCTACACGTTCCGGCTGTACGCCCGGTACACCTTCTTTATATTCTGTGAAGAAAATACCATCCTTGTTGATATCCGGCTCTGTAGTCAAATCTTTCTTACCTAACGGCAAAGGTTTCAGAGAATACCATGCCATATTGAAGACCGTACTGTAAGAAGCATTCATAGAACGCTGGTTGGCAAGCAGATGATAACATTCATTTGCCAATCCTTCCATACGGCCCAGTTGTGATTCATAAGCTCTTTCACCATTATATTTGGCTACTTGCTCCGGGGTACCATAGTAAGCCATACTATGTTCGCCAATACCCCAAGGTTTGCCGATTTCCACCCAATGCTTCATTGAGCCCATATCACCATAGTGACCTACCGTAACCGGCAAAATGCCGTCTCCATCATCTTCGCCATCAGCAGATATCCAAGGACGGGTAGGGTCGTTGGCACGAACAATATCCCTCCAATCTTCCCAAGCCTTTTTCTGAAGAGGCATCAATTCCGGTCTGTTATATACATGCAATATTACAGGCTTATTTTCATTACTGATGCTCCAGCCGAATACAGAAGCATGATTGCGGTCTCTGAGCACAAAGCGTCTCAGATGTTCTTTGGATGCTTCCCAGAAAAGGTCAGAGTCCAGTTTCGGACCACCGTCACTTGCCCAGTTGGCAGTTTCATTCAGCACGCAAATACCCATTTCGTCAGCTACATCCAGATAAAAACGGGGGTAGATTTGTGCATGAGGACGAACTGCATTTCCATTCATACCCTTAATGGCAGTAAACCAAGCCCATGCATATCTGCGCGTCATCTGCGGAATTCCCATGAAGTGCCAGGAGTCGCCTCTCAACTGATAAGGTTTGCCGTTCAGATATTGTGTAGTACCTTGCAAAGTCCATTCACGCCATCCGAAACGTTCATATTTAACATCCAGCGTTTGTTTCTTTGCCTGCAATGAAAGCAATACGGCATAAAGATTAGGTTGTTCGGGTGTCCAGAAGTTCAATTCACCGGATACCGGAATCTGCAATACTACCTTCGTTGAAGCATTGGCAGGGACAGTTACTTTCACAGGAGCCACTTTCAGCACTTCCTGTCCCAGTTCCCAGGCAGGCACCGGAGCAGAATTTACGTCTGTTCCCGCTAAATTCAGCCATTCATTAATATTACCCTGAATCTGCAAGTCAGTCTTCTTCTCCGTATTATTCTGTACGGTAACTTCCAGTTCGAGCATATTCTTCGAAACAAGCGGTTTCACATATACATCTTCCACATATACTTTGGGCAAAGCCAGCATATATACATCCTGCCAGATACCAACAATGTGATATCCCCACATAGAGCCTGCGGGAATAATGCGGCGACCGATAGTAGAATTATTCTCAAATAGCGACTGGCTACGAACACCCACCCATACTTCGGCAGTTTCACCGGCAGCCACCTTATCCGTAATGTCTACGCTAAACGGAAGGAAGATATCAAAATTCTCACCTACTTTCTCTTTATTCACATATACTTCCGTATATCCGGATACAGCTTCAAAATAAAGTTTTATCTGTTGTCCGTCCCAATCAGCAGGAACGGTTATCTTCTTCTTCATCCATGCCATTTTCACTTGTTCCCATTCTTTCGGGTAAGATGGATAGTTACGATGGTCGGGACCTTCCAGGTCTCTGTTAGCAAAAGAGTTGATATTCCATGGAGAAGGAATTTTAATGCGCGTTTGGCTCCATGCATTTTCTTGTGGAAGCGGCAATTCCGGTGCAACACCTTTACCTTGCACATATCCCTGCGGCAAAGCCACAGGTTGGAAATCCCAGAACCCATTCAGGCAAATCTCTTTCCTATACTCTTTTTCTGTCCTATTCACAAGGCCCTCACTTGGTGCAAATGCGAAATCATACACCAATTTTCCGTCGCTTGACGCACTCTGCCCCACCACCTTTCCGGGTAGTGTAAACAGGGCCGACAGCAAGCATACTAAAATTGCATTTCGTTTCATTAAGAATACTATTAATTAGGTATTAGACATATTAATGTTCTATCTGCAAAGTAAACGGCAGGACATTAAAAAGGTGGTCGAAACAGAATTAATATAGACTTAAAAACACATTAATCATCCATATTTCAGGTAATTTACACGATAAGATGTTTTTTTCTTTGAATTTCGTACCTTTGTCCTATGTACTAACAACCATGAGCGCGGACAAATTTAATATAAATCTTCAAGCATATGGCAACTTACACACATTTCGGAAAGCAGGCAGATGTATTCAAACATTTGATATTTTGTGAGGTTCTTCAAAACGAAAAACCTTCAGTCTATGTGGAGACAAATTCAGCCTCCGCCATTTACCGGATGGAACATACACCGGAACAACAATACGGTATTTATCACTTTTTGGACAATGTAGCTAGAGAAGAATTACTAAAGAATTCCACTTATTATAAATTAGAAAGCCCGGAGATGGCAAAAGGGAATTATTTAGGCTCTCCTGCTTTAGCCATGAACATATTAGGAGAGCAAACCCGACAATATCAATTCTTTGATATAGAAAAGGAGGCTTTAGAAAACGTGAGTCGCTATGCTGATAGAATGAAGCTAAATACTGCTGTCCAGACCTGCAATTCTGATTCACTGACAGGAGTAATGGAGCTCTTACCCTCACTCCCTGCATCTTCTTTCGTCCACATCGACCCTTATGAGATTGATAGAAAAGGAATGTCCGGAACAACGTATCTCGATATATTAGTAAAAGCTACACAAGCAGGCATGAGGTGCCTGTTGTGGTATGGTTTTATGACCGGAGATGACAAAACTCATCTAAATCAATATATCGCCGGCAAACTGAAAGAGGCAGGCATCCATAAATACACTTGCGTGGAACTGACAATGAATTTGCTCAGAAAAGATACAATAATCTGTAATCCGGGTATAGTAGGCAGTGGCATTTTAGCTACCAATTTATCACAGAAATCAAATACATTGATTCTTGAATCTAGCAAAAAATTAGTCAATCTCTACCAACATGCCGAATATAAAAGTTATGATGGAAGTTTATATAGAGAAGTATTGCGGGAAGTCTAAACATAGTAGCAAAAAAAAAAGGCTATCTATCCCAGACAGCCAATCTTTGTTAACCTTAAATCTAATACTATGAAAAACACATTGCAAAGATACGGACTTTAGGGATATCTCCAAATTTTCAGGGTCAAACGGAGAGTTTTATAACATGGTTTAATAGAATTAAGGAAGTCGTTAACTACCCAATACTCTAATGTTAACAATTAACATAACATAGGCTACATATTTAAGAAATATACCAGCTTCATTCATCTTTCTCACTTTCTATCTCTAACTCCTTAATTTCTTTATTCAGGAAGACAGAGAGAATCGTTCTCAAAACAACTATCCCTCCTAAAATGCCCAATTCGTTCAGAGTAGGTTCCAATACAGTCTTTAGTATATCCGATGCTATGAGGAATTCAAGTCCCAACAATAAGTAAGTCCCGAAGGTAGCACGCAACCTCCGGATATTGGTCGTTGAATATTTACCTGTAAATCTCTTGAATTCATTGCTAAGAAAGGATATGATACCGATTAGTGCTCCATAGGTGACAATGAGAACAGTCTTCCCCTTCAAAAGAATAAAAACACCCAATTCGCAAATTTATTTCCTGTTTTACTTGTATGTTTCCAACCGGTAACATACCTTTGTTCCCGATTAGTAACATACAATTATATGACAGCAAAGAACACCACTTCGGAAAGGGACAGAGAAACAACAGAAAGGCGCATACTGGACACCATCGGCCAAATGATAAGCGAAAACGGATTTGAGAAAATAGGAATCAATGCCGTTGCCACCCAGTCCGGTGTATCCAAGATATTGATATACCGCTATTTTGGTTCGGTAGAAGGGCTTATGGCTACCTATATCCGCCAGCATGATTTCTGGATTAACTTTCCGCAAGAACTCCCGGAACGCGACAAACTGCCGGAGTACCTGAAGCAGATGTTCAGAAGCCAGATAGAGCAACTACGCAGTAACCCCACGCTGCGGAGGCTGCACCGTTGGGAACTCTCTTCCGACAACGAAATAATCGTGAAGCTAAGGGAGCAACGCGAAAATGCCGGCATGCAGCGTATAAAAAGAATCAGCGAACTGACAAGCTATCCATTAAAAGAACTCGAAGTGCTGGCCTCCGTCCTAACAGCATCCATCACCTACCTTGTGATGCTGGAAGAATTCTGTCCGGTTTACAACGGAATCTCCCTGAACAATAACTCAGGATGGGAACAAATCACCCAAGGAATAGACTCGCTTATCGATAAGGTTTTCCAAGTGTAATGCATAAAAGGCAAATATAAGTATCCGGATCACTTATGCCCAGCATGTTCCCACTTGGTAACAAACTCATTTTATAGTAACAATCAAATGAATTAAAGATGAAGAAAATGATTATGACCTGGATTTATTTATCGCTTTTCTCTCTCTGTTCCTGTCAGAAAGAGCTGATTGAATATGAAGCAGGAGATGTAAAAATATGCATCGAAGAAGGTGAAGAATGGCTGCACGACTTCCCGCTATTCCTGGGAATCAAGAAAAAGAATCCGCCCCAGATTGCCATCTGGATGGAAGATATGAAAGGGAATTACCTGTCCACCATCTATGCCAGCCATAAAATAGCAACCCAGTCCTGGCAAAGTTCAGGAGGCAACAGAAGAAAAGAGGCCCTGCCCCACTGGTGCCATGCACGGGGCATACAGTATAAGGACGGACTTTACCTGCCAACCAAAGAGGAGCCGCTCACGGATGGGATTTCCGGGGCAACTCCCCGTGGTAGTTTCGACGTAAAGCTACATCCATCCGACAAGCTGAAACTGTTCAGGATTAAAGTGGAAATCAACCATTCGACGGATTTCAATGACTACTATACCAAGGCAGCCAAAGAGGGCGAACCGGGTTATTCGGGTGGTAAAGAAGGGAGCGGACAGCCGGCGATGGTTTATTCTGCAGATGTGGACTTATTCTCCGGTCAGAAAGCATTTGAAGCCGTTCTGCTCGGGCATAGCAGTCCCGACGGTAGTTCCGGTGACTTGGAAACCGATACCTCCGCACTGACCACGGCTCTCCATATTGTGAAACGCATAACTGTAAATGTACAATGAAAAAAATAATCTTTATACTCTTATTATTTCTGGCAAATCCCATTGTGAAGGGCCAGATTGCAGACCGTTTCACCTGCATGACCACCATCGGAACGGGAATTTCTATGAATACTCCTTCTACCACTCCATTCGCCTGGCAAGTGACAGGGCACTACAAGCTATCGGAACGCTTCTCTGCGGGCATCGGCACCGGATTATCTGTCTATGAGAAAGCACTGATACCCCTCTTCGCCGACGCCAGATTTCAACTGACTAAACCAAGAAGAGTTGTCCCCTATCTGCAATGCGGCATCGGATATGCTTTCGCCCCCGATGAAGACGCTAATGGTGGTTTTTTCTTTCATCCATCCGCAGGTGTACAGTATAAAATGCATGGTAAAACGACGCTTCTGTTAAGCATAGGATATGAAATCCAAAACCTGGAACGGTTGAAAAAATACGAGAGCAGTCACTATGCAGCAGAATTCCGGGAGAAGCTACACCACAACCTGATTTCAATCAAATTAGGGGTTATGCTTTAGAAAAGTTCTCCCTATGGGACAAAAAGACATCAATCTGAATAATATTCCATTCGGAGAAAGTAAGATTTCGCCTACTTTTGCACAAAACATAGCATAAAGTAATAGGAAAATGAATAGACACACATTTTGCAGCTACTTGATTTTGGGAGTTGCATTCGCATTCTGTCTGCCGATGCAAGCCCAAAACAAGGTGGCTGCACCCATGAAGGACGTCAACCAGGTAATTGACAATACACTGGATAGTTTAAACAAAGCACGGACAGCACGTCCAATAGCCGGTTCCAGCCGCAAAGGCAATAATCCGGTTTTGTTTTTAGTAGGCAATTCCACCATGCGCACCGGTACCCTGGGCAACGGTAATAATGGTCAATGGGGTTGGGGATATTACGCCGGAGACCACTTTGACCAGAGCCGGATAACGGTAGAAAACCATGCATTAGGCGGAACAAGCAGCCGCACATTCTACAAGCATCTATGGCCGGATGTCATCAAAGGAGTGCGCCCGGGCGACTGGGTGATTATCGAATTGGGACACAACGACAATGGTCCTTACGATAGCGGACGTGCACGCGCCTCCATTCCCGGAATTGGCAAAGACAGCCTGAACATAACCATCCAGGAAACCGGAGTAAAAGAAACGGTATACAGCTATGGCGAATACATGCGCCGTTTTGTACAGGAAGTGAAAGCGAAAGGCGCCCATCCCATCCTGTTCTCACTGACGCCCCGCAATGCCTGGAAAGATAAAGACAGCACGATTGTGACACGTGTCAACAAGACATTCGGGCTATGGGCAAAGCAAATAGCCGAAGAACAACAGGTGCCCTTTATCGACTTGAACGACATCACCGCCCGTAAGTTCGAGAAATTCGGCAAAGAGAAAGTGAAATATATGTTCTATCTGGACCGCATTCACACCAGTGCTTTCGGAGCTAAAGTGAACGCAGCTTCTGCCGCCGAAGGCATTCGGGAGTGCACAGGTCTGGAACTGGCAAACTATCTGAAACCGGTGGAGAAAGACACGGTTACCGGTGCCAGCCGGAAAGAAGGTTGCCCGGTGGTGTTCACTATCGGAGACAGCACGGTGAAGAATAAAGATAATGATAAAGACGGCAT
The DNA here is from genome assembly GCF_905207245.1 of uncultured Bacteroides sp. Lineage (GTDB taxonomy): Bacteria > Bacteroidota > Bacteroidia > Bacteroidales > Bacteroidaceae > Bacteroides. The sequence goes on along the minus strand of NZ_CAJLKP010000004.1, from coordinate 81,061 downwards.
GTGGGGCTGGGGCAGCGTGATAGCCGATGAGTTCAACCTGAAAAAGGTGACTGTTGAGAACCATGCCATGGCAGGACGCAGTGCACGCACATTCTTGGACGAAGGCCGTTGGGACAAAGTTTATGACGCCCTGCAACCGGGTGATTTTGTACTTATCCAGTTTGGGCATAACGACGGAGGAGACATCAACGTAGGCAAAGCGCGCGGCGAACTGCACGGTTCGGGAAATGAAAGCAAAGTTTTCCTGATGGAAAAGACTGGAAAATATCAGGTGGTTTACAGCTTCGGTTGGTATCTGCGCAAGTTCATTATGGATGCACAGGAAAAAGGTGCCATCCCCATCGTACTGAGCCACACCCCTCGCAACAAGTGGAAAGACGGGGAAATTGAACGCAATACGAACAGTTATGGCAAGTGGACGCGTGAGGCAGCAGAAATGACCGGTGCTTACTTCATTGATTTGAATAAACTATCGGCAGATAAGCTACAGAAGATGGGGCCCAAGAAGACACCCGCTTTCTACAATACCGACCACACGCACACCTCGTTAAAAGGTGCACGCATGAATGCCCGGAGTATTGCAGAAGGCATAAAGGCTATTGATTGCCCGTTGAAGAAGTACTTGAAGTAAGCAAGGCCTCCACCACCGAGGCGTCGACCTTGAAAGCCGTTCCATGACGTGTTCCCTTCGGGAAAGAAACCCGGTCGGACACGTCTTCCCACGTCTTCCCATTATCTAATGAACGGACCGCCCCGTAACGATGGTCGCGATATTTATCGAAGTAAACGTAAAGCGCATCATCCACATAGAGCGGAGCGGGGCCTTCCGCCCAGTAATCACCGGTGATGGGAGCAGATACTTCAACCGGAAAACCATCCCTGATATTCTTCGTACGCGTAATCCGCAGGTTCTTCTCCGGCGGATTGGAGTTTTCATTCTTCACTACCATAATCAACTCGTCGCTCTTGGGCACCTTCACAATAGCAGCGTCGATGACGCTGAAATCAGGGTCAAAGAACATCTTAGTTTCGGAGAAAGTACGGAAATCTTTTGTTGTCACATAGTACATGCGATGATTCAAGCCCTTCTCGCTCTCACTGGTAGCCACTTCTTTGTGGCGGCCGGGGATGGTGGTGGCCCAAAAGATATAATAGGTTTGCGACGGTTCATCGTAGAAAAGTTCGGGTGCCCAGCAATTATGTGCCGTAGGCTCATGCATCATGACGGGAATGGCTTGTTGCTCACTCCAGTGAATCAGGTCGCGGGAGGAGGCGTAGCCGATGATGCGGTCCGTCCAACTGGAAGTCCACACCATGTGGAAGGTTCCGTCGGGAGACTGGCAGATGCTGGGGTCGCGCATCAGTTTGTCTTTCCCCACTGCGGGAGTCAGGAAAGAGCGTCCTTCGTTCAGTGGCGTCCAGGTCAGGCCGTCATAACTATAAGCCAGATGCAGGCCGTCTTCACTGTTACCGATAAAGTAGGAAAAAAGATAAGCGGGTTTTCCGGCAAAGGCGGATAGCACCAGGCAAAGAGTCAGTGCCAGACAGGTGATTATTCTTTTCATGGGTTCATCAAGATTAAAAAGTTTACTTTGCAAATATACCATATCTTCGGGACATACCCAAGCCCCGGAGAAATGCTAAAATAGAAAGGACATGGTTAATAATTCGAAAAGGGGGACTTCATAAGATAAATAATCACTTCTTTTGTTCCCACCAAAAATAAAAACAGCCCCCTACATGAGTAATAAGATAGATATGAAAACGCTTGAAGCCTTGCAACAGGGATGTCACGAGGCATTTGAGGTTGTTTTCCTGGCTTCTTACGGTAAAGTAAAGGCGTTTATATACGGATACGTCAAGTCCGAACCGGATGCCGAGGAGTTGGCAGAAGATTTATTTGTAAATCTTTGGGTGAAACACCGGGATATAGACAATGCCAAATCGTTCGATGCTTTTCTGCATACGATGGCAAGGAATTCGGCAATCAACTTTTTGAAGCGTAAATATGTGCAGGAGGCTTATCTGAGTACAGTTCAGGGGCAGGAATACGGTTCTACTTCCGAGGAGGAACTGATAGCGAAAGAGCTGGGGTTACTGATTGACGAGACAGTGGAAAACATGCCGGAGCAACGACGGAAGATTTATGCATTGAGCCGGAACGAGGGATTGAGCAATGAAGAAATAGCCGAACGGCTGCACACTACCAAAAGAAATGTGGAAAGCCAGTTGAGCCTTGCCCTGAAGGAGATACGGAAAACAATCTCGTGTTTCTTTGTCGTATTTTTATAAATTCCTGACAGTATTCCATTCGAGAACGGATGCAAGTAGGACATTGATAGGGTATGTCCGGAACAGAGACGAGGTGAGTGTAGGAGTGAGTATAGAATCAATGCCAATGATGGGTACAATCAATGCCAATGATTCCTACCATCAATGCCAATGATGATAGGCATCAATGGCATTGATGATAGGTTCAGTTCTAATGACATCATAGATGACAGTCAGACATTGTATAGCTGAGTTCATTATCATGTACTTATGAACAAAACCTTCATGAATAACCTCTCTTGAAAAAAATATCAGTTTTCTTATTGAGTTTTCCCCATCTCAACTGTATATATACCAAAAGGCAGTAAAAATGGAAGCAAACTCTATTGTTAGAATCATACGAAAATATTTGTCGGGACGTTTCTCGCCCGAAACAGAGGAAAAGGTTCAGAGATGGATTATCAAAGACAAGTACCCGGAGGAAAAAGAGAAAGCCTCACTCGCTTATTGGAATGAAGTAGAAGCGAAATCCGATACGGACACTTACCTCGCCTTGGAACGGGTAAATAAAAGAATCGGTCATCAGAAGATGCGCCCCCTCCCCTTGCGTCAAAAAATCGGCCGCATCGCAGCGGTACTCATCCCGCTATTTATCATAGCAGGAGGCTATCTTTACCATACCTCCACCCGGAATCATCTGATTGAGATTTCAGCAGCATATGGAGAAAAGAAACACATCCTACTACCCGACAGCTCCGAAATATGGCTGAATGCCGGAACCGTTATCAAATACCCCAAACGGTTTTCAGGCTCCCAACGCACCGTGCACCTCAACGGCGAAGCCTACTTCTCTGTCAAAAAAGATGCCGCCCATCCATTCATCGTAAAGACTCCGCAACTCTCCGTCAAAGTATTGGGAACCAAATTCAACGTAAAGGCTTATGCGGACGACAAGTCAGTAACCACCACCCTGACAAGCGGCAAGGTAGAAGTCACCTCCCCCGCCCAGACTTCCCGGATATTGAAGCCCAACGAACAACTGACCTATGACAAGCGCACCTCCGGCATCAGCATTACGGAAATACCCGCCAATGACACCGATAGCTGGCTCACCGGAAAGCTAATATTCACCAACGCATCTTTCACCGAAATCATCCGGACACTGGAAAGGCGGTACAACGTAACGTTCACCACCTCCGTCAATATCCCCGCCTCCAAGCGCTACACCGTCAGATTCCTAAAAAACGAGACTCTGGATGAAATACTAACCGTACTGAAAGAAATGATTGGCTTCCGCTACCGGCAGGAGGGCAACGAAATAGAATTAAGTAATAACCCATAAAACCCAGCAGCCTATGAAGAAAAAAGGAACCGGATTGTAGCTTGAGACCCTCAACCCGGTTCTGAGATGTTAATCCTTCATCAATTATCAAACTTAAAATAAAGTATTAACCATACAAAGATAATGCAAATTGAATGCAGAACTTTCATGCTTGCATGAAAAAGTTATACCGAAATGCAGCTTATCTTATAAAAATGTACAATAATGAATCGAAGAACCATTAATAAGCAAATAAATAAAAACATTATTTTCCTGCTCTTCACCCTTCTCTCCCTTACCGCCAGCGCACAGGATGAAGGGAAGAAAATCACCATACAGAATAAAAACTGTTCGCTGAAAGAAGCCTTTGCCCAGATAGAACTGCAAACCGGCTACAGCGTAGCTTACGAACTATCCGCCTTAGATGTAAAAAAACAACTCTCCCTTTCTTTCAAGAACCTGAACATAGACAAAGCATTATCCCAAATCCTGAAAGGTACCCGCTATACCTACAAAATAACAGGCTACCACATCGTCATCACCCCGGCGGATGGACAACAACCGTCCGCCAAAGAAAAGACACAGAAGCTAACCCAAACCATAAGAGGCGTTGTCATCGACTCCAAAACCAACATGCCGATAGAATTTGTCACCGTAAGAATCATGGGTAACGGTTCGCTGGGAACCACCACCGATAGTTTAGGCAGATTCCGGATAGACCATGTCCCGGTGGGACGCTGCAACCTGCAAGCCTCTTTTGTGGGCTACAACGCAAGCATCCTCAACGAAATCCCCGTGACTTCCTCCAAAGAAGTCTACCTTGAAATCCCACTCGACGAGAATGTTCACTCACTGGACGAGGTCGTCATACACCCGGAAGTACGGAAAGACAAGCCCCTGAACACCATGGCCATCACCGGCGGACGCATGATTAGCATGGAAGAAGCCGGCAGGTTTGCCAACGGCTTCGACGACCCCGCCCGACTGACCACTGCATTTGCAGGCGTGGCAGGCAGCATCGGGACAAACGCGATAGCCATCAGAGGAAACTCCCCCCAGTTCACGCAGTGGAGGCTGGAAGGTGTAGAAATACCCAATCCCACCCACTTTGCCGATGTCTCCGGTCTGGGCGGCGGCTTCCTGTCCGCCCTGAGCACACAGGTCGTGGGCAACTCCGATTTCTACAACGGCGCTTTTCCTGCCGAATACAGCAATGCCTTATCGGGCGTTTTCGACATGCACATCCGCAACGGAAACAATCAGAAGTATGAGCATACCTTCCAGTTAGGAATTATGGGTATCGACCTTGCATCCGAAGGTCCCCTCAGCAAGAAGCAAGGCAGTTCCTACATCTTCAATTACCGCTTCTCCACCACTTCCTTAGCCACCGGAAACGATATAAACATGAAATACCAGGACCTTGCCTTCAAGCTGAATTTCCCGACCAAGAGAGCCGGCACTTTCTCCCTATGGGGAATCGGTCTGATAGACCGCAACAAGCCCGAAGCCGAGAAACGGGAGGAATGGGAAACACAAGCCGACCGCCAGTCGGGCGAAACCAATCTGGACAAAGCCGCCGCAGGCATGACTCACAAATATCTCATCAATGAAGATACTTATATCCGTTCGTCACTTGCCGCCACCTATTCACAAGACCACACGATAGCCAATCAGCAGACGGAAGATGACCGGATAATCCCCGTAGGAGACATCCGGAATTCCAAATGGGACGTTGTTTTCAACTCTTATCTGAACAAGAAATTCAGTCCCAACCACGTGAACAGGACGGGCATCACCCTCACAGGACTGAAATATGACTTGGACTATAAAGTCAGCCCCAACTTCGGGCTCGACATCCCCATGGAACAAATTTCAAAAGGCAACGGAGAAAGTGCCGTACTCTCGGCATACAGCAGTTCCGTCATCAACTTAAGCAATCATCTCACCGCCAGTCTGGGCCTCACTGCCCAATACTTCACCCTCAACAAGAACTGGTCCGTAGAGCCCCGGGCAGCCATCAAATGGTCTTTCCTTCCGAAGCACTCCCTGGCAGCAGCCTACGGACTGCACAGCCGCCGGGAGAAACTGGATTATTACTTCGTGGAACGCACCGTCAACAGCAAAACCGAATCCAACAAATATCTGAACTTTGCCAAGGCCCATCACTTAGGGCTCACATATGACTGGAACATCAACCCGTACATGCACCTGAAGATAGAGCCCTATTATCAATATCTGTTTCGCATCCCCGTCGAAGAGAACTCTTCCTTTTCCATCATCAACCACCAGGACTTCTATCTGGAAAGGATACTCAAGAACAAAGGTTCCGGCAGAAACTATGGCATCGACATCACCCTGGAGCAATACATGAAAAACGGCTTCTATTATATGATAACAGCTTCCCTATTCAAATCCCGCTATAAAGGCGGAGACAACATCTGGCGCAATACGCGGCTGGACAAGAATTACCTGCTGAACGTCCTTGCCGGAAAAGAATGGATGATGGGCCGACTGAAACAAAATGTACTCAGCCTCAACGGACGCATCTACTTCCAGGGAGGTGACCGCTATACCCCGGTGGACAGAAAACAAAGCATGATAGAGCATGACATCGTATTCGACGAAACGAAGGCATACAGCGAAAAGTTCTCCCCAACCATCAACGGGGATATTTCTTTCAGCTACCGGATTAACAAGAAAAAGGTGTCGCACGAGTTTGCCATCAAGCTGCTGAACGTGGGCATGCGCACCGGAATGCATTTCTATGAATATAATGAGAAGACCAACAAAATCAAGAAAGTTGACGGCACAGGTTTAATCCCCAATATAAGTTATAAAATATATTTTTAATGTATGAACTAACCGTCACAGCAAATGTTATATCAATAAGAACTTTAAAACACAACTATCATGGAAAAGTATCTGATTCATAGTAACGAATTGCATTTCATTAATAAGGAACGCATTCACCAGGCGGTAGAAAAAATGGTAGAGTCACTGGATATGGCGGCAGGTTCCACCCGAGGCTTTGACTTGTACACTGTAGTAGAAAGCTACTTCACCGATCTTGAGAAACGAAGGGAAATCAACCATTTACTACATATTGAGAAGAATGAATGTGAAGAAATAGAAGAAGAACTCGGAGTATATGAGATGTAAAAGAAATGCCAATAGACAATAAATGAGAAGGAGCATTACATTAGTTGTAATGCTCCTTCTCATTATATAGCAATCAGTCCTTCGCCTGATGTACCGTCAGTTGTGGGAAAGGGAAGCCGATGCCCTCCTTATTAAATACGGAGTAAATGTTTTTGTTCATATCAAAATAAACTCCCCAGTAGTCCTCACTCTTCACCCACGCACGGATGATGACATTCACACTGCTTGCATCGAGTGCATGAAGGGCAACAAAAGGTGCAGGGTCACCAAGTATCCGTTTATCCTCAGCAATGATGCGGCGGGTGGTTTCTTCTACTTTATCAAAGTTTTCGCCATACTCTACGCCAATCACCCACTCTACGCGACGGGTATTTTCACGGCTGTAGTTGGTCACTGTACCACTGCTTAATGCACCGTTCGGGATATAAATGACTTTGTTGTCGCCGGTAAGCAGAATAGTGTGGAATATCTGGATTTCGCGTACTGTGCCCGTCACGCCTTGGCTTTCAATCAAGTCACCCACTTTATAAGGACGGAGCAACAAAACGATCAGACCGCCTGCAAAGTTCTGCAAGTTTCCGGACAATGCCATACCGATAGCCACACCGGCAGATGCCAGCAGGGCAGCAAACGAAGTTGTTTCCACTCCTAACTTACCGATAACAGCAATAATCAACAGGATAGTCAGCATAATATTCACCAGACTCTTCACAAAGCTCTGGATACTGGCGTCCACATGACGTTTAGCCAACACTCTGGCCAACATTTTATTAAGGAAGGAAATCAGGAAACGCCCTACAATAAAGATTAATACGGCACCGATAATATGGCCGCCTGCGTTCACTCCCCAATCTATCAGTTGCTGAAGGAAGATTTGTAATTTACTGAAACTGTCTTCCACCACAGTTTCGGCGGCAGGAGCCGCTGCTTGTAATAATAATAACATAATAGTGTTCGTTTGATGTTAATAAATACATTTTCCCAGCAAAGCTATCAGATGCTTGCTCAGTTACAAAATTAACAAATATCTCCGATTATCGTTCACTCCATTTGCTGGTTTCAATGAAAACGGCTACTTTTGCCCCCGATTTCAACTAAGGGGTGCCCTAATACGACGGGCTGAGATCACACCCACTGACCTGATCCGGGTAATGCCGGCGGAGGGAAAAAGAAGAAAAGTTCCCCTTTTCTGTATTAATCTTTAATAGTTAAAATTGTAATGAGAAAACATGCTATGGCGGCCTGCCTGTTGACGGCGACGCTGAGTGTCTGTGCGCAGACGCATGAAAAGGACAGCTTGCGGGTGATAAGCCTGCAGGAAGTAGAAATTATCTCCACCCGTGCCACGGGAACCACTCCGGTGGCATTTACCAATGTAAGTAAAGAACAACTTAAGAAGCAGAACTTCGGGCAAGACATTCCCTATCTGTTGTCGTTCACGCCGTCTGTACTGACAACGAGTGATGCAGGTGCAGGTATCGGCTACACCAGTATCCGGGTGCGCGGAACAGATGCTACACGCATTAACGTAACCACCAACGGCATACCGATGAACGATGCGGAAAGCCATTCCATATTTTGGGTAAATACTCCCGACCTTGCTTCCTCACTTCAGGACTTGCAGATTCAACGCGGTGCAGGAACTTCCACAAATGGCGCAGGAGCATTCGGAGCCAGCATCAATATGAAGACACAAGGCATTCTGCCCACACCGTATGCAGAGTTCTCAGGCTCTTACGGGTCATTCAACACCCATAAGGAAACGGTAAAGGTAGGCACTGGCCTCATCAATGGGCGATGGGGGTTCGATGCACGCTTGTCCAATATCCACAGTGACGGCTACCGTGACCGTGCCAGTGCCGACCTGAAATCTTATTTCGTGCAAGGCGGATATTATGGCGACAAAACTACCGTCAAATTCATCACCTTCGGCGGAAAAGAAGAAACATATCATGCCTGGGATGGTCTGGATAAAAAGACACTGGAAAACGACCGTAAGTACAATCCCAACGGCACCATAGAAGATGCCCAAGGAAATGTAACCGGATTCTATGACAATCAGATAGATTACTACCGCCAGACGCATTACCAATTATTACTAAACCAGATATTGTCTTCTTCATGGAAACTGAACATAGCATTGCACTATACTGACGGTTACGGTTATTATGAGGAATATAAAAATCGGCGTACACTGGTGGAGTATGGATTGACACCATTTGAAACAAACGGCACCACTATAGAGAAGTCGGACCTTGTACGTCGCAAGCTGGTAGACAGTGGTTTCGGTGGCGGTATATTCTCTTTCGATTATAAAGGAGACAAGTTAGATGCCTCCATCGGTGGCGGACTGAATTATTATAAGAATACCCATAACGGCAAAGTGGTATGGGTGAAGAATTATCTGGGTGAACTTGCCCCCGATCATGAATATTACCGCAACATCGGCCGAAAAACAGATGGCAACATTTACGCAAAGATAAATTATGAGCTACTGGATGGAGTTAGTTTATACGCCGATATGCAATATCGCTACCTGCGCTACAAAATAAACGGCAATAATGACAAGTGGGATTGGACAGCCAATCCGGCACACCTGCAACCATTAAATATTGATGAAGATTTCAGTTTCTTCAATCCTAAAGCCGGTATCTTCTGGAAAATAAATCCCTATAACAATCTTTATGCCTCCTTCAGCGTGGCAAACAAAGAGCCGACACGTAACAACTACACCGACAACCTGTTTGCCGCACAACCCAAATCAGAACGGATGTTCGACTATGAACTGGGCTACACCTTCCGCAAAGATTGGTTTAATGCAGGTGTCAACCTGTACTATATGGATTATAAGAATCAATTGGTGCTGAACGGACAATTGAACGAAATCGGAGAACCCGTAGCAGAAAACGTGAAGGACAGTTATCGCATGGGTATCGAGTTGATGGCAGGCGCCCGCATCACCAACTGGCTGCGCTGGGATGTCAATGCAACCTGGAGCCGCAACCGCATCAAGAATTACACTGAATATCTGAGTGATGTGAATGAAGACTGGGAAGATATGTATAGCGAAAGCTGGGGCATCTCGCAGACCACCCGCTATATCGGAACCACTCCCATCTCTTTCTCACCGGACTTCATGGCAAACAGCCTCATCTCTTTGGATTATAAAGGTTTTAATGCATCTTTGCAGACGCAATACGTCAGCAAGCAATATCTAAATAATGCCCATCAGGAAGATTGTACGCTGGATGCCTACTGTGTAAGCAACCTAAACCTCGGATATACTTTCAAACTGAAAGGGCTGAAATCTGTTAATGTAGGTGTGACAGTCTACAACCTGTTTGACGAAACCTACGAAAGTAACGGATATGCATCAGGAAGTGCTGTGTACGAAGGTCACGGTAAGAATCAGATAAAGGATAAAGACAGCAAATTTCTCCACACCTCCAATTATGCAGCCTATTATCCCAATGCAGGTATTAACGCGCTGGCACATATTACGCTGAGTTTTTAGTATATGGAGCAAACTCTTGAAATAATCGGAACAATCGTCGGGCTTGTCTACCTTTGGCTGGAATACCGGGCGAGTATCTATCTTTGGATAGCGGGTATCATCATGCCCGCTATCTACATCTTCGTTTATTACGATGCCGGGCTATATGCCGATTTCGGAATAAACATCTACTATCTCGGTGCGGCAGTGTATGGCTGGATGATGTGGAAATACGGCAGCTTTGTCAGAAGAAAACTACATCTCCGCACGGAAGAAGGTAAGCAAGAACTCCCCATCACCCGTATGCCCTTGCGCTATTATCTTCCCCTCGGCATTGTATTTGCTGTTACCTTCATCGGTATTGCCTGGATACTGATAGAATTTACCAACAGTAATGTTCCCTGGCTGGATTCATTCACCACCGCCCTCAGCATCGTCGGCATGTGGATGTTGGCACGCAAATACGTGGAACAATGGTGGGCGTGGATTGTAGTAGACGTCGTCAGCGCCGGACTCTATGTTTATAAAGAACTTGATTTTACCGCCGGGCTATATGCCCTTTATACAATAATCGCTATCTTTGGCTACTTCAAATGGAAGAAGATGATGGAAGAAGTGATTAATGATTAGTGATAAGTGATTAACAATGAAAGAAGACAATGATAAGAATCCGGCCCTCTGTGTCCTCTGTGGTGAACCGGAAGCAGTGATCCTTGCAAATGGCGATTACCCTACCCACCCCATCCCTTCGCAAATATTAGCGAACGCTCCCTATGTGGTTTGTTGTGATGGTGGTGCGGATGCTTATATAGCACAAGGTCATGTGCCGGACGTAATTATCGGTGACGGCGACTCACTGAGCGAAGAAAACCGCCGGAAGCACAGTCACATCCTTCATCATATCTCCGACCAGGAAACAAACGACCAAACGAAAGCCGTCAACTTCCTCATGGAGCAGGGAAAGAAAAACATTATCATCGTTGGAGCCACCGGCAAGCGGGAAGATCATACATTAGGAAATATCAGCCTCCTCATCAACTATATGCGTGCCGGAGCCAACATCCGCACATTTACTGACTACAGCGTTTTTATCCCTTGCCGCCATACACATACCTTTTCCTGCCAGCCAGGAAAGCAAGTCTCCATCATCAACTTCGGTGCCCATGGCCTGCGCGGTGAAGGTCTTGCCTATCCCCTCAGCGACTTCACCAACTGGTGGCAAGGCACATTGAACGAATGTACAGGAACGGAATTCACTGTTTATGCAGAAGGAGAGTATTTGGTAATTATTAATTATTAATTGCCATGCGGCATGACAGCACAGCAATTAATATTTAATAATTAATAGTTACTACTTAGCTTTCCTCTCCGCCACCTCTACAAAATACACACTCAAGCATATCATTCCGATAGCCACTCCCTGTTCCCAAGTGAAGCGGTCTTGTCCGGCAATATAAGAAACGACGCTGGTCACAATCAGTATCAGATAGCCGTACATAGCTACTACGGTTGTTTTCAGATATTTCAGCCCGATAGGCATCAGCCAGTAGCTGAGATAGGTGGGAAAAATGAGGATGAAGGTCAATATCAACCACGGCATCCAGTGCCATGTGCCATGAGTAGCGTCGGTGAACAACGGCGCGTCCCATCCGAAGATAGTAGATATCACCAGACCGGACAGCGCCGCGCCCCCAAACACATATTTCATTACGGTCACCAAACCAATCTCTTCCAGCAACTTTTTACTCAGTATCAGGTAAATGGCAAAAACAAACGAACTGAGCAAGCAAAGCATATTACCCGTCAGTGCATCGTGTGCCAGGTCATCGCTTCCCTGCGTCAATATACAGAGCAGCGCACCGCCAAAGCCGAGGGAGATACCAATGATTTTCATCAGCGTAGCCCGCTCGTGCAGGAAGAAAACAGAGATAAGAAACACCCAGATAGGTTGCAGGGAATTGAAGATGGCACTACTGACAGGTGTCGTCTTACTGATGCCCAGCAGATAGCAAAACATAAAACCATACATGCCGAATGCCCCCAGGCAAAGTAGCCCGATACGCTGCCGCCGTGTGATGGGCGCTTCTTTCACAAACCAGCCTGTCACCCAGAACGCCACGGCAGCAAAAGTACAACGCACCGTAACGCCCGTCAACGCGCCCATCCACACAGGCAGCAGGTATTTCAGGGCGTTCATATTCAATCCCGCCAATATACGCGAGCCTACTAAGCTTAAGTTAGCTTCCAGTTTCTTATCTTTCATTCGGATATCGCAATTTTGGTTTCAAGGACAGAGAACGCAGGGAGAAGAAAAATGTTCAGACCGCATGGATATTCCGAAACTATTCGTATCTTTAGGGTGTTCTATGAAAAACAAAGGAGGATAACCCTATGACAAACAATGAAGAAAAATTGACACCGCGTACTCAAACGCCGGATGAACCCCAGAGCAAAGAACAAGTGCTCGTATTCTCGCATCAACTGCGTCGGGACATTGAAGCAGCCTGCCGCCAGTTGGATAACAATGAAGGACAGGATAATCTAACAATCATCAAGGAGATAAAAGAATGGACAAAGAAGTGATATGGTCGCCACTCGCCAAAAAAGAGTTGAAAGAAGCATTCCGCATTCTTAATCTGAAAAAGGAGGACAGACCAAAGAGCAAAGCATTCTACATACAGTTGCAGAACACTTTGTACCGTATCAGTCTCAACCCGTTCTTCGGACAACCTACGGAAGTAGCAAACATACGCTACATTATTCCCCACCCCAGTTATACACTTTTCTACAGGCATAGCATGAAGAAGATAGAAATACTCGTGCTATGGGATAACAATCAGAAGCTGGGAGAACTGAAAGTGATACAGCGAAAAAAATAAAGACGGGAATATGTCTGCCCCATTCAGATGGTCTGTTTTCCTGATTTCAGGATTGATTATCCCTGATAGTATGCTCTATTTGAGCCAACTTGCCGTATATGCACAAAAAAAGAGGAGAAGCGCTTGCTTCTCCCCTCAGCCGAAGTCAGGCATCCGGGCATTTATCTTTCAACTTTCTAAAAGAAAACTACCGTTTACAACGACATCAGATATTTCTTAAAGTCTTCAAACTCCTTCGTCAGTGGCAGACTTTTCTTTTCTCCTTGCATAAATGCTTGCAGCTTTGCCGGAATTTCCACCGTCTCACCGATAATACCCTCTACGGTATCCAGGAATTTTGCCGGATGTGCCGTTTCCAGGAAGACACCCGTTTCACCGGGTTTCAATCCCTCTTTCAAAGCACGGAAACCGCAGGCACCATGCGGATCGAGCAGGTAATGACACTCTTTCCACGTCTCACGCATCGTCTCGGCAATCTGTTCATTGGTATAAGTGGTACCGCTGATCTCGGCAGTGATGGCTTTGTGGTTACCCCCGTAAAGATCGAGTACACGGGCAAAGTTACTCGGATCGCCCACATCCATAGCATTGGCAATGGTGGCGATAGAGGGGCGTGGACTATAAACACCGGTCTGTAAGTATTGATAGAAGATATCATTGCGGTTATTGGCAGCAATGAAACGCTTCACAGGTAGCCCCATGCGTTTACCGAACAAGCCGGCAGTAATGTTTCCGAAGTTACCACTAGGCACACAGATAACTGGTGACAAGCTACCAGCTACCGGTGACGAGTGAGCTGCACTGCCAATCTGCATAGCACTTGTAGCCCGTAGCTTGTCACTCGCAGCTTTCTTCAATTGCGCATAAGCATAGAAGTAATAGAAAGCCTGTGGTAGAAAACGGGCCACATTGATAGAATTGGCACTTGTCAGTTGCAGGTGTTCATTCAGTTCTTTGTCCATGAAAGCGAATTTTACCAATGCCTGACAATCGTCAAAAGTGCCGTCTACTTCAAGGGCAGTGATGTTCTGTCCAAGGGTAGTGAATTGCTTTTCCTGTATTTCACTGACCTTTCCTTTAGGATAAAGCACATATACATGAATACCTTCCACACCGAGGAAACCATTTGCAACGGCACTTCCCGTATCACCGGAAGTAGCTACAAGTACATTCACCTGTTTCTTACCTTCTTTCTTAATGAAATATCCCAAAAGACGGGCCATGAAGCGTCCGCCTACATCTTTAAAGGCAAGCGTCGGGCCGTGGAAAAGTTCGAGGGAGTAAATATTTTCCGTCACTTTCACCAGAGGAACATCAAAATTCAATGTATCATATACGATTTGCTTCAACGTATCGGCCGGAACATCTTCTCCGAAGAAAGCATCGGCTACGCGATAGGCAATCTCCTGAAAAGAAAGGGTATCAATGCTATCATAAAAATCCTGCGGCAAAGGCTTGATGGTATAGGGCATGAATAATCCCTTGTCGGCTGCAAGTCCGCGCACTACGGCTTCTTCCAAAGTTGCGTCGGAGGCTTGTTTATTGGTGCTATAATATTTCATATTAAATTAAAAATTAAAGAATTAAAAATTAAAGGCAACACAATGATTATGATGAAATCCGAGTTATTTTGTGGGGGGATTCATAAATTCATTAATAAACTCATCTTCTTTCAATAACCCGTAGCTTCCTTCGCAGACTGATGCCTCATCGAAAGCCTGCACGCTATCCGGCTCAATACCCGGATACCAGATGAGGAAAGGAACCGGTTCATTGGTATGCGTACGAAGTTCGCATGGAGTAGGGTGATCGGGCAATACGGCAATAGCTACCGGCTCGTCCCAATCTTTCACTGCTTCGTAAATAGGACCTACGGCACGGCTATCCAGATTCTCGATAGTCAGAAGTTTCAATTCCACATTTCCTTCATGTCCCGCCTCATCACTAGCTTCGATATGCAGATAGACAAAATCGTCCGTCTTCAGGGCTTCCAGTGCGGCAGCCACTTTGTTCTCATAATTGGTATCGTACAATCCGGTAGCACCTTCCACTGTCAAGCGACGCAAGTCCGCATAATATCCGATACCATTGATCAAGTCTACAGCAGAAATTACTGCCCCCCGTTTCACTTGTGGGAACTTATCAGACAAACGTTCCATTTTAGGACGATAGCCGGGACTCCAGGGCCAAATACTATTAGCCGGATCTTTCCCTTCCACCATTCGCTTCTGATTCAACGGATGATTTTTCAAAAGCTCCTGCGAACGCAGGATAAGGTCATTAATCAAATCAGCAGTTTGTTGCGGAGTCAGTTCTGCACCGCCTTCGGGAACTGTTATATTCTCCGTACCCGGCATCGGTTTCACCAGTAACGGTCGGAAAGGTTTCAACGGCACATCGTGCGGTGGCGTACAATCGATACGCTTATCTCCACCTTTGATCACCAATAAATGACGATATTGCACGCCTGTATAGAAACACACCCGCTCATTGCCCAGATGTTCCTGCAAGTACTTCACCAATACATCGGCTTCTTCCGTTGTGATGTGTCCGGCAGAATGGTTTTTAATATGATCACCTTCAATGCAAATGATGTTACAACGCATTGCCATCTCGCCCGGCTTCAAATCTACACCGATGCTGGCAGCTTCCAAAGGTCCTCGTCCTTCATAAACTTTCGGCAGGTCGTAGCCCAGAACGGACATATTCGCCACCTCACTACCGGGATGGAAACCATCGGCAACAGTCTTCAACCGTCCCGTACGCCCCATGCTCGCCAGTTTATCCATATAAGGCGTCTTGGCATATTGCATCAGCGTCTTACCGCCCAATGACTCCACAGGCCAATCCGCCATTCCATCGCCTAATATGATTATATGTTTCATTTTATTAAACATTTGCAATACTCATGATATCCGCAAATACACCTGCCGCCGTTACTCCGGCACCGGCACCGTATCCCTGTATCATCATTGGATATTCTTTATAACGTTCTGTAGTCAGCAGAATAATATTGTTACTACCTTCCAGACCATAGAACGGATGATTTACACCCACTTCCTGCAAACCGA
Organism: uncultured Bacteroides sp.; assembly: GCF_905207245.1. GTDB lineage: Bacteria > Bacteroidota > Bacteroidia > Bacteroidales > Bacteroidaceae > Bacteroides. The sequence continues at coordinate 64,867 of NZ_CAJLKP010000004.1, read as the reverse complement.
CAGATGCCTTACCATTTTCCAGTTTGGCAACGAAACGCCAATGTTTGTTCTCTGCTTCCAACACCTTACGGCGGGCTTCGAAATCAGCATCCAGACTCGGCACTTTCTTCCAAAAGTCATCCAGCGTACCTTCAAAGAAATCATCGGGCACAAACAGGTTCTTTTCCACATCCGACTGTTCCAGTCTGTAACCCGCCTCACGTGCCAGAATCACCAGTTTGCGAATCACGTCTTTGCCACTAAGGTCGATACGCGGGTCCGGTTCGGAATAGCGTTCTTCCTGCGCCATCTTGATGGTCTTGCTGAAAGGAATATCCGCACTGATCTTGTTGAAGATATAGTTCAGCGTACCGCTCAGCACAGCTTCAATCTTCAATATCTTGTCACCACTATGAATAAGGTCATTGATTGTATTGATAATAGGAAGTCCTGCGCCTACGTTCGTCTCAAAGAGATACTTCACACCACGCTGGCGGGCAATCTGTTTCAACTCACGATAATTCTCGTATTCAGAAGAAGCGGCAATCTTGTTGGCAGCCACTACGGAAACGTTGTGCAACAACAGGTCTTTGTATAAAGAAGCCACTGCCGCGCTTGCCGTACAATCCACAAATACGGAGTTGAAGATATTCATACCGATAATCTCGTCGCGCAAAGTTTCCAGCGTACTCGGTTTTCCCTTTTCTGCCAGTTCCTTACGGAAGTCAGTCAGATCAAAACCTTCGCGGCTGAACATGGCACGATCCGCATCAGCAATCCCTACAATGTGCAACTTCAATCCGTTCTCTACCATTAGCTTCTGTTGCTGGCAACGAATTTGCTCTACCAGGCTACCGCCTACCGTACCTACACCACAGATAAACAGATTCAGTACCTGATATTCCGACAGGAAGAACGAGTCGTGGATAACGTTCAGTGACTTGCGCAATGATTTAGAATCCACAACGAATGAGATATTCGTCTCCGAAGCACCCTGCGCACAAGCAATCACATTGATACCGTTACGTCCCAGCGTGCCAAACAACTTTCCGGCAATACCCGGCGTATGCTTCATATTCTCACCCACGATAGCCACCGTAGCCAGGTTCTTTTCCGCCTGTATCGGAGAAATTTCTCCCATCTCGATTTCCTTGGCAAACTCTTCATTCAACACTTCACAAGCCAGGTCGGCATCCGCATTGCGCACACCGATAGACGTAGAGTTCTCCGAAGATGCCTGAGACACAAGGAACACGCTGATGCCATTCTTCGCCAACGCCTTGAAGATGCGGTAGTTCACACCAATCACACCTACCATACCAAGCCCCTGCACAGTAATCAAGCTCGTGTCGTTAATAGAAGAAATACCCTTAATCGCTTTGGTTTGCGGGTCGGAAACTTCTTGTTTGATAATCGTTCCCGTTCCTTCGGGATTGAATGTATTCTTTATTAATATGGGAATATTCTTGTGACAAACCGGGTAAATAGTCGGCGGATATACCACCTTGGCACCGAAATTACAAAGCTCCGTTGCCTCCACATAACTCAGTTCGTTGATAGTGTAAGCCGTAGAAATCACACGCGGGTCGGCAGTCATGAAGCCATCCACATCCGTCCAGATTTCCAGTTGGTCGGCATCCAGTGCAGCCGCAATCACCGCAGCCGTATAATCGGAACCACCACGACCCAGGTTCGTTACGTCTCCCGTCACCTTATCGGTAGAGATGAACCCCGGCACTAATGAACGTTTCGGCAGTTCGCTGAACGTTTCACGGATCAGGTCATTCGTCAGATCCGTATCCAGCACATACTTGGAATGTTTCTTCTCCGTCTTGATGAACTTGCGGGAATCGAACCATTTCGCTCCCGTCAGTTCTGCCACAATGATGGACGACAGGCGCTCACCATAACTGACAATCGTGTCAGATGTCTTTTGCGAAAGGTCTTTTATCAGATAAATACCCTGAAAAATATCTTTCAGTTCATTGAGTAATTCACCTATCTGGCGTTGCAGTTCCACTTGCGCCGCACCAGCAGGAATCACTTCCTTAATCATTTCTACATGGCGGTAAACGATTTCACGGAACTCATTTTCATAGGCAGCGTCGCCGGTGGCAGCCATTTTCGACGTGTTTATCAGCTTGTCTGTGATGCCGCCCAGCGCGGATACCACCACAATAACCGGTTCTTCTACTGCTTCTACAATTCTCTTGACGCTCAAAATACTGTTCGCGGAACCTACGGACGTTCCACCGAATTTAATTACTTTCATTATATAACTATTTAAATATTCTAATTTATACTATCGGCAATCCCATGCTATCTGTCATGCTGAGCCTGTCGAAGCATCTCTTCTTCTATCGTAGCCAATTGCTTAGAGAGGAGATCCTTCGGCTACGCTCAGGATGACAGATACTCTCGCCAACACGGTACGAATAAAACATTGAAAATAAAAAAAACTGCTGAAAATAGTGTAACACGTAGAAACACAAATACTATCCATTAACCCCTAAGGGTCATGGTCATGCACATGGATGTGACTGTATGTTGATAGTACTTGTTCATACTCTCTGTTTCTTTCTTTATTGATAAGTGTCGCAAAAGTAATAATAAAAACATTCAATCTATCACATTTTGTGGTTTTTTTGTAATAAAAATATAGAAAGCCGCAAAAAGAGGCAGAAATATGCAAAAAGACAAAGTGACATTTTCACACATTTCAGCACGAAATTCATATAACACAGGCAGACTTTTCTTACATTTTGTTATTCAATTCAAGATATATCATTATATTTGCACTAAATTACCGTAAGAGAATGCGTATGAGCCCAAATATAACTTCCATTTTGCTAATCTATACCGGTGGAACCATCGGAATGATAGAAAACCCCGAAACAGGTGCTTTAGAGAATTTCAATCTCGAGCAACTGAAAAAGCACGTACCGGAGCTGCAAAACTTCACATTCCATATCGATACTTACCAGTTCGATCCTCCGATGGACTCCTCGGATATGGACCCGGAAGCCTGGCGCAAACTGGTACACATCATCAGTGACCATTATGACAAATATACCGGCTTTGTGATTCTGCATGGTACTGATACGATGGCTTACACCGCATCGGCCCTCAGCTTTATGCTGGAAGGTTTGAGTAAGCCCGTCATTCTCACCGGCTCACAATTGCCCATCGGCGTGCTCCGCACGGACGGCAAAGAAAATCTGCTGACTAGTCTTGAAATAGCCAGTGCACGTGATGCAAAAGGCAATCCGCTTGTACCCGAGGTCTGCATTTTCTTTGAGAATCACCTGATGCGCGGCAATCGTACTATCAAGATGAATGCAGAGAACTTCAATGCATTCCGTTCATTCAATTATCCTGTATTGGCAGAAGCAGGTATCCATATTAAATACAACAATGTGCAAATCCGCTTTAAGGAAGTTGAACGGGAACTGAAGCCACATTATTTATTAGATACCAATGTAGCTATATTGAAACTCTTTCCGGGTATTCAGGAAAATGTAGTGTCAAGTATATTGGGTATTGAGGGATTGAAAGCTGTTGTGCTCGAAACGTACGGTTCGGGAAATGCTCCTCGCAAAGAGTGGTTCATCCGCCGTTTGCGAAATGCTTGCGAGCAAGGGATAGTTATTGTCAACGTCACCCAGTGCAGTGCCGGAACCGTAGAGATGGAACGTTATGAAACGGGCTATCAGTTAATGCAGGCGGGAGTGCTTTGCGGATATGACAGCACGACGGAGTCAGCCGTTACAAAACTCATGTTTCTACTGGGGCATGGCTACACGCCTAATGAGGTACGAAAGAGAATGCGTACTCCGATGGCAGGAGAAATCACCATCTAAATACGTCTCATAATTAGTTTGTCTAAATAACACATAAGGGTCGTCTATCAGTATTCCCGATAAGCGGCCCTTATACTACCATGTATCAAATCAGGTACTATTACCCCTCCGTCAACTTATACTCTATAACTGTTATTGAATACTTTTTCAAAGTTATATCTTTATCTTTCACATCTCTTTGTTGCCACACAGGAGCCAAATCCTTATCATCCTTACCAAAATACTCCCAGCATTGAACTACTTTAGCATCAACTTTACCAGGAATAACAATATTCACATTCTCCTTCCTGTCACCTTTATTAATAAGGTACACAAACAATTGATCCATTTGAGGAGAATAACTCGCATAAGATATAATATATCCTTTTGATTCGGACTTTATCATTTTATCGCCCATAAACTGATTCCAGATCAGCAACGAATACCCCGTAGGGTTGATATTCCCATTTGAATCAATAGCGTCGTGATCTGCCTGAGGCTGTTCTTCATTATTCAGCCAACGGGTATTCCAGAAACACGAAAACTCTATCTGCGGCTCTAACAGTAATTGACCGGTCATATCAAAATTCACAATTGCATGCCCCATATCATTAGTTCCATGCCAAAGTCCGGCCCAATCAATTGTTCCATATTCAGCAACTATCAATTTCCACTTACCGAGTTGTTCCGGTGTGGCATACTTATTCATAGCATTGAGTGCTGTTTGTGCAGGCCATATCAGACAACGAGTAGTATCTTTATAGCTTTCATATCCGGCATTGAAATTAAAAACACCATAGTTACTCACACATAAACGATCAATATAATCCCCAGCCTTGGTTATAACCGCTTTAAAGAACGCATCACTATCGCCATTAGGAATAACTAAGATGGAGGAATCTACTGCCTTCATGGTTTTTGAAAAGTCTATGACATCTTGAGCATAGATATCAACAGTGGAGTTCTCATTATTCTTATTCCAACTCTCATTACCTATCATCCAATAACGCACATTGTACTTTTTCTTAATGTTAGCATACCTCACCCATTCAGCAGCATGTTTAATTAATGCCTCCCGACTGGAGACCCTTTCTCCTTTTTCAGGTTTACGTAAATAATTATCAGCAGCAATTACCAATACAGGTTCAGCTCCAGCATCCCGGCAAACTTTCATGAATTCATCGAAATCCAAAGGGTCATAAACAAACTCTCCATCTTTAAAAACTCCGGGATAATCATCCAACCCAATTGTTCTCGCCAATGAAGTATGCGATTCTTCATAAGGCGGTATGCTGAAAAGATATAAATCCGATTTCTCACCACCCGGATATCGCAAATATTTTGTTCCTAGTTTTTTTACTGCTTCTGTTACGTTCTTCTTTGCCTCAGGAAAACGCCCGCCATCCATTATAAAATTCAGATTAATTCCTACCGGATGCTTTGACACATCACTGACAATACTATCCGTATATACTGTAATAGCTATTGCATCACTCACTCTATGGCCACAAGAGTTAAATAAAAACAGAACTAAAGTTGCCGTTATCAGCAGATTCTTTTTCATGGTTTTATAGCTTAATTAATAGAATTGATTATTCAAATTCCCGATATGCTCCAAAACGCGCCAAGCGGTCTTCACCTAAATTATCCGGAATTATATATGAAGATTCTCCTAAAGCCTTGCATATTTGACGCCACATATCCGTACGATTATAAGTTTGATGTACTTTCTGAAATTTAATAGACAACAACAAGTCTTTAGCAGCTTTATATTGTTTTTTATCAATAAGTAGTTGTACCCGCCTTTCGGCAATCCATTCATCTGCAGAAGCATCAACTTTACTCAGCCATTCCTCGCGTTTAGCAAGAGTCCTACTCCCCAACTGACGCAACAATTTATCACGAGCTACAACCACCTGCGGATGCAGTGCCACCCATTCTTCGCTTATGGCATCATAAGTAGCTTCCGCTTTGGTATATTCTTTATTTATCTCATACAATCTTGCCAATAAAGCCTGCGCTAATCCCAAATTCACACTACTTAGACAAACAATAGCTTCTTTACTTCTTTCGCGTCCGGCCAACCATGCACCGTAATAGTACTTCCAATAGTCTTGCTGATCTTTATTGCATTTTATAATAGCCCACTGAAATGCATCATCTAGATTTTCCATTCCGGAAGGTGCCCAAAAAGTGGTTGTCGGATCTATTTGAGGAATATCCGTTCCATACTCAAAAGCATTGAGCAATGCAATCCAGGGAGCGATCTCATTCTCTCTTGCCCAGCCGAATAACGGCACTTCCGTTATCGGACGCAATGCAACTTCCGGCACAGAAAGTTTATAAATATCCATTCGCTTATCAGCAGGTATCCAGAACTCAGTATGCTCCCTGTATTCACCCGGCTGCAATTCCAGTTTTATAGACTGGTCGCTGATAGGTCCCCCTTGTAGTTCTGCATAAGTCTGCCTATTATTTGTACTGAGCAATGACCATTCTTTATCTTCCTTCACTCCATAACTCCATAACTTTATTCCCGGTGCACTTTGTTCGTCCGCAATATGATAAAGGCCATACCCCAATGAAGGAGTATAAGCGCCAAAAGCGTTTACATCTTTCGTCTTCCAGAAATACCCGGTCATTTCTGATATATCTTTTTCTTTTTTAGGTCCCTGTTTTTTCCAGTTTATTGTATCTAATGCAGAAGCATGTACCAATACTTCTCCTTGCGGAAAACTATATTCAGTATCAGGCATGCAAGGAATAGCAGCATTTGTCCACGACATCCAGGGATAGGCATTCGTACCCGGATTATGCATTCTGACACGTTGTGTCAGAAAGTGTTCTCCTGTCCCCAAAGAATATTCAACAGAAAATTGCATACCGTAATGCATCTCCCGCTCACCACAAGTAACATAAATCCGGTCAGTAGTCCGATCTATCTTATAACAAACCGACTCATTCTGAGTAGGGGTATGTGAAATAGGGAAGCTGACCTCTATACCGCCCGCCACAAAATAGAAACGTGGCAAAATACGTGTGTGGCGTACAAGATGTGGATTATACAAGACTTCTTTACCACTCCCTTTATGTATCATCGACATCACCTTACCACATAAGTCCGGACAAATTACAACTTTAATAAGTTCATTTTCAAGTGAAATCATTCGATAAGTTTTAGGAACCGGCCGATTGGAAGTTTCACTATAACTAACATACGGATAAACACCATCAGCATCCATAGCAGTCGGGACAGGTCCTACAGGAGTTAGCACATGAGTCAGAATTATTTCATTATATTCCTTGCATGTCACGGGAAATACCTCTTGAGCTAAGCAGACAATAGAAGAAGTGCTTATGCCCAATATTAGAATTACAAACTTCAGGTAAAAATCTATTTGTTTCATATTCTATTCTTTTTTAATCTCCAATAGTAAAAGTTGCATAATATTCAGGAATAACCTGTATCTTATTCAGCCGACATAGCCCTCCTTTTGAGAAATCCAACCTGAGCCCTTCAGGTAAATCTTGCAGGTAAGTAGCATTAGCAAACAATTGTTGCAAGTAGAAATAGATGCCATCGCCCTGAACAGCTTCGGCATATCGCTTCAATCCTATCCGCCACGGGTTTCCATGATAGAAATTATCCGCCACCATCTCTCCATTAATAAATGCAGCACCTGTATCTCCGATATAATCAATAGAAAGAATAAGATCACTCACATCTCTGAAAGCACCTTCCGGCAAATGAACCAGAAAACGCCTCTCACTCGCCATGTGAACCTTGGGGAAAATGTGTACTCCTTTCTTGGTAAATGATATCTCACTGCAATACTTCTTTTTACTGATCTTCGCAGAAGTTTCAGTTATAAAACGAACCGCAGGAAAAGCAACAGCCTTCAATATGGTATCCGTAGATTGAATCCGTACTTTAGCATCTTCCTGCAGCACATCTGCGGAAGTTATCAGTAATTTCTCCTCCTTTTCCACCGTCACTTTACAGGCTGCTAAGGCTTGTTCCCTAGTTAAAGTTGTAATAAGAATCTCTTTCCCTGTTATAGATTTTAGTCTTACCGTGCTGTTAAATCCAGGTACTGGAATCAACTTTTTAGTCCCTCCTTTCACCGTATTCTCTGCGAATATATACTCCGACTTCATTCCTTCGGGTGCAAAAAAGAAATAATGTTTCTTTCCTCCGGAAGTAATTCTTGCCAACGGTTGCAGGGTAGCCGACTTCAATAAGATACCATCTAAATCCATATTAAAAGGAAGAATTATATTGGCATTCTTGGCTACCGTTACGGTTCCCTCCTGTGGAAAACGAACCGTTTCACCGGCCAATTTCAAAGTAAGACTGACATCTCTCAGATCTTCACGTTTACAATGATCCTGGAAATTCGTAATAAAAACAAATCCAGCATTTTCTTTTTTACGCACTGCATATCTAAGGGTATGAGTATTTGAAGGAGTGATCGTATCACTGTTTTCCGGTAACACCACTCCCATAGGTGCCAGCAAATGACCGAAATCATTCACAAAATGATGAATAATGCGCAATGAATGATAAGAAGCGCGCGTATGTCCGAATTCTCCGATAGGAGCCTGAAAATCGTAAGACATCTTTGGCACCCCTGAAGGTTCATCACTAAAGAAACCCTTCTTTCCCTGAGGAGTAATTCCACCATGATACATATAATAGCCTATGCCATTGGCGCCACTTCCTAACGAACGTATCATCAGTCCTTCACCTGCTTCAGCCGGAATGCTCGGTCTTCTACCATAAGTCATCTGAATACCGACTCCCATTTCCGCACAGAAAGAAGGATACCGGTAGCCTTCATATCGTACCGGAGAATAATCGGGAGTAGTGTGAATATCCCTGAATAAATAGAATGGAGACATACCTATATCCGCCCATGTCGGATAAGTATAAGCCGCCGTTACAGGAATAACTTCCTGAGGAATGATCGCAGCATTTCCCCACCCCGTAGCCGTATACAACGGAACTTCCATCCCATGAGACAGTGCTATCTCTTTCAATGTTTTCATGTGCTGATTACCGGCTTCAGGACTCTGGATATCCTGTTCTTGTACCGATACGCCAAATTTGGTATTTTGCACATCATAATCAGCAACAGTATAGTCAATAGGCTGATCAGGGTAGCGAATAGCCCAGGGAGCGGCAGAGTGTTGCAACTCATTTTCCAACTGAATACCAATGATACAACCACCATCTTTATAGAAAAATCCCTTCAGTTGAGAAGCAATGGCAGCATAAAGCCGATCTACATATTTCAAATATTCCCGGTCATTGGTGCGGATCAGGAACGGGCGCCCATAAAGCCAATCCGGTATACCCCCATTTCTAATTTCTCCGTGACAGAAAGGTCCTATACGAACGAGCGTTTTCATATTATGTTTCTGACAAAGAGAGATAAATTTCCGAAGATCTTTATCACCGTTCCAATCAAAAACACCTTCTGTTTCCTCGTGAATATTCCAGAAAACATAAGTGCAAATAACATTCACTCCTCCCGACTTAACCTTCAGTATCTGTTCTTCCCACTGTTCATTTGGAATACGGGCATAATGTATCTCTCCCATAATAGGAATGAAAGGAGACTCATTCAATTCCATATAATAACTATTTACAGATATAGAACCTCCGTCAGGAGCCACTCCACCCAAATCCAAATGACCGGTTTCTATTATTTTATCCGGTATATTCAGATTAATCCGATATGCAGACTGTGCATTTGCCTGGTAGCAATAACCACTTATAAAACTAAGCAGTGTCCACCAGAAAAGACTTCTTTTATACATAGCCCTCATTTTTTTAGGGATATCATATCAGTTATAATTTCTTTCAGCCGAAGTATATCTACACTTACAGGAAGATTATATCCAACCGACTCATAGTTTGCTGTTGCATCCTGAGGTACCCGAGGCTGTCGTTCTCCTTTTTGTCCGGCAGTTTCAGACCAAAATCGATTACCTTTATAAATCGCCATTCCTTTCGTTTCATCCCCATGCAAATGTTCTATTCCTCCATTAGTCAGAATAAACGTATTATTCGCAAATTCCAATCCCGAAGAAAATCCGGTATTAAAAGAGATAGAATACCCCTGATTACTGATAATTAAATTATCGTGTACCTTAGTTTCACATAAAGGAACATCTTTATTATACGGATCACACCAAACATAAATACCCGCATGAGAATTCTTAATCCCGTCATTAATACTCACATTATAGCGTACGATATTATTATTCCATTCTGTTGCGCCGCCAAACTGAAACAAGCCATAGCCAGCCCCCTCATTATTCATAGCAAGATTATACTGCATTAACGAATTCGTTATTCCTCCGTCAAAATCAAATCCGCCTCCGTCTAATCCTTCCGGAGAAGTCTTGTTGTCATGCGAAAAACAATATTGAATAGTTAAACGATCTGATTCGTATCCCCAAATTCCAACCGGTCCATTTCCGGACCTCGGCATATCCCAACCATTCCCCATAGCCTCACAATACTCTATTGTTGCATTGGTTGCATGGCCTACCAATATCCCGCTTCCGCTATGATTGTCCAGAATAGCAGGATTTCCGGCATTATTTTCGGCTACACAATGGCCTATATAAATATTATGCACAGATTTTGTTCCCCATTTACCAGTCACTTCAATACCGTTATAACCATTATCATGTACGTACGAATGAGTTATACGTACATCTCCTCCGCCAGTTACCCCAATGCCATTCATTTGATACCCGGAAGCCTCCACTCTATCAACCTCTATCAACCTCGAATTAACCACCTCTATGCCTGTCCCCGTATTGCCCTTTTTACGCCCCGAACCTTTCACCACTACATTCTTTACATGAATATTCTCACAGGCATCTATTACAATGGCAGAACTATGGACAGAATAAATATGTGAAACTCCCGTCCCGTATGAAGTGATAGTAAGCGGATTCTCAGATGTTGCCTTTACTCCCTTAACATGAATAGTTCCGGTTAATATCTGATTCCCTGCCAGATGAATACAATCACCCGGCAGGAATTTAACACCTTTCAAAGCATCCAAACTTTTAAATGGGGATTCCATACTACCATCAGCAACTTGACTATCGCTAAAAGAATCCACATAAAAATTTCGTATGCCGTTAGCCCAACCCGTTACACAGGTCAATAGCAATATAGAAAAAAATAACAATTTATTCATAACCACACTTCTTATTAGAAAACTTCTATTTCATCTAATGCAATCGAAGGCAAAGCATTCGGATAAGGGTAATCTTCGGGTAATTCAGTTTGCCCGTTTATCACAAGCTTCAAGTATCGTCCGTCTTTCTTGTCCGTCTTCACATAATTATGATAGATCTCTTTCTCTCCTTTGTATACAGGATATGAGAAGGTACTTTCTCCTATCTGCCGGAATTCCTTGCCATCTTTTGAAAGATAACATATCATAGACTTAGCCGGAAGTGTACTGTTTATAGGAGCAACCATAGTGCCGAAGCGAACTCCGGATACTGTTGTATTCTTCTTCAGATCAATCACAATTTCTACACCGGAAGCGATAGCCGCCCATTCGTAATTTGAGGGAGTAAAACCTTGCACACCATCCGTAAACAGAGTAGGTTTCACCGGATACCAATCCAGACTCCAGGCATCGGTGGAAAGTGTATAAGTACATCCCGTTGCTTTATTCACCAGAAAGTTCTTCACCGTCGGAGCTTCTAATATCTGATTATCTTTATCTGTCACCACAGCTTTCACACAAGTATTCTCTGTCAAATAAACCGGGCCTTCATAGATCTCCGATTCCACCGTAGGTTCCGAACCATCCAATGTGTAGCGAATATCAGCATCAGGGCATATAGTCTCAAGTGTAACCGCATACATTCCTTTCTCACTATCCCAACCTCCCTGAATACGAGGTCTGAAATATTCACGGCATGTATTGACATTCCTTTTCCGGAAAAAAGAAAACTCTTTCTTCAGATGAGAAATAAAAAGTTCCCGGTTTTTATTTCCAGGCTGGCTCCAAGCCACTTCTGCAATGGCAAGCAAGCGGGGAAATGCCATATATTCAAATTTCTCAATAGTAGCAACATATTCTCCCCATATATTTCCCTGAATCCCCATAATATGTTTAGTTTCTTCCGCAGTAAGTGCCTCTGGAATAGGTTCGTAATCATATACCTGTTCCAATGATATAAATCCACCGATAGCTAAAGGAGCAAATTCCGGATTCTCCTGATAATAATCCAGATAACAATAAGTATTAGGAGTCATAATCACATTATTACCCAATTGAGCAGCCTTTATGCCTCCCGCTTCCCCTCTCCACGACATTACCGTAGCTTTCAGAGGAAGTCCTCCTTCCAGAACCTCATCCCAACCAATCAGCTTTCGTCCAAGACCTTCCGCAATCTTCTCAACCTGCTGAATAAAATAAGCATGAAGTTCAAACTCGTCTTTCAGATTTTCTTTCCTTATCAAAGCCTGGCAATCCTCACATTGCTCCCAGGATGTTTTAGGGCATTCATCACCGCCAATATGAATATATTCTCCGGGAAACAAGCTTGCAACTTCTGTAAGAATATCCTTTATAAACCGAAATGTCTGAGGTTTGGGACAATACACCTGATCGGAAATGCCGGCTCCTGCCATCAAATCAAGTGAAGAATGAAAACTGCATGCATATTCCGGATAAACGCTCAAAGCCGCCAAGGCGTGCCCCGGCATTTCAATCTCAGGAACAATTGTAATTTGCCTGTCAGCTGCATATCTCACAATATCACGAATTTCATCTTGCGTATAGTATCCTGAATGTTCTTTTCCATCATAATGACGAGGATAATATTGATCCCAGGTGCCAATAGCCGAATTAGAACGTACAGAGCCTTTTTCGGTAAGACGCGGATATTTTTTTATCTCCAACCGCCATCCCTGATCATCGGTCAGATGCCAGTGAAAACGATTCAACTTATAATTAGCAGCCAGGTCAATAGCTTTTTTCACATCTTTCAAAGGTAAATAATAGCGCCCCGCATCAATCAAGAATCCCCGGTAAGAAAAACGAGGTGCATCTTTCACAAAGATGCAAGGAAGTGAAGTATGATTTTCATCCGCCAGAATCAACTGATTAACAGTGCGGAGAGCATAAAAAAAACCGGCAGGTGCAGATGCCTTAATTACCACTTTATTGGCAGCAACAGAAAGTTCATATGCTTCTTCATCCAAGGATTTTTTATCTTGCAGTAATATGCCGGCCTTTTTAGACTTGTTTGCTTGCAAACTCAAACCATAGTCTCCCAACACTTGCTCCATAAAGTTATCAATTATCTGATTTACTTCCAGATGTTTACCGGCATATAGAATATTGTTGTTATGAGCTAAATCGAACGTACCTTGCTTCTCTTGTACATAAGAAGGCTGAGGTATAATATTGGCACCCATGACAGCAGGAACTACCACCCAGAATAATGCCACTAGATTTGCTACACATAATTTGAATAAACTCATATCTAAAGTATTTTAATGATTTAAGATTCTATTTCAATTAGCTCCGATTATATCAAGTACTTTCAGTTCTTTACCATTAACAGGTACAGTTTTATCCTTTAAAAAATCAAGAAGAATATCCCAATTCTTATCTTCCGCGTTATACCAAAGTGATTTATTGAAAGTTCCTTCCTGCTTTGTAAAACCGGTGGCAGGGGTTTTCAAACTACCGATATATACATTTCCGAAATATTGGTTACCCACTGCCTTTTCCTCTTTTACAGCTACAGTCACCTCCGGAGCATAAATATAATTGTTCTTAAAGACATCTCCTTTCCCATAAGATGAATCATGCTTAGTGAAATGGAAAAGCGTACGGTCTATCTGTGGCTCCGGTTTTGGAAACAGGTAAAACAGATTATTCTCTACCAATGTGTTCTGAGTATATCCAGTGAAATGCATTGCAGGACTAAAATAGGCGTCTTTATGGCTGGCATTAGTCAGATAATTGCGTAGTCCATCATTTATACTGACATTGTAACGCACCTTGGTTTCAATATTCCCATTCACACACCAGGCTTCCGGCCAACCATCCGTACCAATTACCAACATGAAGCCGCCATCATTATTATAACTCAGATTATACTGGAATACCGAGTTCCGACATCCCCAGTCCGAATCATAAGCATACCCGTCTATGATAGATTTGTGATCACTTACTACATTAAACTGTACCAATGTATTATCGCTGCACCAAGGCCATATTCCATCGCAAGCTTCCGATTCGGGCAGTGTTTTCGGGCAATTCTTCATCACGTTATATTCTATCAATCCACCATCGCAACCAGCCAGAACAATACCGTCACCCGGCACTCCATCCAATACATTCTTCCTGACGACTACTCCCAAATTAGGATTCCACTGCTTCCTGATCCAGTACCCCCTAAACTTAATTCCATCTCTTTGGCAATCTTTCAGATAGCAATTCTCAATAGTCATTCCAACAAATCGATTCAGAATACTGTCATTATCCCGGCCATTCTGAATGCAAATTCCTATACCGCCACCTTTCTCTATCACCGTACTTCCATATACATCGTGCACGTACAAGTCATCAATGACCATATTATGTGATTCTCCAAACTTATCCAACTCTACCCACAAGCCCAGTAAACCAGCTTTCGGAACATCGGCTTTATTAGAAATTTCAAGATCGCGTATCACCAGATTCTCTGAGTTCAATATATGAACAGCAGCTGTATCAACTCCATTTCCTTTTATATGCGGTTTTTCCAATCCTCCATATTTGCCTAGTACGACAGGATTATTCTCCTCTCCACAACAGGAAAGCAAAAGTTTCTCCGTAAATACAGCACCGGATTTCAACAAAATACTGTCTCCACCTTTTAGAGTTAAAGACTGAAGCTTTGCCAAAGACTTAAAAGGAGTCCCTACAGAGGTTCCATTATTAGCATCGTCACCATTTACAGAATCAAAATAATAATTAGTCGTTGTCATCTGCGAAGAGCAGGAAACTAACATTGCAACCAAACCTCCACAAAGTATTGTCTTTATATTTTTCATATACATATTATTTTAAAGTTTATTATTACCAATTGTCTGTCCGGAAAGAAGATACCGGAAGCCCGCTAAGGCTGAATAGTTCCGGTTCTACATAATTTTTAAAGGCATATCTAACTGCTTTCGGATTCCTCACATATTTAGAAGACACTACTACAACATCTCTTTCTTCATCTACATACGCTTCAGCCGGATGAAAAACTTTACTCTCATCTGCTATTTCAAATAAATGCAGGGGCTTTCCATAACTCGTTAGTCCATAATATAAATCTTTTAAAAAAATCACAGCTTTATCCCCATCGACTTCCATCCTTTCAAAAGCCGGACTCTTATATTCAAATCCCTTCGTATCATACACTTCAGCTAATGCCATCAATCCTAAACGTTCGCCAACTTTCTCTTTGCGTACCGGATGAATTTGTTCTACTTCTCCCACATCCAAAATGACCGCCATACCACTATTCTCAATTCGATCCATACTTTTTCTCTGTTCATCACGCAGATAAGCACCTACATGCTCACCTACCTCACTTGGAACATTCCATGTAGTATAATCAAAAGGAGCTATTTGCGTGAAATAGAACGGAAAATTTCTTCCCCACTTCCGTCTCCATTCAGCTACCATAGCAACCAGCCGATCCGAATATTGAGAAACATTATATACATTTGATTCTCCCTGATACCAGATACAACCCTGTATGCCATAACCGACAATGGGGTTCAACATTCCATTATACATGGTAGTAGGTATATTGGCCTCCCACCCTGTAGTACCATCACTCACTTCCGGAACAGAAATATCACCCAGTGTCTGACAAGTTTCACGGCTCATCCAGGTTTCAACAACGGAACCACCAAAGCTTGCATTAATAATACCAACCGGAACCCCAAGATTCTCCTGAATAAAATGAGCAAAATACCATGCAATCGCACTACAATCTCCTACATTTTCCGGAGCAGCCACCACCCAATCCGCTTTTATATCCGTAAGTGGTTTATAACTGCCAAGTGGAGGCACATTTATAAAACGAATATTACTTTTTTGAGAAGTCAGAATAGCTTTGGTAGATTCATAACATTCTTTCAGCTGCATAGCCATATTTGATTGCCCACTTGCTAACCAAACCTCGCCTATATATATATCACTGAAAGTTATAGTCTTACCTCCCGTTATGGTTAATGCATAGGGACCTCCTGCTTCCGGTGTATGAAGCATAATTCTCCACGTACCATCTCTCCCTGCTTTGGCGGAATAACTCTTGTCGTTCCACGATGAAGTCACTGTAACTGTCGTCCCGGCATCTGCCCATCCCCATATCGGTGTGACCGTCTTTTGCTGTAGCACCATATTATCGCCGAAAATACCGGCAACCTTCAAATCCTTTGCCTCAACTGTTAAAACAGCCAAAGCCAGGAGAAACAAGATAATATTGAGTCGTTTCATTTTATCAGTCTATCTTTTGTAAACATTCAAAATCAAATTCAACCTTTTTCACATCAGCCTGCTCATCAGTTCCGTTTGCCGGTAAGTCAAAAAAGATTTTCTCGTCTTTATCCAGTTTATAAATCACAAGCGTCAACTCTTTCCCCTCTACAGAATGTTCCTGCCGGTTCAAACCTACCGTCCAGGTGGCATGACTGTTATAATCATCATCCGAAAGCATATATCCGTTATAGATTTCCGCCTTATCACCGGAATAACTGATACGCATATAAATATTATTCAATTTCTCCAATGCATCTGTCGGCACTTGCAGCCTCCACTCTTTGAATGTATTATAAGCAATACCATCGGCATATCCCGGTTTATCCACCACCATCGGCATCATCGGTTGCGGAAATTCCCGTGTAAGTGAAGGATTGGAGTAATACTCCGTCGCCAGCCAGGAAGAGTCGGTACTAAATTCAATCCTGTCATAATTATAGTATTCCACAATAACACGTGCAGCAAATTGCTTCTTCCCCTCAACAAATGGGAAACTTGCAAACAACAAATTGACACCCTTCCTGGCATATCCTGTAAGGTCTATTTCATTTAACTGGTTTGGTTTTATTTCCTGATTTACCCAAGTATCATTCAGATTGAGTATACATTTCGACTCCGGATACATAAACAAAGTGACTTTCTTGATCTTCGAAGGATTATCCAGATTGAATTCCTTAAAGAAGAAACGGCGATAACGCTGCTGATAAGGTTCAATCCCATGAAAGTTTGCTGTTTCCAACCATTTTACCTCTTCCAGGATGCCCTTAGGCTGAATACGAATATCCATTTGCGGCTGATTGAAAATAACCGCTTTCTGTTCAAATCGCGGATTCATACCCGTCTTCAACTTATAATAAGCAGCCTTCTTATCAGTAGAGAAAATATAAACATCTCCAAGTGAACTGTATAAATCCGCATCAGAAATATAGCATACCTTCTTTCCATCTTGTTCCAATAACCAGCAGTTATCAGCCTCTTTTTCTGTCAGAATGACAACATACTTTTCTTCTCCATTCTGCAATTGTACCTTAAGTACACAATCTTTTCCCGGATTCAGTCCGTTAACAATCCAACTATCACTTTCCTCCTTTATCTTAGCCCGATTTGCCTCCACTCCTTTCACAGTCGATTTATCAAAAGATAGCTCCACGGGAATTTGCCTGTTCTGGAAAAACAGATAGCAATTATCAACGCTTCCCATCAATTGTGCCGTGGCATAATTCAGGCGCATAGCATCAAGTTCCACATTCAAGGGCCAGATAAAGACCGTACTATCCTGCATTTCAATACCTTTCTGAGGAAAACGAAGCATTTTATCTTTCAGTTTCACCTCAAACTTCACACTCTTCTGTGCCTTCTTCGGATGATAACGGGAATAATTGATTCCAAACATATAGCCGGTTTCATTATTAGAGCGTACAGACACCTGTAACCCATCTTCTTCCCATTTCGGGATAACAGGCATCATGGGAGCCAGGTCTTTCTCAAACTCATTGACAAAGTAATGCAGTTTTTTCACCTTCTTATAAGATTCCGCTATTTCTCCTGATTCGCGGATAGCAGCCTGAAAATCATAAGACTTCACCGGCAACCGACTCCAATACCCAGTTTTCAATTGTTCTTCCTCAGTAGACCATAGTTTACCCGTAAACTGAGTGGCACCGGCAAAAATATAATATCCCAGCAGATTAGACCCCGAACCAAGTTTGGCAATCATCATACCCAGCCCGTCCAAAGGATCGATGCTGAGCCTCCTGTGATAGGTATTTTGTACCCCCACTCCCATTTCACAAGTAAAGAAGGGATACTTTTCGTACGTCATATACACATCTTGCCGCTTTATCTGATCGTTGCCGATATTCTCATTATCACGGAACGAATCGAACAGGAAGTTTCCCGGCTGGTATTCTTTTCCTACATGTTCCACCCATGGAGCATCTGCATATCCTCCCCATAAAGGAATCACCTCAAAAGGAGGAACAGAACCGTCTCCCCAGCCCGTAACCGTATACATCGGGACATCAATGCCATTTTCCAGAGCTGTATCTTTCAGCCACTGGATATGCGGTTCACCCTCCTTTCCATACCAATATTCGTTTTCCAACTGGATGCCTATGATATTCCCGCCATCTTTATAGTAAAGCCCTTTCAGTTGATAAGCTATCTGGGCAAAATAACGTTTCACATAATTCTGATAAACCACATCATTTGAACGGTCTTTCAGATATTTTTTCTGTAAGATCCAGTCGGGTGTCCCTCCATTACGCGCTTCTCCATGCGACCAGGGTCCCAGTCTCGGAACTACAAACAATCCATGTTTCCGGCATAACTTAATAAAACTGCGCAAATCCTTCTCATTCTCCCACTCAAACTGACCTTCTATCTCTTCGTGATGATTCCAGAACAGATAAGTAGAGATAATATTGATACCGCAAGCTTTCATTTTCAAGATACGGTCTTCCCACAAATCCTTACGAATACGCGAGAAATGCAATTCTCCCATAACAGGCAGGATCGGTTTCCCACCCAGAGTCATATACAGACTGTTGATTTCTATTGCCTTCTCCTTAGGCCCCGAATTTCCCATCTTCAGATGACCGCACAAAGGTGCTTCCATGACATCCGAAGCATCCAGCTTATAAACTTTCTGTGCCGATAAGTTTGTAAGCAGGCAAAATCCGATAAATAAGAAGCCTATTTTTTTCATTTGTATTACATTATTAGGTTAATAAACTGCTTCCATTGTTTGAGTACTCCACTGATCCGCCCAGCGAATAAGTGGTCTGTCTCCATCGAATTCAACCGGTAACCAGACATACCGTGAATTTATTAAATCCGTTTTATTCCACCTGTCAAACATAGCGACAAATTGATCCTGCATCCCTTCAATGGGGAGTACATAGGTACTTTGGGCATAAAATGTCTTATTGGCATCACGCCCCAGACAGGGGGTATCTTTCAGTTCCCAAACTCCCATCATTGAATCGGATACAGCCCATTTAGCTTTATTCGGGTCCCAACCGGTGCAACCGGATGAGAGCATATAATAGTGACCGTTTCGCTTAAAGACCGCAGGAGCTTCCCGGGATTGTCCGATAAATCTCCGGACATAAGTTCCTGAAGGTTTTGTATAATCATCAGTCAACAAACTGATATATAAGGTACTGTTCCATTCTGACGAACAGATATGATAAGCCTTTCCATCATCATCCTTGAAAATAGTCTGATCACGGCTGTCTGCCCCATTCGGTTTAAAAGAGCCCAGATAAGTGAAAGTTCCTGTCGGTGAGTCACAGACCGCTACCCCGGCATGTGCCTTTTCATAATCAGGACTTTCAATATGCATCCACATTATGAACTTACCGGTTTTCTCATTATAGATGACCTTCGGGCGCTCTATCACTTGCGAAGGGTGAAGATCTGAAGTCGGATCATCATCTACCGTAGGCAGAACCTTACCCTCAAATTTCCAGTCTGTCAGATTCTTGGATGAATAGCAAGCCACCCCTCCGGCTTCAGCCCGCCAACACTCCCAGGTTTTAACCCAGTCCAGGCGATAGGTAGAATCACCTTTAAATTCACCATACCAATAGTAAGTACCTTCATGGTAGAGAATACCTCCCCCATGTGCATTTATCGGATTTCCATCCGTATCTTTCCAAATACTGCCGGGAGTTACGATATCTTTTCCCTGTTGCTTAGCCGACATCCGATCCACCGTCTTAATTGTAACCGATGCCCCTTTCATCC
Source organism: uncultured Bacteroides sp. (assembly GCF_905207245.1). Taxonomy (GTDB): domain Bacteria; phylum Bacteroidota; class Bacteroidia; order Bacteroidales; family Bacteroidaceae; genus Bacteroides. The sequence continues at coordinate 44,721 of NZ_CAJLKP010000004.1, read as the reverse complement.
CCTTTGCTGAAACATTCAAGGTTATTTCACCTGCATTTCCATCCGACTGCAATATAGCCATTGCCTTACCTTTATAGGTTTTAGGTGATAAGGAGCGGAAACTTTCCATATCTGTAGGACATGCATTTCCCGATCCCCTGATAATACCATTACCCACAACACTTAAAGCCACTTTCATGTCAGCATCAGATACTACCCTGCCCTCTTTATCAATCAATTCAACAGTAACATACGCCAGATCGTCCCTATCCACTTTAATCACCTTGCGGTCTGCGATTAAACGTATCTGCACCGGAGCACCGGTTGTTCTTAGAATAGCGCATGAAGATTCACTGCTGTCATAGGTAGCCACTGCTTTCAGTTTACCCGGCTGATAGTTGACTATAAACGTAGCCGTATAGTCTTTCTTTGAAACTTCTTGCTCACCCAGCAATTCATTATTAAGATAGAGTCTTACCTTAGGCGCACGACTATAAACATTCACTTTTACAGGTTTGCCTTCCAGCCCTTTCCAGTTCCAGCTAAGCGATTCGTTCTTCCACCCCCAATAGCTCACATCTTCTGTTTTCCCGGCAGCCGGCAAAGGCTGTACCGCCATTGCAATTTCCCTTTCCTTCCAGATAATATCCCGGTAATAGGATTGCGGTTTCTTTTCTCCACAGATATCAATATCTCCACACCATGCGTTATACCAGGGCCAACCCATAAACTGGGGATTCTTCTCACCTTTACTCAGTTCCAGTGTATGGCCTATTCCTGCTTCACCCAGATAATCAAGGGCAGTCCATACAAAATCACCAATGATATACGGATGCTTTTCCACCAGATTCCAGTTTACAGCAGCTTCCTGCGCAACAGTCTCACTACCATATATGATACGTGAGGGATCTTTCTGATGATCATTCTCATATTCGTACCACATATAATTGTATCCTGCCACATCCAAATGTTGCATGGCCTTTGCAGCATCTTCCTTCCACTTCAGTTGCGGATTATCCCAATAATCGTTGATAGCAGCAGTTACCGGACGTGAAGGGTCTAATTTTTTCACTATATTCCTCAATCTTTCTGCAATCTCCATACCGGCATCATCCGAACGTTCCTGAATTTCATTTCCGATACTCCACATGATGACAGACGGATGGTTCCGGTCTCTCAGCACCATTGCCGAAATATCTTTTTCGTTCCATTCATCGAAGAAACGATGATAGTCCTGAGGATTCTTTTCTTTTTGCCAATGGTCAAAAGCCTCATCAATCACCAACATACCTTGTTCGTCGCAAGCTCTGAGAAAAGCTTCCGCCGGAGGATTGTGAGCACATCTGACCGCATTATATCCATTTGCCTTCAACAATTCTATTTTGCGTGCCTCTGCCCTATCCAACGAAGCAGCCCCCAACAAACCATTATCATGGTGTACACAGCCACCTTTCAGTTTCAGGGGCAAATTATTCAACTTAAATCCTTCCTTTGCACTGAAGGAAATAGTACGGATGCCAAAAGGAACAGATATTTGATCCAGCACCTCATGCCCGGAACGGATCAAAATTTTCGCTTCATACAAATGCGGAGTATCAACCGACCATAGCTTCGCCTGTTTCACCGGCAAAGAGAAAGCAACCGTCTGCTTACCAGCCGCGTCGACACTCACTGTTTGCTCTTTCATTCCTACCTCTTCACCATCAGGAGAAATAATCGTAACCATCATATTTATTCCTGTATTCTCCGCCTTTTCATTAAACACATCCGCCTCTATAGCCAATGTAGCCTCATCACCGGTCACCTTTGCAGTACGTACGGCAACCGCCCATTCATCCAAATGAACAGAATCGGTCTTTATTAACCATACATGCCGGTAGATACCTGAACCGGCATACCAACGGGAATTTTTTCCCTCATTCGTTACCTTCACAGCAATAGTGTTCACTTCACCTGCCGGATGGCAATACGAAGTAATATCACATTTGAAGGACGAATATCCATACGCATTGAAATTCACTTTTTGTCCGTTCACCCACACTTCGGACTGCGCATAGACTCCTTCAAAATAAAGAGAATGAAGTTTGTGAGTATCTTTACGGTCAATAGTAAATGATTTTCGATACCATCCTTCACCACCTACGGTTTGTCCGGTAGCAAAACCTCCGGCACTTTCTTTGGAGAAAGGGCCTACCGATAAGCCATCTGAACCGGAAAGAGGTTCTACGCTCCAGTCATGTGGCAGATTTAATACCCGCCATTCCGAATCATCGTAAGATTCTTTTGCCGCATCTTCCATTTGACCGAGATAGAATTTCCAATCCTGATCAAACTTAATCTTTCGTACGGAACAATCCGTGCCCTGACTGCATGCTGAGACAATCAACGAGCTTACAATGACAAATACATATCGTTTTACTAATACTTTCAACTTCATATTATCTCCTATTTTCGTCAGACCTACTCCTTACATTCTCCTTACCTACTCCCTACCTACTCCTTACATGCTCCTTCTATATAACAAGGAGAAGGTAGGTAAAAGGTAAGTTTTACATCCGGTTTTGATATAATCCGGGAATATTCTTCATTACCCGCCAATATCCACTTTCCTATTGTAAACGTCTTTATTTACTTCTCTGATTTATAGTAATATCAGCCACCGGAAGCCCTTGTACCTTTGCCGTTACAATAACCTTACCAGACGTTTTACCGGAACGTACTACCAACAGGTTGCTTCCGCGCCACGTCTTCCGACTGCTGGCAACGAAACTTTCTATGCTCATAGGGTTGGCATTGCCCACTCCTTCAATCGTAGCATCTCCTTCTATTGAAAACTCTACCAATTCTTCAGCCAACTGATTTCTAATGCCTTTACTATCTACCAATTCTAATGTGATATAACTTAGATCATTACCATCAGCTACGATTTCCGTTCTGTCCGCAGATAATCTGATCTTTTCAACCTTACCGGCACTTTCCAATGTTGCAGCACCCACTTCTTTACCTTTATTATAACTTACGGCCTTCAATATACCATGAGCATAAGGGACTTCCCAGGTAAGCGTATTTTTCTTATCGGCAGTATTTTCTTGCTTTCCTAAAGATTCCCCATTCAGGAACAGTTCAACCTGTTCACAATTGGAGTATACAGATACTGTCATCTTTTTCCCTTCATATCCCGGGAAATTCCAATAATCTACAACATCCGGGAAATCCCATACACTCCAATCCGCCTTATCCGGATTCAAAGGGAAAGAAGGAACAGGAGGCGTCACTACAATATGGGATACCGGTGTCTCACTCCATAACGTTTCACGCAAATAGGATTGGGGACGACGTTCGCCCGAAAGATTCAAATCGCCGCAATTGGCATGATTCCAAGGAAAAATACGTTTATCAAGCGGATACCCACACCAGCCGATACTTGCCTCACCAATATAATCAAAAGCAGTCCAGATAAAATCACCGATCACCCATGAATGGTTTTCTACTCCTTTCCAATAATCATAAGCCTGGGATGCGTAGGACTCCGAAGCATAAATAATGCGGTCCGGGTGACGTTTAGCATCCGATTCATAACGGTTTAAACAGTAATTATAACCACAAACATCCAGAGTGTCCAGAAAATCATCCGTCGCATCAACAATAGAGTTAACTCCCGCCGTAACGGGACGCGTTATATCAAGCGCCTTCACAAAACCTGTCAACTCCCTGCATACCTCTACCACTTCAGCAGTTTCTTTGTTTTTGATTTCATTACCGATACTCCACATAATAACACAAGGGTGATTTCTATCACGTGCAACCATGCTATGCAGATCTTCTTTCCATAACTTATCAAAGTACTGTCCGTAATCATCCTTGTAATGACCTTGTCGCCACATATCAAAAGCCTCATCTATCACCAACATACCTAAACGGTCGCAGGCATTGAGCAAAGCAGTTGAGGGAGGATTGTGGGATAAGCGTAGCGCATTGAAACCAGCCGCCTTCAATAATTCAATTTTCCTTTCCTCTGCCCGGTCAAAAGCCTTTGCACCCAAAAGGCCATTGTCATGATGAATACATCCGCCTTTTAATTTCATGGATTTACCATTCAGTTGAAAACCATTCTCTGCACTAAATGCAATACTGCGTATACCTATTGAAATACATTCCTCATCTATTATTTTATTGTCTTGCAGAAGACGGTTTACAACTTTATATAAGTAGGGATTGTCTGTAGACCATAATTGCGGAGAAACCACTTCCAACGTATGTCCAACCTCTATTTTTCCTTCGTTATCCAATGTTACCTGTTGTTCTTTCCGAACTACAGTACGGTTCTCCTTATCTACAATCTGTGTTTCCAGAATCACTTTCCCGGTTGACTTTTCTGTATTTGCCAGAATACTTTGTACACATACCTCCGCTTTATTTGCTGTGGCAACAGGTGTAGTTACAAACGCCCCCCAAGTTTCAAAATGCAACGGATTGGTTATCTTCAGGAAAGTATGCCTGTATATCCCCGAACCTGTATACCAACGACAGTTCAGACCTTCATTCTTTACGCGAACAGCTATCAGATTTTTTTCTCCAAATCGCACATAGTCTGTTATATCCAGTTCGAATGCAGTATATCCATAAACATGATTGGCTACATGGCGATCATTCACCCAAATGTCTGCATTCATATAAATTCCATCGAAAGCGACAGCAATACATCTTCCTTTCTCAGCTGCATCCACATAGAAATGTTTTCTATACCAGCCAGTTCCACCTACAGTAAAACCTCCCGAAACCTCGGTGACAGCATCGGCAGTAAAAGGAGAGTTTGTTCCAGGAATATTTTCAATGCTCCAATCGTGCGGGAGGTTCACCAGACGCCATTGTGAATCGTCTAAATCTGAACTCTCACCTTCAACAATATCTCCACGATGGAACAACCACTCCTCATCGAAAGATTGTTCCCGAAGGGTAGGTTTCTTCTCACTGCAACTACTCAATCCCAACGTTATTAGCAAAAACAATAGGCTGTATATACTTCTCATATCATTACATTTAGCAGAGCAAAGGCCGGCCTTCAGACAGGATTTTCATCCGGCCAGCCTCTATCTGGAATTTATTTCAATTATTTACCACCCCATTCCGGTGCCTGGACCAAAGCTCTGTTATTATCTAACTCTGATTGAGGAATAGGCCATACATATCCTTTTGACGAATCGAAGATATGAGAACCTGCCCCACCGTCTGCCCGGCATCTTTCGTATGCTTTATCCATTTCTTTCCAGCGCATAAGGTCAAAATAACGGGTACCTTCCAAAGCTAGCTCCACTCTTCTTTCATGCTTCACCACATCGAGCAATTGGTCATAAGAGAGATTGGAGCCTTCGGCATCTTCCACCTTCGGCATCATCACATCGGCACGCTGACGCACCTGGTTCACCATTGACATAATTTCGTCTTTACCCGTATTTTGCTTAGCCAAGGCTTCAGCGCGCATCAACAGTACATCAGCATAGCGAATGACATACATATCCTGATTATCGGCAGCCCATGTAGTAGGCTGGTTTTGATATTTACGCATGAACAATTGGAATGGACTGTTCCAGGACCACCATGCGTCACTGACTTTGCCGTCATACGTATCACCATTCTTCGTCATCAGTGTATATGTCAAACGTGGGTCGCGAGTTGAATCATCATCCGGATCATAGATTCCCGAAGAAGTAATAGGCTTGCCATCCTTGCAATAAAAATCGTTTGCCAAATTCGGATAAGGCAACTGCCACTCCATCGGATAACCGTAGTTATAAGCTAAGAAACCACCCTCACCATTTTGTTGGTCGGTATTTTTAAAGCGAATGGCAAATACTATTTCTTTGCTGGCACCACCAGCTTCTGTAAACAGGGTACTGTAATTCGGATCTATCTCATATTGACTCAGGTTAATAACCTGTAAGGCAGCATCGGCAGCCTCCTTATACATCTCGTTGTACAGGTATACACGGGCTAGTAAGCCCAATGCGGCACCTCTGGTAGCACGGCCTCTATCAGCTGTAACGGGTAGCATACCTTCGGCAGTAATGTCTTTCAAGTCTTTGATTATGTCGGCTACAATTTCTGATTTCTGCGACTTAGGTACCTGGCTCGTTTCAGTAGTCAACACATTAAACACCTTTGGAACATCACGGTACAAACTGGTCAGGTGATTATAAAACAAAGCTCTGATGAACTTAGCCTCACAAACGATTCTTGTACCTGCTTCTTCACCTATTTTACCGTTCTCCAGCATTTGCGGTACTTTTTCAATAACATTGTTGCATCGTGCAATACCTGCATAAGAAGCATTCCATACAGCCTTAGTAACAGCTGCTGTGGGGCTCATGGTATTGGTAGTGATCACATCAGGTCCCACCCACGGAATCCAAGCAAAATAGCCGTTATCCGTAGCAAATTCCAGTTCACGCAAACTACAAGTATTTCCACCCGGCCAGCAGAATCCTAAGCTACCTTCACTTTGCAAAGCATCGTAGCAACCTACCAATGCTTTAGTTGCATCAGCCTCTGTATTCCAAAAGTTACCGTTAGACAACTCTGACAAAGATTCACGATCCAGGAAGTCTGAACAGGAAAAGAGAGAAAAGGCTAATGACAAAATAACTGAATAATATATTTTTTTCATGATCTTCTTTATTTAAAATTATAATGTAATGTTTAAACCTACAGAGAATGTCTTGGCATTAGGATAAGCATGACCGCGAGTATCGGTTCCATACTTTTCAGGATCATAATCGTCAATGCCGGTAATAGTCAGGATATTCTGTGCAGAAACATATATTCTCAAGCGTTCCAGTTTCGCCTTACGAATCCATTCTTGTTTGAAGGAGTATCCCAGTTCAATGTTCTTCAGACGCAGGTAAGAAGCATCTTTCAACCAGAATGAAGAGGGTTGGCTGTTATAGTCACCATTGCCCAGACGCGGGAAGTTTCCGTTAGGGTTAGCACTTTCAGAATAACGATCCAGAAATGCCGTCGTAACGTTACCCGAAACAGTAGGATAATCCATCACAATACGGTCCACACCGGCTACACCCTGGAAGAAAGCAGAGAAATCAAATCCTTTGTAAGCAGCATTCAAACTAAAGCCGTAAGTAAAATCAGGGAATGGATTACCGATCACTGTACGGTCGTAAGTATCCACCACTCCATCCGGTTTGCCTTCCGGACCGCTGACATCCTTGTAACGGACATCACCCAACTTCAGAGCACCACCGCCAACAGAATTCTTTTCATTAGCTTCATCCACTTCAGCCTGTGTACGGTACAATCCATCGGCTACATAACCATAATAAGAATTGATAGGATGTCCTTCCAGATTGATAGACCAGTCTGTAATCCATGAGTCTTTGCCGTGCAGGTCGAGAATCTCATTCTTCACTTTACTGAAGTTGACATTTGCACCAAATTTCCAGTCACCCCATTGATCATTATAACCTAAAGCAAATTCCCAGCCTTCATTCTTTACCGATGCAGCATTCACATAAGGTTCAGTAGAGATACCCACAATTCCGGGGATGGGCAATTGCAGCAAAATATCAGAAGTCTTCTTGTAGAAATAGTCAGCAGTAAGGGTAATCTTGTTGTTCAGGAAAGCGGCATCTATACCTATATCCGTAGTAGCGGTTGTTTCCCATTTAATGTCAGGATTAGCCAATGAAGAAATAGCCACACCCGAAACTTTGTTATCACCCCATACATAGTTATTACCCAAACCGATATACTGTGCAAACGGATAGTAACCAATCTCCTGGTTACCCAGTTCACCCCAGCTACCTCTTAGTTTCAACTGGCTGATAAAGCTATATTTCTCCATGAAAGCCTCTTGAGCAATATTCCAGCCTACAGATACAGAAGGGAAATAACCGGTACGGTTCTTTTTAGGTATTCTGGAAGACTCATCACGACGAAGGTTGAATTCAGCCAAATAACGATCCTTGTAATTGTAGTTCACACGGCCAAAGAATGATCTCAAGGCAGCTTCGGCAGCATCTCCCTTGGCTGAAGTACTTAAAGCACCGTTCAATACGGTAATATTGTCGCTCGGAAGATCTTCACCTGTTGCCGTGGTAGAACGGAAATTATTATATTGGTTAGACTGTCCCAGCAAGAAGTTGAAAGCATGGCCGTTCACATCAAAGTGATAAGTAATAAGGTTTTCGTTGATCCACTGAGTCTCGGAATAATAAGCATCGGTCAGGTAATTCTTACCACTACCTCCTACAGGGTTACCATACGAATCCTGAGGAATATAAGCAGGTTCAGCACCAATACTGTTCCATTGGTTATATTGATAAGCAAAGCTGGTCTTGATAGACAGGTTCTTGATCGGTTCTATTTCCAGGAAAGCCTTACCGTCGAAACGGCTGTATTTCTTCTTTGAGGTTATGGTAGTGGCATAAGCCGGATTCTTAATAGCCTGCATTTTATCGTTACCATCCACAAATCCCCATTCACCATTGCTGTATTTATAAGGTACCGAAGGACGGGAATGCCATTTCATCTGTTCGAATACATAGTAAGTACCAATGGTAGGTTCCTCTACTTCTTCATGGTTACCAGAAACATTCAGTCCTAAAGTGATTATGTCAATGAACTTGCTGTCAGCATTCAGGCGGAAGTTAAAACGGTCAGTACTTGTGCCTTCCATGATACCATCCTGTCCCATATATCCTACCGACCCCATATAATGAGAAGTTGCATTACCACCCGACATAGACAAATGATGGGTCTGGATAGGAGCAGAACGGAATATTTTGTCCGACCAGCGGGTATTGGCAAACAAATCAGGTCTCGATCCATCCTTCATTTGCTGAATCATTTCAGGAGTAAAATTCGTAGTTACATCTCCCATAGCCTCATTCTGCTCATTATAAAGAGTAGCCCAATCCCATGAATTAATATATGTAGGCAGAACCGTAGCTTTCTGTACACCATAAGATCCGCTGTAAGACAGTGTCTTCTTGTCTGTATTTCCGCGTTTCGTTGTAACCAGGACTACCCCGTTGGCAGCACGTACGCCATATATAGAAGCAGAAGCTGCATCCTTCAATACTGATATATTTTCAATATCATTCGGAGAAACACTGTTAAGGCTTCCTTCCACACCGTCAATCAACACCATAGGATTACTGTTACCAAAAGTGTTTATACCGCGGATACGGATTTCCACATCTCCCTCAGCACCGGGTTGCGCAGAGAAAGAGCTCACGGTAACACCACTCATTCGTCCTTGCAGCAAACTGGAAGTATTGGATACCGGAATGTCTTTAATATCATTGACTTTTACAGAAGATACTGCTCCCGTCAGATTGGCTTTTTTCTGCGTGCCATAGGCCACAACCACAACTTCATCAATCAACTCCGAGCTTTCTTTCAATACAATATTAATTTGCTGGTTTGCCCGGGCTATTTTCACGACTTGCGTTTCATAACCTATATAAGAAATCACGAGATTTTGTCCTACTGATGCCTGAATAGAGAAATGTCCGTCTACATCTGTAATCAGACCATTCGTAGTACCTTCTACTACTACAGAGGCTCCAATTATCGCTTCACCGGCAGCATCCTTCACAGAACCTTTCACAGTAACAGCCTGTTGTGTAATGGCTGATGTTGAAGAACCGAGATCTTTTTCCGTTGATGCGTAGGAGAGAGTTACTCCACCAAGGAATAGCAATCCGAAGATGATTCGTCTTTGCAAAACATGTTGTTTATTCATAATATTTTAAATTAAAAAGTTACTGATGCAAAAGTCCCTGTTTCTTTATAAACGGGATAACAGAAAAGCACAAAAGAATAACAAATTCCTGTATTCACTATTAAAAACAGGAATTTGTTATCAATCGGCACGATTCTTTTATTTTTAAGCGTCTTCAAAAAGAAGGGGATCGCTTATTTTTTCCTACTTTTGAATATTGAATTTTAATCAGTATGCTATGAATAGAATAAGATTTATTTTATACCCTTTCTTATTGCTTCTCCTTTGTGGATGCAGCCCTTCAAATAGAACTAATGCTGATAAAGTCCGATTGATTTTAGATACGGACTTGGGACCTGACTATGATGACGTAGGTGCCATGGCAGTGATGCATGCCTTAGCTGATAGTGGATATGTAGATATACTGGCTACTGTATCTTCTAATAAGTCCGAATTAACAATTCCTTGTATTGAAGTCATTAATACATACTTCAAGCGACCTGATATTCCTCTTGGCGTTGCAAAAGGAGAAAGTGCAGTCACATTGGAATGCCCGCACAACAAAAAATGGACTGAAGTTTTGCCTCAGAAATATCCCCACCGAATAGCGAAATCATCAGATGCCCCCAATGCCGTCAAGGTATATCGATCTATTTTATGCACGCAACCGGATAGTAGTGTCACAATCTGCACCATCGGAGCTTTCTCCAACCTAAAAGAACTGCTACAATCAAAAGGAGACGAATTTTCACCGGAAACAGGAGCAGAACTTGTACGCAGAAAGGTTAAGCAGTTAGTTTCCATGGCAGGGATATTCCCCGAAGGACGAGAATATAATGTATATTGTGACGCTTCCTCCTCCTCTTTCGTTGTGAACCATTGGCCTACAGACATTATCTTCTGTGGATTCGAGATTGGCTACAACATAATAACCGGTCGCCGGATTAGTCGGATGCCTGTAGAAAATCATCCTATAAAAGATGTGTTTTTACTAAGCATGTCCCAGGGAGAACCACAAGGTAGATGGAGTTGGGATCAGGCAACTGTTTGGGTAGCCATAAAAGGCTATACACCTTATTATATCAGTGAACGGGGAATTATATCTGTAGACTCTGAGGGTAATAATACATGGAGAGCTACAAAAACAGGAAAGCATATCCGTTTAATAGAGTCTTTACCTGCAAAAGAAATGGAGGATTTACTCGAACAATATATGATGTATTGCCCTAAACATTAAAATTATGAGAAAGCTATTATTTATATTCGTACTCTTTTTAGCTTCCACTGCCGGAGCACAGAAGCTATTGCATTATGATTTAGCAGATGGATTATCAAGTTCTGAAATCACTTCTATCTGTGAAAATGACTATTATATGTGGATTGCCACAGAAGATGGGCTCAACCGTTTTGACGGACATCGGTTCAAAGTCTATAAATCGGGAAAATCAGCAAACAACAGTCTTAAGAATAATAATATAGAAACCTTGTTCCTTGATTCCAGAGGCTTGTTATGGATTGGCTTTAAGACCGGAGGAGTAGATATATACAATCCGCGGACCGACCAGTTCACCCACCTCAATGAGCAAGTTTCCGAACCCATCCCTAACCGGATTGTTTCCATATTCGAAGACTCTGATCATAACATTTGGTTGGGAAGCTGGGAAGAAGGTATATGCAAATTAACTCCCAAGAATACAGAACGTACCAGCTTCACAGTCGAACGCAGCCATTCAGGAGCCATTGTCTCCAGTTTTGTGGAAAAGCCTAAAGGATATATATGGATCAGCACCTATACAGGACTTGTGATGTACAACTCCCGAAAACAAACATGGACAGACATTACTCCCAAGAACCAGACCATCACACAACTACACGACACCGGAGAAGAGAATACCCTGTATTACTCTTCATGGGATAATGCGCTCTATGAATTAACTTGGAGCCAACAACCCGAACAAGCCCGGACCATCCATCTACATAACAGCAATACCCCCATATACCGCATAGAAGGAGAAGCAAACAAACTTTTAATCGGTACCTGGGGAGAAGGAATAAAAGTATATGATAAAGAACAAGAGCGTATTTATCCACTACCCGGCACAGAACATCTGGGCACCACTTTTATCAATGCCATTTATAAAGATAGCCTTGATAACATCTGGATAGGTTCATACGGAAAAGGACTCTATAAGTATTCCTCCTCAGACAGGGGAATCAATCAGTTACTCTCAATTCGTAAAACACATTCTCCCATCACTTCTATCGCCCTTTTACAAGACAAAATACTGTTGGGAACCTTAGGCGACGGTATGTATCATTTCGATATGCGTACCTCTACTGAAAAGGAGAATTATAAAAGCAAAGACAAATTCAAGGACCATATCTTATCTATCGGGCAAAATAAGGATATTACGTTAGTGGGGCACGATGGCATAGGATTATTATATTCTTTCCAGAATAATAATTCGCAGGAAATTCAATGGAAAGAATTTACGGCAAGCACTGAATTAGAAAAGATTACGACTTTCTATATAAAAGACAATAAAGTATGGATAGGCACCAAACAAAACGGCCTGATGTCCGTATATCTGGACAAGAAGAACCAGCTAATAAAAGATTATATCCATTATGACTATTTCAGTCGGGACAGGATAAACGCTATCATACCTTATCGTGACAACCAATTGTTTATAGCTTCGCATAATGGGCTCTCCATCTTCAATGCATCAGACCAGGTCACTCTAAAAGATAAAATCATCGACCAGGAGATTGTGTACTCTATCATAGAAGATAAAAGTAATAAATGCTGGTGGATAGGAACATCAAACAATCTGTTGAAGATGGAAGTATCCAATGATTCACTGCAAGTTTCTACCGCATTCCCTACATACCCATTGCCGCAAGGGGCCATCAAGTCATTGTTGCTCGATGATAACCAGAATCTATGGTTCTTTATCGGTGAGAAGATATTCTGCTACATAAACAGTGAACAGCGCATCTGCGAACCGAATATCAGCTATTGGGGCAACTCTTCTATCCTTTCAGCCGAAAAAATAACTTATGAAAACAAAGAATATATCCTGTTCGGCAATACCGAACAACTCATGATTGTGGATGTGGAAAAGGCGCTACATCAGTATGATAAGACCAAACTCATATTGACTGATCTGGAGATCAACCACCAAAAGATACAGGTAGGCGATACGATAAACAACCGGGTGATTTTAAAAGAGAATACCGAATATATACCTTCCATCACCCTGTCTTATGCCTCCAAATGGATATCCCTGTCCTTTACTGAAATAGGGGAAGCCAACTACTGCAACAAATACCTATACAGGATGATCGGTTTTACCGACAGCTGGCAATATCTCGATATGTCCGTACCTCTGACCTTCTCACAACTCAACCCCGGCACATACACTCTGGAAATTATGAAATATAACGAAGAGTCAGGCACCAAGCCATGCTGGTCCATGAGTATTATTGTCGCTCCGCCCTGGTGGAAAACACCTTTGTTCTATTTCATTTCCTGCCTGATTATCCTGTTGAGCATCGCACTCATAATATATATGATTATCAGACACTACAGAAGAAAGAGTATACAAAAGATACAGGAGATGGAGACATTGAAGAAAGAAGAACTATTAAAAGAAAAGGAAAGTTTCTTCGAAAGTCTCGGGCACGACCTGATTACACCTTTATCTTTGATACTGGCACCTGCCAATGATATGTTGCGTGAAACCAAAGAAGATGATATTCAGTATGAAAGACTATCCATCATCACTAAAAATGCTGCATTCTTATCCGATCTGTTTTCTACAATCCTTGACTTCAAGCGAGTGGAATTCTCTGAAGTAAAGATAAACAATAGAAACATAGAAATCGTATCATTCTGCCGCATCATAGTGAATGCATTCAATTATCTGGCAAGCTCTAAAAAAATCCAGCTATCCTATCAGGCCAACATCCCCTCCATACATATATGGATTGACAGTGTAAAATTTGAAAGGATTTTATATAACTTACTGAGTAACGCCATTAAGTACACCCCCGATCAAGGCAGTGTATCGGTGGCACTGGAATATATAGATGGACAATTGAGTGTATTCATAAAAGATACGGGACCGGGTATCAATCAGTTATACCAGGCAACCGTATTCAATAAATTCTATAGGGAGCCCCAATACAATAAGGAAAACACTCCCAACGGATTGGGCATAGGATTATATGTCGTGAAGAAATTCGTATCAGTAATGAACGGCACAGTTTCTATTGACTCACAACCCGGACAAGGCACCACACTGTGCATCAAACTACCGGTAGAGAATTCAGAAGAATATCAGGAAACAACTGATATTACCGAATTTAAAGCACAAGCAACCAATATAGAGAACAGTGCCACCATATTACTGGTAGAAGATAACGAACAGATACTTAAATACCTTGCGGGCAAATTGGCGGAGCACTTCAACGTAGTGACAACCACCCATGGAGAAGAAGCCTTGAAATTAGTAGGTGAGTATCTTCCTGAAATCGTAATATCGGACATCATGATGCCCGGTATGGACGGCCTGACACTGTGCCGCCATATAAAGGAAAATTCCCTTTATGCCGATATATTCGTTATATTACTGACTGCCAAAACTTCATCTGAAGATGAACTAAGGGGGTATAAAGAAGGCGCTGACATCTATATCAAGAAACCTTTTGATACGGAAGCATTGATCAATCAGATCATGAATATCCTGAATACGCGCCAGAAACGAAAAGAACAACTCCTAAAGAACCTCATAGCCAAAGACAGTAATACCATTGAGTTCAATTCCAAGGAAATATTCCTGCAACAGGCCATGAAGGTGATAGAAGAGAATCTGGATAAGGCGGACTTCAACATTGAGGAATTCTCAATAGCCATGAATATCAGTAAGACAGTGCTTCATAAGAAGTTCAGAATGCTTATCGGGCAGACACCCAATCAGTTTATCCGGGCTATCCGGCTTCGAAAAGCATCCGAGCTATTGATAAACAGTGATTTGTCAATAGCGGAAATAGCCTACCTGACCGGTTTTAACCAAGCACATTATTTCATCAAGTGCTTTAAGGAAGTATATAATGAAACACCCAAGAGTTTCAGGGATCTGAAAAAAGGAGACCGATAACCTCAAGAAAGGGATGACTGTGAAACTGTTCCAGTCATCCCTTTTCCAATCTTATTTCTTATCAGCAGAATATTCAACCTCGTAAACTTCCAATAAGCAGTGTTCGCTATTCCCATCTATAGTGGTACAACTTATTTCCAACGGACGTCCTTCTTTTATATCGTCAGCAGAAACCTCTCCTACCGCCCATGACAAGCCGCACCAGATCATCTTATCATGCGATTTCTTTATCGGAACAGAACGCTTGCCCTGCTTTATTTCTATATCGAAGAAATGGTCCATTTTAATCCCGGTGGGAGGAGCACCGCCCCACGAACGGAATGCTTTTCCACGCTCATCCAGTTGCTGAAAGAGAATCCGTACAGTTTTCCCTTTCGAAGGAATGTAATGTGCCTGCAAGGTATGCTCATTTTTCTTTTGCACATCTATTTTTACCTTTTGAATTGTTGCAGGGATAACGATATCTTTCTCAATACCTAAATCATACTCCCGGGTACTGAACTTGCCGTATCCGACAACAACCATCTGTTCCGGCCCCAATTCCACAATATTCTTTTCTAAAACAGGCATAAAACCACTGTCCGTAAAAAGCACCCTACCCGTTCCTGTTGCTTCAGGCAACGTTACTTTGGCCTTCTCTTGTGATGCGTTTACCACAGTATAAAGGTTCCCTCCTTCAGCGGAAGCCATGTATCCGTACGGCAGCGCTTTGCCGGGGATAGTACCGAATGCTGAAATATTTCCATACTGCTGTACCTTCATATACAATTGCTGCACTTTAACCATCCAACGAGCATCATCGTCACTTAGCAAATCAATATTTCCATGACAGACATTCAACCAGCCTCCGCGTGCCATCGTCAGAATCATCATGCCTTTCCAGGCATTTAAAGCCCTGTTATAACAAGTACCCGTGGTACCAATCATAAAAGCACAGTTATCAATGCGCTGGACCGGTACTCCATTAAACAAGTATTGAAAGGTCATGTGATCCGAATACAAATCCTGTGAACGCCAGAAGTTCATCATCGGCACATCAGAAAGACGGGGATCACCGCAATACATCGTATCAAATATTTCCAGCCAACGCAGGTCTACTGTTTTTCGAAACGAAGTAACCGTATTTTCCATATCACCCCCGAAACCATTGTAGCCAATAAAAAGTACATCCGGATTCTTATAACGAAATTCTTTTATGGCAGAAATAAAGGTATTTTTATTCTGTTCCTCAATGTCAGTAGGCAACATCGTACATTTGGCATCAGGAGTTGCCGCATCAAAATAAGCAAAATCAAATTTGAACATCTTGATACCCATATCCGCGTACATTTGCAGGGTCTGCATAAGATGGTTCAAATATCCTCCTCTGAACAGACAAAGAGTTGTTCCGTCTTCCGCCACAGAACTTTCCCATTCCGGAATAACCTTCATCGTATTTGCCTCTCCGCCTATACGCAGCAGGTTCGTAGAAAACCACAAACCGGGCTTTATTCCTTCTCTTTTGCACGCATCCAGCCAACGTTTGGGACCTTCCGGCCAGCAGTCCGACCTCCACTTACGATATCCCTCATTCACATCAAACCAGAATGCGTCCATCATATAATAATCCACCTGTACACCCGATTTTTTCAAACGCACAATGTGATCCAACTCTTTCATTGCCAATGTCTCATCCAGAGGAATGTTATCAGATAATTCATCATAGGCGGACCAATTGTTATAGACAAATACAGGTTTGGTCAATCTAGCCGTTCTATTTTTATTCCATCCGTCAGATAAATTCTGCGCCACTCCAGAAAGGAATATGCACAACAATAGCAACAGGATATTTATTCTTATTCTATTCATAAGTCATATCTATTTTTATCAAAGACTGTTTATTCACCGGAAAACTTAGTCCACAACTTCAAAAGTCAGTTTCCGACCACCTACCGACACAATAAATTCACCCGCCTCCAAAAAGCGTTTGCCCGTTGCATCCGTATAGCTCAAATCTCTCATAGGATCAATCTCAAACCGAAAGACTCTGCTTTCACCGGCCTTCAACGATTGTTTTTCGAAGAATTTCAGTTCTTTCATAGGACGGGAAATGCTACAAAACGGATCGGACACATACCATAGCACGGTTTCTTTTCCTTCCACCTTACCTGCGTTAGTCACTGTAACCTCGGCTGTAATCTTCTGATTCTTCTTGATTTTCAAGGAAGAAAGTTTTGCATCAGAGTAAGTAAAGGTAGTATAACTCAATCCATACCCGAACGGATACAAAGGTTCGGTAGGAATATCCTGATAATCCCCCATCGCTTCGAACGGACGGGCAGACTGCCGCATATTATAGTAGACCGGTATCTGACCTGTAGACAGAGGGAATGTCACTGACAACTTTCCGGAAGGATTCACCCTGCCCGATAAAATGCCTGCTAAGGGAGTTCCTCCCGCAACGCCGGGCTGCCACATCTCAATGATAGCTTCTACCTGAGGTTCCAATCTGATCAATTCAAGAGGGCGACCACTGGAAAGCACAAGTACAATAGGCTTATTCGCCTGCTTCAAATGCAAAAGCAACTTTTCCTGAATATCGGGCAAAGCAATTGTAGAGCGTGAAGCATTCTCTCCACTCCACTGTTTGGACTCACCTAAACATACCACTACTACATCGGATGCCTCAGCCGTTTTCAAGGCAGCGGAGAAACCCGATTCATCATTTCCATCCAATGCACAACCCTGCTCATAATCCAGCCGCACTTTATCACCAAATTCTTTCAGCATTCCTTCATAAATGGTCTCCACATCTTCGGCCTGACCTTTAAAAGCCCAAGCACCCAACAAATCGGAACGATCCTTGACCATAGGTCCTATCAACGCAACTCTTTTAACCGTTGAAGAAAGAGGCAACAAGTTCTTTTCATTCTTCAACAGCACCATTGATTCTTCTGCCAGACGCGCTGCCAAAGCAATATCCTCTTTCTGCAAATAACGTTCCTGCTCGGCCAGCTCTTTCGTATAAGGTTCATCAAATAAGCCCAGGCGAAATTTGACTCGAAGTACACGGGCAACCGCATCATCTATCTGCGAAATTTCTATCTTCTTTTCAGTAACCAACTGCTCTAAATATTCATAATAAACATTGTCACGCATATCCATCTCCACACCGGCATGGAAAGCCTTATACGCAGCTTCTTTGCGATCCTTGGCAACACCCTGATAAATCAGCTGCTCTATTGCATTCCAGTCGGATACGACAAAACCGTCATGCTGCCACTTATTCTTCAGAATTTCAGTTAAGATGTAATGGTTTGAAGTAGCCGGTACTCCGCTAATGTCATTAAAACTGCTCATAAGCGTGGCGGCACCTGCTTTCACACAGGCCTCATAAGGCGGTAGATAGGTTTCCCACAAGGCTTGGGGTGATATATCCGTATACCTGTAATCCCGTCCGCCTTCGGATACACCATAACCTACATAATGTTTCAGGCAAGCTGCGATAGAATACGGATCAGACAGTTTCTCGCCCTGGTAACCTTTTACCGATGCTACACCAAATACTGTATTCAGGTAAGGATCTTCTCCATAACATTCGGAAATACGTCCCCAACGGGGATCTCTCGCCACATCAATCATAGGAGAAAATGTCCAGTCGATACCCGACAATACAGATTCCTTAGCAGCCATCCCGCAAGCCTGAGTCACTAAATCAGGATTAAAACTACAAGCCTGTGCCAATGAAATCGGATACACTGTACGCAACCCGTGAATCACATCAAATCCAAAGAGAATGGGTATCCCCAGGCGAGATTCTTCCATTGCCTTACGCTGAATCCGGTTACGCAACTTCGGATCGGTATGGAGATAAATCAGCGAACCAATCTCCGCCGGAAGATTTTTCACCTCCGTACCTATATTATTGGGATTATCATTCTCCCCAAATGTATATTGATTCAGCTGAAGCACCTTTTCATGCAATGTCATCCGATTCAGCAAATCTTTCACTCTGGTTTCAACAGGCTGTCCCGCATCTTTATAAACCGGTTTCTGCGACCGGACAGATAACCACGGAAGTAAAGCCGATACGAATAAAATCAATAGTTTTCGCATAGTATCATGTTATTAATTAATCCCAATCATCAGTGCGGAAGGAGGATACCGGCAGACCGCCTGTACCAAATAATTCCGCCTTTACAAAATCCTTAAATGCATATCTCACAGCTTTAGGCTCTGCCACATACTTGCATGTGACTACCACAGTGCCTTTTTCTTCATCAATATAGGCATCCGCCTTATGGAATACCTTATTGTCTCCGGATATCTCAAACAGTTCCAAAGTCTTTCCATAGCTGGTAAGCCCATTAAATTGATTGTCAAAATGAATAATAGCCTTATTTCCCTCAACCTCCATTTTGCTGAAAGTCGGACTTTCTGCTTCAAATCCTTTCATTCCATAGGTTTTAGAGAGTGCCAGCATACCCAAACGGTCGCCCACTTCTTTTTTCCTCCTCGGATGGATCAGATATCGCTCTCCTACATCCAGCAGTACTGCCATTGCAGAGTTTGGAATTAACGTTAGGCACTGTCTTTGCGCTTCCCGTTGATAAGCCGAAACTTCCGGCCATTGAGGTGTGAAAAAGTTCCACTCTTTATAATCGTAAGGGGCAATCTGTGCATAATAGAAAGGTACTTCTCCCAATCCCCATGCTTCGCGCCATTTATTTACCATGGTAGCAACCGACGGAGCATAACGAGGCACATTGAAAATGTTGGATTCACCTTGATACCAGATAATACCTTTTATGCCATATCCCACCAGCGGATGAATCATACCATTATATAGAACCGTAGGCACATTACTAATCCACGGAGAAGTTTCATCACTCAATGGCGGTACGGGGATATCATCAAATTGTTTACAAGCTTCCGCATTCATCCACGCTTCGATGTTGGAGCCTCCATAACTGGCATTGATAATACCGACCGGCACATCCATATTGCGCTGTAAGAAATCTGCAAAGAACCATCCCACAGCCGTACATTCCGCTACATTCTCCGGAGAAGCCTTCACCCATTCGGCCTCAAAATGTTCCAATGGTTTATAGGCCGCTAAAGTAGGTATATTAATGAAATGTATTTGCTTTTTTGCTGAAGACAATATGGCCTCTGTAGATCCCAGTACCGGCTGGCAATAATATCCCTTCAACGGCATGCTCATGTTGGACTGTCCGCTTGCCAGCCATACTTCTCCCACGAACACATTCTGAAAGACTTTTTTCTTATTGGCAGTGACTGTCACCTCATAAGGTCCTCCGGCAGCAGGCGTAGGTACAGCTATCTTCCAGATTCCTTTAGAATTAACAACCCCTGTATATTCTTTATCAGGATTCCATGAAGTGGAAATAGTCACTTTCGTTCCCGGTTTTCCCCATCCCCAGAACGGATTATTTATTTTTTGCTGCAACACCATATTGTCACTGAAAATATCAGCAACCTTAAACTCCTGCCCTTCAGCAAAACATGCCAAAGCAAAAAGGAATACCAGATTTAATAATACTTTTTTCATCTATCAGATTTCTATTTATTTATGAATATAATTCTTTCGTAAGTCCACGCAAATATAGCGCTATAGGGTAAGAAGTGATAACATAAAACCACCCAATAATAACACAATACTCCACAATATGCTTTCTCGCTGTTCTAATCTGTTATAATCCACAATTTAAGCTCTACAAATACTCTGTCAGCCCGAAAAATTTTCGGACTATTCATAAAACTTGATACCTGAACAGTTCTGGTCAAAAGCTCTTTTCAGCCGTACCCGGTTCGCATTTCCTTCGCTTCTATAGAAGGATGAAAATAGCGAAGCAGATACGAAGAGAGTACGAAGGAGGTATAAAGGAGGTACGAGGTGGAATAAATTGTCCTGTTTTTCTGCCTCGTAAACAGCTAAATTCGTATCTTTGACAAATCATTCAGCAAGACATTTTCTTATATGGCAAAAGAAAAAACAGTTTATGTATGCACTAACTGCGGTCAAGACTCTCCGAAATGGATAGGCAAATGTCCGTCATGCGGAAAGTGGAATACGTATGTAGAGGAGATTGTGCGAAAAGAGGTAGTGAACAAACGTCCGGTATCCGGAATAGAAACCGAAAAGCCAAAGCCTGTCATTCTCAGCGAAATAGAAGCGGATGACGAACCACGTATCAACTTGCACGACGAGGAACTGAACCGGGTGTTGGGAGGCGGATTGGTTCCCGGCTCTTTGGTACTCATCGGCGGTGAACCGGGTATCGGTAAATCAACGTTGGTGCTGCAAACGGTGCTGCATATTCCGGAAAAACGCGTTCTCTATGTTTCCGGTGAAGAAAGTGCCCGCCAGTTAAAGCTGCGTGCCGACCGTTTGTCACAGAACCCCACCGATTGCCTCATTGTTTGCGAAACGTCATTGGAGCAGATTTTTGTTCATATAAAAAACACACGCCCGGATTTGGTTATCATCGACTCCATACAGACCATATCAACAGAAAGTATCGAGTCATCGCCGGGCAGCATTGCACAGGTACGGGAATGTTCGGCAAGCATCCTGCGTTTTGCCAAGGAGACGCACACGCCGGTGTTGCTTATCGGGCACATCAACAAGGAAGGTAGCATTGCCGGGCCGAAGGTGTTGGAGCATATCGTAGATACGGTATTGCAGTTTGAGGGTGACCAGCATTATATGTATCGCATCCTGCGCAGTATCAAAAACCGTTTCGGAAGTACGGCGGAGCTGGGCATTTACGAGATGCGGCAGGATGGATTACGGCAAGTCAGCAATCCGTCGGAACTACTGTTGAGCCAGGATCACGAAGGGATGAGCGGCGTAGCCATCGCCTCGGCCATAGAAGGGATACGTCCGTTCCTGATTGAGACACAGGCATTGGTGAGCAGTGCGGTGTATGGTAATCCGCAACGTTCGGCCACGGGATTTGACCTGCGGAGGATGAACATGCTGCTGGCTGTGCTGGAAAAACGGGTCGGTTTCAAATTGGCGCAGAAAGATGTATTCCTCAATATCGCAGGAGGATTGAAGGTGAACGACCCGGCAATAGACCTGGCAGTTATCAGCGCCATTCTTTCCAGCAATATGGATACGGCTATCGAACAGGAGGTTTGTATGGCGGGGGAAATCGGTTTGTCCGGAGAGATACGTCCGGTGAATAGAATTGAGCAACGCATAGGAGAAGCGGAGAAGTTAGGGTTCAAACGGTTTGTATTGCCTAAGTATAATCTGCAAGGGATTGACACGAAGAAGATTAAGATAGAACTGATACCGGTGCGGAAGGTGGAGGAGGCGTTCCGGGCACTGTTCGGATAAAGAGAAGAAGAAAGAAACAAACAATTAATAATACTATGATGAAAAAACAACTACATTATCTTTCACTATTAATCCTACTGTCGCTCTGCGGTTGCGAAGTAGCATTGCACGACAATTACGTGAAAACAGAGCCGCTTCCACTGGAAACTCCTATCGAAATAAATCTGGATGCAGAGCTAAACGATAATGGAGAATTCATATTAGTAGAAGATGTTGGCATAGGCTTTCGGATAAATACACCGGAGTCCAGATTCGTCTCTGCCTCTTTTTATATTGACGACAATCTGGTCTATGAATCAAACAGTTTGCAAGGCTGGTTTAAAGTTTTTAGAAGCAGTCTGGCAGAAAACTGTCTGGTGAAATGCAAGATTATTACAAAATCGTTAAGTCAGGGAGAAAGCATACGCGATCAAGCCTATGATGGACAAACGTATGTAGGTGAAATGAGTTGGCCTGCCCGCTTCGTCGTCCCTCAATTAACTTTCTATCAGCTACCCGAAGATATTTCACTGGATAATATCACGATTCGCTGGACATTCAACCTTTCAAACTATTACTTCAAAGTGATAAGCGATGGAGAAATTATGATTCCAAAGACTAAAGAAACCAGTATCACCATACCAACTCCTCCCTTTGGCACACATAAATATATGGAAGTACGGGTAGTGGATGAAGCCGGTAATGATTTTTTCCTTTCTTCAGCAAATTGGTATTACTATTCAGGACCTGGTATCCGCCTGAAAGGAGGACAAATGAGAAGTGTGTACAATTCCTACTCCAAAACTTTATATACCAGCGAATACGGGGAAGTGACTTCTTACTCCATCCCTTCCCTGAGCAAAATAAGCGAATATAATGAAAGCAGAACCAACGGAACTCCCATTGCCGCAGCGCCCAACTCTGACAAGATAGCTGTGGATTATTCCGATTTGGTTTGTATTTTCTCCGGAAAAGATTTAAAGCTTATTGCTGAGATTGATTATCCAGAAGCGTCTTATGCCCCCCAAAATATCCTGTTGACATCAAACAACAAGCTGATATTGTACTATAGCTATCTCTCAAAGGTTTATATTTATGATGCTGACAACGGGCAACTTGAGAAGATCATATCCCTGTCCGAAACCAATTTCTCCCCGGAAGACTATCGTAAACACTGGAACTACCAGATGAGCGAAAGCTACTTATGCGAGCCTATAATAAGCGGATTCTACCTCACGCCTTTGCAAAATTTCGAGAAGGGGAAATCGGTTTTCTATCCTCAGGATTATAATACTTACTCCTTTCATCCGGTTCATCCCCATGAACTTATAGTGACAGATACAAATAATAAAGTTTTTACCCTGGATTGCCGGAGTGGAGAGATTATCCGCACAATTGCCAAAGGTAGAAACTATACTTTCTGCAACATTGATCCGGTAACCGGAAACTACTTGTTCCAGACTGCTTCTCATATTGTTATTACAGACGAGAATGGAGAAGAATTATTCCGGCTGAAAAGTGAAGCCAGTAATCCTTACCTGACTGACAATATTCTGATTTGCTGGAATGGAACAGCCCTGAATGTAGAACCTTATCTGGAGAAACCATGAAAAAGATTATAATAGCATTAGCCTGCATGGCACTGGCAATAACCAATATGCAAGCACAGGAATTTACGCTGGAATATAACATCGGTTATGGGTTATATGGCATGTCCGACCTAAAAGGTGCACTGAAAGATGCAGCCGGCAGTGGCCTGAAAGGAGTCAAAACGACCGATAATTTTCCGGGAAACTTTACGCACAACTTCCGGGTTGGTATACAGCAAGAACAACATCAGATAGGCCTCACCTACAGCCATCAAAACACAAGCGGGCAGAATCATCTTGCCGACCCTACAGGAGAATATAAACTAAAAATAAAGAATACCGGAAACCAACTGGGAATATTCTACCGTTTTCACTGCCTGGAAGGAAAAATCAGCCCATACTTCGAACTGGCTAGCGGAATCGTTTTCAATAACTGCAAGATGGAGGAATACATTCGCGTAGACGCAGAGGTACAACAAGAAAAAAGCACTCTGGTCGGCGTCAACTTCTTTTTGCAGCCTGCCATAGGACTGCGCTACAAAATCACTACCTTTGCAGCCATTATTGCAAGTGTCGGTTACGAATGGGACCCCACCGGCAAATTACACCTGAAAGGGAATAAAGATATGAAGAGTTCTTATTATGCAGACTGGAGCGGGCTACGTGTCAGCGCAGGCATTGTTACTTATTTTAAAATGAAATGATACAAGAATACCAACTACGTGTGCTGCCCGAAGTAGCCGCCAACGAGCAACGACTGAAAGAATACCTCGTACAGGAAAAGGGATTGAACGCCCGGGACATCACCGCCGCGCGGATACTGAAACGCAGCATCGACGCCCGGCAACGGACCATCTTTGTCAACCTGACCGTACGGGTTTATCAGAATGAAACGCCCAAAGATGACGAGTTTCAGCACACCACCTATAATAATGTGGAAGGCAAACCGCAAGTCATCGTAGTTGGCGCCGGTCCCGGCGGCTTATTCGCGGCATTAAAGCTTATTGAGCTTGGGCTACGCCCCATCATCGTGGAACGCGGCAAAGACGTGCGCGAGCGTAAGAAAGACCTGGCACTCATCAGCCGAGAACACACCGTAAACCCGGAATCTAATTACAGCTTCGGTGAAGGAGGTGCGGGAGCTTACTCAGACGGCAAGCTCTACACCCGTAGCAAGAAACGTGGGAATGTGGATAAGATACTGAATGTATTCTGTCAGCATGGCGCTTCTACAGCTATATTGGTGGATGCACATCCGCATATCGGTACGGATAAATTGCCGCGTGTGATAGAGAATATGCGGAACACCATTCTCGAATGTGGCGGAGAAGTACACTTTGAAACCCGTATGGATGCCTTGATTATAGAAGGCGATGAGATAAAAGGTATCGAAACCCATACAGGGCAGACTATCCTCGGTCCTGTGATTTTGGCAACAGGACATTCCGCACGGGATGTGTACCGTTGGTTGGCCGCCAATCAAGTAGAGATTGAAGCTAAAGGTATCGCAGTGGGAGTACGTTTGGAACATCCTTCAGAATTGATTGACCAGATACAATATCATAGTAAGAACGGACGGGGGAAATATCTACCTGCCGCCGAATACAGCTTTGTGACACAGGTAGACGGACGAGGGGTATATAGTTTCTGTATGTGCCCGGGTGGTTTCGTTGTTCCCGCCGCCAGTGGTCCGCAACAGATTGTAGTAAACGGAATGAGCCCCAGTAACCGTGGCTCACGTTGGAGCAACTCAGGAATGGTAGTTGAATTGAGACCAGAAGATCTGGAGAACGAAGGATTGAAGATAGGAAATGGAGGAGCTGCCACACAGGATGACAGTGTTACCTATCCTCAACTCAACATGATGAATTTACAGGAGGCATTGGAATATAATTGCTGGCAACAAGGCAATATGCGTCAAACTGCTCCTGCACAGCGAATGCTGGATTTTACACGCAAGAAGCTGAGTTATGATTTACCGGAAACTTCCTATGCTCCGGGATTAATATCTTCTCCCCTACACTTCTGGATGCCATCGTTCATTACAGAACGACTCAGCAAAGGATTCCAACAGTTCGGACAATATAGTCGTGGTTTCCTGACTAATGAAGCGGTAATGATTGGTGTGGAAACACGAACCTCTGCGCCTGTACGCATTATAAGAGACAGGGAAACGTTGCAGCATGTGAGAGTGAAAGGATTGTTTCCATGCGGAGAAGGAGCAGGATATGCAGGTGGTATTGTTTCTGCCGGCATTGATGGGGAACGATGTGCAGAAGCAGTAGCTAACTACTTCAAGCTATAACAATTGTTTTCTTTCACGGTAACGTCGTTTACCCCAAATGGTAACTTCATTTACATGCCGGGGTAAAGACCGTTACATGCCGATGTAAAGAGCGTTACAATAAGGGGTAAAGGTCGTTACATACGGCGGTAAATGCTTTTACATAAAGGAGCAACTTGTCGGTAAATGCAGTTCGCTGATAGATAGCACATTAATAAAATATCATTATCAAAGCAAATGATTTTCCAACAGTGCATAAAGTTATATGGATGTTTATTGCTAACTTTGCTATACCTTTTTAATGTACATAATGAAAAGCACAACTGACATACCAATGAGCAATGCTATCGTAAATTCTTTTAATGAGATATACACTTCTTATTACAAGAAGTCATTCTTCTTTGCCAAATCATATGTTCATGATGATTTGGCAGCAGAAGATATTGCTTCTGAGTCGTTGATTAAATTATGGGAGAAACTAAAAACAGAACAGATCGACTATATAGAGCCTCTCCTACTTACCATATTGAAGAATAAAGCTTTGGACTACCTAAAGCACGAAGAAGTCAAACGCACGGCTTTTGAATCTATGGCCGATTGGCATCAACAGGAACTTTCTATTCGTATTTCAACTTTAGAGTCATGCGATCCCAATGAAATATTCTCGGATGAAGTGGAAAGTATCATCCGGGAAACATTGAAATTAATCCCTGAACAAACCCGACGGATATTTCTACTAAGCCGGTTCGAGAACAAGTCCAATAAGGAAATAGCCGAACTGATGGGGATTTCCGTAAAGGGAGTGGAATATCATATATCAAAAGCATTAAAGGCATTACGGATCACCTTAAAAGACTATCTTCCCCTGTTTTATTTTTTCTTCTATTATTAGAATCCCCGTGTTTCTACGTCATTCCAGAGTGCAAAAATGAGATTTCTTTCATTTTTTTCAATCTCCATTTAGGGTTGTCTTCTACTTAGTCGTTAATATATAAAATAGCATAAAGCATGAATACTGAATTACTCCAGAAATATATATCCGGCAATGCCACCGAAGCCGAAAAGCAGCACGTCACCGAATGGATGCAAGAAAGCCCGGAGAATATGCGTGAATACATGGCACAACGCAAGTTGTATGACATTGCATTATGGCGCACAGCACCGATTGCAGAAGAGAAAAGGCAACCCAAGAAGATATTCTCATTGCGCACACTATGGATAGAAGCGGCAAAAATCGCAGCAATATTTGCAGTCATTCTACTGGGTACACACTTTTGGTTCGAAAAACATTCTATAGAGCAAAGTGAATCACTTCAATCCATACACGTACCTGCCGGACAACGAGCCGAACTCATGTTGGCAGACGGCACTAAAGTATGGCTGAACTCGCTGAGTACATTGACTTTTCCGGGAAACTTTACCGGCGATATCCGAAATGTGAAGCTGGACGGTGAAGGCTACTTTGCAGTGACTAAGAATACAGAACAACCTTTCATTGTAGAAACAAACAAATGCAGCGTCAAGGTATTGGGTACAGAATTCAATGTAATGGCGTATGCAACAGACAGTATCTGGGAAACAGCACTGCTGGAAGGAGCAGTAGAAATCTTAAGCCCTGGTGCTACCATGAATGGGATGAAGTTGGAACCGAATACAATGGCCAGTTTGAAAGAAAACCGGCTGATTAAAGAACGGATTAAAGACCCGGACCACTTCTTGTGGCGCGAAGGCCTTATTTGCTTCAATAACGTATCCGTAAAGGATATGCTGGAAAAGCTAAAGCTATATTATGGAGTTGACATCGTTGTAAACAATACTAAAATACTGAACAATCGCTATACCGGCAAGTTTAGAACCGGAGATGGGGTTGAACATGTATTAAAGGTATTAAAGCTGAATAATAAATTCACCTACAAAAAAGATGACGAGAAGAATGTAATCACCATTAATTAACCCTCTAATACAATTTTGCCTATGAAGTAACACACCCCGAATAAAAAGAAATGGGACAGTGCGCCAACACCATCCCATGGATAAGTCAATTATGCATTGACTGCTTTTCCCTAATAATCTTAAGTATAAACCTAAAATTAGTAATGCAAATATATGAAAAATATATTGTATCAGGAATCTATTGTAGAAATTAAACATTTATTCCATATTATGAAAATCACAGCCTTAATCTTGTTTATATTTGTCGGAACTGCCTTTGCCACAGTAACTTATTCCCAGACGATGAAAGTGACTGTTGTGGCAGATAAGATATCGACAGATAAAGTTATCCATGAGATAGAAAAGCAGACAGATTATTTGTTCGTGTACAAGGTGAACGAAATCAATCTGAAACGCACTGTTCAGGTAAATGCAGAGAACAAATCGGTGGCCGAAGTGCTGAATAAAGTGTTCGAAGGAACTGATATTTATTATGCCATGGAAGGCAAGAACATCATGCTGATGAGTAAGGCAAAGGCAGGAGAAGGTAATCAGCAGGCCAATAAAATAAAGGGAGTTGTGAAAGACAAAGCCGGTATTCCTATTACCGGTGCAACAATCATTGAAAAAGGAACTGCAAACGGTACAGTCTCTGACCTTGACGGAAACTTTAGTCTGCAACTGAACAGCCAAGGAACGATAATCATTTCTTATATAGGCTATATCACACAAGAAATCAACGCAGACAAAAACCAAGAACTTATTATTGTATTAGAAGAAGACACTGAGACGCTGGACGAGGTAGTGGTAGTAGGCTATGGTGCCATACAGAAACGTTCGGTATCCACCGCAATCTCAACTGTAAAAGGTGGAAAGATTTCTGATATGCCGACATCGAATATATCGCAAAGTCTTGTAGGTATGTCATCAGGCATCACTTTACAACAAATCAGTGGTGAACCGGGTGCCGCACCGGCTATTCGCGTTCGTGGCTCCGGCTCTATCAATAGCGGAAACGACCCTCTATTCGTCATTGACGGCTACCCGACAACAGACGCAGAACTTTTCAACAACATCAACCCTGCGGATATTGCCGACATCCAAATATTGAAAGACGCGGCTTCATCTGCAATCTATGGTTCCAAGGCAGGTAACGGCGTAATTATTGTCACTACCAAACAAGGTCAAACAGGAAAAGCCAAAGTTAGTTTCTCCACACAGGTGGGATGGAGCGAAGCTCAAAGCTATGTAGATGTACTCGAAGCCAATGACTATATGGATATGATTATTGAAGCCCGTACAAACAACGGAACCATTCAAGACTTTCCTCAACTGGTTCAGATGAGAGAGAGCGGAAACTATACGAATACGAACTGGCAGGATGCCATCTTCCGCAATGCACTGAATTATAGAGGTAACACCACTATAACAGGAGGAACAGAAACCTTGAAATACAACTTCTCTGCAAACTACCAAAACGAAGATGGTATTTTACTGAACTCTTACTATCGCAGAACGGGAATAAAAGGAGGATTTGAAGCTAATCTATCCAAAAAGGTAAAACTTGGCGTAAACTTGAACACGACTTATAGTAAGAAACGCATTCAGCAGCCAACAGGTGGAAATACCGAAGATGTAACAGGTGTAATCGCCCAAGCATTATCAATGCCACCTATACTTCCTGTTTATCAGCCTAATGGGGATTATACTCAAATAGCACAGCATTATGCCGGCTTAGGCCTCAATAATCAACTCCGAAATCCCGTTGCGAATTTGATGGAAAATCGGAATGACGCATGGTCCATCCGCACGATGTCCAATGCTTATCTTGAAGTGAAGCCTATTAAGGGATTGACATTGCGCTCATCGATAAACTTCACAACCAACTCTGCCAAGAAAGACTACTACCAATCCGCTTATCTGCTGGGCAAGAAGTACACAGGCAACAAATCTACACCTGATTTAACCAGCATTGATGGCTATCGTATGTCCGGTTTCGGCTATAACACCTATTGGTCTACTACGGCGACTTACGATGTCATGTTCAACGAAAAGCATCACTTGAATGCCATGATTGGATATGACTTCGAATACAATAGCGACTTTGATGTGCAGCAGGATGATCGGACAGACTCCGATAACCCTATCGCCTATAACAATACATCCATCACCAATGTAAACGGCGCGGCACTGTGGACAGGGTCTTCCAATTACTCAAACTATGTGTTCGATGCCATGTTTGCACGTGTAGTTTATGACTATAACTATAAATACGTTTTTTCGGGTTCTGTCCGGCGCGACCGTTCCAGTAAGTTCGGACCGGACAAACGTGCCGGATGGTTCTACTCCGGATCATTGGCATGGAACCTAACGGAAGAAGAGTTTATGAAAAACATAAGCTGGCTCAATATTGCCAAACTCCGTGCCAGCTATGGGGTGACAGGCAATGATCAGATAGGCAACGACTACGCATGGATATCCAGCATTAGTTCCGACCCAAATGTGGTATTCGGCAATACAGCCATATCTACCTACTACCCCAGCGGCTATTCAAACAGGCAGTTAGGATGGGAAAAGAATAAACAGATAGATTTAGGATTCGACATCGGCATATTTAATGCTCTTAATGTCGTTGTGGATTTCTATAAGAGAACCAGTGACATCGTGATGCCGGCTAATATCCCCAACTTCAACGGTATATCAGGCAGCGTCTACATGAATGCCGGACAAATAGAGAATAAAGGTATAGAAATTCAAGTCTCCGCTACCCCATTCAAAGGAGAATTTTCTTGGGAAACAACACTCAGTTGGTCAAAGAACAACAATAAGATTCTGTCGCTTGCCAATAACCAAAACCAACTTGCCAACGCAAAAGCAGGTACCAAATGGAGCAATGTGATAAGGAACTACGTAGGACGACCAATGGGTGACATGTATATGCTCAAAGTAATAGGAACATTTAACACAGAGGAAGACTTGGCCAAATATGCCACAAACGGTACACAAGGCATTGGCGACTTAATTTTTGAAGACTACAAGAAAGATGGTACTATTGACGTCAATGACTATCAGTTGGTAGGAAACTATCAACCGGACTTCACCTTTGGCTGGAATAATACTTTTAAGTATAAAGACCTTGACTTGGCTGTTACTATCGACGGGCAATGTGGCGGTAATGTAATTTATGCGGCAGCACGCGCCTTCTCACTGAACCGCTACGATGACAATGTGCTGGCAGAGTCCGGGCTGGGGCGTTGGATATCACCAACTAATACCGGAAACGGTACATCGCACAAAGCCGGTACTAACAACTTGGGCAGCAATATCGGACCCTCCACAAGATACCTTTATGATGCGGACTTCCTGCGTATCCGCAATATATCCCTCGGATATACATTGCCAAAGAAGTTCTGTAAAACAATAGGTATAGAGGGGTTGCGCATCAGTGCCAATGTACAGAATCTGTGGACTTTTGATAAATATCCGGGGTATTCCGTGGAAGCAAACTATGAGGGAAACTCCGCCACAAACAATGGTGTGGACTTCGGTGGGTATCCCATCTCACGCACCTTTACTTTCGGCCTTAATTTTAACTTTTAAAAATAACGTAGTAGCATGAAAACTTTCAATAAACTAATATCACTTGCAATCATTTCCATGACAAGCCTTGTCTATACTGCTTGTAGTGACAACTTTTTCGATCGCTATCCTACCGATTCCATGCAGATGGAAACTTATCTGAAAAACGATACCGAATTGCAAAATATACTCTTCAATGGTTATTATCATTTGCAGGACATTACCTTAAATGTCAACTACGTCAATAGCCTGGCTACGGACGAAGGATACGACTACAAGAAAAACAATTCTGTGGATCATATCAACCTGAACGAAAGTACATGGGACGCAACATTAGGAATCACCAGTGAGATATGGGAACATTGTTTCAATATGATAAACCGCTGCAACAACGTACTCCTGAAACTGGACAATGCTACTGCAGCAAACAGGACGCAATACGAAGGTGAGGCCAGCTTCCTCAGGGCCTACGCTTATTTTACGCTCGTAAGGCTTTTTGGACCGGTACCTATTACTAAAATGCCAATTGAGGACTACTCCACCCTCTACAGTTATGGACGCAGTAGCGTGGACGAAGTCTACAGCCTAATAAAAGAAGATTTGACAAAGGCCATAAATAACCTTCCCGAGAACTATTCCGCCGACAATATGAAGGGACGGGCAACAAAAATAGCAGCCTATACCATGCAGGCGGATGTCTACATGACATTACAAGATTTCACCTCGGCCCAAAAGTCTATAGAAAACATACTAACCTATGCCAATCAAAATAGTGAACGACTTGGTTTGGAAAGTGATGTCCTACGAATCTATGCCTCGAATAATCCCATGGGAAAAGAGATCATTTTTGCGGCGCAATACAACAATGGTGCAACGGTGGTGGCCAATCCGCTGATGGGACGCTCCATTCCGGCTGCTACGCCATCTACCCAGCCCGCCTATATCTATCCGGACGGGACAAAATCGACCATTACCACTTCACAGGGCACCAGTTGTATGCTGATGACATGGGAGCTTTACAATGAATTTAAAGCTAACAACAATGACCAACGTTTCCAAAAGTTAGTCTATAACGGAATTTACACAAATGAATATGTATCGGTAGCCAGCGAAGAAGTGGATGTAACTCAAGAAGGATACACTTATCTCCCTGTCACATTGAAATACTTCGATTTCGGGAATGAAGGTATGACAACCTGCGCATGCGGCAACGACAACATTATATACCGCTTTGCAGATGTATTGTTGATGTACGCTGAGTGCCTGAATGAAACAGGAACTCCCGAATCTGCCTCCAACTACCTGAATCAAGTGAGGGCGCGTGCCGGACTGGCCAATACAACAGCCACTACACGGGAAGAGATGGATATAGCCATCGAAAATGAAAGAATGTTAGAGTTATGTTTCGAGGGGCACAGGTGGTATGACTTGGTTCGGAAAGGAAGAATTACGGAAGTGATGGAAAAACACTTTGCCCACCGTACACAAGGACTCAATCCCACTCTTCAGTCCGGTAATAATGGCATGACCGTAAGCAATGCATCCGATGTCACCGGCACTCCCGGCACATGGAAGTGGACGGGTTCATCTGCCGCTATCCTGTTTGGGATTCCTTATGACCAAATTCAACTATCGGGAGACTGGAAACAGAACGAATTATATTAACAACCTATAAAACATGAAAAAGAATCTTCTTGCCAGCAGCCTATGTGCTGCTGGCATAATATTACCGCAAATAATCTTTGCCAGTGACAAGAATGGAGAAGTAAGCCCTGATAAACCGAACATCATTTTCATCTTAGCTGATGATATGGGATATGGCGACTTGTCCTGTTATGGAAATCAATATGTGAAAACTCCGAATATTGATCAATTAGCCGAAACAGGAACACGGTTTAACCAATGCTATGCAGGAAGCGGCATCAGTTCGCCATCAAGATGCGCATTGATGACAGGCAAAAACACAGGAAATACCCGTATAAGGGATAATATGTGTACAGCCGGGGGAATTGCCGGAGTCAAGATAAATCCGAATGGTGATTCTACCATCGTCCGAAGAGCCAACCTGTTGCAACAAGACACGACCATCGCCACCGTACTGAGTGCGGCAGGCTATCGGACTTGCCTGGTAAACAAATGGCACTTGGACGGATACGACAAAGAAGCCTCACCTAATCATCGCGGATTTGACGAGTTTTATGGATGGACTATCTCTACCGTACACAGCAATTCTCCTTATTATTATCCCTATTACCGTTTTCACGGCGACTCGCTCATTCATATCCCTGAAAATGCAGATGGGAAACATGGCATCCACAACAATGATTTGAGCACCAATGATGCCATTGCCTTCATTCAAAGAAATAAAGACAACCCATTCTTCCTCTACTTAGCATTCGATGCTCCTCATGAACCGTATAACATTGACCAAACCGGATGGTATGAAGGACAAGAAACATGGGAGCCGGACACCAAGCGATACGCCTCGCTAATAACTCACATGGATGCTGCCATCGGACGGTTATTGGATAAACTCGAACAACTCAACCTGCGGAAGAACACTCTGATTATTTTTGCCTCGGACAATGGAGCCGCCATTCAAGCCCCCATTAAAGTTTTGAATTGCAACGCAGGTTTCAAAGGCCGGAAAGGAATGCTCTACGAAGGAGGAATCAGAGTGCCTTTCATCGTGAACCAACCCGGGAAAGTACCTGTACAGACACTTGACAACATCATCTATTTTCCTGATGTAATGCCTACATTAGCCGCATTGGCTAAGGGGACAGCATACTTGCCAAAACATATCAATGGCATAAACATCTTGCCTCTCTTTTATGGAAAACAGGTTGATACAGACAACCGCTTACTATATTGGGAATTCCCGGGTAAACAACGTGCCGCCAGAAAAGGAGATTGGAAATGTGTAACCATCAGACCTAACCAACCTTTAGAATTGTATAACTTGAAAGAGGATCCGGAAGAAACAAACAATCTTGCAGAAAAACACCCGGAAATGGTAAGAGAATTCGATCTAGAAATGCAAAAGATGCACATACCTACCCCAAACTGGCCTCAGCCAGGAGAAGTATTCTGACACTTATTGAAATAGCAAACAAAAAATGAGGGCTTAAAGTGCCCTCATTTTTTGTTTAAGGTGTATACATCACCATTATGAGCTAAATTATACAGGCATATACTAATTTATAGCTTGCTAGTACCTTCTGTACAAAAATACAGTTTTTTGAACTGGAATACATTCCCTAACCTTCTTAAAGTTCCGACATTTGGATAATGATAAATATCAATCATAACCATATGATATTAATCAGTTGAATTTATTCGACTTGAATCTTTTTATATAATTATGTACTCAATAAAAAACATTCTTATTACTTTACTGTCAATGCTTATTCCAGGCAGTGCAATTATGGCACAATATCAGAATGTGCAGGAGAAGGCCCCTCTGGTAAATGTACCTTTAGCTCTTTTCAATGGCATCACTACCAAACGGATGCATCAAGGACGTATGCAAATTATCCTCCGCAGTAATCGGAAAGCAGGTGAAGTAAAACTGGGAGTAACTTCAAACAATTTAAAAGGAACCCTTCGGCTAAAGACAGCTATGAATTAAGGAAGGCAGACATATACAAATTCAAATTAATTGATTAACTTTCGGACATAAAAGTAAGAATATTCATGAAAAGACATTTAATGACAGGGGGGCTTCTGGCTCTTATACTCGCTACAAGTTCTTGTACATCAACCCACGAAGAAAAGACACCGGAATCCTTTCCACCACCTCTGATGGGTTGGAGTTCTTGGAACACCTACCATGTGAATATCAATGAAGAGTTGATAAAGAAACAAGCAGATGCTTTGGTTGCTCATGGGTTGAAAGACGCCGGTTATCTATATATAAACGTAGATGACGGATTTTTCGGCTGGCGAGATGAAACCGGAAAGATGCATGCACATCCCGAACGCTTTCCTAATGGAATGAGACCTATATCCGACTACATCCATTCATTAGGTCTGAAAGCAGGTATCTATTCGGATGCAGGCGACAACACCTGTGGTTCTATTTACGACGATGATGCCAACGGAATAGGCTCCGGCCTCTACGGGCACGAGCAGCAGGATATGGACCTTTATCTGAAAGAATGGAACTATGACTTCATCAAGATAGACTATTGCGGTGGCAGAGAATTAGGGCTTGATGAAGAAAAGCGCTACACAACCATTTGCGAAGCAATCAAGAATACCGGACGCACCGATGTTTCCATTAATATTTGCCGATGGGCTTTCCCTGGTACTTGGGCAAAAAACATGGCGCGCTCCTGGCGCATCAGTCCGGATATACGTCCCCGCTGGGAATCCGTGAAGAACATTATCCGAAAGAATCTCTATTTATCAGCTTATGCCGGTGAAGGGCATTATAATGATATGGACATGCTGGAAGTCGGTCGCGGATTGAAGCAGGAAGAGGAAGAAGTACATTTTGGAATGTGGTGTATCATGAGTTCGCCCCTTCTTATTGGTTGCGATATGACAACCATTCCTGAAACTTCATTGGCTTTACTGAAAAACAAAGAATTGATAGCACTGAATCAGGATCAGTTAGGACTACAGGCCTACGTGGTACAGCATGAGAATGAAGAATATGTATTAGTGAAAGACCTTGAGCAAAAGCGGGGACTTGTGCGTGCCATAGCTCTGTATAATCCATCGGATACTGTATATAATTTCGATGTTCCTTTCGAAAAACTGGAGATGGGGGGAACGGTAAAAGTCCGCGATGTAATACAATGCAAGGATTTGGGAAATATGACAGACTGCATCCGGTTATCAGTTCCTCCACATAGTGTTGCAATATGGAGATTGGAAGCAGAAAAGCGCCTTGAACCGACTCTTTATGAAGCAGAATGGGCCTATCTGCCTTGCTATGATGACTTGGGAAAGAAGCCTAAACAGATATTCTATGCCGCATCTCCGGCTTGTTCCGGCAAGATGAAAGTATCAAATATCGGAGGCAGTGAAGAAAATATTGCCGAATGGAAAGAAGTGTACAGTGAGAAAGGAGGCGAATATGATATGACTATCTATTATAGCTGCGACAAAAACAGGAAACTGGAAGTATCTGTA
Source organism: uncultured Bacteroides sp. (assembly GCF_905207245.1). Taxonomy (GTDB): domain Bacteria; phylum Bacteroidota; class Bacteroidia; order Bacteroidales; family Bacteroidaceae; genus Bacteroides. The sequence continues at coordinate 7,988 of NZ_CAJLKP010000004.1, read as the reverse complement.
AATGGAACAAAGACAGAAATAAAAGACCTGAATAGCAGCAACAAAGAAAAAGTAACATCCGTAACCATTCCTGTAATTTTAGTAGCCGGTAACAACGTAATCCGTATGGGAAACAACTTCGGATGGGCACCGGATATTGATTGCTTTAAGTTAAGTAAACGACAGTAATAAAGAATTTATATGATAAGAATAGCAATAACAGCAATAGCTTTATGCGTAGCAGGAGTAGCAAAAGCCCAAACTTACATTCCTCTCGTTTTTGGTGCAGACAGCCTGAACATCCATCCAGATGAAATAACACGCCTATATATACCTCCCCAGAAGGTCATGTGGATTAGCAATGACTCTTTAGTCAACAATACAGAAGTCCTGCTTCTCCCTGGGACCGGGCAAACAGAACTTGGTAGGAGGAATATGTGCTCCATGCATACCACAGAAAGTGATACCGCCTCTATCCTACTGGACTATGGACGGGAATTGCACGGAGGCTTAAAACTTGTATTGGGTTCGGCAAAGCCCTGGCGGCCCGCCTCGATACGCATTCGTTTCGGAGAATCCGTAAGTGAAGCCTGTAGCCAAAATGATGGCGGCAAACGGAGAAAGGGATATTCCACAAACGACCATGCCATGCGTGATATGACTATGCAGGTTCCAAGTGACGGACAAATAGAAATAGGAAGCACCGGATTCCGTTTTATCCGTATCGACTGTCTATCCCCCAATACAACTATGTACCTGAAAGAAGTACCCGCTATTTTCCGCTACCGGAATATCCCTTATCTGGGTTCATTCCGTTGCAACGATCAGCGTCTGAATGATATATGGATGACAGGAGCATACACCGTTCACCTGAATATGCAGGAATATTTATGGGATGGCATAAAGCGTGACCGCCTGATATGGCTGGGCGACATGCACCCCGAAGTAGCAACCATTATGAGCGTATTCGGGCATAACGAAGTAGTAAACAAGAGCATAGACCTGGCTTGCGAGCAGTTCCCCCTGCCCCAATGGCTGAATGGAATCAGTACTTATTCGATGTGGTATCTGATTATCCAGCATGAATGGTACATGCATAATGGAGATATCGATTTTCTACGTCACCACCGTGCTTACATAACCAGAGTAATCGACCGTATTGATGAGTGCGTAGACGAGGAAGGCAATGAGAATCTGGCAAAACAACGTTTTCTGGATTGGCCGTCAAGTCCTAATCAGCCGGGGGTTGAAGCAGGATGCAGAGCATTGCTTGGCTGGGCCTTGAAAGATGCAGAGATATTATGCAATCTACTGGAAGAACAGGAACATGCAAAAAAATGCCGTGCCATCTCCAAGCGACTGAAAAAGCAGATAAAACAGCCTAACGGTTTGAAACAAGCAGCCGCACTGATGTCCATCGCAGGATTAATGAAACCTGAGCAAGCATGCAGCGAAGTGATCTCAGTAGGTGGCGCAAAGGACTTCTCCACTTTTTATGGTTATTACATGTTGCAGGCCCTTGCGCAAGCAGGCGAATATCAACAGGCTCTCGACATTATCCGCCAGTATTGGGGTGGAATGTTAGATTTGGGAGCAACCACTTTCTGGGAAGATTTCAATCTGGACTGGACACATAATGCAGCCAGACTGGATGATTTCGTCCCCGAAGGCAAAGACGATATTCACGGAGACTTTGGTGATTATTGTTATCCCAGTTTCCGCCACAGTTTCTGCCATGGATGGGCTTCCGGGCCTACTCCTTGGATGACACAGCATATTTTAGGCGTCGAGATAGTGGATGCAGGTTGTAAGACTCTACGCATCACTCCTCATCTTGGAGATTTGGAATGGGCGGAAGGAACTTTCCCCACGCCATTAGGCGTGGTCTACATCAAGCATGTGAAAGGAACTGATGGAAAAATAGTTTCTACGGTCAAAGCTCCCGACGGAATAAAGGTATTATAAGAAATAGTTAAGGGGCTTATTAAAAGAGCCCCTTAACCTATATCAGAATTCTTCTTTCAACTGTTCGCACCAATCAGCAATCCGCTTATCCGTCAGCTTCGACTGATTCTCTATATCAATCACTAACCCACACCATTTACCATCGCGCAAGGCTCTTGAATGATTAAACGAGTATCCCTCTGCCGAGGTGAACCCTACAAGCGTAGCTCCCGCCTTCTCAAAAGCCTCAGCCAGGATACCCAGTCCGTCCACAAAGTTATCGGGATAACCTATCTGGTCACCAAGTCCGAAGAGGGCCACTTTCTTACCTTTCAAATCGAGGCTTTCTATTTCCGGCACCATTTCATCCCAGTAGGTGGGCAGTTCACCGTCAAACCAGGTGGAGGCACCCACTATCAGGTTGTCATAAGCCTGGAAATCATTTTGCCAAGCCTTTTCTATCAATATCATTTCCACTTCTTTATGCCCAAGTTTCTCACGTATCTTTTCAGCTATATGAGAAGTCTTGGCAGCATTCATTGCATAAAATAATCCTATCTCTTTCATAATTACTTCGTTTTTAATTAATATTCCAACAGTTTTCTGGCTACTTCATAAATCTTATTTGCATCCGGCAGAATAGCGCGTTCCAGTATCGGATTAAAGCCAACCGGGGTAAAAGTGGAACCTACCCGCTGCACCGGCGCATCCAGATAGCGGAATAAATCCGTACCGATACTGGCTGCAATTTCACCACCGAAGCCGGCAAACACTTTATCTTCGTGCACAATTAATGCCTTACTCGTTTTCTTCACCGATTCATAGATGGTTTCCTTATCCAACGGGATAAGAGAACGGATGTCAATGACTTCCACACTCCAACCACCTTCTTTCTCTAAGCGCTCGGCCACATTCAAGCAAAAGTGCGTAGTGTTACCATAAGTAATGATACTCAAATCAGAGCCTTCACGGCGGATACGCGCTTTGCCAAACGGAACTTCAAAATCATCGGGAACGATAGTTGAAGCTTCCACCGAGTTATATAAAGCCTTAGGTTCGAGGAATAAAGTGAAACCTCTGGAGCGCATACTTGTGCGGAGCAGTCCGGCGGCATCATCAGCAAAAGAAGGACAGACAATCCGGGCACCGGGCAATGTAGCCAAAGCTCCCTCAATATTCTGCGAATGATACAGTCCGCCACCGATATATCCACCGGAAGCCAGGCGCAAAGTCACATTAGGCACAAACTTTCCGTTACTGCGCCAGTATTCATGCGTACACTCCACATATTGCTCCACGGCAGGCCAGAAGTAATCGGCAAACTCAGCACCTTCTATCACTACACGAATTTTAGGGTCAAAGCGGCTCATACCATTGGCCGTGCCCACAATATAGTCTTCAGCAATAGGCGCATTGAACACACGGGGCTCACCGAATTCCTGTTGCATGCCTTTAGTCACATTGAAGACACCACCTTTATCCCTGTTTGCCACATCCTGCCCCCAGATAAAAGTATCGGGATTATGACGAAACTCCGCTTTCAACGTTTCATTGATGGCAGTTACCATAAATTTCTTCTCTCCTTCCGTCTCATGGTGTGTTCCGTCCTTATATTTTTGCGGTTCATAAGGTTCCGGCAACACATAGTCGAAAATGGTTTTCGGATCGGGGTCAGGAGCCGTGAGCGCTTTGCGATTAGCCGAGATAAGCTCTTTCTTCGCCTGCTCTTCTATCTCCTTCAGTTCTTCTTCGGTGAGGCGTTTGTAGCGTAACAGCATCCGGCGGAACTTCATCAACGGGTCAGCCTCTTTCACATAAGCCAGTTCATTCTCATCCCTATACAATGTTTGTTTATCGGAATTGGAGTGCGAACCGATACGGACACAATTGGCATGCACAATAACCGGAGTCCGGTTCAGCAAGGCATGTTCACGGGCTTCGGTCATGGCATTCATGGAGTCGAACACATCTTTTCCATTGCAATGGATAATCTTCAGGTTCTTGAAACCTGAAAAGTTATCCGCCACTTTACGGGCTGCGGTCTGGTCTTTCTTCGGAACGGATATGCCATATCCATTATCCTGCCATACAAAGATAACAGGCAGGCGCTCGAGACTGGCACCGTTGACAGCCTCGTAAACAAATCCTTCGGAAGAAGCAGACTCACCATGTGAGGTGATGACCACTCCTTTGTGGTTGTAGTACACCATGGCACGGGCCACACCGGCGGCATGAAGGTCGTGCGTACCCGTTGCCGAAGAGATGTTCTCTATGTGCCATTCGGGTTTAGCAAAGTGATTGGACATGTGGCGTCCGCCGCTACCGGGGTCGGTAGCTTTGGATATGCCATTCAATATCAGTTCTTCAGCCGTCATTCCGGCAGAAAGGGCGGTAAGCATATCGCGATAGTAAGGGAAGAGAAAATCTTCTCCTTTGGTGAACACCTGTCCGATGGCTAATTGTATTCCGTCATGTCCGGTATACGGTGCATGGAAGGACCAGCCAAGAGATTGCAACAGATAGGCAGGCGCTTTTTCATCGAGTGCACGTCCCAACGTCATCAGGTAATACCACTTCTTCAGAAGCTCCACATCTGTGGTTTTTATATCATACTTTTTCATTTTCGTCAAGGTGTTAGTTTATTCTTTCCAGTTTTCCAGATACTCCTTTATATAATAGAGGAAGTTGCCGCCCAATGAACCGTCCACCACCCTGTGATCATAGGAAAGGGATAGGTACATCTTATGTCGTATGGCAATTACGTCACCTTCCGGTGTTTCTATTACGGCAGGTTTCTTCTCGATATAGCCCACGCCCAGAATGGCTACCTGGGGTTGGTTAATGATAGGCGTACCGAACAGGGACTTAAACGTACCGAAGTTGGTTATCGTGAAAGTACCTCCGGAAATATCATCGGGCATCAGTTTGTTGTCACGGGCTTTGAGAGCCAGAGAGTCTATGGCTACAGCAAGTCCGTTCAGGTTCAGCCGATCGGCATCGCGGACAACAGGAACAATCAGGTTGCCGTCATTCAGAGAAACGGCAATGCCGATATTGATATGCTTCTTAAACAGGATGTTGTATCCCTCCACCGAAACATTCACTTGCGGATAGGCAACCAATGCTTTTGCCACAGCCTCGGTAATGGCAGGCATATAGGTGAGTTTCACACCTTCCTTCCGGAAGAAAGCATCTTTATTCTTATCACGCCACTTCACAAGTTTGGTTACATCTACTTCCACCACATTGGTTACATGAGGAGAAGTATGTTTCGACATTACCATGTGGTCTGCTATCACCTTACGCACGCGGTCCATTTCTTTCACTTCCACGCCCTCTGTTGCCTGAACATTAGGGGCAGGAGCATTGTGATGCACTTCGGAAGTAGTGGCAGAAGCCGGCTTCACAGCAGACTTTATAGTAGCAGCCGCATTACCTCTTTGCTTCCTGACGATATAATTCCTGATATCCTTTTTACTGACGCGCCCCTGGTATCCGGTACCCGGCACAGTATCCAGTTCTTCCCGCCGGATACCAAACTCACGAGCCAGCAGAAGAACGACGGGAGAATACCAACGTGCTTCTTCCGATTGGACAGCTTTCGCCTGGGGAAGTTGTTGTGGCGAGGCAGTTTCCGGAGGAGCCACCTCAGCTTTTTCATTTATAATTTCCGGGCTGCTTTGAAGCGGTTCTTCACCACCTTCATCGCCCATATTAACGATGGCAACCACCGTGCCCACAGCTACGGTATCTCCTTCTTTAAATAAAATCTCGACAACTTTACCTGCCACCGGAGAGGGTACTTCCGCACTGACTTTAGCAGTATTCACTTCAAACAAGACATCATCTTCTTTAACGATGTCACCTACTTGTACCGACCACGAAACGATGGTACCTTCGGTTATACTTTCGCCTAATTTAGGCATCTTTATTTCAAATCTCGACATATAGTTAAGTTTTAGGTTTGGGGGTTATTATGTATATACAACAAGTAACTGAATAGTAAGTTTTTTAACTTAGGCAGAAGTTAATGCGGATTTATGATATATCCACTCCTGCGAAGCATACTTCTCCGCCTTCAACCGTTCGATGGCTTCCAAATCTCCGGCGGAGAAGCGGTAGATACGGTTATCGTCATCATCTATGAATGAATGGAAAAGCAGATGCATAAAGCGTTTGACATCCATAGGCCCGGACAAAAACTCTTTTACGTTAGCCACCTCGCTCCGCACAGAAGGTACGGCACGTAAGGTGCGGGAACCCGGCAAGCGGTTCTCTGCATCGGGCTGACCGCTCAATGCACCATTCAGCACATCCAAATCGGTGGAAAACAACAAAGTACAGTGATACATCACCCGGTCTTTGTGTATGCACTGCGCACTGCCCGATATTTTCCGTTCGTCCACATAAATGCCCAGACGCTGGTCGGCATATGCCGCGATGCCCACCTTCTCAAGGAAGTCGACCACCAGTTGCAGGTAATATTCAAAATCCGGTTGCTTCCTGGTTTCAATAAAGCTCAGGTTGATGTTTCCCCGGTCGTGATACACGGCGCCTCCACCGGAGAAACGGCGTGCCAATGCTATTCCTTTTTCGTGCAAGAACGTTTCGTCCACCTCCGCCGCCACACTCTGATGCTTTCCTATCACAACGGAAGGTTCCGACTGCCAAAGCATAAAGAAGTTGCCCCGCTTCTGCTTCAACAAATACTCCTCTGCTGCCAGATTAAAATAAATATCCGTACAGCGATTATCAATGCAGAACATTATGCAAAGAGTGTTTCATGGAAGATTTCGCCGACCGTCGGGTGTGGGAAGACAGTCTTCTGAAATTCTTCTACCGTATATCCGTGCTGCACGGCAATTCCGGCAAGTACAATCAACTCGGAAGCCGGATTGCCCAGCATGTGGCAGCCTATTATCCGGTCGTCATCATCCAGTATCAGTTTGCAAAGCCCGTTTCCCTGTTCATTCTCGGCTACGAAACGGCCGGAATAGGCCATCGGCAATTTCTGTACATGATAACTGATGCCGGCGTTTTTCAGTTCTTCTTCGGTCTTACCTACACCGGCCACTTCGGGATTAGTATACACTACGCCCGGCACACAATCATAATTCATCCGGTCTGCCACCTCCAGAATATGATTGATGGCAACCTCACTTTCGCGAATGGCAGTATGTGCCAGCATAGAATGTCCGGTGATGTCGCCACAGGCATATACCCGCGGATGGGAAGTTAGCATGTGTTCATCCACTTTCACACCGTTACGCAACAGTTCTATGTTCAGTTTATCCAAGCCCACTTGCAGCAGGTTGGCTTTCCGGCCTACGCTGACCAATATCTTTTCAGCCTCGATGAGCGACGTTTTGTCATCCTTTTCAATAGTGACTCCTTCGGGACTGACCTCAACCACTTTTGTATTCAGATGGAATTTAACTCCGTGCTTCTGATATTCCGAACGCAACATACCGCTGGTTTCTTTATCCATAGCGCCCAGCACTTCGGGCATCATCTCGACCACATACACCTGTACGCCCATACTGTTGAAGAAAGAAGCAAATTCCATCCCGATGACGCCGCCACCGATGATGACCAGTGAAGATGGCAGCACAGTGCTCTCAAGGGCCTCTTTCGACGTCCAATAATCAACCCCGGACAGACCTTTGATAGGCGGGATAACCGTATCGGAACCGGTACACACCAACAGATAGGTTACTTCGTACATCTCCCCCGCTGCCGAAACCAGGAAGCGTCCGTCCGCTTCGCCCGCAATCACAGCTTCGTGAGGCACAATGACAGCACCATAGGAGTTGACCGTCATCTGCACACCGCCGGTCAACTTTTTCACAATCTTATCCTTGCGGGCAATCATCTTCTGCATATCGAACGCCGAACCGTCGGGCACAGAAATGCCATACTTCGATGCGCTTTTCATATTGTCCCACAACTTGGCGGAGTAGAGCAGAGTCTTGGTAGGAATACACCCCTCATTGAGACAAACTCCACCAATGGCTTTCTTCTCAAATAAGACTGTTTGCAGTCCGTTTGCAGCCGCTCTTTCGGCT